>CAJSYI010000004.1 GCA_910573745.1 Muribaculaceae bacterium | reverse complement strand
CGGGATTGCATTTACTATTGTAAACAATGTCCCGACCGCAAAATTGTATTCCTCGTCAATCTGACTGAAACTTTTTCCGCTGCTGTGCCAGGCATTGATTGCCGAAATCTGAGATTCGTCCCAGAATTTTTTGTTTTCTTCACACATTTTACTAAAAAATGTTGAATCTGACGGTCAACACTTTTCCGGACTAGACACCATTGCATGCATCACTTCGTCGCTGACGAAGTTTTCAGAAGCGATAAGTTCGATGCCGCGACGCTGGCGGAGATGTTCGCGGTCGATCATCTCAAAGATTTCGTTGTCACGTTTCATATTTCCGGTTTTAAGTATTAAGTCAGAAAAATTCAGTTCATATATGGGCATATCAATCGTTGATGGACTGTTGTGCCCAAATCCGCTGCAAAGATACGCATTCCGCGTTTATTGGCCAAATATTGAGGCATTGAAATCGTCGTTGCGGACATAAATCGCAGTCTTGTGCATATGCTGTCATAAAAAATAAGACTTCAGACGGATTGCTGTCTGAAGTCTGGATTATTGGGGTTTATGTGGATTGTCAGAGCTTTTCTACGAATTTGCGATAGTCTTCGTTGTTTGGATCGTAGATGAGATACTTGTTGAAGAATTCCTTTGCCTTGGCAACGTCTTTCTGGTCAAGGTAATAGTTGCCCATATAGTTGTACATTTCCTTGGCGTCTGACGCGTAGCGTGAAGGGTCTTTGGATGCTTCAAGGAGCGTGATGGCCTCAGTATACAGCGGGGCGGCTGCTTTTTCAACATCCTCTTTCGAAGCGCGCTGTTTGGCTATGTCTCCCTGGATTTTCTTAGGCTTGTAGTTGTCAGGAAGTATTTTGGCGGCCTTATCGGCATATTCGCCAGCTTCGTTGAAGTTACTTTCGGCAAGTGCCGGATCGTTTTCCTTCGACGTCACGCCAGCGAAATAGCTGAAGAGGGCTTGCTGGATGAAGTCATTATAGCCGGGTTCTCCGATTTTCTGGAGATAACCTCTGTATGCTTCGGCAGCTTTGTTGAAATCGTTCTGGTCCACATAGGTCATGGCAAGCTGTTTGTTGAAGGCCGCGTTCTCCGGATTCTCTTTCATTGCCTCTTCCAGAACCGAGATGGCCTCCTGTGGGCGTTTTGCCATCTGGAATTCTTCAGCAATCAGGGTGTAGTCGATCGGGGCGAACTTGTTTGCCGCATTGGATTTGTGGGCGGCGTAAAGTTCTTCAGCCATCTGAAGCATGTTCCCTTTCATTTCAGGCAGCTGCGCGGCATTCATGAACTGGTAGCGGCGTGCTGTGAAATTGGCCGGGTTGGCGTTGAGGAGGGCGGTGGCGAAGTCATATCCCTGTTTGTAGTTCTTCCCATAGAAAAGGAGGAAGGCATAGCGGTCTTCATCCTGTTTGAAGTGGTTGGGGTTCTTGACGTATTTGCCGTATTCAAGGGCTGCATTCTCGTAGTCCTTGTTGTTGTAGTAGGCATTGGCAAGCTCGCGCTGTCCGAGTGCTGAAGTGGGATTCTGCGAAAGGAGCTGCTTGAGCATCTTGATGGAATATTCAGGGTTGACCTGTGTGAAGAGGTTGGCGTATTTCACGTAAGCGTCCGCACCTTGAGGGTTGTAGCTTGCGGCCATCTCGTATTTGCTGCCAGCGTTGCCCCAGTCTTTTTTGTCGGCAAGCATATCGCCTTCAAAGATGAATATCTCGGGAGCCTGGATGTTTATGCGACGGGCCTTTTCGAGACGTTTGTCTATTTCCTTGGCGTATGCCGCTGGGTCGGAACCATAATATGCGCGGGCTATCTGGATGTGCATGGCAGGGTCTTTCTTGGCCTTTCCTTCTGCGGTCTTGAACATCTTCTCAGCTTCTTTTACATCCCCTTTCTTCAGTAATATGGCACCTTTGCCCACATAGTTGAAACCGTATTCGGGATTTGCCGCTATGCCTTTGTCAAAAAAGGCGGCGGCTTTGTCGGTGTTTCCTTCCTGCATTGCTATTTCTCCGAGGTAGAAGTTGGCTATTGCCTTGTCTGTGGCGGAGTTGTTCATGTTGCGTTCAAGAAGTTCACGCGCGTTTTCGAGCTGGTCGGCTTTGTAGTATTCTACACCTTCCACGTGCGTCTGGGCAAAAGCCGTGAATGCTCCTGACGCAAGGCAGATTGAGAATAATGCTTTGAATTTCATATCGGTATGGTTTGTGTTGTTTTCAGAAGAAATGAATATCAATAAGTTTACGTGAAACTGCCGTGAATATTGTGGTCACGGACGTTTTATGCGCACTCTTATCTATACTCTTTTAGATGCGGTTTATGTCGATTGGTTTATTGCAGGTTGACCACTCTTTGCGGAAAATGAAAAGGAAGTATCCCCGTCTTGGTGATGATTTTCTGTCCGGCGAAACCCGTGATGAACGTGTAGAAACTGTGAAGCACGGTTGAGTTGGAAGCAGAGGAAATCATATACACTTTCCTGTAGAGGGGGTATTCACCGGAATATATGTATGCCTGATACGGCTTGTAACCGATGGGGCTGAAGTCGTTCTTCTCAGTAGGGTTGGAAACCTTTATGATATTTACTTCCGTGGTTAGTTCGGATGCAATTGTGTCGTTCTGCGTGTTATAGTCTTCCACACGGCGGTCAAGCGGTATGTTTTTTGCAGCGGAAAGGTCTTCGCCAAGCCAGCTGACGCTGATTATTCCGAGTGCGTTTGGGTCTTTTTTCACAAGGTCGAGCACTTGCGCGTTGTTCTTCTGTCCGAAAGCGTTGGGATTGTCGGAAACTTGGGTTCCGGCCGGAAGGAACTGGTGGCGCATATAGCTGACAGTCGATGACCCGGGATTATCGAACACAATCTTGATGGCAGTGGTGTCAGAGCCGGCAAGTTGGCTCCACCGTGATATTTTCCCTGACAGGATGTCCCCGATCTCCTGAAGCGAGAGCTGGTCCACAGGATTCTCCTTGTTGGTGATCAACGCCACCGCATCGACGGCTATGCAGTTGGTGCGAACCACGCGTTTGAACTTCGACTTCATGTATTTTATCTGGTCTTTGGTCAGTTCGCGTGTTACGATGATGGCCTGTGTCTTGTCGGCGAGGAACTTGTCTATTGCCTCCTGCTCGCTGACATAGAAGGGGATGATGGAAGCCTCGGGATAAGAGAACTCGAACACCTGTATCTCTTCGTCGAGAATTGTCTTGAAACCCTCGTCGCAATAGACGGTTGCGCTCCCTTTTGCGTATTCCCCTTTTTTGATGGGTGAACATGCTACGGCAGCCGCCAACGTTGTTGTCGCGGCTGCGCAGATAGCCAATTGCTTTATTCTCATCTGTATTCTTGTATTCTTTTGTCAGTTGGATCCTATGTATAGCCTGTAGCCCCGCCATATTCCGTAAAGGCAGAGCAGGCCGCCTACAATGTATCCGATTGTGCGGTTCCAGATGTCGAAGACATTGAAGATGAACAGCAGTCCTACTCCTATGTATATCAGAACCATAAATATCCCGAACCCTATACGTGCCCCTTTGGGGAGATGGTTGCCTTGGTTGTGGTTTTCTTGACCTTTCATAACATTGAGTGTTTTTTGATTGTTTCTTTATTTTTAACAATCAACGTTGTTGCGGGGTTCATTTGAGATGTGAAATCGGTTGGAGGTTCAGATTTGCGGTCTTGTCGGAATGCAGTTTGTGTAAGTTTCCGAAGCCGAGAGAGATTGCCTTGTCGCGCATCTCTTGTGCCTTTTCGATGTTTCCGGTCTGGGCATAATATATGGCTGCATAGTAGCACGCTTCCTTGCCCGAATCGGCTTCGAGCGATTGGCTGATGATTTCGTCGCCGTCAATCTTTTTGCCGTTGAGGGATTTGGCAAGGGCTTTGTATGCCACTTCCGGGAATCTGTCAGCAGGCATGGAGGCTACGCGGTTACGGTCGGCTACGGCTGCCTTCTGGTTGTTGAGGAAAGCGGAGTTTATCCATGCGCGCAGCATAAGCGGCAGAGGGTCGGAGGCATCGGAGATTGCCGCTTCGTTGAGATGCTTTATTGCTTTGTCGTATTCCTGGAGGTCGGCATTTGCGAGTGCGGCAGCAATCATGGCGTCCATATTTCCCGGGTCGGCTTCAAGGGCTTTTGTCGCGCTTACGAGAGCGAAAGCCGGACGTCCGGCAGCAAGTTCGATGTTTGCTTTGGATATGAGGTTGGCCGTAGTGTTTGCCCTGACTATTGCCATGTCGATGTTTTCGGCGGCTTCGTCGAGCTTGTCGAGGGCAAGGCATGTGTTGGCAAGGGAAGCATATACGGAAGGAGCTTGGCCTGCCGGGATTTTCAGAAGATTGTTGAGAGCTTCGTAGGAAGCCTGATAGTTGCCTGTAAGATTGGCTATGTTTCCTTTGATGAAATACAGCGGCACTTGGTTGTCGGAGCGTTCAAGGGCATAATCCACGGCATCGGCCACGGCAGGGAAATCCTCTTCGCCGAGGGAGATGAGAGACTGCAGCGGACGTTCGGAATCTGAGGCGAGTGCGAAAGCACTCAGGTAGTTGGCGGCTGCCTGGCGGTTGTCGCCCGACTCCCGGTATAGGTCGCCGACGCGGCAGAAGGTTATCGCGCTCGTCGGATCGGCGTTCTGGGCTTCTTTTATCAATTCTTCAGCTTCGGCCTTCTTCCCCGTAAGCAGGCAGGCTTTTGCCATGCCGAAATATGCTTCCTGGCTGCGGGTCTTGAGGCGTTGCATGCTTGAGAACACTCGGTAGGCCGCTTCTCCGTCTTTCAGGTGGAGAAGGATGTTTCCTTTTTTGTACAGGTCTCCGTAAGAGTCTGGGTTGATTTCAAGGGCTTTCTCTATGGCAGCGAGCGCTTTGGAGTATTCTTTGAGTTCGATGTCGATGTCGGCCATCAGCGAAAACTCGCGTTGGCGCATCTCCGAGTCCTTTTCAGGGGTGCAGTCGATTGCCTTTGCGATGTCGGTCAATGCATTGTCATACATCGAAAGGTTATAGTACTGGGCGGCTCTCTGATACAGGGTTTCGTAGTCCTTCGGGTTTTCCTTTAATGTGAGGTCGTATCCGTCCAGCACCGCTTTGGTGATTGGATTTATCTGTTGGGCAGCGGCAACCGAAGCCACGGCCAATGCGGAAATCGCGAATATGTGTTTTATTTTCATGTTTTTAGTCAGATGTGTCAGGAATTTATGTGGAAAGTCAATGAAGAGAGTTGACGGCTTCTCTGAGTATAACCAGATTTTGGAGAAGATGTTTCACTTCGTCGAGCGGGAGCATGTTTGCTCCGTCGCTCTTGGCTTCTGCAGGATTTCTGTGTGTCTCCAGGAAAATGCCGTCGGCTCCTACGGCGATTGCAGCTTTTGCGATTGTGGAAATCATGGCCGGACGTCCGCCTGTGACTCCCGCCGACTGATTGGGCTGTTGGAGTGAGTGGGTTATGTCCATTATGGCCGGACATCGGCATGACAGCTGGATTTCCGGTATTCCCCTGAAGTCCACAATTAAGTCTTGGTAGCCGAACATCGTTCCCCGGTCTGTTACGCTCACGCTGAGGTTTCCGGATTGGCGCACTTTTTCCACTGCATAAGCCATCGACTCAGGTGCCAGGAACTGGCCTTTTTTTATGTTCACGCTTTTGCCTGTGTTTGCCGCCGCCACGAGCAGGTCGGTCTGTCGGCACAGGAAAGCCGGAATCTGAAGTATGTCAACGTATTCTGCGGCCATTTCAGCCTCGGCGGCTTCATGTATGTCTGTGATTACCGGTATGTGGAGTGTCTCCTTTACTTTTCGCAATACTTTCAGGGCCTTTTCGTCGCCGATTCCGGTGAATGAATCAAGACGGCTTCGGTTGGCCTTGCGGTAGCTCCCTTTGAAAGCGAACGGGATGTTGAGCGAAGAAGTTATGCTGAGGAGTTCTTCGGCTGTGTCGAGAGCCATTTCCTCGTTCTCTATCACGCAAGGGCCGGCAAGCAGGAAAAAGCTGCCTGTAGGCGAGGCGGTAAGGAAATCGAGAGCGGTGGGTTGGTCCATATGTGATGTCTTATGCTTGTTCGTTTGTCTGGTTTATGATGTGTACGGTCCCGACTGCAAACAGTGCTGCAGTTTCGGTGCGCATGCGGCTTCTGCCGAATGTTACGGCTTCGAACCCGGCTTCAAGAGCTCTTTTCACTTCTGTGGGTGAGAAATCTCCTTCAGGGCCTATCATTATTGTAGTGTCGGTGGCTGCACGGCATTCTTTTGCGAAGTTCTTTCGCGGCGTGTTGTCGTCGCAATATCCGAAGAAACGTTGACCTTCGCGGCATTCCTTCAAGAAGTCTTTTATGGAGACTACTTCTCCGAGAACGGGGAGCTTGGCTTTCAGGCTCTGCTTCATTGCGCTCACGAGTATTTTGCGCAGGCGTTCCGTCTTGATGGCCTTGCGTTCGCTGTGTTCGCATTTCAGAAGCACTATCTCGTCCACTCCGATTTCAGTCGCTTTTTCAAGAAGCCATTCCATACGGTCGGAGTTTTTGGTAGGGGCCACGGCAAGGCATATCCTGCATCCCCAATGTTCCCGAATGCATTCCCTGTCTGATATTTCAACAGCTGTCCGCTTTGGGTTAGCATCGGTTATTGTGCACCGGAAACGGTTTCCTTTGCCGTCAACGACGGCAATCTCGTCGCCGGGTTTATGACGCAGCACACGGCAGCAATGAGCCGACTCGTCTTCGGGAAGCATCCCGGTGGCCTCTATGTCTGGAGCATAGAACTGTATCACGGTCTATTCGGGTCAGAATTTATGGTTTTCGCCCGGCATGCCTTCCGGATCACCTCCGGCAATGTCAACTGCTTTTTCTTCAGTGATTTGTCCTGCGGTGTGCTTAGGCGTTTTGAATATGAATACGAAAAGGATGCTTATTACGAGTGCATATCCGGCGAATATGAACCATGAATGTTCCCATCCAGGAAGGTTGGCTGTGGCTTGTGCCACTTTGGCAGCCTCGTCTGCCACGGGGCTCATGTCTACAAGGCGGTTGATGACAAGGTTTCCTGCAAGCATTGTGCCTACGCTTGCCCCGATGCCGTTGGTCATGATCATGAACAGCCCTTGCGCGCTGGAACGTAGTTTGTTGTCGGTCTGTTGGTCCACGAACAATCCGCCGGCCACATTGAAGAAGTCAAACGCTACGCCGTAGACTATGCATGAAAGTATGAGGAACACGATGCCGTTGCCTGTGTTGCCGATACCGAAGAAACCGAACCTCAGAACCCAGGCAATCATTGCTATCAGCATCACTCCTTTGATTCCGAAACGCTTCAGGCAGAACGGTATCATAAGGATGCACAATGCCTCGCTTGCCTGGGAAATGGCCGTCAGCGCAGTGGCGTTTTTCGCTCCCCATGTGTCCATGAATTCTGTGATGTGCTGGAAGTTGTCGATGAACATCGTGCCGTAACTGTTTGTGATCTGCAGACATACTCCGAGAAGCATCGAGAATATGAAGAATGCCGCCATAGTGCGCGACTTGAAGAGCTTGAACGCGCTGAGTCCCAATGTGTCGCTCAAAGAGCTTCCGGAAGACTTGCTGACCGGGCAGTCGGGCATCGTGAATGCGTACACCATCATAATCAGACTGAGCATACCCGAAGAGATGAGCTGCATATACGTGCTTTGGAATCCTGTGAAGTTGACGAACAGCTCGGCGCATATGAAGCCTACAGTGCCCCATACCCGTATAGGCGGGAAAGCCGTTACAGTGTCGAGCCCCGCCTTATTTAGCGCGTTGAACGCCACTGAGTTGGTAAGCCCGATTGTAGGCATGAAAAATGCGATTGAAAGAGTGTAGAACGTGAAGAGAGTGCCGAATTCGATGTCGGGGTTGTGCAGCCAGCAATATCCTCCGGCGAGAATCATGAACAGCCCGGCCAATGCGTGGCAAAGACTGAGCATCTTCTGGGCAGGCACCCAACGGTCGGCTATTATGCCTATGAGCGCAGGCATAAAAAGAGATACGAGTCCCTGCACCGTATAGAACCAGAATGTCTGGGCACCGAGGCCGACGCTTCCTAAGTATATTCCCAATGATACAAGGTAGCTTCCCCAGACAGCAAACTCAAGGAAGCTGAGTATCGACAGGCGTGTTTTGATACTTTTCATGGTATGAGTATGTTTGTTTTCAATCTACAAAGTTATTAAAAATTGCCCTAATTACGAAATCTGAGCTTATTTTTGGTGTCCGAAATCCTTTCAGAAACGGGGCGTCCATAAAACTGTGCAGGAAATCCGTAAAAATGGTAATTGGTTATTTCTCGAGAATGTATAATTTTGTCCTCTGATAACGGGATTCAGACAATGGACTCCCGTCTACAAATGAACAATAGTTTTATCTGATAAACGTTTTTTCTATGAAAAAGTTATTATTGTCTTCTTTTTGCGCTCTTGCTGCTTTGTCTGGCTTTGCGCAGTCGAAAGTCTATATGACAGAAGAAATCACACCGGAGGCTCTCGTTAAAGTGTATGAGGCACTGGGGCGTAGCGCAACCGGCAAGGTGGCGGTCAAGATCAGCACAGGGGAGCCTAACGGAAAGAATTTCCTGCAACCTGCGCTTATCAAAGATCTTGTGCAGAAGACAGGTGGCACGATTGTGGAGTGCAATACGGCGTATGAAGGCAGGCGTTATCGAACCGAAGACCATCGGCAGGTATGCATAGACCATGGCTTTGCCGCAATAGCTCCGGTGGACATAATGGACGGTGAAGGGGAAATCAGGATTCCTGTCCAGGACACCCTCCACCTGAAGTATGACATCGTTGGCGCGTCTTTGCCCGACTATGACTTTATGATAGACCTTTCCCATTTCAAAGGACATCAGATGGGTGGTTTCGGCGGTGCACTTAAGAACCTTTCAATCGGTGTGGCTTCAGGCAACGGGAAGGCATACATCCATTCTGCCGGACAGACGGAAAACCGAGAAGAGGTTTGGGGCAAGATTGCCGAGCAGGACGCCTTTTTGGAATCAATGGCGGCATCGGCCCAGGCTGTGGCAAACCATTTCGGCGACAATATATTGTACATCAACGTGATGAACAATATGTCGATTGACTGCGACTGCAACGGGCATCCAGCCAATCCAACAATAAAAGACATTGGCATACTTGCGTCCACAGACCCGGTGGCTCTCGACAAGGCTTGTGTGGATCTGATTTATAAGATAATCCCCGGAGAGGGCAATGACCCCCGCGCCCTGATTGAGCGCATTGAAAATATGCACGGCATCCACACTGTTGAGTATGCCGAGAAAATCGGTCTCGGTTCTACAAAATATGAGCTGATCTCGATTGATAGGTGAGAAATCCTGTTTAGAGGCTGTTTAAAAATGCTTGTTAACGCAGAGCCGGAAGATTTGTGATGTATTTATCCCTGCAGCGAAGGAGCATAGCGGGCTATGAGACTGAGCCGAAGGGATAAAGACGCGCAAATATTCCGGAATGGCGGAAGGCATTCCTGGAAAGCCTCTTTAAAAGAATTCAATTTAATGTTTCAGTCAGAATGGTGCCTTTTCCGTTAATCCGCATTTAATCGTCGGTCACATATCCCGATATGCTCCCTCCTCATAAAGTGCGCCTTAACAAAAAATCCACCACTCTGCGTTTAACAATGATTTTTAAACAGCCTCTTAATAAGGCAGCGGCGCAACGGAATGTTTTCTGTTGCGCCGCTGTTGTTTGATATGACTCTGTTTGGGAATGCTTGATTCTTTTATTTCAGCAATTCCCGGAAATGTGCAGCAAACAGCTCTTTGGCTTCTTGCATGTCGGCTTCTTTTCCTGTCTCCTGACGAACTGATGTTACTCCCTTGTCGATGAACCCGCATGGATTTATTGCTCCGAAATAATGCAAGTCGGTGTTTATGTTGAGCGCAAGGCCGTGCATCGTTACAAACCGTGTGCATTTCACACCGATGGCGCAAATTTTTCTTTCTCCAGGCAATCCTTTGTCAATCCATACGCCTGTGGCCCCATCCACGCGTTCTCCTGTTATGCCGTAGTGGGCTATTGTGCGTATCACCGCTTCTTCGAGCATATTGACGTAGTCTTTCACTCCGAGATGATGGCGTTGCAGGTCGATGATGGGATATGCTACAAGCTGACCCGGACCGTGGAACGTTATGTCGCCTCCGCGCTCTATCCTGACAAACTCGATTCCTTTCGCGGCAAGGGCGTCCTCGGATACAAGCATGTTTTCCGCATGCCCGTGTCTGCCGAGTGTGAAGACTGGAGGATGCTCCACGAGCAGAAGATGTTCCTCCGTGTCTTCGCGGTTTTTGTCGGTGATGACGTCGGCTTGGATAGACTTTTGCAGTTCCCACGCTTCGCGGTAGGGCACCAGTCCTAAATCCTTTACGGTAAGCATCAGTGTACGTGCCTTTCTGCGTGGTAGCTTGAGCGTACCATAGGCGCGCTTTCTATGTGCCTGAACCCTTTGTCGCGTCCGATTTCGCCGTATTCCGCAAACTGTTCCGGAGTGATGTATTCCTGTAGCGGATAATGGTTCTTTGTCGGCTGGAGATACTGGCCTATGGTCATGACTTCGCATCCCACTGCGCGGAGATCGTCCATGGTTTCGATTATTTCTTCTCGGGTCTCTCCGAGTCCGAGCATGATTCCGGATTTGCTGCGGATTCCGAGTTGGGCGATGTGCCTGATTACTTTCAAGGAGCAGTCGTATGTGGCGCGGAAACGAACCTCAGGCGTCAGTCTGCGCACGGTCTCCATATTGTGGGAAATGATGTCGGGCTTCTCGGCGGCTACAATGTCGATGAGTTCCAGTCGTCCTTGGAAATCGGGGATGAGCACTTCCATCGTCGTTCCGGGACATTCCTTTTTCAATGCGCGTATTATGGCAGCCCAATGCCCGGCTCCGAGGTCGGGGAGGTCGTCGCGGTCTACGGATGTGATTACGACGTGTTTAAGCTTCAGGTCTTTTACCGAGCGCACGATGTCGGTTATCTCTTGCGGATTGATAGGAAGCGGCTTTCCGGTGGCCACGTTGCAGAATCTGCAGCTGCGCGTGCATACGTTTCCGCCTATCATGAAAGTGGCAGTTCCGTTGCCCCAGCATTCGCCACGGTTTGGACACATGCCGGAAGAGCATATTGTGTGCAGATGCTTCTCGTTGAGAAGTCTGACCACCTGCGAGGTCTTGAATCCGCGGGGCAGTTTTATCTTAAGCCAGTCCGGTTTGCGACGGAAGTCGGCTTTCGGTTTCTCTTGGTCTTTGGTTTCCATAAGCATATAAGAAAGAAAAAGAGTCGAAACCGTAAGTTCCGACTCAAAGTCTGCTGATAGCGTTTCTATTTGTTGCCTTGGAAGGACTCGAACCCTCACAGACGGAACCAGAATCCGGAGTGCTACCATTACACCACAAGGCAATTTGTTTTGTCTGAGAACCCTCGTTTGAGGTGTCCTTGTCTCTTTTGACGGTGCAAAGTTAGACATTATTTCCGGACTGGCCAAATTTTTCGGCCGTTTTTTTATAATTAAAACCTGAAGTGAAGATGTCCTGGTTTGTATGGTGTTGATATTTAGTGAAATAAAAAATGCTTCGGAATCTGATGTTCCAAAGCATTTTTTGAGCGTATGTGTCATTTCCGGAATTTGAAACTCCTGCAACGTCCGTCAACTGTTGTTTGTACGATTAAGATTCCGGAACCGATGCCTTTGACATTGATGGGAGAGTTGCCACTGCTTTTCAGCAGCAGGCGGCCAGAAATGTCGTGGATTCTTGTTTCCTCCGTGCCTGCCGGCACTATGAGCATTCCATCGTGGTAGCTTATGCAGTCGGCGGCATCTATGCCTTCGATGCCTACTGCTATGTCTTCTTCGATTTTGAAGCCGGTAATTCTTATTTTGCCCGTTGAGAGTGGTACGACTCCGATTGTCTTTTTGCCCGCTTCTATGGTCTGTGTGTCTGCATCCGCGTTGTCGATGGCAGTTGTGCATAAGGCTGACGACCCTGTTATGCGGAAAATATGCTCTGCCGTAGCGTTTGCGCACGAGACTGTCCGGAATGCCTTGGCGAGCGCTTCGTGGCGCGAAGCGTTGCCGATGACGAGCGCCCATTCCGTATCGTTTTCTCCGGCAGAAGCGTTGACCGTTATTTTATAGTGTGTTCCGTCTTCGATTCTTATGAAGGGGGAAAGTGCATAGTCGTTCTCCGGCTCTCCGTAGTACTTTGACCAATAGAGTGAATTGTCCGTTTCGTCAAGTTCCCAGCAGTACCATGCGCCATCATCGTTGACAAGCCTCCATTCGGTGAAATCGTCGGTTGCATACGGCGCGGAGAGGGCCTCTCCTATATAGCATGAGGCCGTAGGGGCATCGAGTTCGCTATGGCCGTTGGCATTGCTTGCCGTTATTGCGTATGTATACTCGCCGTCTTCCGTTATTGAAGTGTCGAGGAATGATTCCGCTTTTCCGGGGATATGTGTCTCGTCGGCTTCTATAATCTTGATGTCCTGCCCGTTGCGGCTTATGGTTATTGACAGTTGTGTGTCTTCGGCAAGCGGAAGTCCTGCGTTGTC
Source organism: Muribaculaceae bacterium (assembly GCA_910573745.1). Taxonomy (GTDB): domain Bacteria; phylum Bacteroidota; class Bacteroidia; order Bacteroidales; family Muribaculaceae; genus Lepagella. The sequence continues at coordinate 114,542 of CAJSYI010000004.1, read as the reverse complement.
TGTAGTGGGATTGACCCATTCCACGCGAACCTGTGCGTTGGGTTGGCTTTCCTCTTCAAAGACCTTCACCTCGCTCGCCGTGTCAGGCAGCAGTTCCTGACCTGTAAGCGATATGGAACGGATTTTCATTTCCGGATACGTGTCGCTTTGGCTTTTGCCTTTATGACGGATTGCAACCACGTATTCCCCGTCATTTGGGATTACGATTATCGTTTTTCGGGTCTGGAAGCTGTTTTCCGGTTCATCTATGGTCTCGCTGCACGCTACGAATGTGCCTTCTATGTCGTGGCGTGAAGTGGCATATCCGAGTTCGTAGCTGTTGAACCTTGCATTGGCGGAGACGGAGAGAAGGTAATACCCTTTTGTCAGTGTCAAATATGGAGTGGCGAGATAGTCATCGGCGTATTCGTTTACGGGTCGGGTGGAGGTGAATGCTTTGTCCCAGGAGTATGAGCCTGTCATTCTCCATGTGTATCCGTCGCCGTTGGCGTCTTGTACGGTGAGTTTCGCCGTTTCCTCATCGCTTGCCTGTGTCGTGTCGAGAGAATAGGGGAATGCGGCGGTCGGATGGCCTACGAAACCGGGATTGGCCTTTAGCGGTTCTTCGTCGCTGGACCCGTTGGCATTGTATGCCACGACATGATATAGGTATGTCCCGTCGTCAGGCACATTGTCGTTGAAAGACATCTTTGTCCCGGGTGTGGTTTCCGTGAATTCTTTGATGAGACTGCCGTTTCGGTAAAGCTCCACTTTTGTCAGCTCTTCGATTCTCTCCCCTTTATTGTCCAGTTCGGGATTGGTCCAAGACAGAGCCACGAGCAGTCCGTCGGCTTCGTCAGCCGTTGCTTTGATGTCGGTGATAAGCGAAGGCACGGGTTTGTCGGCCTTCACTTTCACGAATCCGATTCGGTAGCCCATGAAGCTTCCGGAAGCCGCTTTGGCATGGAAGCCGACATGATACTGTCCGGGGACTTCGATTGTGAAAGGAATCTGCAACTGAGAGTCGTATTCTGACGCGTCGGAGATGGAATGGACAGTGCGGAATGCTGCAAGGTCTTCTTTGTCATTGCCGATGGCGAAGTCCATTGTCCCATAGAACGAACCGTTTACGTCTAGTCTGTAGGTTCCGGCTTCATTGAATTCAATTGCAGGAGAAATCAGCCAGTTGTCCTCCTTTTTGTCTTGCGCTGAATCGAACCACGCTTCCTGATTGAAACTGTTGTATGTCCACGGACTTTTCACTGCGGCTTCCGGCCCTGCCACCGATGTCCATTCCGAGCTGAACACGTTTTGGTCTGAAAAATCGAATTCGTATGGCAGGGGCTTGGCTTCAGTGGCTGGATTGTCTGGAGTTCCCGTGTCGCCGTTGCCCGTAATCGAGAAACCTGCGACGGAGAACTGGTAGGAATCGGCGGCACTGAAACAATGTATGCCGAAATGGTATTCCCCGGACTCGTCGGGCGTTAATGTCATCACCTGTTTTTCAAAGTCGGATGAATTGCTGTAATTTTCATTGCGCATCAGAATCTTGCCTGCGGAAAGCGCTGAAGATGAGTTGTCGCGGGCCGTGCATATCTCAAATTTCTCTGGGTCGTTTCCTTGCGCCTTCGTCCAGACTGAAACAGTGTATTCCTGTCCTGAAACCAGAACTATGGATGGAGACACCAGCCAGCAGTCTGCGGCGTAGTCCGCATCATATGGATGTGCCATTGCGCCGTTGGCTCCAGTTATGGAGAAGTCGGTGTTGAGTATGTCGTTGGCGAATCCTTTCCCTCTACGTGAATTGTTGATTGATGTCCATTCAGGGTCGAGAACCGACCCGATGCTGAGGTCGGAGGAATAAGGCACGCTTTTGGCCGCTTCGACCATCGCAGGAATGCATATGGCTATGGCCGCTATCGGTATCATTGTCTTTTTCATGATTGTATCTTTTTATGCTTGAATTTGAAGAAGAGGGTGTATCAAATTGAAGCAATCCGGTACACCCTCTTTCTTGTTATGCCTGTCGGGAACCTGCGTGCTATTTGACAATCAATGTCTTGACTGACGATTTTCCGTTATGTTCCACTTTTACGATGTAGTGGCCGGATTGCATTTCGATTCGTGCCGTGCCGTTGATTGCTGCGTTTGCGACTTCGAGGCCGTCGGCACGGAAGACGTAAGCCGTGGCATTGTCGGCATGGATTTCAATTGCTCCTTCCTTGGCTTCGATCAGGACTTCGTCTGCTTGAGTGCAGGCTACTCCGCCTTTTTTTGCGAAATTCACGCGGAGCTTGGTGTATATTCCTGGCATCTCGAAGGATGAGGCGTTCACCGGAATGTCGTCATTGAGCGAATATGATTCGAACACATATCCTTCGTCGGGAGTGGCTGTGATGGCTATGGTTTCGTATTTGGGCACCTTTGAGCCGTGTTTGTATTCATTGCCCTTTGAGTCTGTGAGCCTGAATGTGCCGTTCGGAGAAGACAGGATGTCGAGATATGCGAAATCGCTGCCTCCGTTCGTGCCGAGGATGTTAGGTGTCCAGTCCCTGTCTTCGGCTATTGAGGAGTCGGCGCGACGGCAGTCGTTTTCGGCCTTGTCGCCGGACTGTGATACCACGAGGTTATAGGAAAGCTGTCCGATTCCGCTGCCTTCTCCGCTGCCGTCATCGACACGTTGCGGAAGCCTATAGTATGTGTCGTTGATTTCATCGGCGTTCATTCCGTTTCCGTTGATGTAGCAACGCTGCAGCCCCTTGAGCATGCTGAGGTCGAGGTCATGGATGTTGTTGTTGCTGACCATCAGGTCGGTAAGTTTTGTGTTTGCGGAAAGGTCTATTGAAGAGAGATTGTTGTTGTCCATGTTGAGCGATGTCAGCTCTGTGTTTGCCTTAAGGTCTAGTACGGAAATTCCGTTGCGGCCGAGGTCAAGGCTGACGAGCTTGGGGTTGTTGCTCACGTCCACGTCTTGAAGCTTGTTCCCGTTGAGGTTGAGTTCGTAAAGATTGGTGTTCTTGGATAAGTCGATGGAGCTTATCTTGTTGTTCTTCAAGTTCAGATGCAGAAGTTCCGGCAGATTGCTCACGTCTATTGCTTCCAAAGCCCGGATTCCGCTTGCTGGGTCGTCGAATCCGTCGCTGTATGCTTCAATATATATGAGGGACTTGTTGTTGCTGAGGTCTATGCTCTGAAGGTTGGTGTAGCCGAGGTCGAGCACTTCGAGCGCGGTGTTCTGGCTCAGGTCGATGGTTGAAATCGGGTTCCAATGTATGTTGAACAACCTCAGGTCGGGACAGTTGGTAAGGTCTACGCCAGTGATGTGGTTGTCCCACAGTCCGAAATCGGCTGCCACGTCGCCGAATCCCGACACGTCGATGGCCGCGATGTCGCCGTAGACTGTGATTCTTTCGCTTGCGGCGGTTCCGTCGATGCGGGTTCCTCCGATTTGCACGTAGCCGGTTTCATATTTTCTTTGTCCGTCGTATTCAGTGCGTGCTCCGGTACCCCAGTCTACGAATACAGAGCCGTTGTTGTCGGCTGTGTTTACAAGGAATGTGAAGTCCTGGCCTTTTTCCACATCGAATGCGATGGAAGACAATTCGTTGGTGAAGTTGACCTTTATGGTGGCGTCTTCGGAGACGATGAACCATCGGGAGAAAATCTCTTCACCGTTGACCGTTACGCTGCGGAAGCGTTTTCCCTCTTCGGGGTATGGGTATATGTGTACCGGTACGCCTTTGAGCGCAGAGTTGGACACGCTTTTTATCGTCTGGAAATATTCGGGTTGCCATTGGCAGATGATGAATTTTCCACCCTGCGTCTGCATCACGTCGAGGTCGTAGTCGAGGCTGTAAGCGAAATACGGATACAGGCGGTCAAGCGTACCCGTCTTGTTTTCGCCCGTGTCGGTGGCGCCGGTCACCGTTATCAGGAGAGGGGAATTGACGGCGGTGTTGTCGCCGGTTACGTCGCATACCCACTGCATGTCCGCGCTTGTGGCATAGGCGGTGTTGGAATGTTCGGCATTGGAGCCTTCGAGCCACAGGTTGGTGGAATATGCTTTTCCGGAGACTGGAAGGGTCATGAGTGTATATGTCATTGACTCCGGCGTGAACTTCTTGTTGTTGCGCAGGTCGATTCTCGTCATCCTGTTGGATTGCTGGCCGTTGAAGTCCACGAACGCGAGGTTGGTGTTGGAAGCCCTGAAATCCTTCAGGTAATATGCGTTCATAAGATGGATGTAGGCAATCTGTGTGTCGGAAATGTTGAGCGTGTTGATTTTTCCGAAGGGAGACAGGTCGAGTTCCGCTATCGGGTTCCCGTTGACGAGAAGGGTGGTGATGTCAAGGTTGTTTCCGAGGTCGAGAGAGCGGATTTTGTTGGCCGCGCAGTTGAGGGTTATCAGGTCTTTGGCTTGGGAGACGTCGATGTTAGAGAATGAACACGAGTCTATGTACAGTTGCTCTAGTTTTGTGCATTTGGATATGTCCAGGCTCTTTATGCCTTTGTTGCTGCTGACATCAAGGTTGGCGAGCTGAGGATATTCGCCCAAAACGAAAGGAGAATCATCCGTTTCGCCGCTCATAAGGTTGTTGTGGTCGAGCTTAAGGGTTGTGAGCGCAGGCAGGTTCACCGGATAGAAGTGCGACAGGTTGCAGTTGCTGATGTTGATTGAGCGCAGTGTGCTGTGCTTTTCTTCCGGAGCGCAGATGAATATCGACGCGAATTTCGGGCAGTCGTTTATATAGAGATATTCGAGCACTTCAAGATGGCGCATGTCAAGGCATTCGAGATCGGTGTTTTCGCTCAGGTACAGGGAGGTGAGCGTTCCGCCCGCGTGTTCGAGCGACAATGTGGGGGATTCCGTAGGTGTGTTGCGCAGTCTGTTGTTGCTCAGACGCAGAGTCTTCAGAGGTGCGTAATTGGCAAGTTCGAACGAAACGATTTCGTTGTCGTCAAGTTCGAGTGAGGTCAGGGCTGCCATGTTTTCAATTCTTGCCGTCGTGAGTTTCGCGTTTGAAAGTTCGAACTCAGTCAGATTTCCTTTCACTGTGATTGTCCCTCCTTCGATTGAGCCTTCGATCCAACGGTTGTAGGCGGCCTGTTTCGGGTCAACTGTGTATTTCATCTCCACCCCGTTGCCCCAGTCGATGGTGATTGGCTGTGTTGCTGACACGGTGTTTGGCAGCAGTCGGACTGCCGTTCCTTTTTCCGCCGACGTAGTGAACGTCATCGTACCCTGGGACGCGGCTGACATCGCGATGAATCCCAAAGCCGAAAGCAGTAAAAATTTTTTTAGCATAATGTTAGTGATTAATTATATGAATATTAGATACTTGTTAACTCGGAATGTGTCAGTAAGAGTTTTTGTCTGCGCAAAGTTAATGAAGATTGGGTAAATTCCCCCCCCATGCGATTAATTAATGTTAACTAAAGGTTAATTAAACATAAATGGACGCCGAATGTGTATCAGCGTTATGTATTTGTGGAGATTGTAAAGGAAATGAAAGCGGTTAAGAGTGTGTTTCAGGTGAAAAAGCAATCGACAATCAGGTGTTCATTCTTCAATCAGATGTCAAGGTCGGAAATGTCTATTTCTTTGTCGAATCTGTGCCAATGGATTGTGAACCCACGGCGTTCCATGCCTCTGAACCATGTCATCTGTCGCTTGGCGAACTGATGGATGGCTATCTCAAGCGAGGATGTCATTTCCTGCAATGTGAGCCTGCCGAGCAGGTGGAGAGTGAGATATTTGTATTCAAGGCCATAGTATATGAGGTTCTCTGCCGGGATTCCTGAATCAAGAAGAGCCTTTACTTCATCAAGCATTCCGGCCTCCAGCCGGGCGTGCAGGCGTTCAGTGATTCGTTTGCGTCTTGTTTCGCGGGGAATGTCGATGCAGATTATGTGTGTGTCGATGTGCCTTGCGTTTGTCTTGTCGGCAGCCGCTGCCTTGTCTGGGTTGAGCCTGTAATATTCGCAGATTTCAATGGCTCTTAGGGCACGTTGGACAGAATCGACATCGGTGGTATTGTGGAGCTGCTTCATGTCTGCGAGCATACAGGTCAGCTCTTCGAGGCTTTTGCCATGCAGCCTTTTTCTCAAATCAGGATTTTCCGGAACGTCAGGCAAGACTATTCCTGAGATTGCAGCTTCCACATACATGCCCGAGCCTCCGCAGAGAACAGGCACTGCGTCTTTTTCCCGTATTGTATGATAGGCGTGCTGGAAATCCTGTAAATAACGGTGCAGATTGTATTTCTCTCCGGCATCGCAGACATCAATCAGATGATAAGGCACATTCCCGTATTCCTCCAGGTCTTTGCCGGTGCCTATCGTCATCCCACGGTATACCTGCCGGCTGTCCGCGCTTATGATTTCAGAGCCGAGACGACTTGCTATGTTGACGGCGTGGCGCGTCTTTCCTGAGGCCGTAGGCCCCACTATGGCTATCATCTCTATTGCCATATCTTATGTTTTTGGGATGACTTCCCTGTAATCTTGCGCCACCATCTTTTAAGACGGAAGAACGGAGTGTCGCTGTTGAACAGCGATATGTGTATCCATTTGTCTTCCTGAAAGTTGAGTTTTGATTTATGCACGTCTATCAGGCTGAAAGTGGGGTTGTATGACTTTAGTCTGTTCTTTCTGAAGCCGTTTTCATCGAATATCTTTTCTGTCAGAATGATAGTGGCAAGCCTTGTGGTGTCGAATACCGACATTGAGGCCAGTTTCCCGGGATTGTTGGAATATATGCGTTGTATTTCGGCGTAGTCCATCCATTCGCCTTCCGTCCGCAAAGCGGGGCACATGCCGTCGGGGAGCGGCTTTATGAAATAGAAGTACCGGAGCAGGCTTGAATTGGGCATCGTGGGATTCTTGCGTCCGAAAAAGAACCTCAGTTCGCCATCGACGATTCCGGTCATCTGGGTTATTATGCGCTTCACTTCGTCTGCTGTCATTCCGTTGACCGAACGTTTTGTCTGGAAAGGTGTGTCTATCACCTCTTTGTATGCGGAATAATCTTCAACTGCGTGGGAATCGACGTATATGTTGTTTTCGCATATGACGTAATAACGGACATATGTCTGTGCCCCCATATCGTCAATCTCCTGTTCGCTGATGATTTCGTCGTTTTCCTTGAGGTCAAGATACAGATTGTAGTACCTGAAAAGGAAATACACCTCATCAAGCAGGAACGCAATCACTGTGAGCCATGTGAATAAGTACCAGTCGCGTGCGTTGGCATTGATTTTGATGTAGAACACAAGGAAGTAGATCCAGATTGTAACGGACAAGAGTCCGAACAGCAACATCATGTTGCGCAGTTGAAGATACGATTCGTACTCGAAGATTATTCCTATACGGTTCTGTGCAGAATTGTTTGACGTTGAGAGGTTGCAGTCTTTGCAGACCATAAGCTTTTTCCTGCGGAAATACATCACGGATATGCATACGAAGCATAGCGGATTGAGAAGCAGGGAAGGGACGAACGGCCGGCTGAAGAACACAAATTCTGCCGGAAACCTCATCACACCCCACAGTTCAAGCAGATTCAGGACAATCGTCGTGAAGGCATAGCACAGGAGGCAGATGAAGAAGACGTATGGGATGAGAAGGCATGCGGAGGATTCGCTTTTGCGGTGGTTGTACAATGAAGTGTAAAGAACCGCAGCGCATGCAAGTGCCGCAAGAGGAGTGAAGATGGGAGGCATAAGTTTTGAAAGGGTCATCATTACGATAAGCAGGAGCAATGATGTGGCGAGGTTCTTCCACATCATATATAACTGCACCGTGCTTATTTTACGTAATGACTTCATTTATTGGGATTATGCCTTCCTTATTTGTATGTGTAGGTTGTTTAAAGATTTCGGGAAAGGAAGTCGGCCACTTTCCGGAAAAGCATGGTTCTTGCGTTGCACATCGGGAAGCTGTGTTCAAATCCCGTGTAGGCCATCATATCGAAAAGAGTGCCTTCCGAGTTCAGTTTTGACGTGTATTTCAGTGTATTGTAGAAATGCACATTGTCGTCGCTTGTCCCGGACATGATAAGGAGTTTTGCCTTCAGGTTTTTGGTGCGAAGCATCGCGGAAGCCTCGTTGTATCCAGCCTCATTCTGTTGGGGCGTGAGCATATAGCGTTCCGTATATATTGAGTCGTACCATCTCCAGTCCGTAACAGGAGCCATGGATATGCCTGCTTTGAAGGGAGAATCCGGGGCTGTGAGTTCCATAAGGGTCATATAGCCGCCGAAGCTCCACCCGAAGCAAGCCACACGGGATGAATCCACGTATGGAAGGGAGGCGAAATGCCTCGCACCGGCTATCTGGTCTTCTGTCTCATATTTGCCGAGCTGCTTGTAGACACAGTTGGCCCATTCGCGCGAACGGTTTCCGGTGCCTCGTCCGTCTACACATGCCACCACGTAGCCGCATGATGCGAGATAGAACACTCCCTCCATGCTCCACTTGTTGAGAACCTGCTGCGAGTCAGGTCCGTTGTACTGGTATGTCAAGAGCGGGTATTTTTTGTTAGGGTCGAAGTCGGAAGGCCTTATTATGTAGGCATCCATCTCTTCGCCTACGGCATTCTTCACTTTCAGGAGTTCTTTCTTTGGCGCGTCCGCATATTTGGCCGCGTATGTACGGTTCATCTCAAGTTCTGCGATTTTCGAGCCTTTGGAAGACCAAAGTGTGTATTGGGTAGGAGTGTCGATGTCGCTGAATGTACGTACATAGTAAGAATAGTCAGAACTGAAAGAGGCGCTTTCAAAGCCAGGGTTCTGGTGCAGGATTGACATTTTTCCGTTTTTGTCCAAACGGGCAACGTTGCGGTTGATGGCTCCGAGCATAGTTCCCTGAACGTATGCGTTTCCGTTTTTGTCGAATCCGTATAGTTCCGTTATGTTGAAGTCTCCTTTGGTCAGCTGGGATATGAGAGATCCGGTATATGCATATTTGTACAAGTGCCGATAGCCGGACTTGTCGCTCCCGATCACGAAATAGTCTTTCTGATAGCTCACCATCTGGTAGGCGTCAGGCGACAGCCAAGCCTGGCTTTTTTCCGTAAGAATGGGTTTTGCGACGGTTGATGCCGGATTGACTGAATAGAGCGTCAGGTGGTTCTGGTCGCGGTTGAGCACCATGGCCATCACCTTGTCTCCGGCGAAACCTACCGAAGGAATATAGTCGGTCTCTTCAAGAGGAAGATCCATCTTTTTTGTAACCCTGTTGTTTAGGTCGTATGAATGCAGCGACACTATTGAGTTCGGGTAGCCTGCAAGAGGGTACTTGTAGCGGTATTGAGCAGGATACGGATCTGAATCCGGGTTTTCCTCGCAAAAACTCTTGTATGCGTCGAAAGAGTAGGTGGGAACTTTGGATTCATCGAAGCGCATGAACACAAGCATATTGTCGTCAGGACTCCAATGTATGGTGTTGACTACGCCGAATTCCTCTTCATATCCCCAGTCGGGCGTTCCGTATATTATTTCGTTGGTTTTCCCGTCGTTGGTTATCGCGTTGTCTGTGCCGTAGTCGAGATTGGAAATGAAAATGTTGTTTTCGCGTGTGTATGCCACCATCCTTCCGTCGTGTGAAAGCACGGCACCGCGTTGTGGGCCGGCGGCAGACACTTGTTTCAGAGTCCCTCTCGCCACGTCATAGACGTAATAGTCGGCTGTGAATGAATGACGGTATATCTTGTTTACATTGTTCCAAAGGAGAATCTTCCTTTCGTTTTCAGATATGGAATATCCGTCGAAGGATTCTATCTTGAGGTCGCCTTTGATTCCCTGCACTGAAAACAGTTCCCCGGTTTTCTTTCCGGTCTTGTAGCTGTAAGTCTCAATTGATGACTTGTCGGAAGAAATGGCCGCATAGCTCACTCCGTCGGCCAAGGGCTTCATCGCCGTTATTGCCGCCGGGGCAGCGATTTTGGGGTCGCAGAAGTCTTCGGGAGTGAGGGCGTTTGAAGAGAATGCAGTGGCCACGATGGCTGTGGCTGTCAGGTATTTTGAATATGCCGTCATTACAGAAATGTGGTTGTCAGGTTAATTTGTTGGAATATGAAAAGCGGATTCAGACTGAACGCACTGCGTGCGACAGTCCGAATCCGTATGTGTCAGTAAGACCGGGCGAAAATCACTCGGCGCTGCGATGGCTTGCCTGTTACCATACATTTCCCCGGAGTGGTGTCCCCATCCATAGGAATGCATCGTATTGTGGCTTTTGTCTCCTCCTTGATTTTCTCTTCTGTTTCCGGGGTGCCGTCCCAGTGGGCGAGGATGAAGCCTCCTTCTTCAATCTTTTTCTTGAAATCATCGTAAGAGTCGACTTCGCAGGTCTTTGACTCGCGGAAGTCGAGAGCCTTTTTGAAGAGGTTGGATTGTATGTCGTCGAGCAGACGGGCGGTTTCGTCCACTATTCCGTCGAAAGCCACGGTTTCCTTTTCGAGCGTGTCGCGGCGCATGATTTCGACTGTGCCGTTTTCAAGGTCGCGCGCACCGATTGCGAGCCTCACAGGGACTCCCTTTACTTCATAGTCAGCGAACTTGAATCCGGGACGCCGGTTGTCTGCATCATCATATTTGACGCTTATCCCGCGTTTGCGAAGTTCATCGACAAGCGGATTGACTTTTTCTGAAATGGCCTGAAGCTGGGCATTGTCTTTGTAGATGGGAACAATCACCACCTGTATCGGGGCGAGCTTCGGCGGGAGAACGAGGCCGTTGTCGTCGCTGTGGGTCATGATCAAGGCACCCATAAGGCGTGTGGAGACGCCCCACGATGAGGCCCATACGTATTCGGGTTTGTTGTCCTTGTTCATGAATGTTACGTCGAATGCCTTGGCAAAGTTCTGACCGAGGAAATGGGAAGTGCCGGACTGCAAGGCTTTTCCGTCCTGCATCATGGCCTCGATGGTGTATGTGTCAAGCGCACCGGCGAAGCGTTCGTTGGCCGACTTCACTCCCTTTATGACTGGAACAGCCATATAGTCCTGGGCGAAGCTTGCGTAAACTTCGAGCATACGGCGTGCTTCCTCTTCGGCTTCTTCGCGCGTGGCGTGGGCCGTGTGCCCTTCCTGCCAAAGGAACTCGGCTGTGCGCAGGAACATTCGTGTGCGCATTTCCCAACGGAACACGTTTGCCCATTGGTTGACGAGTATCGGAAGGTCGCGGTATGAGTGTATCCAGTTCTTGTATGTGTTCCAGATTATTGTCTCGGAAGTAGGGCGGATTATCAGTTCCTCCTCAAGGCGTGCGGCAGGATCCACCACCACTCCGTTGCCTTCCGGGTCGTTCTTGAGCCTGTAGTGGGTTACCACGGCGCATTCCTTGGCAAAGCCTTCCACATGGTCGGCTTCGCGGCTGAGGAACGATTTAGGGATGAGGAGCGGGAAATATGCGTTTTGGTGCCCTGTGGCTTTGAACATGTCGTCGAGCTGACGTTGCATCTTTTCCCAGATTGCATAGCCATAAGGCTTGATCACCATACAGCCGCGCACGGCAGACTGTTCGGCCAAATCAGCTTTGACAACCAGCTCGTTGTACCATTGGGAGTAGTTGTCGGAACGTTTTGTGAAGTTCTTGAGTTCTTTTGCCATGACGTTGTGCCAATATGTTGGTTTTCCTCGGGCATTTGCCCATAGGAACAAAACTTTGTATGTTTGAGCATACAAAGTTAATAATTAATTCTGATAAAAAACGGTTCTTGCGGCTATGATTGTGCTTTTGCGGATTACCTGAGCCTGTCGGTTGACGCGAGCAGTCTCTGGTCGCGGCATATGTAACGCCATGCGAGCCAAAGGGCAACTACGGCAATAACAGGCGCGCACAGGACGGAATAGTTCCAGGAGACGGCCGATTCGTCTATGGCATTGTATCCCAAGAGCAACGCTATGCAGAATCCTGCCATGGACAGGAGCATGGAGACGATGGTGAGCTGTTTCTGGAGCCTGAAGTTTTTGAACATAAAAATCGCTGACAACGGGAGGATTGTGCCCAAAACCGCAACTGCGAAAAAGTACCAGGTGTGCTGGAACCATCCTGAGGGTGCGTCTCCTGTAGGTATGCCCTCGTAGCTGAATCCAAGCGAGGAAAGAGCCAAAGAGTAGTCTGCCGTTGAAATCTGCCCTATGGTGCAGAAAGCGAAGCAAGCCATCGCAACGGCGGCTGCCAGCAGTAGCAGCGATTGCCAACGTTGTATAACCATTGTTTTTTCAGTATTAAGGTGTGGTTCAAATGTTTAAATGACATAAGGAACCCTTATGCGGGTTCCGCGATGCAAAATTAATAAAAAAGCATAAGAAAGGGGATTTATTTGGCACGTAATTTGTTATACCAACGTATTATTTTTTCGTCGGCATTTCCTGTCGGGCGACAATTCCAGATAATAGACATTTATGGATTCCTCACAAAACATACATCTCCGGCATCCCGAAATATCTCGACTGATAGAGCGGTCCACGCTTCGCGATGCCATAATCGCAGTCGAGTCTTCAATGGCCGCGACGGCTCCGTCTTTCCTGTCGGAACTGCAAGACATAGAGCGGACATATATGTATATGCTTCATTATCTTGCAGAAGGTTATGAAGATGAGTCGCGCCGGGGGCTGATTGCTTCGCTTCGCGAGCGGCTTCATCGTCTCAACGATATGGTCGAAATAGACAAGGCGAAGCCTGAGTCAAGCCTGGACTGGTTTGCTTCAATGAGAATGTCGGAAGTAAGAAAAGAGAGTCTTTCGGAACTCGCCGAATCTTACAGGATGCTTTTGTTCCGTCCGGAATCCTACGGGCCGGTGCCTTCCGCTGAACAGGAGAACACCGTGTCATTGCGGCGCGAATGGGAGAGCCTGTTGGGGGACATATTCGTAGCCGTTTGGGTGAAATACCATCTGTCCAAGGAGGACGCCTCTGAACTGAAGCAGCTGTTGATTTCGGATGATACCGACGCTTTCCTAAAGACATTGATTGCTTCTGCACTTGTCTTAGGCAGCCTGCATTGTTACGATGAACGCAAACTGGACATTCTTGCCGATATAGCCGACGGCTGTGGCGGCAACGTCTTGTTTGACGACGGTCTGCGCGGAATCGCAATGACGGGAGTGGCGTTGGTTTTGGCATCATATCCTGTGCGCGGAGCCGCTTCCGGCGATTTGCGTTCCCGAATAGAACTGTGGCGTGACGACGAACGTTTGTCCAAGGATATGCGCTTGGTGGTAAGGGAGATAATAAGGACAATCGATACGGACAGGGCGCGGAAGAAGATGAACGAGGAGGTGATTCCGGAATTGATGAAACTACGCCCGGACATAATGAAGCGTATGCGCGACGTTTCTATAGACTCGGATGTCAATGCCATGGAGGAGAATCCTGAATGGGCCGATATGCTTGAAAAGACGGGGCTAAGAAGCAAACTCGAAGACCTTTCGGAAATGCAGAGCGAAGGCGCCGACCTGATGATGGCGGCTTTTGCAAATCTTAAGGATTTCAGTTTCTTTCGCAAGACCAGCAATTGGTTTATGCCTTTTTATGCCAACCATAGCGAAATCAGGTCTTTCCGGAGTTTCAGCGGCTCGGCCATAGGAGTCTTGTTTGACAGCGCGGTGATGATGTGCGATTCCGACAAGTATTCGTTTGCTTTGTCGCTTGAACGCATGCAGCCTTCATACAGGGATGCCATGACCGCTAACCTGTCCAGCCAGTTTGAACAGATGCGTTCAGAGAATGCGGCGGTGGCTCCGACTTCCTCCGATGCGGAAGTGTCTCAATCCGCCCGGAAATTCATCCGTAATCTCTACCGTTATTTCAAGCTTTTCGGTGGTGCGGACAAGACAAAGGATTGTTTTGCTTCGCCGGTTGACTTGACCGAAGTGCCGTTGCTGTGGGATGTCGTGAAGAATGATGAGTTCACCTACATAGTGGGGGAATTCTATTTTTCACGCAAACTCTACACAGAAGCCCTTTCCCTGTTGCCGTTGGCCGATGATGATTCAGGCAAACGCATAAAGGAAAAGATAGGGTATTGCTACCAGCAGCTTAAGATGTATGACCGTGCCTATTCAGTCTATCAGGAAGCTTTGCTTGTGAATCCGGAGAGCAAGTGGCTTATGCGCAGGCTCGCCCAATGCAGCAGGCATACTGGGCGTTTCGCCGAGGCTGCGGTCTTGTATGGGAGGTTGCTCGAATCGGATCCGGATAACGGTGTGCTTCTGATGCATCGAGCCAATTCCCTTTATGCTTCAGGAGACATAGAAGCGGCTCTGAAGGTGTATTACAAGATAAACTATCTCCAACCCGACAACCAGAATGCTGACAGGGCAATTGCGTGGTGTGAGTTCTTGTCTGGCAATCACGAAAAGAGCCGCGAAAGGTATGCCCGCTTGCTGCTTACCTCCCCGAATGCAGCCGATTATCTGAATGCCGGCCATCTTGCATTGGCAGAAACAAGGATAAAGGAGGCCGCAGGATGTTATAAAGAGTCTATACGCCTCGGCGGTATCGAGGAGTTTGACAAGGCAATGAAAGAGGATATTAAAGTGCTTGTCCAGCACGGTGTGGACAGTGGGTTCTTGGACTTGCTCCGCGACAAGCTTCTCTACGACCTCGACTGACACAAGCACAGAGGGCTGGCAACGGGCTGATTCATAGTCCGTATCACAGATGGAACAAAGAGGACATGCCTTTGGCATGTCCTCTTTCAGTGCATAGCATAGCGATGTGTTTGTATGATTTTTGTCCGGATTTATTTGCGGATTGGACATGCGGCATCGAGCGACGCGATTGTGGCGAGGTTCACAATATCGTGTACAGATGAGTTGCGGTGGATGAAATGCACCGGCTTTTTCAGCCCCATCTGTATCGGGCCTATTACGTCTCCCGCCCCCATCGCCAAAAGGATGCGGTAGGCAGAATTGGCTGCGCCGAGTGTCGGGAAAATCAAGGTGTTGACATCCTTGCCTTTAAGTTTGTTGAAAGGGTAGGTGGAATCCCTTAGTTGAGTGTCGAGGGCGAAGTTGACCTGCATCTCTCCGTCAACCAGTATCTCAGGATGGCTCTCATGAAGGATTTTCACTGCTTCTGAGCAACGGCGTGGTTCCTCTTCGTCGGAATTGGAGCCGAAGTTGCTGTAGGACAGCATGGCCGTTACGGGTTCGTGTCCGAAAAACCTTACGGCACGGTCGGTCAGTCTGGCTATGTCCACAAGAGTGCTGCAGTCGGCTACCGGATTTATGGACGTGTCGGCAAGGAAGAACGTTCCGCGGGCCGTGTTTACTATGTGCATGGTTGCGAAATGCCCGAAGCCTTCGCGAATCCCGATTATGTCGGCAGCTACCGATGCCGATTTGTTGGCGGCTGAATAAGTCCCTTCTATGAGTGCGTCTGCGTCGGATGCAGCGAGCATCATGATTCCGAACCACGACCTGTTCCATAGTTTTTCTTTGGCCTCGTCGAGAGTCATGCCTTCGCGGCCTTTCATTTCAGCAAGCAGACCGGCGTATCTTTTCCGTGTGTCGGCACATTTGTCGCTTCTGACATCGATGATCTCTATTCCTGCAAGGTCTGTCTTCATTGCCTTGGCAAAGGAATGAATCTTTTCAGGGTTTCCGAGCAATACTGGAACACATATTCCGTCGTGGGCGAGCCTGATTGCGGCTTTGATTACATTTGTGTCGTTGCCGTCAGAGAACACCACCCGTTTGGGATTTCTGGATGCAAGTTCAGAAATGTGTCGCATCAGTTGTCCGCGGTCTCCCATCAGTTTTGATAGATGTTCGCGGTAGGAATCGAAGTCCTCGATCTGTCGTCGGGCCGTGCCGGATTCCATTGCGGCTTTGGCCACGGCCGGTGCGACACGGGTCAGAAGCCTGGGATCAAGAGCTTTGGGCAGTATGTAGTCTCTTCCGAATGATATGGATACGTCTCCATATGCGTCATCTACGATTGACGGCACCGGTTCTTTGGCGAGGTCGGCAATCGCATGGACTGCGGCAATCTTCATGGTGTCGTTGATTCCTGTGGCCTGGCAGTCGAGGGCTCCACGGAAAATGTAAGGAAATCCTATCACATTGTTTATCTGATTGGGATAGTCGCTTCTTCCGGTGGCCATTATGATGTCGTCGCGCGAATCCATGGCCGCCTCGTAGCTGATTTCAGGCTGCGGGTTGGCGAGGGCGAATACGATCGGCTTCGGAGCCATGGACTTAAGCATATCGGGCGTTACGACATCTGCCACGCTAAGGCCGAGGAACACGTCGGCATCCTTCATTGCTTCGGCAAGTGTGTGAATGTCTCGGGAAGTGGCGAATTCCTGTTTTTGTGGAGAAAGGTGCTCATGGTCAGTCCTTATTACCCCGTTAGAGTCGCACATCACTATGTTGGCCGGATTCACACCCAAAGATATGTAAAGGCGCGTGCAGCTTATTGCGGCAGCTCCAGCCCCGTTGACCACAAGGCGTATGTCGCCAATTCTCTTGTTTTGTATCTCAAGCGCGTTCAGTAATCCCGCTCCGGAGATTATGGCAGTCCCGTGTTGGTCGTCGTGCATGACAGGTATGCTGCATTCCTCCTTGAGACGGCGTTCCACCTCAAAGCATTCAGGAGCTTTTATGTCTTCGAGGTTGATGCCGCCGAAAGTGGGAGAGATGCTTTTGATGATTTCCACGAGTTTCCCGGGGTCTTTTTCATCTATTTCGATGTCGAATGCGTCAAGTCCGGCGAATACTTTGAAAAGGAGGGCTTTCCCCTCCATGACCGGCTTTCCGGCGAGCGGCCCTATGTCGCCGAGGCCAAGCACTGCGGTGCCGTTGGAAATGACGCCTATAAGGTTGCCTTTATCGGTGTATCTGTATGCATCGGCGGGATTCTTTTCTATTTCGAGGCAAGGATATGCCACACCGGGGGAATAGGCGAGGGAAAGATCGTGTTGCGAACGATACGGTTTCGTCGGCACGACTTCAATCTTTCCCGGTCGGCCCTCTTCATGATATTCGAGAGCCAGTTTTTCAGTTATCTTTGACATTTGAAGTTTTTGTTAAATTTTGTGGTTCGATGCAAGCATCTATATGCAATACAAGCCACACCATCAAATGTTCAATTCTGAATCTATTTGGTTTCGGACAGTATTTCCTTGATTATCCGGGTGAACTTTTTTGCCCCATTCTGGCACAGATGGTCTTGGTCGTAGAAATCCGCGTCGTCAAACCTTTTGTCTTTGAGGAAATCGTAGTGCTTTATTCCGTATTTATTGCAGTATTGTCTGATAATAAGCTGCATACGTTCATGCTGTGCCGGGTTGAAGGCTTCGTAATAGTGTTTGTGTGCCGGAACTGTAATGAGGATCGGGGTTACGTTGCGCTCTATGCATGTTTTAATCAGTGCTTCAAAATAATTCCGGTTGTATGTTTCATATCCGAGTGGCATTGTTGAATGTCCTTCGGCCCTGTCTCTGCCCGCTTCAGGAGTAACAGGATTTGAATGTCTGAAGTCAAGTCCGAATCCGGCGGGAGAAGTTGCCGGAAGAGGTTTGTTCATCAGCTTTTTGGACAGTTTGCCGGAATAAGACTCAAAGTGGGATAGTTCAAAGTTCCTGTAGGAATAGTCCGGGTATTTGTCGATGTCAAGGTATATTTTGTAATAAATCTCGCTTTCCCAGTATCCTCTTTCAAAAGGCGGCTCGAAAAAGGAAAAATAAGACACGACAATGATTGCGTTCTTCAGATTAGGGAATTCATTGATGTATTTTCCCAGTATCCTGTAGTCATATTCGTATATCTGAGACACACATGCAAGATTCAAGGCATTCTCAAGGCTGTCTGTGATTATTCCATAGTAGGAATGCGAGCTTCCGAGGACTATGGTTTCAGTGGTTTTGCCTAAGTCCCTGATGGCTTTCTTTTTTGTGGAATAAGGATTCGGGATTGAGCGGACGGACACTTCGCCGATGCACAGAAGAGCGAGTATGATGGCGGAAAATGCCTATATGTTGAGCAGAAACTTTTTCATCGTGCATCAGAATTGGAAGTAGATGAATTGTTTTTCTGATCCGGAAAATATCAGCACTGCCATAAACAGAATCACGTATGTCAACCATCTGAAGGCTCTGTATTTCCATATTCCTTTCTCAGGGAAATCCAGACCGTGCCTTCTGTCTTGCATAAAGAAGTCTGATGACAGAAGGGCTGCTACCCAGATAAGTGCACTCTTTTCAGGAAGGTTGTTTCCTGCAATGCCAGAGAACATACGAATCAGGAAATCCGCCGCTGTAGACATATCCGGAGCGCGAAAAACCATCCATCCGATCATGACTATTATGAATGTACAGAATATCGCGGCTAAATGCTTTGCCCGTGAGTAGTTTACGTCAACTTTGCCGAGTCTTTTCAGATATATTCCGGGAATTATGAAAATGGCTTGGTATGCACCCCAGCACAGGAATGTTAAGTTTGCCCCGTGCCATAGCCCGCTTGCGAGAAACACGATAAACAGGTTTCGTGCGTGTCTGTGCTTTCCGCACCGGCTCCCTCCAAGCGGATAATAAAGATAATCCCGGAGCCACGAAGAAAGAGATATGTGCCATCGTCTCCAAAACTCTTTAATGGAGCGCGAAAAATAAGGCGTGTGGAAATTCTGCATCAAGCGGATTCCGAACAGACGGGCGGAGCCTATGGCTATGTCGCTGTAACCTGAGAAATCTCCGTAAATCTGCATTGAAAACATGAAAACACCGTACCAAAGCGTAAGGCTTCCGACATTTTCATAATTCCCGAACACGTAATTGGCCGCAATGGCACAGTTGTCGGCCACGAGCATTTTCTTGAAAAGCCCCCAAAGTATCATCTTCATTCCCTCCACTCCGTCGGAATATGAAAACGTCTGAACCCGGGAGAATTGGGGAATCAGATTGGTGGCTCTCTCTATCGGACCGGCCACAAGCTGGGGGAAGAAGCTGATATAGGCGAAAAAAGCACCTGCATCGCGCGTAGGTGCCATATCGCCGCGATAAACGTCGATGGAATAGCTCAATGCCTGGAACGTATAGAACGAAATCCCTATTGGAAGAACCAGGTTGAGCGAAACCCAATCGAGGTGGATTCCGAAAGCGTCGAAGAGAGCCGTAAAAGATGAAGTGAAGAAATCAAAATACTTGAAGAGGAACAAAACCCCGAGGTTAAGGATGATGTTTGCAGTCAGGAAAATCTTTGCTTTTTTCCTTTTTTGTCCGTCAAGCATCTTTCCTATCAGCAGTCCGCTCGCAAAGCTGCACACAGTGGACAATATCAACAATGACAGGAACTTCCAGCTCCACCATCCGTAGAAGAACCAGCTTGCCCCTACAATGAACCAATTGCGGGAGTTGCGGTTTCTGCAGACAAGCCAGTAGATGAGAAAGACTGCAGGCAGAAATAGCAGATATGCGAAGCTGTTGAATATCAAGGGTGTTTGGCTATATAGCGTCTACAATAAACGGAGAAAGCACTTTTGGTTGAGCTTTTTGCCTTATTGCTCAGTGCTTTCTCCGGATTATTTGTCGTTATGTCAAGCTGCTCATTGCTTCAAGCCGTCGCGCTCAAGCAGTGCATCGATTGTCGGTTTCTGACCACGGAACTCTATATAAAGCTCCATAGGGTCTATTGTGCCGCCGCTGCGGAGCATCTTCTGGAATTTCTTGGCAGTGGCTTTGTCGAATATCCCCTTTTCCTTGAATGCTGCAAAAGCATCGGCGTCAAGCATCTCGGCCCACTTGTAGCCGTAATATCCCGATGCGTATCCGCCGGAGAAGATGTGGCCGAAAGATGGTGAGGACATGCATCCTTCCACTGCATCGAATACGCGTACAGGCTCTTGGGCATTCTTTTCGAAAGCCTCGATGTCGGTTGATGCGCGAAGAGGATTATCTATGGTGTAGTAAGCCATGTCAAGGTAGCCGAAGCCCAATTGGCGCAGGCATGCGTATGCCGCTCCGAATCGTGAAGCCCTCACGAACTTGTCGATGAGTTCCTGAGGCATGGCCTTGCCGGTCTTGTAATGCTTGGCGAATCCGTCGAGGAACTTCTTTTCGGTCAGATAATTCTCATTGAACTGGGAGAAAAGCTCTACGAAATCATGGTAAACGTTGGTGCCGCTGAGCGAAGAGTATTTGGTGTCGGCCGACAATCCGTGGAGTGCATGTCCGAACTCGTGAAGGAATGTCTCCACTTCCATCGGCGTGAGAAGTACCGCTTCGTTGCCAACAGGTTTAGAGAAATTGCAAACGATTGAAATGAGCGGAATCGTCTTTTTCCCTTCATCATCTTTGGATTCGGGGCGGAATTCAGTCATCCATGCACCGGGGGCTTTGCCGGGACGGAAATAGAAATCTGCGTAAAGGATGCCTATCAGGTTCTTGCCGTCGTATACCTCGTATGCTTTCACGTCAGGATGATATACGGGTATGTTCTTGTTCTCCTTGAATTTGTATCCGTAGAGCTTTTCAGCGAGTCCGAAAACTCCTTTTATGGTATGGTTCAGTTCAAAGTAAGGCTTCATGTCCTCATCATTGAACGCATATCGTTCATTTTTGAGCTTGTCGGCCCAGAAGGAATAGTCCCAAGGCATCAGCTTGAAGTCGGCGCCCTCAGTCTTACGTGCGAAATCTTCTATTTCCTTCAGTTCGGCTTTCATGGCCGGATTGTAAGCCTCGTTGAGCTGCGCAAGGAATTTTTCTACGGTTTCAGGAGTCCCGGCCATGGTGCGCTTGAGCTGATATTCGGCAAAGTTCTTGCATCCGAATATCTTGGCTATTTCGAGACGGACATTGGCAATGTCTTTAAGTATTTGAGTATTGTCAAATTCGCCTCCGTTGTTGCGTGAGTTGTAGAGGCGGTATAGCGATTCCCTTAAGTCCCGGTTGGTGGAATACTTCATAAAAGGCCCGTAGGATGGGGCGAAGACAGTGAAAACGTACATTGAGCCGTCATCGGTCTTTCCCTCGGCTTCAATCATTTCCTTGGCTTCGGCTCTTGCCGCAGCTATGATTGATTCCGGAAGCCCTCCGAGCTGGTCGGCCTTTACCCAGAGTCTTCTTTCAGGTGCTTTCATGCCGTTTGTGATGTTCTGTGCGAAGCGAAGCGTAAGGTCTGAAAGTTCCTTGACCAGTGTTTTGTATCGTTCACGATCCTTGCCTTCGAGCGAAGCTCCTGATTCTACAAAGTTCTGGTAAGTCTCGTTTATGAGTCTTTGTTCTTCAGGAGTGAGGTCATTCCGTTGGTCTCTGCGGTCGTACACCTCTTTGACACGTTGCCACAGCGGTTCATTAAGCATTATTTCGGCAGAATGCTCAGATAGCACAGGCGTTACTTTTGTCATGATGTTCATCAGTACGGTGTCGCCTACCGCGTGTTCTACGTTGGACAATGCAAGCACGGCCTTGTTGAGTACTTTGCCAGACCTGTCAAGGGCCGCAATCGTGTTCTCGAAGGTCGGGGTTGACCGTTGTCTTGTTATGGCACTGATTTCCTGGTTCTGGAGTCTGATGCCTTCCATGATTGCGTTTTCATAATCCTGAGGGGTTATGACGTTGAAAGGTACAGTCTCGAAAGGAGCTTTTGATGACTCCACGAGCGGATTGGCTGCCGATGCAGTTGCAGGGGCAGCGAACATAGAAAGAGTCATAGCAGTCAATGTGCTGAAAAACAATTTTTTCATTCGTGTGGGATGTCGGTAAAATATTTATTTCACAAAGTTAGTCATTTTATTCAAGTTGCGCAACCCCCTCCTGCAGCTCTGCACGCAGAAAGAGAGCCGTGTTTGTGTCGAGGCTGGCCACTTCCTCTGGCGTGCCCTCGGCTATGATCCGTCCGCCTTCGCGCCCGCCTTCCGGACCGAGGTCGATTATATAGTCGGCAGACTTTATGACATCGAGGTTGTGTTCGATCACTACCATCGTGTTTCCCCGGTCGGTTATTTTTTTGATTACGCCGAGCAGTACGCGAATGTCCTCAAAATGAAGGCCGGTGGTCGGTTCGTCGAGAATGAAGAGCGTTTTCCCGGTGTCTTTTTTGGCAAGCTCTGTGGCAAGTTTCACTCGTTGGTTCTCTCCCCCGCTGAGAGTGCTTGATGGCTGTCCGAGCTTTATGTATCCGAGGCCTATTTCCTGAAGGACTTTTATTTTCTTAAGTATTGCAGGGACGTTCTCGAAGAATTCCACGGCCTGGTTGACTGTCATATCGAGCACGTCGGCTATTGATTTGCCCTTGAAGCGCACTTCAAGCGTCTCACGGTTGTAGCGTTTTCCGTGGCATTCCTCGCAGGGGACGAGCACGTCAGGGAGGAAGTTCATCTCAATGGTCCTGTAGCCGTTGCCTTTGCATGTCTCGCATCGTCCGCCAGCAACGTTGAAGGAGAAGCGTCCGGGTTTGTATCCCCTCAGTTTTGCGTCGGGGAGCGACACGAAGAGCTTGCGGATGTCTGCGAAGACCCCGGTGTATGTGGCCGGATTGGATCGCGGAGACTTGCCGAGCGGCGACTGGTCTACTGTAACGACCTTGTCGATATTCTCCAGGCCGGACACTTCCCGGTAGGGAAGCGGTTCGGCGATTGAGCGGTATATGTGTTTGCTTAGGATGGGATGCAGAGTCCCGTTTATAAGGCTCGACTTGCCGGAGCCGCTGACCCCGGTAATGCAAATGAACTTTCCGAGCGGCAGCTTAAGGTCTACATTCTTAAGGTTATGTCCCGACGCGCCCTTTATTTCGAGAGTCTTGCCGTTTCCTTCGCGTCGTTGCTTTGGAATTTCAATCATTTTGCGGCCGGAGATGTAGTCGGAAGTCAAAGTTTTTGCTTCGAGCATGGCCTTAGGTGTGCCTTGGAACACCACCTGTCCGCCTTTTCGTCCTGCGCCGGGGCCTATGTCCACTATGTAGTCGGCGTGTTCCATTATATCTTTGTCATGCTCAACGACAATTATCGTGTTGCCGATGTCGCGAAGCTTCTTCAAAGACTCTATAAGTCTCACGTTGTCTCGCTGATGCAGTCCGATGGACGGCTCGTCAAGGATGTAAAGCACGTTGACCAGCTGCGAACCGATCTGGGTGGCCAGTCTGATGCGTTGGCTTTCTCCGCCGCTCAGCGAAGAGGATGAACGGTTGAGGGAAAGATAGTGGAGGCCTACGTCAAGGAGGAATCCGAGGCGGCTGCGTATTTCCTTCAGCACTTCTTCCGCCACTTTGCGGCGTTGCGGGTCTACACGGTCTTCAAGCCCGTCAGTCCATTCGTAAAGATCCGAAAGATCCATATTGGCTACGTCAGCTATGCTTTTCCCGTCGATGAAATAATGGAGCGAAACCTTGTTGAGCCGGTTGCCAAGGCATTCCGGGCAGACGGTGCGTGAAAAGAACTGTCCGCTCCATTTGTTGGCTTCTGCGCCGGCATCGAGGCTCTGCTGCATCTCTATGTATTTTACAAGTCCTTCATAAGGCACGTCATAACGGCTCGTTGAAAGCGTCTCATTGCGCAGGTCGAGCTTTACGTCTGTGCCTCCGAGGATTTCTTCCATGGCTTCTTCCGGAAGGTCTCGTATTGGCTTCTTGATGTCTGTGCCGTGCATACGGCAAATGGCCTCGATTTGCCAGAAAACCAAGGAATTCTTGTATTTCCCGAGCGGTGTGATTCCGCCCTCGTGGATTGACTTGGAGTCGTCGGGGATTATTTTGGCGCAATCCACAATATTGACGTATCCGAGACCTTTGCACCTCCGGCATGCGCCTTGAGGTGAGTTGAACGAGAAACTGTGTGGTGCAGGCTCTGGATACGATATGCCGCTTTCGGGATCCATCAGCTGTTGGCTGTAGTGGCGCACGTCTCCGGTTTCTATATCCATCACCATCAGTTGTCTGTCTCCTTGCTTCAGGGAATCGTCCACGGTCTGCCGCAGACGCTGAAGGTCTTCTGCCTTCACTTTCAGCCTGTCCACGACAAGCTCGACAGAGTGGTTGCGGTATCGGTCAAGCTTCAGCCCGTAGGAAAGTTCCCGCAGTTCACCGTCTATGCGCACATTCAGGTAGCCTTTTTTGCGCAGGTTCTCGAAAAGCTCCTTGTAATGTCCCTTTCTGTTTTTGACAAGAGGAGCAAGCACATAAATCTTTTTCCCGTCATATTTTTCAGCTATAAGGTCAACGATTTTGTCCTTGCTGTATTTCACCATCGGCAGGCCGGAAATGTAGCTTCTTGCCTCACCGAGGCGGGCGTAAAGCAGGCGGAAAAAATCGTATATTTCAGTGGTGGTGCCTATTGTGGAACGAGGATTCTTGTTTACCGTCTTTTGTTCTATGCTGATTACGGGTGAAAGCCCTGTGATTTTGTCAACGTCGGGACGTTCGAGGTTTCCGAGCATATTGCGTGCATATGCGGAGAAAGTCTCGATATAACGTCGCTGGCCTTCGGCAAATATTGTGTCGAAAGCGAGCGAAGATTTCCCGCATCCGCTGAGTCCGGTTACTACGGTGAGAGAGCCGTGCGGTATGCTTACGTCTATGTTTTTGAGATTATGCACTCTGGCACCGAATACGTCTACGCTGCCGGATGGTGTGTCGCGTATGTCTTGCATTGAAGGTTTCTTTGGTTGATAGCGGGACGGCAGGCTGCATCATTCTGTCGGAACGGCTCCGCCTCCGCCGGATGTGCCTTTGCGTCCTTTGGAGCGGATGATGTTTATGTCGCCGCTCCGCTTGTACTCTTTCCCGTCGGCTCCTTTTGCTTTTATCACATAGTAGTACACGCCGGGACTGACAATCTTTCCTCTGTATTTGCCGTCCCAACCGCCTTCAGGGTCGGAGAAATGGTATAGCTGCGTCCCGTAACGGTCAAATATCCAGCATTCGAATTCGATGATGGAGCGATATGAGACTTTCCATTCGTCGTTGACTCCCTCCGATGCGCCGGGAGAGAACGCGTTGGGGCATTTGAGTTCGGAAGCTCCGATGTTGACTGTATATGTCTCGCCGTATGTCTCGCAGGAACCGTCGGAATTGCTTCCCACGAAGCGCGCATATATGGTGCCTTCGTCACGGAAAACGAAATTCAGGTCTTGGCCGCTGATACGGTAATCGATGTTCTGGAAATTGCCGTCCCGGCTCATCTGCCACTCGGTATGTATCACTGCATCAGTGATGAAAGCGGTAAAATTTATTTCCGCCGGAGCTGAGCCTCCGAGTCCTTCTGTCCCGCCGCTGATTTGGTTTGAGTTCTCAGTGTCTCCGGAAGAAACCTGTTCGGCGATGGTACGGCAATCGACAGCTACAGGGACATAAGGTTGGGAAGATATGGTTTTCCCTATTCCCCATTCTTTCATAAAGCGATCGCCAGAGACTGTGAAAACCGTGTTGCAATAAGCCGGAGGCGTAAGAAACACCTGATGGTTGATGCTTTCAATGGTCTTGATCTGCTCTGTCTGAATGAAATCCGATTGTTCGTCGTCCCATTCGAGATTCAGGAAACTGACTTCGATTTCGCGGCTCAGCGTGAAACGTCGTCCGTTTATGCCGTAGTAGTGTATCTCTTCTCCTGAGCCGTCAATGTCAAGTATTGTCTGGTTGCATCCTGATTCTTCCGATACCGTAACGGAATTGACAGAGAACTGATGACGTCCATATCCAACTATCCAGAAATAATAGCGGTTGTCGTTGTCCTCGATGATGTATCCCATATCTGTTTCGGCATTTGAAACCGAGGAGACGTTTCCGTCGTAGCTAACGCCTTGGATTTCTTCGGCATGTCCTCCTCCGAGAGAGGAATATCTGTACCATTTTGGGGAGGAAGAAGCAGACGTTGCAGTGTATGAAACCGATACTGTCCCGCTCTCATTGACGATGAATATGTCGTTGAGTCCGGATTCCCGCACTGGTTCTATTGTGATTGCGCTGAAATTACCGGAAGATATTTCCACCGGGGCGGCTGCTACGGGAAGATATGTGGCACAAGCCAGCAAAAACACAGATGGCCTGTTTATGTATGCGAGGATTTTCATTTGCAGAAACGTCATTTACGTCATATTGAACAACGCAAATCCCCGCAGTTTATTGCCATAGCGGCGACTGGTTCAAGGATTCACGGCAACCGAATGTCCTCTTCCCAAAATCCGCTATGACCACGTGCTGTTGTCAAAAGTCGGGTTTCCCCGATTTTTCTGAGCTGCCTTTGAATATCTTGGCCGTGAACGCAAAGCGCACAAGAAGGTAATTTATGGGAAAGCTTATTGCGATGGCCGGGAGTATGGCGAGGGAAGGCCCGATTATCTTTGCGAAAATCGCCACGAGCCCTGTCTGCATGCCCATGTTGAACAGGTGGCTGAGCGTGAAACCGAGCCCCTTTTTTGCGTTAGGGCTTGAATGAAACGTGAAATAACTCGAAAGGAAAAAGTTGAAGACAAAGCTTATCGCGTAGCTGATTATGGTGGCTATCACGGGTTTTACGCCGACGGTATGCAGGAATACGAAATACAAGCCAATCTGAAGCAACGTGGCTATTCCTCCTACTATTCCGAAACGGATGATTTCCGAAAAACGGCTTCTTCCGTTGATGAGCTTTTCAAGATTCATGATGTCGTGGCTATGGATGGTGTTAGAGAGGAGTTTCTTGTGATTTGGCTTTTTTCAGGCTTATGTTTATTGAGTCGATATAGTCAAGCACTTCGTCGCGTCCTGTCTTTTTTTCCGAAGATGTGATGAATGTCGGCGGAAGCTCTTCCCATTCCTTCATTAGTTCCTTTTTGTAGGCACTCACATTGGATTCTCCGGCAGTCTTGCTGAGTTTGTCGGCCTTGGTGAAGATGATTGCAAAGGGGACTCCGTTTTCTCCGAGCCAACGCAGAAACTCAAGATCTACGGCTTGCGGCTTGTGGCGTATGTCGAGCAGCACGAAAAGGGAAGTGAGCTGGTGGCGTTGGAGTATGTAGTCTTCGATGATGCGCCTGATTTCCTCCCGCTGCTTTTTGCCTCTTGCGGCATATCCGTATCCCGGCAGGTCTACGATGTTCCAGTCCCCGTCGTTTATGCAGAAATGGTTTATTAGCAATGTCTTGCCGGGAGTCTGTGAAGTCTTTGCGAGTCCCTTGTTGCGTGTGAGCATGTTTATCAGGGACGACTTGCCGACGTTGCTTCGGCCTATGAAGGCATATTCAGGGACATCGGTGTCAGGACACTTGTTGACGTCTGCGTTGCTTATCAGGTATTTGGAATTCTTTATTTCCATGCTCTTTTCTCAGCTTTTTTCAAAAAACGTTTCGTGTATTATCCGCAATGCATTGTCCGCGTCCGTTTCCGCAACCACGTATGCATGGCTCATGGCAGAAGCCCCGTGGGATGACGCGGCTACGCTTATTCCGGCCCTTTGCAGCGAGTTGAGTATTCTGGGGCCAGTCCCGGATTCGTGGCCGATGTTTTCGCCCACGATTGCGATTATGGCCATTCCGTCGGTTGCCTGTATGCGGCTTATCTCGCCGGTTTCCATATCCGGAGCGAATTCTTGTTCCAAGGCTTTGGCCGAGCGTTGGGAGTCGGAGGTGGATACGGCGAATGAGAATGAGCTGTCGGCAGTGGGTTGGGACACGAGCTTGACGCTGATTCCGCTTTTTGCCAAGGAATTGAATGTGCGGGAATTGATTTCCGGCACGTTCTCGGCACTTTTCCCTTCAATCTCGATGATTGAAATCTTTCGCACTGACGTTACTCCTTTTGCCTCACCGAGATTTGCGGCTTTGTCTGTGATCCAGGTCCCGGGGGCCGTGCTTCTGAAAGTGTTCAGTATGCGTATCGGTATGTTTTTGTGGAACACCGGATATATTGTAGGGGGATAGACCACTTTGGCTCCGAACGAACACAGTTCCATGCTCTCCACGAAAGACAGGCGGTCGATGACCTGTGCCTGAGGGATGATGCGCGGATCGGCGGTCATGAATCCGTCCACGTCGGTCCATATCTCAAGGCAGTCGGCATCAAGGGCTGCGGCCACCAAGGCGGCGGTGTAATCGCTTCCTCCGCGTCCGAGGTTGGTGATTTCTCCAGAATCCCTGTCAGTGGAAATGAAACCTCCGATGACAGCCACTTTCGACTTGCAGAGACTCAAAGTCTCTTTGATGTTTCTGTCGGTGAGCACGGTATCGGCGATGTTCTTGTTGAACCATTTTTCCGTCTTTATGATGTCGAGAGAATTGAAGTGCGTCGCGCCGGGAATCATCCGGCTGACGATTACTGACGACATGCGTTCCCCGAAGCTCACTATCCTGTCGAGCGTCTGGTCGGGGAGTTCTCCGATCAGGGCAACGCCGTCATAGAGCTTGCCAAGCTCTTCAAGCATCGGCTCCACGGTGGATGAGACCTCGTCCTGAAACTCCGGGGCTATGATTGCCGTTATTATGCCGCGGTGCCTTTCGGCGATTGAAAGCATATTGTCCTTATACCGTTGGTCGCCTGAAGAGGCGAGTGCTGCCGTGGCCAATAGCTTGTCGGTCAGGCCGCCGAGAGCGGAAACGACCACAACCATACGGTCTTCTCCGCTTTCCACGATGTGTTTGACATATGTCAGGCTTTCGGCCGTTCCGACCGAAGTTCCTCCGAATTTAAGTACTTTCATATATGCCCCAGTGTATTTTGGCAGTGCAAAAGTACTCATTTTTCTCCTATCATCAAAATCCGCAATGTTCCCGCTATACAATATCCGGTTGCTTCCACGTTTTGTTATACATATAAAACGCTTGTTTATGGACATCGAGTCATTGCTTTTCAGCCGTCCTGACGCTTCGAGGACAGACATTTCCAAAGGAGACGTTTTGGTGGCCGAGCCATTGATGCAGGAAGGCATATTCCGCCGGTCGGTCATACTGATACTTGATGCTGACGTTTCGTCGGGATATATGGGGCTTGTGTTGAATCATAAGACCTCGCTTTCAATGCAGGATCTGATTCCTAAATGGGAAGGTGGAAAGCGAGTCCCTCTTTTCGCTGGCGGCCCGGTTGATTTGGAGAGGCTGTTCATGCTTCATACTCTCGGCGATGTATTCAAAGGCTGTAAGGAGATTCTCCCCGGCATTTTCGTAGGAGCCAATATGGATGATGTGGTTGAATATGTCGATTCCGGAGGGGAGGTGGAAGGGCGGATGCGCTTTTTCCTCGGCTACAGTGGATGGCAGTCCAATCAGCTCGAAAGCGAGCTTCTGGGCAAAAGCTGGGCGTTGGAGCGGCATGAACCGGCCTCAGCTCTGCTCCAAGGGACTGGCAACGCCTATTGGAGACGGCAGGTAGCGCGGTTGGGCGATTCCTATCGCAGTTGGCTCATAGTCCCACAGGATGCCGCCCATAACTGAAATGGACTGGATCTAATTTCCGTGTATGGTCGGCGCGCATCTTTGGTGGATGGCTTAAACATAGGTGGGAATCCGATTGTTATCACAATAAACGAAAAAACTTAAAGCTATGAAAACACTTTCCATCATCTGCTATGCAATAGGATTCGTCCTGCTTGTCATCTCTTGTTTCATTTCGAGCGTGGCTGCCACTTGGTGGCTCGGCGGCATTGCCGTCGTGATGCTGATTGCCGGAAGCGTGTGCCAGTACAATTCCGCCAAGACGCGTTCCCGCAATGGCTACTGATTATTTCTTCAAGGGGCAGATATACTGTCCTTTGATGCGTGTGGCATTTCCGTAGGCCACTCCGTGGGTAGGGCAGATGTGGTAGCATGCGAGGCATGACACGCACCTGTCGCCCCATAAGGGGTGGCCGTTTTGCATCCGTATGTTGCCCATAGGGCAGGTTACGGCGCATTGCTCGCAGCCGATGCACTCAGGTGTCCATCTCCACCGTCGTGGGAATATCCCCCAGCGTTTGAAAAGGGGATAGACCATCTTGCTTTTGAAAGAAGCGTGTTTTCCGCGGACTATATCGATGCACGTTTCTTTCCGGGCTATTGCCTCGGCTATCGCGTCTATGCGTGCCGGTGCGGCTTCGAGTTTGGATTTTTCCACCTCTTTATTGTCAACGTTGAATCCGGGCAGCAGCACGTAATTATTGGGCATTATGACGCTCCATATGCCTTTCAGCGGAATGTTTCTTGCGGACAGTGCCTTGGCGAGCATTTCCGGGGTGAATGCCGCTTCGTCTCCGCAGGTGCATGCCATCCATGCGTACGTTCCGGATTTCTGGACGTCCTTGCAGAACTCTTCGGGCAGGCGCGCGATGAATTCCTCAATCAATGGCGGGATTCCCCATGAATAGACGGGAAACACGAAGCCGAGCATACTGCCTGAAAAGGAACATTTTTCAGGGTCTGTCTCCGGAATGAAAGATGCTTGTTCACAAAGTCGGTCGGCAAGTCTGTTTGCTACGAAACGCGAGTTGCCTGTGCCTGAGAAGAAAAATATCATAATCTTTGTCGAGTATGGTCAAATTGAAACGATCTTAAAAACCAATTCTTTCAACAAGTCAAATTCATTTTTGTTCGAGCCGATACCTTTTGATTGCGTGTCGAAGTCCCTTATTGCCGAGATGCAGGCCGCAGACTGTCGGAGGGAATAGAAACGCATGGCGGTTTTCACTTCACGGATTGCATATTCGCTTTTTGCGTTGAGTGCCGACATTATTGAGGCATCGGACTTGTCTTTCAGGCATTCGGCAATCACGAGTTTTGAGAAGAACGAGAAGATGAGGGCTACCGACATCATGGCAGGATGCTGCCTTGGGCTTCGCGAGAAATAGTCCACAATCGTCATAGCCTTGTTGTAGTCCTTCACTGCAAGGGCGGAGGTCAGCTCGAAATTGTTGAAATCTTTGCTGAAACCGGTGTGTCGGCCGACGATTTCAGGGTTTATGACGTTCACGTTGCCGTTTTCCGCCACCACGATTTTGTCTATTTCAGAGAATATTTTTTTGAGTTCGGTGCCTTGCAGTTCCGTCAGCATAGCTATTGCCTTGTCGTCAATCCTGATTCCGATCGAGGAGCAGTAGTCATGGACAAAGGAAGCGATGTTGTATTCCTTGACGCGTTCTGAACGGAAAACCACCGTTTCGGATTTTGCCGCAGCCTTGAGCAGAGCGGATGTGGCCGCGAGTTTGTCGCCTTTGTATGCGATTACAAGCACTGTAGTTCCGACCGGATGCTCCAGATAAGGCGCGAGTTTGTCAAGTTGGGCTTTGGCACGGTCCATTGCCTGCGCTTCTTTCAGTATCACGAGCCGGCGTTCGCTCATAAGGGGGAATTGGCGTGCGGTATTTGCCACGGTTTCGATGTCGGCCTCTGCGCCGTAGAATGAGAAGCAGTTGAAGTCTCGCTCACTTGGATCGACCACGTTCTCTTCAAGAAGACTTACGATGCTGTCGATGAAATATTCCTCTTCGCCCATAAGGATATAGACAGGGGCGATGTCTCGTTTCCTGATGTCGGCTATTATGTTGCGGTATGTGGTCTGTGCCTTTTTTGCCATTGTCAGGAGCTTTTTGACGGATGTTTACGGGATATGTATTTTGAACAGGCGAATATCATACCGACGGACAAGGCAAGCGAGACGAAAGCCATCCATAGTGTCCCGTTTTCCGCAGTTCCGCAATGTTCATAGAAGGATATGTCGGCGCCGCGATGTGCCAGCCATGTGAATATGACCACCAGACTGTTGTTGAAAGCATGGGCTGTTGCTGAAAGCCATATGGAGCCGCTCCACATATACAGATACCCGAAGAAGGCTCCAAGAAGCAGTCTCGGTATGAAGCCGAAAGGCTGGAAGTGCATGATGCTGAATACCAAAGCGGCTAACCATACCGCTCCGTGGCGATTGACGCCAGGTCCGAGAAGCATTTTCTGCAATGCGCCACGGAAAAAGATTTCTTCGGCTGTGCCTGTAAGCACACCTATCACCAGCACGCCGGAAAGCATGCCGCCTACGGTGGTCGTGTCGAGCATACGTTCGGTATATGCGCCTGCTGTCGCTTCCCATTCGCGGAATGCGGATTGGAGAGAGGCTGGGAAACTGATGGATTCGTTGAATGCGATTACCTCGTTGAGGAACGGAATGGCGCATGCCATCGTGAGGAGGGTAACCAGAAGCGATCTGACAGGATAGCCGTCAGAAATGCCAAGATCTTTTTCAGGAGAGATGTAAAAAGCCTTGAATGCAACCCAGGCCGGAAGTATGAATGCCACCACCGATTGCACAGCCGACTGAAACAGGAGCGCGGCGCGATTGTCTGCAGGTACCGTCGTCGTTATGAGCGAGGTGAAGCATAGTCCGATGAAGAAAGCTATCGCGAGACATATGAGCCGTGTCGTCCTTGATGCCTTGAACGGAAATATTGTCCTGATGTTTTGCTGCATAAGGTCAGGTGAATTCTTTACGAGTGAAAACAAAGCTGCGTCCGAGGTATTTTTCTTTCACGGTCGGGTTGGAGGCCAGTTCCTCGCTTGTGCCTTGGAAAAGGATTTTGCCTTCGAACAGCAAATATGCCCTGTCTGTGATCCTTAGCGTCTCTTGGGCATTATGGTCAGTGATAAGTATGCCTATGTTCTTTTTTTTCAGTTTGAAGACCACAGACTGTATGTCTTCCACTGCAATCGGGTCAACTCCTGCAAATGGCTCGTCGAGCATGACGAACTTTGGGTTTATGGCCAGGCAACGGGCTATTTCCGTGCGTCGGCGTTCTCCGCCCGAGAGACGGTCTCCATAGTTTTTGCGAACCTTCTCCAAGTCGAACTCGCGTATCAGGCTTTCAAGTTTCTCCTTTTGGTATTCCTTTGATGTTCCTGTCATTTCCAGCACGGCCCGGATGTTGTCCTCCACGCTGAGTTTGCGGAATACGGAGGCTTCCTGCGCGAGGTATCCGATTCCGAGTTTGGCGCGTTTATAGACCGGAAACCCCGTTATGTCTTGCTCGTCAAGGAAAATCTTGCCTTCGTTAGGAGTGATCAGTCCGGTAGTCATATAGAAGGTCGTGGTCTTGCCGGCGCCGTTAGGCCCGAGAAGTCCCACGATTTCCCCTTGTGTAACGTTTATGGAGACATGGTTCGCCACTGTGCGCGTGCCATAACGTTTCACGAGGTTTTCTGTGCGCAAAATCCCTTTTTCAGGCTCGGTTTTGATTTCGGCTTCCACGGTCTCCCGGCCGTCGGAACCGGCCTCGATTCTTTCCGTGATTGTTTTATGTATCAAATCGTCGGGAACTGTGCTGTCGGCCTGTGTTTTGTCAATCTGCGGACATGGTTTGGATTTACGGGCGGGGAAAAGCGGAAAAATCTTCATTTCGCTTTGAGTGTGTTGTTGGATGAAGGAAGCAGAGAGCGGATATAATCTGTAAGCAGCCTTATTGCCACTTTGTTGTTCCCCCCCTGTGGCACGATTAAGTCTGCATACCGTTTTGTAGGTTCTATGTGCAGCTCGTGCATAGGCTTCAGCGTTTCCTGATAGCGGTCTATCACCATCTGCGGAGTGCGTCCGCGCTCTATGCAGTCGCGGTGTATGACGCGTATGAGGCGTTCGTCTGCATCCGCATCTACGAAGACCTTGATGTCCATCATATCGCGCAGCTCCTTGTCGCAGAGCACGAGTATGCCCTCCACGACCACGACTTCACGCGGAGCCAGATGTATGGTTTCTTTCATCCTTGAGCATGTCAGGAAGTCGTATGTAGGCATTTCTATGTCATCGCCTTTCTTTAGTTCTTCGAGTTGGCGGCACAGCAAAGACCACTCGATGGATGCCGGTTCGTCGTAGTTCATTTTGAGCCGGGTCTCGAGCGGAATGTGTGCGTTGTCTTTATAATAGCAGTCCTGAGGCATCACGGCCACCTCGTCCTTGGGCAGACTCTCTATAATCTTGCGGACTACGGTGGTTTTGCCGGAGCCTGTTCCTCCTGCGATTCCGATTACGAGCATATATTGTGTTTGAATCTGGCACCTGCCAGACTCAAACACAATACTAAACATATAGTGCAAAGTTGAAAGTCCGGCATAGTGCCTGAAGTTAATGTTCTTTAATGATGAAGCTTTGGAAAGAAGACGGTTGCCGATGCTTCAAGATGCAAAATTAGTAAAACCGCTACTCAAATCCAAATATTCAGAAAGAGAAGTGGAGGCTTATGCGCAGGCCGCTGCGGTCGATATAGGGGCGGTCGAGGTAGGTCAGTCTCCATATGTAGTCTATCCTGAGTATGGACGCTATGTTGTCGATACCCACGCCTGCCTCCATATAAGGCGTGGCATCCATGAGTCCCACATTCGCGTCGGCCGGGAAACGGTAGAGGTCTTTGTTGCAGTCAGGATTGTTCTTTTTTGACAGATGCCCCATAAACCCCTTGAATGTCAGAACTTCCCGCATTTTCAGCTTCTTGACTAACGGTATGCGGTTGAAAAGTATGCCGTTGCCGAAATATGTAAGGTCTACGGAAGCGTACTGGTCAAGCGCAAACTCCATTGGATTGAGCAGGGCGTATGATTCGGGTTGAATCGTGTAGCTCAGATTGGCGTTTTGCCAGGCAAGGGCCGGATAATAAACCGCGCTCCATATTTTGCCGAGTTTTATGTTTGTGTCAAGATAGCCGAACGCTGAGAACCAGAACCTCTTCTGAAATGAAAACTCGGTTTTGTTGATTGAGAAGTCGGCTCCGAGAAGCCTTTTCGGCCCGTATTCGTGTGTGAGCAGGAACACGGGAGCATCCATGTTTACCGGGCGGCGGCTTGTGGCTCCCTGTACGAACTTCTCACCCGGAGCATACCTGAGGGATACGAACAGCGATGTCTGATTGAAATGAGGGTCGAAAGAGCCGTCGGCACGTTGGAACTTTACCCATTGTGTGGCTTCTTGGCGTTCCTGCCTAAGACCTGCCTCGAAAGAGAGATTGTTGGCATATTCCCTTACATATTTAATTTCGGCACGCCGCCTGTATGTTATCAGAAAACTCCCTTTGCGTTTGACAGACAGAAAAATGTTGTCGGGATTGGTGAAAAGGTAGTGTTCGCCGATGCGGTCTGTGTCGTATTGGTATTCAGCCCGTATGGAGTTCATCGGGAACTCACGTGAATGGTATTCTTTAGGAGAGAATGAATAGTCAAGCTCAGCACGGTATTTCCATTTCTTGTCCCGTAGTCCGTAAGCGACATACCCCCGGGCGAAGAGGTGTGGGGAGAGATTGGCTGTCGTCATTCCTCCTATCCGGAAACGCACGCCTTCGGCCTTGTTGGTGCTTACCAACGTGTTTATCGGGCCGAGGTCGAACCGGCTCTTTTTTCCTGTTTTGATGTAGCCGTTGACGATGACGGAAAGGATTTTTTCACTCCAATAAATCAATGGGACACT
The DNA here is from genome assembly GCA_910573745.1 of Muribaculaceae bacterium. Classification (GTDB taxonomy): domain Bacteria; phylum Bacteroidota; class Bacteroidia; order Bacteroidales; family Muribaculaceae; genus Lepagella. The sequence goes on along the minus strand of CAJSYI010000004.1, from coordinate 79,253 downwards.
CCTTAGCTTTTGAAGCAGGCTTCCCATTTCTTTTTCGCTTCGGGGCATCTCTATAAGGCGGTGTGCTTCCCAATAGTCGTTGTCCCGTTCCTCGGCTCCTTTGATGAGGAATCGTGTTCCGGCATTTTCGCAGAAAGCCGTTACGGATTTGTCGGGACTGAATGAATGGCCTGTGTAGGCGGTCTGCCGGCGTGCGTATAATCCCTGTGTGCCGGGAATTACATGCAGTTCTACGGTTATGTCGTCCATATCCGTGTGCCTGTTCCCGTTCTGGTCTTGTCTGAAAGCCTGTGATATGAACAGGTTCTTTACGAAGTTGAGGTTCACCGCCTTTCCCGTCCGCATTGCGATTTTTCTGACAAAGAAAGTCGTGTCGCCGAGAGCGACCCACATTTTGCCGTTGAATCCCATTGATTCGGGATTGTGAGGCACGAAGGAAAGTTCGAGGCATCTTATGCCCCCGTCGGTTACAGTGTCGAGGTAGTATTTGTAGTAATTCGCGCCTATTGCTGAAAGCGGACTGACGAAGCGGTTTTGCAAGACTGTGATGTCGTTGCCGAATATGTTTATTTCGCGGAAAGTGTCTTCAAGGGCATTCTGAATGTTGCTTTGATTGAAAGATTTGTCTATTCCGGCAGTCTTGATTCCCGTAACGATCTCTTTCCCTTTGGTGTCCCCTTTGCGGAACAAGTGGGTCGCGGTCTTTTCCCTTACGCTTACTTTCAGTATCGGTCTGTCGGCGTGTGCCACAGTGTCGATATATTCGCGTATGAACGGAATCTTCCTGTCGCTCCAGCTTCCTGAATCAGGGATTTCAAAGTCGGAGAGGCCGATTGTCATCTTCTCGTATTTGTCGTAGGAATACCAGGCGGAGTCCTGCGGATTGTGGCGTTTGGAGGCGGCGCGTATGTTCTCCATCAGTTCCACGGCAGGATTGTTCTTTCGTGAATATTTCTCTTTTCTCCTTTTGACGTACACCTCTTTGAGCGTTTTTGCCGATGGCGGCAGGAATATCTTCATGTTCATCGCGCTGTCAGGATTTACCGCAATTTCCAGCGTCTTATATCCCATGGAGCTTACCCGCAGTTTTTTGATGGGCGCGCGGCTTTTGAATCTGAAAGCACCTTCTTCGTCGGTGAGGCAACCTCCGGCTGCACCCTCCACATAGATGTTGACAAGTGGCAGCAACTCTTCTGTAAGCGAATCTGCGACTTCTCCTCTGACTTCATGGACAATGCCGGGAGTTGTCCCGGTGCTGCTATCCATTGCGGAGCAAAGGCCGGCGACAATCACTGAAATCAGCAGTATTATAAGGCGTGATTTGTCTATGTCCATGATAATTGCTATCTTTGTCCCGCTTTTTGCACAACGGGAAAGCATCGAATCTATAACGCGGCTGAATGGCTAAAATTACATCGGCAGATGGCAAAAGAGATTGAACATAAATACCTGACGGTTTCCGGTTCATACCGGGACATGCAGTCGTCTGAAACCAGGATTTGTCAGGGTTATCTGTCTCGTGAGCCGGAACGCACTGTCCGTGTGCGTGTTGCCGACGACCGTGGTTTTCTGACTGTGAAAGGGGAAAACGACGGCGATTCCCGTGAAGAATTTGAATACGAGATTCCTCATTCGGATGCCGAAACCTTGCTGGGGATGTGCATTCCTCCTGTGATTGAAAAAATAAGGCATTTCGTGCCTTTCGGCGGTTACGTGTGGGAGGTGGACGAATATCTCGGCCATCTTGCTCCGTTGGTCGTGGCTGAAATCGAGCTTCCGGAGTCAGGCCGCGATTATGCGCTTCCACCTTTTGTAGGCCGGGAAGTTACGGGCGACCCGCGTTACTATAATTCTAATCTGTCAGCAGACAATGGTATCAATAAATAATTTAAGTGTAGAGTTTTCGGCCAGGCCGCTTTTCGACAATGTGAGTTTTGTGGTCAATAAGACCGACAAGATTGCGCTCACGGGAAAGAACGGTGCCGGAAAGTCCACTTTGCTAAAGATAATCGCCGGGCTTCAGCAGCCTGCTTCCGGAAGCGTGGCTATGCCAGACGGCCTGACCGTCGGATATCTTCCTCAGCAGATGGAGGTGGCCGACGAGACGACGCTTCTCAACGAAGTGAAGAAATCTTTCGGCTCTCAGATTGACCGTCAGGAAGAGGCCGATCGTGTGGCTTCTGAACTTTCCGAGCGCGATGACTATGACAGCGATTCTTATCATAGACTCATAGAACGTCTCGAGTACCTCAACGAACGGATTGCAATGGAAAGCGCGGGCAATATGGACGCGGAGATAGAGCGCACGTTGCTCGGACTCGGATTCGTGCGCGAAGACTTCCATCGTCCCACCCGGGAGTTTTCCGGAGGATGGCGCATGCGAGTGGAACTTGCCAAGATACTTCTGCGCCGTCCTGACATAATACTTCTTGACGAACCCACCAACCATCTTGACATAGAATCGATACAATGGCTCGAACAGTTCCTGCAACAGAAAGCGAAGGCGGTCATACTTGTCAGCCATGACCGGGCTTTCATCGACAACGTGTGCAAGCGTACTCTTGAAATATCGTGCGGAAAGATATATGACTACAAAGTGAATTATTCGCAGTTTGTCGAGCTTCGCAAAGAGCGCGTCGAACAGCAGATGCGTGCTTACGAGAACCAGCAGAAACAGATTGCCGACATAAAGGAGTTCGTAGAGCGGTTCCGCTACAAACCCTCAAAAGCCGCTCAGGTGCAGAGCCGCATAAAACAACTGGACAAGATGGTTCCTATTGAGGTGGACGAGGTGGACAACTCGCGACTGCGGCTGAAGTTTCCCCCGGCTCCCCGTAGCGGCGACTATCCTCTGATTCTTGAAAACGTAGGGAAGGCCTACGGAGGGCATCAGGTTTTCGACCATGCCGAATTCACCATCAAGCGCGGAGAGAAGGTGGCTTTTGTCGGAAAGAACGGTGAAGGCAAATCCACTCTTGTCAAGTGCATAATGGGCGAGATTCCGTTTACTGGAAATCTGAGGACTGGCCATAATGTCAAGATCGGTTATTTCGCCCAGAACCAGGCTCAGCTGCTTGACGGAGAGTCCACGGTCTTCGATACCATAGACAGGGTGGCCGTGGGGGACGTGCGCACAAAAATCAGGGACATCCTCGGCGCGTTCATGTTCGGCGGCGAGGCTTCCGACAAGAAGGTGAAGGTGCTTTCCGGCGGCGAGAAGACGCGTCTTGCCATGATAAAGCTCCTTCTAGAGCCCGTCAATCTTCTTATTCTCGACGAACCTACCAATCATCTCGATATGAAGACCAAGGACATCCTCAAAGATGCCATAAGGGATTTCGACGGTACGGTGATTGTGGTCAGCCATGACCGTGATTTCCTTGACGGACTTGTGCAGAAGGTATATGAGTTCGGAGGAGGACGTGTGCGTGAGAACCTCGGTGGAATATATGACTTCCTCCGGAGCAAGAACATCTCGAATCTGCGCGACATAGAGCTGTCAAAATCTCAGGGCATCGGCAAGGCTGAAAATGCGGATTCGTCCGATGGTCCAGGCATTCAGGAAGCTCCAAAAAAAGGAAAGATTTCTTACGCCGAGCAGCGTGAGAGGGAGAAGATGCTGCGGCGTCTGCGCAAGAGAGTGGAAACTGCGGAGGCGGAAGTCGGAAATTCGGAAAGCGGGTTGGCCGAGATAGAGGCATTGATAGCGGCCGGCGACGCGCAGGAAAAGACGCTGTCCAAGTATGCGGAGATGCAGAAGAGGCTTGAAAACGCGATGTCTGTCTGGGAACTCGCCACTATGGAGCTTGAAGAGGCCGAGAAAGAATCTGTCTGAAAAGCCATTTTTTGTAATGTGCGCCGGAATTAAATCGTCATTAACTCGATAATCAGAATGAACAACAACATAAACGAAATGAACCTTAAAAAGACATTAATGGCAATGGCCACAGGTCTGCCGATGATGGCTTTTGCTGCCGGTGGACACGGTGTGGAAAAAGCCAATCTTGATCCGAGCGTAAAGCCGGGAGATGACTTCTATCAATATGCGTGCGGGGGATGGATGAAGGCGAACCCTCTTCCTGCAGAGTTTTCCCGGTTCGGCACTTTCGACCAGTTGCGCGAGACGGCACGTGAGCAGTTGAAGGATGTGATTCTTAATCTTTCAAAGAATCCCGAATCAAAAGTGAAAGGGACAAATGCGCAGAAAGTGAGCGACCTTTACGCTATGGCGATGGACAGCACGCGCCTCAACCGTGAAGGGGCCGCGCCTCTTAAGGCCACTCTTGAGCATATTGAGAAAGCGGACACAAAAGATCTTGCCAGACTTCTGACGGATGAATTCCTGGCTTTCTGCAACCCGTTTTTCGGAAGCGGGGTAGGCACGGATGCCAAGAACTCTAATGTCAATGCGATGCATATAGGCGAAGCCGGTCTTGGTCTCAGCGACAGGGATTACTATCTTGAGGAAAGTGAGACCAATGCAAAAATAATGGAGGCTTATGAAACCTACATCAAGCGCATAATGACCCTCGCCGGAAAGAGCGATGCCGAAGCGGAACGCATCTGGGAGACGCTTGTCAGGACTGAAAGGAAGTTTGCTGAGGCGAAGATGACACGTGAGCAGAGACGCAATCCGCAGGCCCGCTACAATGAATATTCGGTTGCGAAGCTTCAGGCAGAATTCCCGTACATTGACTGGAAAGCATATTTCTCCAACCTCGGCACGCCGGATGTGGATCGTGTGATTGTGGCCTCGCCTCAGTTCATGAAGGCTCTGAATGAAATACTCCCGTCGCTTACCGACCGCGAAATCAAGGATCTTGTGACGGTCGATGCCGTAAGCGGTGTTACGGGTCTTCTGAGCGATGATTTCTATGATGCCTCCTTTGAACTCTATGACCGTGTGATGAGCGGCAAGGAGGAGAAGGAGCCGCGTTGGAAACGCGCTATGGGCATCCCCAATTCGATGTTCGGAGAGGCTGTAGGGGAGCTTTACGTGGCCAAGTATTTCCCAGAGGAAAGCAAACAGTACATGAAGGGGCTTGTGGAGAACCTGCGTGTCGCCCTCGGGAAGCATATCGACAATCTTACCTGGATGAGCGATGCCACCAAGGCTAAGGCTCAGGAAAAGCTTGCCGGATTCGTGGTGAAGATAGGTTATCCCGACAAATGGAAGGATTATTCGGGAATAGACATTGATCCTGAGTTGCCGTTTATGGAGAATGTGCGCCTTGCTTCGATATGGTATCAGAAAGACAACCTTGCAAAACTCAAGAAGCCTGTTGACCGGGATGAGTGGCATATGACTCCCCAGACCGTCAATGCGTATTACAATCCGACAACCAATGAGATATGCTTCCCTGCAGGAATCCTCCAGGCTCCTTACTTCGATATGAAGGCCGATGATGCCTGCAACTACGGGGCAATAGGAGTGGTGATTGGACATGAGATGACCCACGGCTTCGACGATTCCGGACGTCAGTATGACAAGGACGGAAATCTTAACGACTGGTGGCAGCCCGCCGATGCCGAAGCTTTCAAGAAACTTGCGGACGCGCTTGTGGCTCAGTTTGACGAGGTGGAAGTCGCTCCCGGGGTTCATGCCAACGGACGCTTCACGCTTGGCGAGAACATTGCCGACCAAGGCGGTCTTCGTGTGGCTCTCACCGCTTATCAGGATGCGGCCGGAGATAAGGCTGAGGACATCGACGGACTAAGCCCGCTCCAACGCTTCTATCTTGCATACGCCAACGTGTGGGCAGCCAACATCCGCGATGCTGAGATACTTTCGCGCACCAAGACCGATCCGCATTCACTCGGCAGGAACCGTGTGAACGTTTCGCTCCGTAATATCGAGCCGTTCTTCGGTGCTTTCGGAATCAAGGAAGGAGATCCGATGTTCCGTCCCGAATCGGAACGTGTGGTAATCTGGTAAATTTACATTATAGCGCATAACTACACTGAGAATCAAGGCTATGTAGATATTGCTGTGTACGAATAGTGTACTTTTGGAGAAGCTGACGGCAACCGCATACAAAGAGATTTGGAATATTTATCGTCTGTTAAGGATTTTTTAACTGCGTTGAATTGCCTCTTTTTACCCTGTAAGAAGTATTCATGAAATGGTTGGCATGTCAAGATTCTCACCCTTAACGCTGTCTTATCAACACTCCGATTCTTATTCCAATTGCCCCTATCCAACACACACCGAACACTCGTAAAATCTTATTTTCTTATTTTCGCGGAACAGTCGCAGAATTCGAGGATTGAATGCCGTTAATCTCACCAAAAATGATTAACTTTGCAGTCTAAGCACTTGATGCGAAATGGCCAAGAATATCACAACGACATAACGGCGTAAGCCGTAAACAAAACATTGGAAGCTCCAACGTAGTCGCTTAAAGGCTTTGGTCGGCCTCGCATAGCTACGTTGGAGCTTTCAAACTACAAGAGCTATCAATATCATGAGTCAAAGAACCTATACTAACGAATTGGAGGGTCAACATGATTTCTTTACAACCTATCTTCCGAGAGTAGATAGGACTCTTGATATTTCCAATATTCAGAATGATTATAGTGATGGCGTTGTAAACGGTAATATAGTTGAGTTCAAGGTCCACATAGATAGTTTGAATTCTGTTTTATTCCAAGCTGTAAAATATCTGTCATCGATGAGAATAAAAGGGAAAGCAATCCCCCGGAATATAATTTTAGTTTCATTGAATGATAATAAAGCATATATCTATAGCAGTCAGGATTATCTCTCCAATATTGAATCAGTTTACATAGGAGGTGCATCAAGAGATAACAGGGCATTTGAGTGTGGACAACCGCTTGAAATATTGAACTTAGATTCTTCAACCGACGAAGAAAAATTAATTGGAATTCTCCGAACCAAAGAATACACCAAGATTCATATTGACGAGAATTGTATTGTTGGATGGGCTACTCGATACTATAGCGAAAATTCGTCAGCAACAAAATCTGATTTTATAGGTGATACCACCGGTCGAATACAAATTGTTGGAGAAATTAGGCGCCCGACAAAATTCGTGGAGTTCATTTATCCTTATGAGAAAAAATCAAACGAGAGATTCCGTTATCTTATGGATCGTCTCAATGATTTTCTTCAGAAGAAAGACCTTGGAGCATTTTATACCCATGAACTTTATGCTAAGAAATCGCTTGAATTAGTAAGGGATGCTATTCGCAGAGTTCCCCAGGGCAATGACTATGTCATAATAGACAGATGTGCTGGTACAGGTAATTTGGAAAGGTTGATGACCAAAGAAGAACTTTCCCATACCATCGTATCAACACTGGAATATTATGAATATAAAGTCTTGTTGGAGGTACTTGGCGATAAAGTTAGACACATCATTCCTCCCACCGAAAGGGAAGATTCTTTTAATCAAGGCAAAGTTCGTGGAGCGGATGCATTGAGTAAAGAGTATATTGAAAATGAGATAATTGGCCAGTACATTAACAACCAAAACTGTACCATCATACTCTTTGAAAATCCTCCTTATGCAGATACTACCTCAATAGAACATCAAAAACAAGGTGCTGGGAAGAATAGTTCTGCATGGAAGAAGTCGTTTGTGGTCGAAGAAATGAAAAAAGAGATTTCCGGGACGGCCACTAATGATTTAGGTAATGCATTTATTTGGTCAGCGTTCAAATATTATTTACGTCAGAATACGGATAGTTATATTGTCTATTCTCCCGTTAAATATTGGAAAGCCCAACATTTAATTAACAAGAGATTTATCCGTGGTTTTGCGTTTAATCGAAAGCATTTCCATACCAATATTCAGGCGTGCATTATGTGCGCTCTTTGGAGTAATGAAGATGATGCCGTAACTGAAAAACTTCAGTTGGATGCTTTTGATATTGTCGATAATGAGTTAATCTCATCAAGAGTTCTTGACGTGGATAAAATTCATTCCACATATAGCCAAAAGTATTTTGACAAGAGACGTTTCTCCGATGATATAGCTGGTAGCGTACTGTGTGAAAAGAACGGTACTGAAAAAACATCTACCAATTCAATTCGCGTAAAGCCAATATTAAATCCCAATATTATTGGCTATATGGCAGTATATAGCAGCGGATTTGACAATCCAGACAATATGTCAAGCCTTTTGACCGCCGCAAGATATGATGGTAACGGATTTTATCTTAGAAAAGACAATTATCTGGAGAAACTTCCAATGTTTGCGGCAAGCCGTTACATAACCTATAATCGGGAATGGACAGAGCGTGCCCGCATCATGAAATCAGCTGATGGTTGCGAACGTTTCAAAAACGATGTGGCAAATGGCACATTGAATCAATTTTTACTGAAATGTTTGCTTTTCACCGTATTGGAGCCTCAAAACCATATGCGGTCTTTCGTTGGTTCCGATGGCAGAGAGTATGTTAATCAACTTACTTTAGATACAACAAACGGAGAAACGTTAGCTTCGCAAGACATCACTGCGTTGCAATGTAATGATACAGAACATAGACTTATCCAACAATGGGAAAAGGTTCTTGTTGATGCCAAATCAACGGAAGAATACGATAACTCCATAAATTATGGTTTATACCAAATTCGATTTGAGTTGAACAAGGTCATTAATGATGTAGAGACAGGTGAACGGATTATTAAATATCCCAGTCTCAACGGAAACATTAAAACTTTGGCAAGTATGGTTAAAGACTATTATAACCAAGAAATTGTGCCAGTATTGTTTCAGTATGAATTCTTAAAGTAAAATCGTTATGGACAACGTACTAAAATTTTAATGGCAAGAATGCGTTATATTTTCATAGAATTATAAATACAATGCGATTTTATCGAGAAAAATGTTTGGCAGCTCTAATGGAGCAATTAGGTGATTGGATGTCAAGCATACAAATACAAAAACTCGTGTTCCTCTTGACAGATAACCAAGAGGAGAGGGTCTATGACTTTATGCCATATAAATATGGCTGTTATTCTATGCAGTTAAGTCAAGATTTAAGAAACCTTACTAAAGATGGCTACTTGCTATGTGAAGATGAGGAAGGAACGAGTCATAAATACAAAATCGCAAGAAATGATTTAAAACTTAGCAAATTAATAGATGAAACGGATTACAATGTGATATTGCGAATTATTAAGCGGTTTGCTAAGATGCCTATAAATGAATTGATTAGATATACATATCAAAATTATCCCTTCTTTGCAATCAACAGTAAGATGGCGAAGGATTTATTATCAAAGACTGAATATTCGCATGTTATAAACCAACGTCCACACAAAGACGAATTATCGCTAATGACCATAGGCTACGAGGGACTATCATTAGAACAATACATTGTAACCTTGTTAATAAACGACGTACGTGTTCTTTGTGATGTAAGAAAAAATGCATATAGTCAGAAGTTCGGATTTTCAAAAAACCAATTAGCTAAAGCATGTGAGGGCGCTGGAATAAGATATGAACACATTCCAAATCTCGGCATAATCTCCGAAAAGCGTAAGGATTTGAAGAATCAATCAGATTATGATGCATTGTTTGATGATTATGAAATAACTACTCTTATGTATGCAAGAAATGAGTTGAATCATCTTTTTACATTGCTCCAAAATGATAAAAGGATAGCATTAACTTGTTTTGAGCATAATCCGCTGCAATGCCATAGAAGTAGGATTGCAAAAAGATTAATGACAATCCCTCAATGTAATTACACACTCTTAAATCTTTGAAGTTATGGCAAAAACGAAAGTTCTTGTAACTGTAAAGACTTATCCAACCTTGTCCCAAAAATATGATGAGCTTGTATGCACTGCGGGATTTTTAGAAGATGGTTCGTGGATTAGAGTTTATCCTGTACCTTTTAGGAAATTAGATACTCGCTATAAAAAGTGGCAATGGATTGAACTTGAGTTAGTGAAAAATGACTCCGACCCAAGAAACGAAAGTTTTAGGCCTTACGACTACGAAGACATAACTCTTGGAGAAGTTATAAGTACTAAAAATGGATGGGCCGAGAGAAAGAAATTTGCTTTGACAAAAGTTTATACTAATATGTCAGAGCTTATTCAGGAAGCAAAGAATCGTGCAATAGGTACATCTTTAGCTGTGTTTAAACCATCTGTGGTCATTGATTTCATATGGAAACCTTGTGCACGTGAGTGGGATGAAAAAAAGGTAAAGGCAATCTATGCAAGAGCTGCCCAAGGTAATTTATTTGACACCGAGGAAGAAAAAGAAGTCAAAAAACTTTTCAAAATAGTTGACAAAATCCCTTATGAGTTCTCCTATGTGTTCCAATCCGAAGATGGCATAAAAAGAACTTTAATGATTGAAGATTGGGAGGTCTGCGCGTTATATCGTCGTTACGTTAATGAATATCATATGTCAGAAATTGATGCTTGTAAAAAAGTTAGAGAAAAATATTTGGACGAGTTCGCAAAGAAAAGGGATTTATATTTCTTTTTAGGCACAACACTAAAGCATCATTTCATAAGCAAGAATCCATTTATAATAATCGGGACCTTTACCCCTCCTCTTGCACAGCCACAAGAGCCTTCATTATTTGATTTAAATTATGAATAAATCGGAGGTGCAAAAAAATAAAACGATATACAACTCACTGATTACGACAAAGAAATATTTCATAGATTCAGTTGAATATCTTGGAGCTAATCAGCAAGCGGCCCTCAATAACTCTTAACGAGTTGGTGATTAAGCTTGCGATACCATCTGACTGCGTTGCGTAACTAACGCAGTCAGATGGAAAATAAAGGTATTTGGGAAATTACTCTTGAACAAAATATGACTCTTGAACAACAAATAGACAATGCTGTAGCTGCCTTAAAAATCCTAACGGCTCAATCGGCAAAATCCCCTGAGGAGGTTCAAAGCAATTGGGATAAATTGGACTCGATAGGTTACAATCTAAAATCGAATATTTCGGCTTTGGGAGGCAACTACTCTAAAGCAGCCTTGGAAGCTCTGATTTCAAGATTGTATGATGAAAAATATAATGGCTGAAAAATCAAAGTGTGGATTGAATGGATTTCTCTCTCATTGATCAACCATAAGGTCGGTTTTATGGACAATCATCTGAGCGGCCATTAAGTCAATCATCTGAATGACTAATCATTCAATCACTCAGTCAGTCAATCAGCCAATCATTTGAATGACCAACCATTCAATCACCCATTAAGTCAATCATCTGAATGACCAATCATTCAGTCACTCAGTCATTCAGACTAAAATATTTCAATACAATCATACATAAGGACATCAACACGTAATGACATCATTACGTCATGACATTCATAAATAAATACGTCACTACATCATTACATACTAACAGCCGTCTTGCAATCAAGAATGCCATTGTTAATTTCCTAAATTGCTGCGCATTATCCATCCGATACCATTGCGGTATCATACATGCGGGTTTCAATTAATTAATCGTCCTTGGCTAAATCTCATTCTTTTCTCGTTGCCTCCCATAACATTATGCCCATTTGACTTTCCAAACGACTGGAATAACCATATAATTCCGATTTTCGGATATCTGTGAAGAACAAATTCCTCATTTTTCTCTCTCATGTTTCGCTCGCTAACTTTCTTATGCGCAACGTGATTCACAAGAATCGGCAAGGTATGTTTTGAGCAGCGCGAAATAGATTTAGCTGCTCAAAACCCTTGCCGAATGTTAGGTTGGTCTTACTCCAAAGTCGTAATCCCCATTGCCGATTTTCACGCTCCATTTTTTCTTTTTTTGTTTTCATTGAGATTAGCGGCGAAAAGAAAAAGCCGACAAATCATTGCGGACTTATCGGCTTTGTATAGGATAGATGTTCCCTTACATCGGTGCATAGTTGATTTCTCCAAGGGAGTTGATGGCGTCTTGTTTCAGGCTGTCAACTACATGGAGGTATCGCTCCGTCATCTTTATTGAGGTGTGTCCGAGCAGACTTGACACCGTTTTTATATTCGCTCCTTTGGTGAGGACATTCACCGCGAAGCTGTGCCGGGCACAATGCCATGTGATTTTCTTCTTGATGCCGGCCTCCTTGACCCATTTCCGAAGATACAGGTTGCAGATGTTATAATGCGGCAGCTTGAATATGCGCTCATCAAAGTCATCATCGCTCGGCTCTCCAATCAGACGGATAAGGGTGTCATTCAGCGGAACGATTACCCAGCTCCGGCTGCTGTGGTCTTTCGTCTTTTGCTGCTGAAATCGGAGCGTCTTGGTAGAGTAATCCACATTTCGATATGTGAGCTGGCTCGTGTCGCACCAACGCACCCCGGTATATAGACCGAAGATGAAGGCACGGTGAATCTCTCCCTTCTCGCCATCGAAATGTGTCGCCACAAGCTGCTGTATTTCCTCCGGCAGAAGAATCTCCTTTTGCAGTGTCATGTTGTCGTTTTTCAGCACGAACCCACGACAAGGATTTTTCTTGATGAGGTCTTTGTCAACGGTAGCCGTAACCATGCGCTTGAACATTCGGAAATAGATTTTCGGACCGTCGCCCGTTCCGTTCTCTTTCAGATATTCCACATAAGCCGCCACCATGTCAACGGTGAGCTGAGTCATCTTCAAATTTTTCTTATAGAGGGAATATCTCGGTGTCACGGAGAGAAAGTCCATGAATTTTTGCAGTCCATGCTTGAGCGTTATGCGGGTGTATTTAGTGAGCGAGGGGGATTTGATGAACTCCTTGCAGAACTCAAGAAAGTCCTCATCCATATCCTTGCGGAGACGATAACCCTCCCTGTCCTCCAAGAACGACTGCTCACGCTCAAAGCGTATCTTTTCTGCAAGGGCGAGAGTGTTCTTGTTCTGCATCCGCTCCTGTTGGTTGCGGGGATGCAGCCAGATGTAGAGGTTGAGATTTTCTTTTTTGCGGGAATGTTTGATTTTGTATTTCGGTTTTCCCGCCATTGCTCCCTCGGTGTAGAACACCTGATTTCCGTCCTCGTCAAGCACGGGCGATTCAGTCCTGCCGAGATAATATTCAAGATAGAGGCTGGCACGGCCGTCGCTCAGTTCCGACTGCTGGAGCTTGGGATTCTGTTTCTTGCGATTTTCTAAATTTGCCATACGATTCTAATTTTGCGCAAATATAATTCTGGGTGTAATAATTTGAAAATCGCCATACACATCCCTTAACATTTACACCTATCCTACTGTTCATGATTCGGGGTACAAAAGGTGTACTTTTTGAGAAAATCGGGGCAAAAGCCGAAAAGACACCGCAAGTTAAGCATCGACTATCCTATTGATAACAAGTATAGTTAGCTTATTGGACTTGTCATTGTTTTTATATCAAAGAAATCTGGTAAATTCCAAGCGCACTCTAAAGCTATGTATGATTCAGACCACGGCCAATCTCAATACAGTTGGCCGTGGTCTGTGTTTTTAATGGATTATGAGAAAAACTTCAGTTTTAGCCGCGATGGCATCGGCTTTTCTTTTGATGCTTCTGTCATGTGGAGACGAGCCGGGTCGGGTTGACAGTCTTGAAACGCTTACGGTGAATGTGAAAGTTCCCGGCACGCTGATTGACAATGTCAAGCCGGAAGAGTTGGTCGAAGCCAAATGTTTGATTGTCAGAGGAGACATAAACTGTGTCGATTTGGCGCATATACGAAATTTCGGCTATGCTCCGGACGAACACGGGAACGCACCCGTAAAAGAGCTGCTTGACATGTCTGGATGTAACATCGTTGACGGGGAAAGCGAGGAATTCGGAATCTCAGAGAAGGATGTTTTGTCGGGACTCGGATGGATAAAGTGCAAGGACATTCGTCTTCCGGAATCAATCAGGGCAATAGGCTATTCGGCATTGTCTTATGTCGAGACCCGAACTGTCAGGATTCCAGATAAGGTGGAGAGCATCGGCATTGGGGCGTTCGCGCATAGCTGTGTGTCGGAAATGGACATCCCGTCTACGGTCAAATCTATGGGAAGGTTTGTTTTTTGGGATTGTCAGCAACTCAGGAGGATAAGTCTGCCTGAAATGAAGGAGATTCCGTTTGGGGCTTTTTCCGGATGCGCTCTTGAGCAAGTACACATTCCGGAGGGAGTGGAAATCATAGGAGACGGTGCTTTCGAAGGCTGCCGGATGTTGTCGGAATTGACGTTGCCTCGGTCGTTGAAAAAAATCGGTATGTCCGCTTTCGTCAGTTGTGAATCGCTGAAAAGCCTGACTGTTCCCGAAGGAATAGCTGAAATCAGCGAGTATGCTTTCGGGGACAATTTCCTGAAATCGCCCCTTAAGGAGTTGCATTACCAAGCAAAGGAACCGTGTTGGATTTACGGTGTTACGGTGGTCGCAGGCGTTGAAGACTGCGTATTGTATGTGCCACGCAGTTCGCTTTTCCGTTTTGAAGTGTCGGGCAACTGGGGATTCAAGGATGTGGCAGGTGAATGAAAAGCGCCTGTCAGTCTCTCCATTTTGCTGCGGATCATCACATATTTTCTTGTGAGGATGTAAAGTGTGTCATTCTCACCTTCAGTGAGCTTTGTGTCGGTCTCCGGAGCTACGCCCATGTTTAACCTGGTCAGTTGTGCCTGATAGGCATTGTCCAGGCGTGCCACTGCGGCTGAGTCGGCTGCAAGTTTCATGCTGTCGCAATAGGCCGCTGTCAGATTGACAGTGGCGACGAAAAGGTGTCTGGCCTCGCTGCGGTCTGTTTTTTCATTGTTTTCGTCGCATGCGGCAAATGAGGTTGCAATGAGAGCTGTCGCAAAGCTTATCAGCGTTTTGTTCATCTGGTTGCGGTAAGTTTCGGTTTAAGGTATTGTGCCGTGTATGATTCGTTGCATTCCGCTATTTGTTCAGGAGTGCCTTCAGCCACCACGAAGCCGCCTGCATCGCCTCCTTCCGGGCCTATGTCGATGATATGGTCGGCAGATTTTATGACATCCATGTTGTGTTCGATTATGATTACCGTGTTCCCATTGTCCACGAGACGGTTAAGGGACTGGAGCAAGGTCGATATGTCGTGGAAATGCAGTCCGGTTGTAGGTTCGTCGAATATGAACACCGTATGTCCTGCCTTCTCTTGGCTGAGGAAATATGCAAGTTTTACGCGCTGGTTCTCGCCGCCGGAAAGCGTGGACGAAGACTGTCCGAGTTTGATATA
Source organism: Muribaculaceae bacterium (assembly GCA_910573745.1). Taxonomy (GTDB): domain Bacteria; phylum Bacteroidota; class Bacteroidia; order Bacteroidales; family Muribaculaceae; genus Lepagella. Next base: position 64,104 of record CAJSYI010000004.1, on the reverse strand, counting down.
ACCGAGACCGACGTCCGAGAGAGGTTTCAGTTTCTTTATTATTCGCCGTTCCTGCGTTCCATCCATTTCCGAAAGGAATGTGATAGCCTCGTCCACTGTGAGTTCGAGCATATCGTAGATGTTCTTGCCACGGTATTCCGCGTCAAGGACTTCTTTTTTGAACCGTTTGCCTCCGCATACTTCGCAGGTTACACGAATGTCGGCCATGAACTGCATCGGTATCGTGATGGTGCCTTCTCCTTTGCATTCCTCGCAGCGTCCTCCGTCGGCGTTGAAGGAGAAATGGGTGGGGGTGAATCCCATCTGCTTTGAATACTGAAGGTCGGCATACAGGCGGCGTATCTCGTCATAAGCTTTGAGATATGTGGCAGGATTGCTGCGGGAAGATACGCCTATGGGGTTCTGGTCAACGAATTCAACAGAGGCCACGGATTCTATGTCGCCTCCCAATCCCCTGTGGGTGCCCGGGGCATCGCCGGGTTCGCCGAGATGCCGTAGCAATGCTTTGTAGAACACCTCTTTAACGAGAGTGGATTTTCCGGAGCCGCTTACTCCTGTTACGACGGTCATCACTCCAAGAGGGAACTTCACGTCTATGTCTTTCAGGTTGTTTTCCATTGCACCTTTGACCTCGATGAATTTCTTCCATTGCCGACGTATGGGATTGTAGTCAATCCGGCGTGTGCCTCGAAGATAGTCAACGGTATATGAGCGAGTGTCCCCTTTTTTTGCAAGGGCAGATTCCATATCGCCTTGATACACCACTTCTCCGCCCAGACGTCCTGCGTCCCGGCCTATGTCTATGATTTCGTCTGCGGCAAGCATTATCTCTTCGTCATGTTCCACCACCACAACGGTGTTGCCTATTTCCTGAAGATGATGCAGTACTTTGATGAGCCTCTGAGTGTCGCGCGAATGCAGCCCTATGGATGGTTCATCGAGGATGTAGAGCGAACCGACAAGCGACGACCCCAGGCTCGTGGCAAGGTTGATGCGTTGGCTTTCGCCGCCGGAAAGCGTGGATGACAAGCGGTCGAGGGTGAGATAGGAAAGTCCCACCTCTTCAAGAAACCCGAGTCGGCTCCTCAATTCTGTCAGAAGTCGTTTTCCTACCAAAGCGTCGTTTTCACTGAGTTCAAGTGCGTCGAACCACCTGCGCAGTTCGGATACAGGCATCCTGACAAGCCCGGTGATTGTCTTTCCTCCGATTCTGACGTATTCCACATCGTGGCGCAGACGGGAACCGTGGCATTCGGGGCATTCGGTCTTGCCTCGGTAGCGGGCTTTCATCACCCGGTATTGTATCTTGTATTGGTTTTCGTCCACCCATCGGAAGAAGCCGTCTATCCCTTCCCAACGTCCTTTCCCGTGCCACAGGAAATCACGCTCTTCATCGCTCAGTGCTATGTATGGTTTATGGATTGGAAACCCGTATTCTGGTGCTATATGTATCAGCTCCTTTTTCCATTCACCCATCTTTTCGCCGTTCCAGCATTGCACGGCATTCTGGTAGACGGAGCGGCTTTTGTCAGGTATGACAAGGTCTTCGCTGATGCCCAACACCTTGCCGAATCCCTCGCAGACTTCGCATGCTCCGTAGGGATTGTTGAAGTTGAACATCAGGTCGCTCGGTTCCCGGAATTCCATTCCGTCGGCTGTGAATCTCTTGGAAAACAGATGTTCCTTCTGTCCGTCGGCTGTCCAAATTTTTATTATGCATTCGTCATGTCCCTCATAATATGCCGTTTCGACAGAATCTGTCAGGCGGCTTATCTCGTCTTTCTCATTGCTGACGCTGAGCCGGTCTATAAGCAATCGATAGTTGCTGGCATCTTCAAGGTCGCCGCCTTCCAAAAGCTCCGCGATGTCAATGAACTCGCCTTTCTTTTCAAGACGCGAAAACCCTTCTTTGAGATAGATTTCCAGTTGTTGGGCGAAAGTGCGGCCTTCGGGAACGGATATTTCCGTCAATACTGCGAGGCGGGTTCCTTCCGGATAGGATGTTACGGTTGCGACAATGTCCGATATGCCGTGGCGTTTCACCTCTTCTCCGCTCACCGGCGAATATGTCTTGCCTATGCGTGCGAAAAGCATACGGAGATAATCGTAGATTTCCGTGGCCGTTCCCACTGTGCTTCGCGGATTGCGGGTGTTCACTTTCTGTTCAATGGCTATGGCCGGCGGCAAGCCTTTTATGTAGTCGCATTCCGGCTTGGACATGCGTCCGAGAAACTGGCGGGCGTATGCCGAGAGGCTTTCCACATAACGTCGTTGGCCTTCGGCATAAAGGGTGTCGAACGCCAATGATGATTTTCCGGATCCGCTTACGCCGGTTATAACCGTGAACTTGTTGAGAGGAAGCTGAAGGTCAATGTTTTTCAGATTGTTGACCCTGGCGCCTTTGATGCTTATATACCTGTTTTCCAATTTCCTTAAACTAACAACTAACAACTAAAATCGCATTTTCGTCTTCATCCGGACGCTCGAACCCGCAGAAGAACCTGCGTAGCATTTCTTCACTGACAGGAATGTCATCGCACCCTTCACCCTTGCGGGCTTTCAGCCTACGCAGGCTCTCGTCAAACGATGCTTGCATATAGATCAGAAGTGTATGATGGCCGGTCTCTTGCGCTTTTCTACGCATGAAATCACGTTTGGATCGTTTGCACAGGCAACTGTCTATCACTACGCGCTTGCCTTTTTTGACCTCAGTCGCCATACGTTCGGCCAGCGCGGATTCCGCCTCGGCCGTAAGCATGCGTTGGCGTTCAGGCTCAAAAGACTGGAATTCCTTTCCGTATTCAGCCATAAGAAAAGCGTCTACGGAAAGCCTTGTGAATTTCTCCTTTTCAAGCATCTTCGCAAGATGGGTCTTTCCGCTTCCGCTTATGCCGGAAAGAAGGACTATCCTTGCGTCTGAATCTGTTATAAACCGGCATATAGCCTTTATGTCAGTGGGTTGGGTTGTCTTGTCCGTCATAATCCGTCGGTCTGTGCCGGGGAATCGGCATTATAAAACAACGCGATTTCTAACCTCTTTATTATATGGTCTTCTGATAGAGAAGCAAGTCCACCGGATCTTTTCTGCGGGGTGAATATGTCCATTTTTCCAACGAACCCTTAAATGCATATCCCGCTTTCTCAAACAGTGAAATGCTTGCATCGTTGTCTCCGGCGATTTTTGCCCCTAAAGTGTTGATGCGCAGTGTGGCGGAAGCGTATGAAGCAATCAGTTCTAATGCTTCCTTTGCATATCCGCGCCGCCTGTGGTCAGGGAATATGTAGATGCCCGTAAATGCGTGTGAATCGCGTGCGCTTATTTCCGTAAGGTCAACGATGCCTATGGTGTTGCCGGATTCTGTGTCTGTCATCATCATTCTGATTTGTCCGGCGCGGAACGGGTCTGCGTCATAAGACAAGGCATATTCGAGCAATTGACGTGAGGAAAATGGGGCGCAATAGCCGTTGAAGTCGATGTTGCACTCATCGTTTTCCGCTGCGGACATCAGTACTGCATCTTCGGGTTCTACAGCCCTGAGAACAATGCGTCTGGATGAAAGGCGACTGTTCATCTGCTTGGAGAGGCGAAAGGGATGCGGTTGATGATTGAGCGACCCAGAGTCAGCTCGTCTGTGAATTCAAGCTCGTTTCCTATGCTGAGTCCTCGGGCAAGGACTGTGATTTTCACAGGGCTTGATTCCAGGCGGCGGAAAATGTAATAGTTTGTGGTGTCTCCTTCCATTGTAGGGCTCAATGCAAGAATCACTTCTTCTATTTTCTCCTCTTCTACACGGGCTATAAGACTGTCTATTTCAACGTCGGAAGGGCCGATGCCGTCGATGGGGGATATGAGTCCGCCCAACACGTGATAGAGCCCGTTGTGTTCATGGGTGGATTCTATTGTGATTACGTCTTTGACATTCTCGACCACGCAGACGATTTTCGGATTGCGGCGGGAACTGGAACATATAGGGCATAGCGGCTCTTCTGTGATGTTGTGGCACCGTGGGCAATAACGCACGTCGCGACGCATGCGGATCAGTGCCTCGCCGAGCGAATACGCCGCCTGCTCCTCCTTGCGCAGAAGGTGGAGTGCGAGCCGGAGGGCGGTCTTGCGTCCGATTCCTGGCAGTTTTGAAAGCTCGTCCACTGCCGTTTCAAGCAAAACAGAATTGAAATTTCCATTCATGCCGCGAAGTTAGTAATTTATTGCTAACTTTGCAACCATGATTGACTATATCTCAGGCAGACTGGCCGAGCTAAACCCTACGTTCGCGGTGATAGACTGCGCCGGGGTCGGCTATGAAATCAACATTACGCTTATCGATTATTCGGCCTTGGAGGGGAAGGACGAAGCCAAACTGTATGTCCATGAATCCATAAGGGAAGATGCCCACGTCCTTTACGGATTTATCGAGCGGGGAGGCCGTCAGATGTTCCGTATGCTTATAGGGGTCAGCGGGGTAGGCCCGAACACCGCCCGGCTCATCCTCTCGGCTATGACGCTCCAGCAGCTTGAAAACGCGATATCGACAGGTTCGGATGCCGCCCTGAAGGCGGTGAAGGGCATCGGCGGGAAAACGGCCCAGCGCATCATTGTAGACCTTCGCGATAAAATAAACAAAGGGGTGGCCTCGTTTATAACGAGTACACCTTTGTCCCTGCAAGTCTACGACGACGCTCTCTCGGCTTTGCTTATGCTGGGGTTTGCCGCTCCGCAAAGCCGTAAGGTTCTCGACAAGCTTTTTGCCGCAGATGCTTCGTTGACGACAGAAGACGCGATTAAACAGGCTCTTAAGATGCTATGACGTATATGCGGCTTTTGCAGACAAGGTGATGCCATCTTCATCATGAAGCGAAGTCGATACTTATCACGCTATATTGCAATCTGCTGCGCTGCCGTCTTCGGAGCGTTGGCAGGTGTCGTGTATTCCAACGCGCAGTCCGTCAGCGGGCAGAAAGGGGCAGTCCAACCGCCTCCTCCGCCGCCGACTCCGTATCTTGACGGGACGGCTATTCCAGACAGCGTTATGCTGATGTCGCCTGTGCAGACGACTGTTCCGCAAGGCTATTCCGACTATGCAGGCCGTGAGTTCGTTGCCGACCTCCGCGACCCCCAGAACATCACCACTGAGGCTGAATACGACCCTGCTACAGGTATGTATTGGATTCGCACCAAGCTCGGCGACAGAGAGATTGTTACTCCGTATATGATGACGGCAGAGCAATACCATGAGCTGACGAATCGTCGTGAGATGTTCGACTATTTCCAGGAAAAGAACTCGGAGATATTTGAAAAGAAGGAGAAACAGGCTTTCAACATCTTCGATATGAATTTTGCCCTCGGTCCTTTGGAGAAGGTGTTCGGCCCGGGCGGAGTGCGTCTCACTACATCCGGCTCCATACAGATTTCGATGGGTGTCAAGAGCAACAAGACTGACAATCCGGCTCTTTCCCTGAAGTCGAGGCGTAAGACCTTCTTTGACTTTGACCAGAAGATACAGGCAAACATCAATGCGTCTGTCGGAGACAAGCTCAAGTTCAATATGAGCTACAACACGGATGCCACGTTTGATTTCGACTCCAAAAACCTTAAGCTTTCATACGAGGGCAAGGAGGATGAGATAATCAAGAACATAGAGGCCGGCAATGTCTCGATGACCACCGGCTCTTCGCTCATCAGAGGCGGAACGGCTCTTTTCGGGGCAAAAGCCAAATTGCAGTTCGGAAAGCTTACGCTTACTGGACTTATTTCACAGCAGAACAGTGAATCCCAGACTGTTACAACACAAGGCGGAGTGCAGTCAACAAAGTTTTCCGTCAAGGCGGACAATTATGACGCCAATCGCCATTTTTTCCTTGCCCAGTATTTCTATGACAATTACGACAGTTTTGCTTCCAGACTCCCTCATGTGTCTTCGGGCATAAACATAACACGCATAGAGGTTTGGGTAACCAACAAGCAGGGCAACTACAATGAAAGCCGCAATTTCGTCGGGTTTATGGATTTGGGCGAGAACACAAGGCTGGCCAATGATTATTGGCAGCCCAATGCCGCAATTCCGGTTCCGTCCAATCAGTCAAACAATCTTCTCTCGATTATAAAGGAGCAGTATCCGGGCGCACGCAACATAAATCAGGTTACGCAGGTGCTTGAGCCTCTTCAGGCGTTCGGTATCCGGGGCGGTCAGGATTTCGAGAAGGTGGAAAGCGCCCGTCTTCTCAATTCTTCCGAGTATACACTTAATTCCACGCTCGGCTACATATCGCTCAAGTCAGCGCTCAACACCGACGAGGTGCTGGCCGTGGCGTACGAGTACACTTATCAGGGAAAGGTATATCAGGTAGGCGAGTTTTCTTCCGACGTTACATCGACTTCCGAGTCTCTTTATCTGAAGATGCTGCGTGGGACTACGGTCTCCACAAAGCTGCCTATGTGGAAGCTGATGATGAAAAATGTGTATTCACTCGGCGCATATCAATTGCAGAGCAAAAACTTCAAGCTCAACATCAAATTCCTTTCGGACACTACAGGCACGGAAATAAACTATCTTCCGGTAGGGGCCATAGCCAACCAGCCGCTTCTGCAGGTGATGAACCTTGACCGCATCGATTCCAATCAGGAATCGCATTCCGACGGATTTTTTGACTACATAGAAGGCTATACCGTGCAGTCTTCAACCGGAAAAATCATATTTCCTGTTGCTGAGCCGTTCGGTTCTAATCTTGAACGCAAGATAGGAAATCCCGACATAGCTGCCCCGTATGTGTACAAGGAACTTTATGACTCCACACTTGTGGTGGCACGTCAGTTCGCCGACAAGAACAAGTACACGCTTTCAGGTGAGTACCAGGCGTCTTCAGGCGCGACAATACGCCTGAACGCCATGAATGTGCCTCGAGGTTCGGTTGTTGTTACTGCCGGTGGCGTTACGCTTGTTGAAAACAGCGATTATACGGTGGACTACAGTATGGGCATCGTTACGATTACCAACCAAAGCATAATTGATGCAGGAACCAACGTTAGCGTTACGCTTGAGAACCAGTCGCTCTTCTCTATGCAGAGAAAGACGCTTCTCGGACTTGACGCCCAGTACAGGTTCAACAAAGACCTTACTGTCGGTGCCACCATACTGCATTTTTCCGAAAAGGCTTTGACGGAGAAGGTCAACATAGGCGACGAGGTGATCAACAATACTATGTGGGGATTGAACCTCAGCTGGAACAAACAGTTCATGTGGCTCACCAATCTGCTCAACAAGGTGCCGACCATCAATGCCACGGCTCCATCGTCGATTAATGTTACGGCGGAGTTTGCCCAGCTTGTCCCGCATAAACAGAAGAGCGGTTCAAACAAAGGTTCGAGTTATATCGACGATTTCGAGACCACTCAGACCGGGGTTGACCTTCGGTCGCCTTATTCATGGTTCTTGGCCTCTACTCCGGCCGAACAGTCAAATTCCGCGCTTTTCCCTGAGGCGTTGCTTTCAAACAACGTGGATTACGGCAAGAACCGTGCATTGTTGTCATGGTATTACATCGACAGGCTTTTCACGCAGAAGAATTCTTCAATGCTTCCGGGCTATCTGAAAAACGACCTTAAGCAGCTCGCGAACCCTTATGTCCGTGAAATAACGGTGAATGAGATTTTCCCCAACAGGGATCTTTCATACGGTGAGGCCGATTATATCCAGACTCTCAACCTTTCTTTCTATCCGAAGGAACGCGGCCCATATAACCTTGATGCGGACAACATAGCCGACAACGGCTCATTGCTTTTCCCTGAAAAACGCTGGGGCGGCATCATGCGCAAGATTGACAACACCAATTTCGAGAATTCAAACGTGGAGTATCTGCAGTTCTGGCTTCTCGACCCGTTCCTTGACCCCGACAACCCCAACACTGAAGGAGGGGACTTGTATTTCAATTTCGGAGACATTTCCGAAGACATACTTAAGGACGGAATGAAAAGCTATGAGAACGGCATTCCCATCGACGGAGATACCCGTTTCATTGCGGAGACGGTATGGGGGCGTGTGAGCCGACAGAATTCGTTGACTTATGCCTTTGAGAATTCCGAGAACGCGCGTCCTATGCAGGACGTCGGACTTGACGGGCTTCCGAATGCCGATGAATTCACTTTCCCTGCCTACAGCGAATATCTTGATAAACTGCGCATAAAATTGTCTGGAACTGCCGTTTCGGAAATGCAGGACAATCCGTTCTCTCCGTTCAATGACCCCGCTGGAGACAACTACCATTTCTTCCGTTCTCCCTATTATGACGAGAACCGCACCGGCATCATTGAGCGTTATAAGCATTATAACGGGGTGGAGGGCAACTCTCTTTCTCCTGACCAAAGCGACAATCCTTATTATCAGTCTTCTCGTAGCGTCCCTGACGTGGAGGACATAAATCAGGACAACACGCTGAATGAGTATGAGCGTTATTATCAGTACAAGGTCTCGATCAGGCCCGAAGACCTTCAGGTCGGCAAGAACTACATATCAGACAGGCAGGAAAGCCGTGTGACTACGGTTGACGGTCCGAAGACCGTCGTATGGTATCAGTTCAAGATACCGCTTTCGTCTCCCGATAAGGTCATAGGCGGAATCAATGACTTCTCGTCGATACGTTTCGCACGTATGTTCATGACCGGATTCAAGGAGACCACACATTTGCGTTTCGCCACACTCGAGCTTGTACGCGGTGAATGGCGTGGCTATAAGTTCAACCTCAACAACCGCAACGACTCTCCGGCCGAGGGCGAACTTGACATGTCGATTGTGAACATAGAAGAGAATTCGGGGCGCACCCCCGTCAACTATGTGCTTCCTCCGGGCGTGAACCGCATTCAGGATCCGGGGCAGTCGCAGGCCACCCAGCTCAATGAACAGGCGCTTTCTATGACCCTCACCGGCCTTCAGCCCGGCGATGCCCGTGGAATATATAAGAACACGCAGCTCGACCTGCGTGTCTACCGCCGTCTCCAGATGTGGAACCATGCTGAGGCTCTCATAGATGACAAGACCAATCTCCGCAACGGAGACCTTGCCCTGTTCATACGCCTCGGCTCGGACGTGAAGAGCAACTATTATGAATATGAGATTCCTCTTGAGCTCACTCCGGCCGGACAATACAATAACTTTTCCAGCTCCGACCGCGCCAAGGTTTGGCCCATATCAAACTTTCTCGACATCCCTCTTGATGCTTTCACCGACGTCAAGGCTCAGCGCAACCATGAGAAGAGCGCGGGGACAGAAGGCGTAGGCTACACGCAGGTCTTTTCCCGCCGCGATTCCGGCAATGAAAACAACACGGTGTCAGTGTTGGGAAATCCGTCGCTGAGCGACATACGTGTAATGCTTATCGGCGTGCGCAACAAGTCGAACTCGGTGAAGGACGGCTGTGTGTGGGTCAATGAGCTTAAAGTTACCGATTTCAATGAAAGCGGAGGTTGGGCGGCGAAGGCCAATGTAAATCTTGCGCTTTCCGACATAGCCACGGTCAATTTCTCAGGTCATGTGGAGACTGCCGGTTTCGGAGGTGTTGATCAAGGTCTGTCTGCGCGCAGGCTTGACGACTATAAGCAGTACAACATAGCGGTACAGGGCGACGTTGGCCGTCTTGTGCCTGAGAAAGTGAAGCTTTCGGCTCCTGTGTATTATTCTAAGTCCAACGAGACCATCACCCCGAAATACAATCCTCTTGACCAGGACATGCTTCTCAAGGATGCTCTTGATGCCGCCACCACGAAGCATGAAAAGGATTCAATCAAAAGTTATGCAGTAACTCATCGTTCCGTAGAAAGCTTCTCTCTCAGCAATTTCCGCTTCGACGTGCGCAGCAAGAATCCGATGCCGTGGGATCCCGCCAACTTTCAGGTATCGTTCTCTTTCAACAAGCAGAAGAACATAGATCCGAATACTGAATATGAAAACACCAACGATTACCGTGGTTCCTTCCAGTATTCCTATAGTCCTATGATCAAGGATTGGAAACCGTTCTCTAAGCTCAAAGGTAAAGGGAAAGGTGTGAAGTTCCTCAAGGACTGGGGGCTCAGATGGATGTTCAATTCGCTGACGTTCTACACCAATATTTCGCGTTATTATTACGAGCAGCAGACACGCAGCGAGGTGGACGTGGATTTCCAGCTTCCGGTTCAGGTGAGCAAGAATTTCCTGTGGGACAGGCAGTTCAACGTTACTTGGAATCTTACACAAAGCCTCAACCTTTCGTTTGCGTCAAACACGACGGCGCGTATCGAGGAGTCGATAGGTGCTGTAAACAAGCGTCTGTTCCCGGATAAATACCGCGACTGGAAGGATACGGTGCTTAATTCAATCAAGCATCTCGGCACACCGTGGAACTACAACCAGACATTCACGGCCTCATACCGTGCGCCTTTCTCGCGAATTCCCGTCCTTGATTATCTGAGTGGAAACGTAACGTATAATTCTACCTACAGATGGGACAAAGGGGCGACTGTGGACGACCTTTATATGGGCAACAGCATCCAGAACCAGTCCACATGGAATGCCGATGCGCGTTTCAATTTCGAGACGCTTTTCAACAAGTCCAAGTATCTGCGTGAAATCAACCGTCGTTTCTCCGCTTCGTCGCGCGGTTCCAAGCCCGGGAGCTCCAGAACCAATAACAAGACAAGGAAAGATAAGAAGTTTGAGCGGGCGTTCACCCTTTCCCCCGACACTACCACGCTCGTCAAGCACAATATGAAGTCGAAGAAAGTGCGCCTTACCGCAACGGTAAACGGAAAGCCTTTCAAACTTGACACGAAGATAGTGGACGACAATACAATTGAAATCCTTACGCGCGGGGACCAGCAGGTTAAGGTAACGGTGCGTGAAAATCCTAAAGGGGAAAAGAAAGACTTATGGAAAGAGGTTTCTGCCCATGCTGTCCGTTTCCTTATGATGCCCCGTAGCGCGTCGTTCCGCTGGCGTCAGACCCGTTCAATGACTTTGCCGCAGTTCTCTCCGAACGTTGGCAACGCCTTCGGTCAGACGCGGTCATATGGTCCTATGGCTCCCGGTCTGGACTTTGCGTTTGGATTTTACGACGAATCGTATGTGGACAAGGCTCTCGACAGAGGATGGCTTCTTACGGGCAATGACCTCACTTCTCCTGCCATATGGAACAAATCGCAGGAATTCAACTTTGAACTTACCCTTGAGCCTGTACGGGGACTGAAGATTCTGCTCACGTCCAATCTTACGGACAACCGTACACGTCAGGTTCAATTCATGTATTCCGATATGCCCACTTCGCGAACCGGATCATACACACGTACGCACTGGGCTTTTGCCACGGCTCTGAAAAGCAGCAAGGCCGACGACGGATATGCGTCTGCGGCTTTCACCAAGTTTTTGGAAAACATACCTGTAGCCGCTTCGCGTGTTGAGGCCCAGTACAGAGGCCATATTTATCCCACTGACGGTTTTATGGAAGGCAATCCTCTTGGCGGCACACCTTATAATCCAGAGAACGGCACCGTGTCGGCCACCAGTTCCGATGTGCTTATACCGGCGTTCGTTTCGGCTTACAGTGGCCAGGACATAAACAAAATCACGCTCAGGCACTTCCCCGGCCTCGGCTCGATGCGTCCCAACTGGCGCATCACCTACGACGGCTTCCGTGATATGGGCAATATGAAGAAGTGGTTCAAGACGTTCACGCTCACCCATGCCTATCAATGCACGTATTCAGTTGGTTCATACGGAAGTTATCTCAACTGGCTCAGTGTGGACGGCGACTGCGGATTCATCCTCGATGAGCAGTCCCAGATGCCGATTCCGTCTTCTCCCTACAACATAACCTCCGTGGCAATCACGGAGAAGTTCGCGCCGTTGATAGGAGTGAATATGACGCTGCATAATGATTTGTCCATCAATTGTGAATACCGTGATTCACGCACATTGACCCTGAACACTTCGGCAGGTCAGATTGTGGAGGCAAACAGCCGACAGCTTACCGTGGGAGCCGGCTACAAGATAGCTAATTTCAACAAAGTGCTTAAACTGGGAAGAAGCCAAGGCGCGGTCAACAATGACCTTTCGCTCAATTTCGACCTTTCCTGGGCCAACAACCAGGCTCTGATACGTCGTATAGAAAGCGCGTATACCCAGGCCACATCGGGAACCCAGACATTGTCGATAAATTTCACGGCAAGCTACGTGCTTAGCAAGCGTGTTACGCTTTCCGCATTCTTCGACCATCAGGTCAATACGCCGCTCGTGAGCAATTCGTCTTATCCGACGTCAAACTCTAATTATGGCATATCGTGCAACATCTCTCTTGCGCGTTAGCATTTGTGGTTTCGGCGAAAAATTGCTAATTTTGTATTTGGTATGAATCATTATTGCTATGAAGCCAATTAGAATCGTCGGATTGTCAGTGCTTTTGCTCGTATGGCTGTGGCTATGCCGCATAGTCATGGCAGGCGGTGGCTTCACACTCCGCACGCTTTTTCTTGTTGCGGCTTCCGGAATAATAATTTTTGTTCCGCTATGGCGTAAATACGTCGCACCCGAAATCGACAAAAAGAAGAAAAGATGAGCGAATCTGCCAACCACAGCATAGTTTCCCGAGACTCCGATTGTCCGCTTTTGCAGACCATCGGTTTTCCGTCCGATTTGCGCAAACTGCCGCAGGAGCGGCTGCCGCAGGTCTGCGATGAGCTGAGAAAATGCATAATAGCGAATCTTTCCAGCAATCCGGGCCATTTCGCATCAAGCATGGGTGCAGTGGAGATAACGGTGGCTCTGCATTACGTATTCAACACTCCTGAGGACCATATAGTCTGGGATGTGGGACATCAGTCATACGCGCATAAGATACTTACCGGAAGAAGGGAGGCTTTTGCTTCTTTGCGTAAGCTGGGCGGACTGAGCGGTTTTCCGAATCCGAATGAAAGCGAGTACGACACTTTTGTGGCAGGGCATGCCTCAAATTCCATTTCTGCCGCTTTGGGAATGGCCATTGCAGACAGTACGACTCCGGGACATGAGCATCGTAAGACTGTGGCAGTCATAGGAGATGCCTCGATAAGCGGGGGACTCGCATTTGAAGGGTTGAACAATGCATCCAACAATCCTAACAACCTGCTTATCATCCTCAACGACAATGATATGTCGATTGATGACAATGTCGGTGCATTGCACCGTTATATGACAGACCTGAACACTTCATCGCGATACAACCGCTGGCGCGACAAGATATACCGTTTCTGCAAGCGTAAGGGAATCATCAAAGAGAAGGGAAGGGGTATGGTGCTTAGATTCAACAATGCCCTGAAAGCTCTGATTTCTGCGAGACAGAACATTTTCGAAGGTCTTAACATAAGGTATTTCGGTCCGTTTGACGGCCATGACGTTGGAAAGATTGTCAAGGTCTTGAACGAAATCAAGAATATGAACGGCCCGCGCATCCTTCATCTGCGCACTGTGAAGGGTAAAGGCTTCGAGCAGGCCGAAAAAGACCCGACTACATGGCATGCGCCCGGTAAGTTCAATCCGGAGACAGGGGAGAGGATCAAGAAAAGCAACGACGGGATTCCGAATTGGCAGGAAGTGTTCGGACACACGCTTGTCGAGCTTGCAGACACCGATTCGAGGGTGGCCGGGGTTACAGCAGCGATGCCTTCAGGCACTTCAATGAACCTTATGCTGAAGAAACATCCGTCAAGGGCTTTCGATGTAGGCATTTCAGAAGGGCATGCCGTTACGTTTGCCGGCGGTTTGGCTGCTGCGGGGAAGCGTCCTTTCGTGGCCATCTACAGCTCTTTCCTGCAAAGGGCATACGACAACATAATCCATGACGTGTGCATCCAAGGGCTTCCGGTATGTTTCTGCATTGACCGCGCAGGGATAGTGGGTGAGGACGGAGTTACTCACCACGGACTTTTCGACCTTGCCTATCTTAGGTGCATACCCTCCATTTGTGTCGCCGCGCCTGCAGACGAGCGCACGTTGCGCAATCTTATGTTCACTTCGCTGAAAATGGATTCTCCGCTTGCAATACGCTATCCACGTGGCAAGGCGTCGGTAGCTGAATGGCAGACTCCGTTGGAAGAGATTGAAATAGGGAAAGCCCGCTGCGTAAGGGCCAGCGACGGGGCAGAAACGGCCATTCTTGCCCTCGGCCCTGCGGTAAGGCAGGCCGAACGTGCCGCTGAACTGTTGTCCGAGAAAGGGGTTGCAGCCGCCGTATACGATATGATATGGCTTAAGCCTCTTGACAAGGAGCTTTTAGTCCGGTTGGCTGAAGCCGGAATCGAAACCGTGGTTACGGTAGAGGACGGTGCGGCATCAGGCGGACTTGGATCTGCCGTTAGCGAATGGGCAGCCGGATATGACGGCGGCATCAGGGTTGTGTGTCTCGGGACACCGGACAAATGGGTGGCACAAGGTACTCCTGATGAGCTTTGGCATGAGTGCGGTTATGACTCAGATGGAATAGCCAAGGCTGTGGAAGAAACAATCAAGGGGCGCGGATGAAATGAAAATCGTAATCGTGGGCGCGGGAGAAGTGGGTACACACCTCGCCAAGATGCTTTCCAACGAGGATCAGGACATCATACTTCTTGACAATGATCAGGAACGGCTCGACATCATAGATTCCAATTACAATCTGATGACGTGGAACGGCTCGTCATCTTCGTTCCGCACGCTCAGGGACATCGGTGTGCAGGATACAGACCTCTACATTGCAGTAACGCCGTATGAGACACGGAATATCTCGTCATGCTGCATAGCCAAGAAGTTGGGTGCGCGAAAGACGGTTGCGCGTATCGACAGTGATGAGTTTCAGGATCAGGCGAACGGCGAAGTGCTCCGTTCGCTTGGTGTGGATTATCTTATCTATCCGGAAAATCTGGCATCAGACGAAATCAACATTGCATTGAGGCATAATTGGGCACGCTATTGGGGCGAGCTTCACGACGGAGGTCTGCTTCTTATAGGTGTGAAGATAAGGACTGAGTGTCCGATATTGGACTGCAAACTTAAGGACTTACCTGTTACAGGCCATAATTTCCATGTCGCGGCCATCAAACGGAACAATGAGACAATCATCCCCCACGGCAACGATGCCATATTGCGCGACGACATAGTGTATTTCATCACCACTGCTCCTTTTGTGGAGCAGGTGCGCGATTTGTGCGGCAAGAAGAAGCGCAACATCCGGAAAGTGCTCATCATGGGCGGGAGTCCCATAGCATTGCGGTTTGCGCTCGACTATCACGAGCATTATCATATAAAGATTATCGATCTCGACCGGGATCATTGCGAGCAGATGGCCATGATGCTTCCGGACTGCGAGATTCTACTTGGCGACGGCCGCGACATAGAGGTTCTGAGGGACAACAATGTGTTTCAGTATGATGCTTTTCTTGCCCTTACGGACTCTTCTGAAACCAATATCCTCGCATGCCTGACCGCTAAGGAGTTCGGAGTGCCCAAGACTATTGCCGATGTCGAGAACATCCAGTTCCTTTCGCAGGCTGAAAATCTGAACATCGGGACTACAATCAACAAAAAGCTTCTTGCTTCGAGCCATATTTTCAAGATCCTCCTTGATACGGACGAATCGAGTGCAAAGTGCCTTGCCCTTGCGGATGCTGAAGTCGCGGAACTTCAGGTGAGGCAAGGAGCCAAGATAACGAAGGCTCCTGTCAAGGATTTGCGTCTGCCTTTCGGAATGACTCTTGCAGCTCTGGTCCGCGACAATTCCATAGAGATGGTGGGAGGCGACACGCATATCCTTCCTGGCGACTTCGTTACGGTATTCTGCCTGTCGGGTTCGATCCACAAAATCGAGAAATGGTTCGGATGAGCCGGGTTTCAGGCAAAGACGACGGACGATATGGCTTTTAAGAGCAGATTGTACATAAACTTCCCGATGCTCCTCAGGGTTATAGGCTGGCTTCTGATGATAGAGGCCGGGTTTATGCTTGTCCCCCTTATCGTTGGATTGCTGTACGGAGAGAATGAAACGTTGGCTTTCATTATTTCTCTTGGAGTTACGGCCGTTTCGGGCGGGATTATGATGAGTCTGAGGCCCAAATCACGTGAGATGGGGAAGAGGGAGGCGATTCTGCTGACCGGAATGACGTGGGTGATTCTTTCGTTGTTCGGTATGCTCCCGTTCCTGCTCAGCAAAACGCATCTCAACGTAACTGACGCGTTTTTCGAGACGATGAGCGGATTCACCACCACCGGCGCGTCTGTTCTTGATTCTCTTGTCGGAGTGCCGAAGTCGGTCTTGTTCTGGCGTTGCGTGATTCAATGGATAGGAGGTCTTGGAATCATACTGTTTACGTTGGCGGTTGTGCCTATGCTCAATTATCAGGGCGGTATGCAGCTGTTCAACGCGGAGGTTACCGGAATTACGCATGACAAGCTGAGGCCGCGCGTGAGCTATACGGCCAAAGGTCTGTGGCTGGTGTACATTTGCCTTACAGTGCTTCTGATAGTGCTGCTCGCGTTTTCGGAGATGGACATCTTCGATGCCGTGTGTTACGGACTTTCCACTATGTCTACCGGAGGTTTTGCCACATCGGATATGTCCATAGGCGGTAACTCGCTGTATGTGAAGATAGTGGTGGTTGTGTTCATGTTCCTTGGAGGTGTGAATTTCACGCTTATATACAGGAGCGTTACCGTAGGCGGTATGCATCTCTGGAAGAATACGGTGTTCAAGAGTTACGTGTGCCTGATTGTTGCTTGCTATTTTCTTCTGTGTCTTAACCTGACAGTCCGTGGTCTGGTTCGTTCGGTGGCGGATTTGACTATTGACCCGCTTTTTCAGGTCGTTTCCATAGTTTCGTCCACCGGACTTACAGAGCCTGACTTTCCCGACTGGGGGCCTCTGGCTGTTGTGGTGCTTGTTGTTATGATGTTTGTCGGAGCTTCTGCCGGCAGCACTTCTGGAGGAGCGAAGATAGACAGGATAGTCATATTGTTCAAGTTCCTGAAGAATGAATTCTATAAGATGATGAATCCAAACGCGGTTACGACGGTCTGCATAAACGGCAAAGGCACTTCATATGTGTTGGTGCAGAAGGTGTTGGCGTTTCTGTTCATGTATGTTGTCGTTGTCATGGCTGGCGGTGTGATGCTGACTTTGTTCGGCATGCCTCTTGTGGACAGTTTTTTCTGCGCGCTTTCCGCCGTGTCGAATACGGGTCTTGGCACTGAGATAACCGGACTTTCCGGTAATTATTCCCTTGTCCCTGCCGGAGCCAAATGGGTTCTTGCATTCTGTATGCTTGTGGGACGATTGGAGCTTTACACCATTCTGCTGCTTTTCTCACCCTCTTTCTGGCGTAAATGACGTGTTGTTATTTGCAGGAAAGAACCGAATTTATTAATTTTGCGTTTCATTTCATTATGGCAAACAACAAAGACATAGATGCCCGGGACACGGAAGAAAAGGAAGGATTCTACGTTATTCCTGATGATGAGACGGAAGATCAGGCATATTCCGGCTCAGGGAATCCGAAGAGTCCGGAAGGTGTAAACCCTTTTATATTGTTCCTTAAGGTCTTGTTCAATCCCGTGAATGGCTGGAAGGGATTGAAGCGCGCAAATCCGGCTCCTGAAAGGATGGCTCAGGGTTGTTATTATCCTGTGCTTGCCGTGTTGGCACTGTCGTGTTTCGCGATGCTGTTTTATGTTTCTTCCACACCGTTGCAGTCTTTGCTTGTGGAGGCGTTGATCAGTTTCATTTCCTATTTTCTCGGCTACTTCACGGTAATCATGTTGTTGAAGTCGTTTCTTCCGGCAGATTGCCGCCGGTGTTTTGATGCCCCGTTCGGGCGCAACTTTGTTATGGTGGCCATGACCTCTTTGGCTATGGTGCGGATACTTATCGGACTTGTGCCTTTTTTCCAGCCGGTACTCGTCTTTTTGCCGTTGTACACTATTTTTATGATAGTGAAGGGTGTGAGGTTCCTTCGTTGCGGAAGTAACAGGGAGACGCTGCTTATGGTGTCCGTATCGCTGCTCACGATTGGGGTTCCGTGGCTGATGCAATGGATTTTTGTCATGATGATTCCCCGGAATCTCTGAGATGATTGCAAGGGGGTAAAAAACATTAGAAAAGATGAAAGCAAGTCAAGTTAACATAAAGAACCGTCGGGCAACGTTCGACTACGAGATAACCGAGACCTTTACTGCCGGCATGGTGTTGACAGGAACTGAGATAAAGTCAATAAGGGCAGGCAAGGCTTCTCTTGTGGATTCATATTGCGTTGTGGACAGGGGTGAGGTATGGGTCAAGGGGATAAACATTTCCGAGTATTTCTATGGTTCTTACAATAATCACAGTGCTCGTCGCGACCGCAAGCTCCTGCTCAATCGCAAAGAGATAGCGAAAATTGCCAAGGCTTCGGAAGACCCCGGTTTTACGGTGATTCCTCTCCGTATCTTCATTTCGGACCGTGGATATGCCAAGCTTGTAATAGGCGTAGGTCGGGGAAAGAAACAGTACGACAAACGTCAGAGCATCAAAGAACGCGAGGACAAGCGGAACCTTGCCCGTGTCATGATGAAATGACCGGATTGAATTGACTGATGCATAGGGCAATCCCGGAGGCTGAAGACTCGGGATTGCGCAGTGTGGGCATTATTTTTCGTCTTGTTTGTTTTCGTATTCGCGTTCCAAGAAATGCTTCACTTCCTGGAAGAGCTTTGATGCGAACACGAAGTCGTTGAGCGATTTGCTTGTAGAGCGGAATATGCTTCTGTCGTTGCCAGTCCAGTCGCAGTGCCCTTTGTTGATGAAGATGATGTTTTCTCCGATTCCGAGCACGGAATTCATGTCATGCGTATTGATAACGGTTGTGATTCCGTATTCGTGAGTGATGTCGCTCAGCAGCTCATCTATGAGAATCGAGGTCTTCGGGTCGAGTCCGGAGTTCGGCTCGTCGCAGAAAAGGTAGCGCGGATTGAGGGCGATTGCACGCGCTATGGCTACGCGTTTCTGCATGCCGCCTGAGATTTCAGACGGGAATTTGTCATCGGCGTTTTCAAGGCCTACGCGGCTTATGCAGAAGCGTGCGCGTTCAAGCTGCTCCTTTTTCGACATAGGGGAAAACATCTTCAGGGGAAACATCACGTTGCCGAGTACAGTCTCGTTGTCGAAAAGTGCCGAACCCTGGAAAAGCATCCCGATTTCCATGCGGAGCTGTTTTCGCTGTTTTGCGTCCATTTCGCGGAAAAGGCGGCCGTCATAGCTTATTGTGCCTTCTTCCGGGGTCAGAAGCCCGATAAGGCATTTCATGAAGACTGTTTTTCCAGACCCGCTTTGTCCGATGATGAGATTGGTCTTTCCTGTCTCGAAATTTGCTGATATGTCGTATAGGACGCGTTGTCCGTCAAACCATTTGCTTACGTTTTTTGCCTCTATCATTGCAGAAGAAGTTTAGTGAGTACCACATCGGCGAGGAGGATGAGGATTGAGCTTGAAACCACGGCGTTGGTGCTGGCTTTGCCGACTTCGAGCGCACCGCCTTTGACGAAGTATCCGTAATAGGCAGCTACGCTTGTGATTATGAACGCGAAGAAGTAGGTCTTTATGATTCCGTACCAGACGAACCATTCATTGAAGAACGATTGTATGCCGAAAGTGTAGTTCTCGATGGAAATCATAGTGGTGAACTCGGCTATGCACCATCCTCCGACAAGCCCCATGAACATTGACAGTATGCACAGGACAGGGACGAAAAGAACAAAGCCTATTATTTTCGGCAATACTATGAAGTTGGCTGAGTTTATGCCCATTATGTCGAGTGCGTCTATCTGTTCGGTTACACGCATGGTTCCGATTTCGGAGGCTATGTTGCTTCCCACCTTTCCGGCGAGAATCAGCGACATTATCGACGAAGAGAACTCAAGGAGCAGTATCTCTCTGGTGGCAAGCCCGGTGGAATATGAGGGAATAAGGGGAGACACGATGTTGATGGTCATCTGGATGGTTATCACCGCTCCGATGAATATCGAGATTATGATTACGAGCGGGATGGAATCGACGCCGAGTTTGCTGATTTCGTTGACCATAGACCGTGCGAATACGCTCCATTTGTCAGGGAGGCGGAAGACCTGCGTCATAAACATGCAGTATCTTCCGAACGACTTTATAGATGATATTATCATAAGCTACGCAATTGTGTTGAGGTTGCAAAATTACAAAAAAAAACGCAGGGGGCAAATTCGCGTATTCTTCTAAAATTCGTCAAATATGCACCAAACTTCATATATAACATCCGATTAAACGTAAATGCATCGGTGTGTCCGATTTTTGTTTAGGAATCATAAGTGGATTTCAGGAAATTTTGCTAATTTTGCGGTTGATTAGTCGCTTTATCTACCGATGCGGCAGACGGGTTCAGTAAACAATAATCAAAACATAGACCTAACTATATGGCTTCAACGACATTGAATGCCGCCATAGGCGGCAAGGTGGAATTGTTGAGAGACAAAGCCTGGGCGCGCTGGACTGCCTTGGGACTTTTGTCGTTCGCAATGTTCTGCTCCTACATCTTTATGGACATCTTGTCCCCAATCAAGGATCTGCTTCAGTCTACGCGTGGATGGGACTCGACTGCATTCGGAACGATGCAGGGTTCGGAGACGTTCCTTAACGTGTTTATCTTCTTCCTCATATTCGCCGGCATTATCCTCGACAAGATGGGGGTGAGGTTCACGGCATTGCTGTCAGGGGCAGTGATGCTGGTCGGGGCAAGCATCAACTGGTATGCGCTTACGGATGCTTTCATCGGAAGCAGCCTCGACGTATGGTTTACCAATCACCTGAACTATATCCCCGGCTTTGACGAGTTGGGCATATCGCCTTTCTATAAGGGAATGCCGGCATCGGCCAAGCTTTCCGCCGTAGGGTTTATGATTTTCGGATGCGGCGTGGAGATGGCCGGCATCACGGTAAGCCGAGGCATTGTGAAATGGTTCAAGGGTCGCGAAATGGCTATGGCCATGGGTTCGGAGATGGCTCTTGCGCGTCTTGGCGTGGGTACATGTATGATATTCTCTCCGCTTGTGGCTAACTTCGGGGGAGACATAAGTGTGTCTCGTTCAGTGGCTTTCGGAGTGGTGCTCCTGATGGTGGCCTTGATTATGTTTGTCGTTTATTTCTTTATGGACAAGAAGCTTGATGCGCAGACGGGAGAGGCTGAGGAAAAGGACGATCCGTTCAAGATTTCCGATCTCGGAAAGATTCTCAGTTCGCTTGGCTTCTGGGTGGTGGCGCTGCTTTGCGTGCTTTATTACTCGGCTATTTTCCCGTTCCAGAAATATGCGGTCAATATGCTTCAGTGCAACCTCACGCTTGACCCGGGTTCTGTAGGTTCGTTTTGGTCGGGCGATGCAGCCACGTATATCCAGTATGTGATTATGCTCATCGTTGCAGGTGGTGCATTCGGATTCAGCTTTGCCAAGAACAAATCTGTCAAGATTCCTGCGCTTGTGGTTTCTGTCATCGCCCTTGTAGCTTATTGCACGATGGGGTATATGCGCCAGTCGGCTGCCGCCATCTTTGCGGTGTTCCCGCTTCTTGCAGTGGGCATCACGCCCATTCTCGGCAACTATGTGGACTATAAAGGGAAAGCGGCTTCTATGCTTGTGTTTGGTGCGTTGCTCCTGATTGTCTGCCACCTTACTTTCGCTTTCATCCTTCCGATGTTCAAGGGCAATGACATAGGAGGCGTTATGGTGGCATACGTTACCATCCTCGTTCTCGGTGCTTCATTCTCGCTTGTTCCGGCATCTTTATGGCCGAGCGTCCCCAAACTTGTAGACGCAAAAATCATCGGTTCGGCATATGCGCTGATTTTCTGGATTCAGAACATCGGCCTGTGGCTGTTCCCGCTCCTTATCGGCAAGGTTCTCGATTCGACCAATGCCGACATCGTGGCGGCTGTGAAGGACGGCACGATGACCGCGGAGCAGGCTGCCGTAAGCTACGATTACACTTGGCCTCTTGTGATGCTTGCATGCCTTGGCGTGGCCGCACTCGTTCTTGGCCTTTATCTTAAGGTCGTGGACCGCAAAAAGCATCTCGGCCTCGAATTGCCGAACATCAAACCTGACACTAAGGTTGAAGAAGCCGAGGTGGAGGCTGCGGAGGCATGATGCAATAGCCATATGTGAAGCGGATTTCAATGATTGGATTTGTTGGAGTCCGCTTCATACTTTTATCCTTGCTTATGCGTTTAATAGACGTATGAATCTCCGAAGATTACTGATTTTAGCCATAGCCTTGGCGGCTGCATCTTTATCGTTTGCCGAGTCGGTGAGCCGAAAAGATGCGCAGCGGTTCGCGTCCGATTTCTTCAATGAAGCTTTCGGGCGTGTGATGGCTACGCCTAAGTTTGTATATAACGGAAAGAAGCTTGCTTTCGACCGTCTGTTCACGCCGTTTTATGTGTTCAACAATCCTTCGGGAGGCTTTGTGGTCATTTCTGCCGATGACAAAGCTTATCCGGTTCTTGGGTATGACCTTGTCGATTCTTTCAATCCTGATGCAATAGGGACTGAGATGAAGGCTCTTCTTTCGGGATATGCCCAGGAAATAGAGCAGATAAGACTTGACGACCGTGTCCCCGAGGAAGCAGTAAAGGCTTGGCGTTACCGTCCACAGTACATAGCGGCGGTTCTTCGTCAAAGTCCGAGAATCAACATCAAGGATTTGCCTGCGGAAAATGCGAAGACGGAGATTTATGCTTTGGCAGGTTCGTATGATGCGGACAACTATATGTCGGACATATACACGCCTTCACAGTGGAGCGATGTCATAAAGTCAGAGCTTGGCAGTCGTGGCAATGTCCCGTTGGGTTTTCCTGCCTACAAGAATTTCCCGACTACTGTGATTTATGGCAATAAAGGGGATTATTTCCGCATTGCGCTCGACGGTACGAACAATTCCTTTTTCCGGTTGAATGCCACCGAGTTCATCACCTCGCCTCAAATTGCCATGGTAGGAAATCCGAAGTCTGCGGATTACTACGAACCGGAAGAAATTCCGTTCGCTTTTTATGATTCGTTTATTGCAGAGCAGGAGGAGGGCAGACGTTTGGAGCAGAAACGCCGAGATGATTCTTGGATAGTGACGGAACCTGAGGTGCGTTTCATCGGAGGTGGCCATTTCGAGATACTTTTCCCTGAAGACGTGTCGTTGGTGCGTGTCTACAATCTTTCCGGTGCTCAGGTAGAGACATTCAAATACAGGGAGACGCCTTTGGCTCATATTGACATATCCGCTCATCCGCAGGGATTTTATTTCATCTTGGCCAACGGTGTCGGCGGCCGTCCTTTCGGCATCAAGCTGGTAAGATGACAAAATGATTGTAAAATATAAATACACTGTAGTCAAGTAAATATATATGTCAACCAATGTCTTGAAATCTAAGGCTTTCGCGTGGGCCGCTTTAGTCTTGGTAATACTTGTGATAGGCTTTTCATTTCCCATACGCACGGTTTGGTGGAGCTTTTCTGACGTCTTTTTCATATTTATGATGGTGTTCAGCCATCTTATGGCCGTTTATCTTGCAAGATTCAACGTGTTCGCATCGAAGAAGCTTGATTTCTTTGCATTGATATTCGGTATTCTCGGAGTTGTTGCGCTTATAGT
Source organism: Muribaculaceae bacterium (assembly GCA_910573745.1). Lineage (GTDB taxonomy): Bacteria > Bacteroidota > Bacteroidia > Bacteroidales > Muribaculaceae > Lepagella. The sequence continues at coordinate 40,440 of CAJSYI010000004.1, read as the reverse complement.
CGAGGCCGTACTTTTTTCCTTAGGTTTCGCATAAATTTTAACGGCCCGGCTGTTTTTGCCGGGAATCACTGATTCTGATGAAATCGCATTATTCAGGTCTGTGGCTGATTGTAGCCGTTTCCTTGATCGTTTTCCTTGTCATCTCGTTTGTAGATGACATATCGGTAGGCGGTTGGACTATAAAAAAGGCTCCGTTTTCTGAGAATCTTCTTGCTAAAGAAGATTCAGTAGGCCGGAATTCTGATTTTTGTGCAGATTCTTTGGCAGGAAAGGTCATAGAGGCCAAGACAGACAGTGTTCCCAAGTCCATACTGATTTTCGGCGATTCTATGACGCTTAACCTTGCTTTGCGTCTTGCCCAGTATGCGAAGCAGAACGGTCATACGTTGCATTCGGTCAACTGGGATTCGAGCAACACCAAAATCTGGGCTGATTGCGACACGTTGCGGCATTTCATACGTGTGTTTGACGTTGATTATGTATTCATATCATTGGGCAGCAATGAGCTTTATTTCAAGAATCCGGAATCGCGCCTTCCCTACATTAAGAAGGTGCTTGAGATGATAGACACCATTCCATATGTTTGGATCGGACCGCCCAACTGGCAGAAAGACAGTGGAATCAACGACCTTCTGGAGCGTACTTGTCGGTCAGGTTCGTTTTTCCGCACTGATGGGATGGAGCTTGCCCGCAAGAAAGACCATATACATCCCACTCGTGCCGCTTCGGCTTTGTGGGTGGACAGCATAATGCGTTGGATGCCTAAATCGGCGCATCCTATTCTTGCTGATTCCCCCTCAGATTCCATAGGCAGGGCAAATGCCAATGTAACATTTCTTAAAGCCTTGAACAAATGATGCTTGCGGAAATTTCAGAGACTCTTTTGACTGTCGTTCGTAATATAGCCGATATGTTGCTCTATGATGCGGAGGCTCCTATGCTTTTCTCATCGGGACTTTTCTGGCTGCTTTTCATCTTCTTTCTTCCGGTCTATGCGCTTTTGAAGAAGAGCAAGACGAAGATGGTGGTGTTTGTGGTAGGTTTTTCCCTTTACTTCTACTATAAGTCTTCCGGACTTTTCTTCCTTATGCTCATAGGCACTTCGCTTGTAGACTGGCTTTTGTCGCACGCCATTGCTAAACTTGAGAGGCGTGGGCCGAGACTTGCAGTGATGTGGCTTTCAGTGTTGGTTTCACTTTCAATTCTTGGATATTTCAAGTATGCCAACTTCTTTTTATGGAATTGGAACCAGATGGTGCAGGGGAATTTCCAGCCGCTCGATCTGATTCTTCCGGTTGGCATTTCGTTCTATACGTTCCAGTCAATAAGTTATGTGGTTGACGTTTACAAAAAGCGTATAGCTCCGACTGAAAGTTGGCTTGATTATCTTTTCTTTCTCTCTTTCTTTCCGGCGCTTGTGGCAGGTCCGATAGTCCGCGCCGATTATTTCTTGCCTCAGATTGAAGAGAACCGCCGGGCTACCAAGGAAAACATCTACGGCGGACTTTGGCTCATAATCATCGGCATAGTGAAGAAAGCTATAATAGCCGACTACATCGCCCAGTATAATGACCTTATATTCAATGATCCGTCGCTATACACGGGTATGCAGACGCTTATGGGAGTGCTGGGATATACGATGCAGATTTATTGCGACTTTTCAGGTTATTCGGATATGGCCATCGGTCTTGCATTGATTATGGGGTTTCATCTTGGTCTCAATTTCGATTCTCCGTATCAGAGCCGCAACCTGACGGAGTTTTGGCGTAGATGGCATATTTCTTTGTCTTCGTGGCTGCGTGATTATGTCTACATTCCTCTCGGAGGTAACCGCAAAGGTACGGTAAGGACATACGTCAATAATTTCCTCACTATGCTTATCGGCGGACTTTGGCATGGTGCGGCTTGGAAGTTCGTTTTCTGGGGAGCTATGCATGGGGTGGGTCTGGCAATACATAAAGCCTGCAAACCTTGGCTTGACAGGATTCCTGACAATTGGCTGGTTTCTTTTGTCTCGTGGGCAATTACATTTGTTTATGTTTCGCTGCTGTGGGTGTTTTTCCGTGCAGCCGACTTTGAATCGTCTGTATTGATAATCAAGAATATATTCGTTGGTTTCGATATAAACCAATTTCCGCAGTTCTTTGAAGTCCGTATGGTTTGGTGCATAATGATGCTTGCTCTTATCGTGATGCATTTTGTGCCTCAAAGCTGGACGGATGCCTGCGGACGTGTGTTTGTGAAATCCCCTTGGATAGTCAAATTTCTTGTTTTCGTGGCAGTGGTTCAGCTTGTGATAGAGTTTATGACAGAAGAAGTGGTTCCGTTCATATATTTCCAGTTCTGAAACATATAAGGGTCTGTTGGGTTTCTGCAGACTATTGGATAACAGCAACGGATGTTATTGCAGTCTGCAGTAACATCCGTTGATACGATTATCAGTTATTCAGTGCTTTCCGTATTGCCGGAAGCAATATTGGATTCAGTCTTCCTGCTGGGAAGCTTCGTACTCTTTGAGAAGTTTCTCCTGTACGTCGCCAGGTACGAGTTCGTAGCTTGCGAACTTCATAGTGAAGGAGCTGCGTCCGCCTGTGATTGAGGACAGGGAAGTGGAATAGGAAGACATCTCTTTCAGAGGTACGCGTGCATTGAGTTTCTCTATACCGCTTTCCGACTGCATGCCCATGATGATTGCGCGTCGGCCCTGAAGGTCGCTCATCACGTCGCCCATCACGTCGCCAGGCGTCAGTACTTCCACGTCGTATACAGGTTCAAGAATCTTCGGATTGGCGTTGCGGAATGCCTCAGAGAAAGCGTTGCGTCCGGCAAGGCGGAATGAGATTTCGTTGGAATCGACCGGGTGCATCTTGCCGTCGTATATCATCACTCTGACGTCGCGGGCGTAAGAACCGGTAAGCGGCCCCTGTTCCATACGGTCCATTAGCCCTTTGACGATTGCCGGGATGAAGCGAGCATCAATCGCTCCGCCTACGATGCAGTTGTAGACCACGAGCTTGCCTCCCCATTCGAGAGGAATCTCCTGTTTGTCGCGGACATTGAGCTTGAACTCCTGATTGCCGAATTTGTAGCTGTCAGGCTCCGGCATTCCTTCTGTATAAGGCTCGATGATCAGGTGCACTTCGCCAAACTGGCCTGAACCTCCGGATTGTTTCTTGTGGCGGTAGTCGGCACGGGAAGCCTTGGTGATGGTCTCACGGTAAGGAATCTTCGGCTCGAAGAATTCTATCGGCATCTTGTCATTGTTCTCTATGCGCCACTTGAGTGTGCGGAGATGGAATTCACCTTGACCTTTGACAAGGGTCTGTTTCAGTTCCTTGCTTTGCTCGACGATCCATGTCGGGTCTTCTTCATGCATACGGGTGAGTATGCCGGAAAGTTTTTCCGCATCGCTTTCGGTTACGGGACGTATGGCACGTGTGAACTTAGGATCAGGATATTTGATGAAGTCGAATTGCCAGTCGATGCCTTTCTCGTCGAGCGTGTTGCCTGTACGAACGTCTTTGAGTTTTACCGCGCCTCCGATGTCGCCTGCCCGCAGTTCTTCAATCGGATTTCTCAGCTGGCCGCATACAGTGAAGATTTGGGCAAGACGCTCCTTTCCGCCGCGTGTGGCGTTGTCGAGGTCAACTCCCGTTTTGAGCGTGCCGCTCATCACCTTGAAATAGCTTATTTCGCCGATGTGCGGCTCTACGGATGTCTTAAAGAAGAAGATTGACAGGGGGCCGTTGCTGTCGGGCTTGACTTCCACGCCGGCTGTCGTTTCAGGTGCAGGCATGTCGTCAACGAACGGGCACACGTTGCCGAGGAACTCCATCATTCGGCGTACGCCCATGTCTTTGATTGCGCTCACCACGAACACCGGGAAGATTGAACGGTCTATGAGTCCTTTCCTTATTCCTTCGCGCATCTCGTCTTCAGTGAGATGTCCTTGCTCGAAGTACTTGTCCATCAGAGTCTCGTCATTCTCTGCCGCAGCCTCTACGAGGGTGTTGTGAAGCTCTTTGGCTCGTTCCATCTCTTCCGCAGGAATCTCAGAGATTGTCGGAGTGCCTCCGTCGGGTCCCCATTCGTATTTCTTCATCAGGAGTACGTCAACCATAGAGTTGAACCCCGGACCCGACTGCAGAGGATATTGAATCTGTATTACCTTTGGGCCGAAAGTCTCACGCATTGATTCAATGACGTTGTCGTAATCGGCTTTCTCGCCGTCAATCTGGTTTAGCGCAAACATGATGGGCTTTTTCAGCTGCCCTGTTACGCGGAATATGTTTTGGGTTCCTACTTCCACGCCGTTCTGCGCGTTGATGAGGATTACGCCGGTGTCGCATACACCAAGAGCCGTGTAGGCATTTCCTACGAAGTCGTCAGCTCCCGGACAGTCAATCACGTTAAGCTTCTTGCCGTTGAACTCTGCATTGAAGACTGTTGAGAACACAGAATATCCGTATTCTTTCTCTACCGGAAAATAGTCGGAAACGGTGTTGCCGCCTTCGACTGTTCCGCGACGTTTTATGACTCCACACTCGAAGAGCATCGACTCGGCGAGTGTGGTTTTCCCGGAGCCCTTCGATCCCAGAAGGGCGATGTTTTTGATTTCTTTGGTCTCGTAGATCTTCATTACGCTAAGATTTTGGTAAGTGAAATTTCTGTTGGTTAGAGCGTTTCAAAGGTGGTTTGAGGAGTGAATCTTTGAAATCGGTTGCAATTTACGAAAAATATTTGAAACCGCCTCGGAAATCCCGAATTTTTTGAGAAATTTCTTGGTATTTCAGATTATTTTTCTAATTGCACTTCTCTTATAACGCCTGAAACGCTGAAAATGCTTAATTTTACATTGTTTTTAAGAAGTATCAATGGGCGGACTATATCTACATATCCCTTTTTGCCAGAGCAAATGCGGATATTGCGCGTTCTACAGTCTTGTGGGACATGAATCGTATATAGGCGATTTTGCCGGTGCCATTGTCAATGAACTTGACGGACGACTGTCTGAGATGGCATTGCCGGTTGACACCATATATATAGGAGGAGGCACCCCGTCGCTGCTTGCTCCGGACGTGTTCTTTGGCTTGGCAGATTCATTGAAGAGTCGTGCATGTGCAGCCGGTAGGGAATCCATAAGGGAGTTTACCGTAGAGGCGAATCCGGATGATGTAGATGAAACAATAGCCGATATATGGGCTTCCTCAGGTGTGAATCGCGTAAGTATGGGCGTTCAGTCATTTTCGGATAAAGAACTTAAGATCATCGGGCGTCGGCATAACGCGGCTTCCGCCCGTAGGTCTTATGATGTTCTCCGAAACAGATTCGGGAATGTTTCCCTGGATGTTATTTTCGGGCTTCCCGGCCAGACGTTCGAGTCATGGAAAGCGACCGTGGATGAAGTGATACGACTCAGTCCGGAACATGTGTCGGCCTATAGCCTTATGTTTGAGGAAAGAAGCCGTTTCTCGGCTATGCTGGAGGCAGGGGAAATAATGGATGCAGGCGAGGATGTCTCGTCTAGGATGTTCCAGTATTTGGCAGAGGCTATGTGCAGTGCCGGGTATGAGCATTATGAGATTTCTAATTTCGCTCGTCCGGGTTTCCGGTCTTTGCACAATTCATCGTATTGGAAGGGTCTGCCTTATTTAGGTCTGGGGCCGGGGGCTTCAAGCTATGACGGAAAGAGGACAAGACGCACAAATCCGTCAGACCTTAAAGCTTATCTGCATCGTTTTGGACATTCCGGTGCATACTCCGGCAAGGAGCCTTTTTATGAGGAAGAGTGTCTTTCAGATGAAGAGCTTGTTGAGGAATATCTGCTTACGCGTCTGCGCATTGCGGAAGGAATATGCTTGGATGACTACAGGAACAGGTTTGGAGAAAAGGAGGCGGATCGTCTTTTTCTGAAAGCGTCTGGACTGTCAAGACTGAACGGGGATGTTTTGTCCGTCAACAAACAGAATATCGCCCTAACGGAGAGAGGCTTCTTCGTTTCCGACGATATAATAGTGGAGCTTATGCCCTGAAGTTCATTAAGCCGTTCTGGAGCAATGCTGTTATTTGCGCTTGGGTTTTAGCCACGGATTGAACATGTCTTTCATTTTCGGAGAGAATGAAAGAAGTATGATTACGGATATTGTGGCAATGTAGAGAAGGATTATGTTGCGCAAAATGCTTTCATTGTCGTATGCATACTTCATTGGATCCTGTTCCGTCTCAGGATCAAGGAAGTCATCGATTTGAAGCGCACGCAAAGTGCTTTTCCACTTTATTGAGCCGTCTTCAAGGTACACTATTGCAGGATTGCCTCTAACCACCTCCTTTATCGAGGTGTCTTCAGCTGTGTATATTGGATAGCGTGCAAGTGAAAGATCTTTCCACCGCTCTATTTCTTCAGATGAACCGGCCACCACTGCAATAAAGCCGATGCCTTGGCTTTGCGATTTCGTAGACAGTGAGTTGATTTGATATGAAGACGCTATTGAGACATCGGAAATGTCGGGAATGAACAGTATGAACTGTGCGCCGCTGCGGACAACGGCCTCAGAAGTTATGTTATCGTCTCCGTTCCATATTGACAGTCCTTTTCCGCCAGCAACGGCATCGTCGGTTGTCGGTATGGGATTTTTCTCTTTGCGTTCCACGAATACCCAACCATCTGATTCGTCAGGCAGCTCATCATCGATTGAGAATTCTTTGTTTACCCCGTCTTTCTCATAGACAAACGAATATTCGGTTTCATGTTCAATGCCATCGGTAGTTTCTATAAGAGGTTGGCCGGCTTTGTATGGTCTGTAATCGATGAGCGGTTGATAGAAATAACCCAAAAGTGCAACAGCCCCTACAAAAACGGCATCCGCAACGAATCCGAGCCACTGCAGAGCCGGAGTTATCAGCCAACGAGCGTTTTTGTTGTGCGGCAACAGCCATATGGTGGCGGCGGTTATGGCGATGTTCTTCCAGAAGGTAGCCCAGTTTGATATGATGTAGGCGTCTCCGAAGCAACCGCAGTCAGCCACCGGATTCTTCAATGCTATCCAAAGTGTCAGCGGTGTCATGAAAAGCATCATCAGCGCAGCCATAATGGGCGCGGCGCGGCGGAAAGAACCTGTAACGAGGAAAGCGCCTGTCAGAAACTCGAATACGCAAAGTATGATTACGCCGACAAGCACAAGGTTGTCCCAAAGGCCTATTCCTAAAGCCGCAAGGTAATCGTTGAGTTTGTAGATGGTTCCCCACGGATCAATGGCTTTCACGAATCCGGAAAAGAGGAAAGTGCCGCCGACGAGGAGTCGGCAGAGCCACGTCAAGGCCATCGTGAGATTGTGTTTCGTTGATTCTTTCATCAGGGTAGGGGCTTGCAGCAGTTGTTTCAGATTGTCTGTTTGCCTTCTGCTATATGTATCAACGCGAAAACGGCATAATTGATCATATCCATATAGTTGGCGTCGATGCCCTCGGAAATCTTTGTGATTCCGTTGTGGTCTTCGATTTCACGTGTGCGCAGAAGTTTCTGCAGAATGATGTCTGTGATGCTTGATACGCGCATATGTCGCCATGCTTCATCATAGTCGTGGTTTTTGTTGATCATCAGGCCGGTCGCTTTGTCGAGCCATTCGTCGTAAAGGCGCAAAGCTTCTTCGGGCGTAATCTGGCTGCCGCTTCCGAGCTGCAGTTGGATGAGGCCGATTGCGGAATAGTTAACTATTCCTATGAATTCCGGCTCCACGCCTTCATTGACCTGCGCCACACCCTTTTCCTGTATTGAGCGAATGCGCATGGCCTTGATGTATATCTGGTCTGTGATGCTTTCCGGACGCATTATGCGCCACGAAGTGCCGTAGTCAAAAAGCTTTTTCTCGAAGATGTCGCGGCATAGGGCCCGCACTTCCGAGAATTCCTTTTCCGTGTCTTTGATGTATGTGTTGTCTGCCATTCCGTTCATTGTAGATTGAAAGCAAAGTTACGAAAAAAACCGGGACTGGCAAAAACAAAGGACGGCAAGAGATTCACTCTCCTGCCGTCCGACATGTCTTTGATGCAATCCGGATTACTTCGCTGCGAGACGTTCTTCGAGGCGAGTGCGGATGGCCTTGAGGAATTCTGCGGATGTAACGGCCTTAGGCTCGATTCCTTCCATGAGGTTCACAAGGTCTTTAGTCACTATGCCGGCGTTGAGGGTATCGAAGCATGCTGCTTCAAGTTCGTCGCCGAAGATGACGAGTTTCTCGAGGCCGTCCATTTCGCCGCGCTTGCGGAGAGCACCGCTCCATGCGAAGATGGTGGCCATCGGGTTGGTGGAAGTCTCCTCGCCTTTGAGGTACTTGTAGTAGTGGCGGGTAACAGTGCCGTGAGCTGCCTCATACTCGAATTTGCCGTCGGGGCTTACGAGTACGCTTGTCATCATGGCGAGAGAGCCGAATGCGGTTGAAACCATGTCGCTCATAACGTCGCCGTCATAGTTCTTGCAAGCCCAGATGAAACCGCCTTTGCTGCGTACAACGCGTGCCACAGCGTCGTCAATCAGAGTGTAGAAGTATTCCAAGCCGAGGGCTTCGAACTGTTCCTTGTAGTTCTTTTCGTACTCTTCGTTGAAGATTTCGCGGAAACGCGCGTCATACTTCTTTGAGATAGTGTCCTTTGTGGAGAACCAGAGGTCTTTCTTTTGGTCGATGGCGAACTTGAAGCAGCTGTTTGCGAAAGAGCGGATGGATTTGTCTGTGTTGTGCATGCCCTGAAGTACGCCCGGGCCTTTGAACTCGTGGATTACCACTTCTTCTTTCTGTCCGTTTTCGCCTTCGAATACCATCTTGGCCACACCGGGTTCGTTCACGCGGATTTCAACGCTCTTGTACACGTCGCCGTAGGCATGGCGGGCGATGGTGATCGGTTCCTGCCAGTTGCGGACTGCGGGCTTGATGGAAGGGATGGTTATCGGTGTGCGGAACACAGTGCCGTCGAGGATGGAACGGATGGTGCCGTTAGGGCTCTTCCACATTTCGTGGAGGTCATATTCGGTCATTCTCTGTGCGTTGGGCGTGATTGTCGCGCACTTCACCGCTACGCCGTATTTCTTTGTGGCTTCGGCTGCGTCGTGGGTTATCTGGTCGCGGGTTTTGTCGCGCTCAGGCAGACCGAGGTCATAGTATTCGGATTTGAGGTCAACGAAAGGGAGGATGAGTTCGTCCTTGATCATCTTCCAAAGTATGCGGGTCATTTCGTCGCCGTCCATCTCCACGACGGGAGTGGTCATTTTGATTTTTTCCATGATGGTTTTATGGTTTTTGAAATTTGTTTTCGTTTTTGTTTATCTCCGGAGAAAACCGTGGCTTTCTCCGGAAATGAGCAATGATGTCAGAGCCTTACTTTTTCTGTGCGGCGTAATAGTTCATGAGGCAACCGTCGGCGAGAATCTGGCGTTCGGTCGGGGTGAGGTTGGAGAAGTGCAGCTTGATGTCTTTCACTTCGCCGTTCTTGGTGATGACCTTGGCCATAACCTCTTCCTTGCCGCCGAGGATAAGTTCACGGATGCCAGGGACGAACACGTAGTCGCCGGATTCGTAGTCAAATTTAGTGTCCTTGTCGATGGTGAAAGGCACTATGCCCCAGTTGATGCAGTTGCTGCGGTAACGTTTTGTGGCGTATTCGTAGCAGATGTTGGCATCGCCGCCGAGAACCTTCTGGCAGGACGCAGCCTGTTCGCGGGCCGAACCGTCGCCGGGACGGTTGGCGAACACGCATGATCCGAACGATGTCTCGCTGCATTTTGCACCTACTTTCTCGAGTACTTTCTCTACCTCGGCAGGGCATTTGCCGTCGCGGCGCTCAAGGTCTTCTTTCTGTATGCGCTTGCTGATGCCGACGTATTCGGGCACGCGGCGGGAAAGTGCGAACTCTGACAGCTTGAGCGGGTTGGAACGATAGGAAGAAGTTTCTCCTGAGGGGATAAGCTCGTCGGTAGTGGTAACGGGATCGTGTATCACTGCAGCAAGCTCGAGAAGCATGTCCTTCTCCATCGGATACATTTTGGGCCAGTCCTTGATGTTCGGGCCGTAGCGGAGCTCTTCCTGCGCGTTCTCTTTTTCATAGCCGTTGAATACGCGACGCTCGTAAATCTTGGCATCGAACTCGTAAGGCTTGTGGTCGTCGTTGAATTCAACGTCAGTGGCGGCAGTGATTACACCGCCGTTGGCAGCCGTGGCGGCAATCGAACGCGCGTCCATAAGAGCGACGAGTGAGAGCTGACCGTTGCCGGGCTTTGAGCCTTCACGGTTGGGGAAGTTGCGGGTAGTGTGGCGTATCGAGAGGCCGTTGTTGGCCGGAACGTCGCCAGCACCGAAGCACGGGCCGCAGAAAGCCGGTTTGATTACCACGCCGGCTTCGAGAAGCTCCTCGGCGATTCCGTTGCGTGTAGTTGCCATATACACGGGAACTGACTGCGGATATGCCGAGATTGTGAAGTAGTCGTTGCCCACAGATTTGTCGCGGAGTATGGCCGCGGCCTGGCTGAGGTTGTCGTAGGTGCCGCCCGAGCATCCGGCTATGATGCCTTGGTCGGCCATCACCTTGCCGTCTTTGATTTTGCCTACGAGGTCAACGCATACTTTGTCGCCGAAACGCTTCTTTGCGTCTTCCTCCACTTCGCGCATGATGCGTTCGGGATCTGCCTGAAGCTCATGGATAGTGTAGGCGTTGGACGGGTGGAAGGGAAGTGCGATCATGGCCTCTTGCTTGTCAAGGTCGATGCGGATCATTCCGTCGTAGTATGCAGTGCCGTTGGGCTGAAGTTCTTTGTAGTTCTCGCTGTGGCAATGAGTGTCATAGTGCTTCTTCACTTCCTCGTCTGTAATCCAGATAGAGCTGAGGCAGGTGGTTTCGGTGGTCATGATGTCGATTCCGTTGCGGAAGTCGATGGGGAGGTTCTTCACACCGGGGCCGGCGAATTCAAGCACTTTGTTTTTGACGAAACCGTTGTCGAAGACAGCCTTCACGAGAGAGATGGCCACGTCGTGCGGGCCGATGCCTTTGCGGGACTTGCCTTCCAGCCAAACGAGCACCACTTCAGGGGCGTTGATGTCCCATGTGTTTTCGAGAAGCTGCTTTACAAGCTCGCCGCCGCCTTCGCCTACGCCCATTGTTCCGAGTGAACCGTAGCGTGTATGGCTGTCAGAGCCGAGAATCATGTTGCCGCATTTCACCATTGCCTCGCGTGCGTACTGGTGGATTACGGCCTGGTTGGCAGGAACGTATATGCCGCCGTATTTTTTTGCGGCGGAAAGTCCGAACACGTGGTCGTCTTCATTGATGGTGCCGCCTACTGCGCAGAGCGAGTTGTGGCAGTTGGTCATTGCGTATGGCAGGGGGAACTTTTCAAGGCCGCTGGCACGTGCAGTCTGGATGATTCCGACATAAGTGATGTCGTGGCTCATCATGGCATCGAATTTGATGCGCATCTTGTCTCCTTTGGAGCCATCAACGTCATGGCTGCGGAGGATTTGGTAAGCGATGGTGTTTTCGCGTCCTTCTTCCGGAGTCGGAAGGCCGGCTGCGCCTTTCTCTACGAGTTTACCGTCTTTCAGATAAACTCCTTCTTTGATGAGTTCTACCATTTCGGTGGTTGATTTTAAGTTAGTGATTATGTAGTAGTTTGTTTTATTCGTTAATTTCAGGGCCGTTGTGCAGTACCGAGTCTATGAAAAACGTCAGGGCCAGCATATCGGCGGCTCCTCCGGGGGAGAGGTTGCGGGCTATGAAGTCGGCGTTCGCTTTCTCCAAAGCCGAAGCTTTGCAGTCTTTGAGCAAATCTCGTGCCGTTTCCTTGGCGAAAGCGGCTCCCTCTTCTCCTCCTCGGTGATAGAGGTTGGTGTCTTCAAGCGTTGACATTATCTTCAGTAGCGTGAGGATTGCACCGTCATTACGTTCTTTGACACTCCGATAGAAAGGAAGCCATTCCGAGAATAGCTCGGAGTAGGCATCCTGAGCCATTTCTGCGGCTCCTTTGAGGCCGTATTTGCGGCGAGCCTCACCGCCGTGTGAATCTTTCTCTCCGGCAAATCCGGAGGCGAGACGTGTTATCCTGTCCCTCAGCCCGTTCTCTTCGATATGACCTGTGTTGTGATATGCATTCGCCGCGGCGATGGTGGTGAGTCCGATGCAGAAAAGCGCGCCACGATGCGTGTTTACTCCGCCGGTGGCAGATTTCATGGCTTTTTCCGCCTCCATTCCGGCTTTGGCCACTGCATCGTGGGATGGGAGGGAAGTGTCGGTGCCGAGACGGGAAAACTCCGTGAAGTATGGTTTCAATGCTTCTATGCTGCGGGACATAATGGAAAAATCCATATCTGTATGCGATCCGTTGTCATTGCGGTCTACAAGTCCGGGCTTTGGGGTTGCTTCAAGTTCTTTCTTCAATGACAGGCATGCCGTATGGGCGAGCAGATACGGCACCGACGTTTCGGGCAGAAGCTTTAATGCTTCCGATGCGTTTCCGGTTTCTGTAAGCGTTCTTGCCTTTGATGCGCTTATCACAATGTCATTTAAGGATTGGCGCTCTATTTCCACGACTTCGATGCCTTTGGAAGGCAATATGCGTTTCATGACCGCATTGTATTCGCAGGTCAAGGCATCTAAAGGTTCTGTCCCGACGAATCTCACCGATGCATTTAGTGCAGGAGCGATGTGGTTTGAGAATATGTCGAGGTCGAGCTCTATGTGTGTCTTTGCCGCATCGTTTAGGTCTTTGAGGAAGTATGTCGGGAATGTGGCTTGTGAAATGCTGTATTGGCTTCCGGGACAGACTGCTGTGTTTAGTATGTCCTTTGTCGCGGCCTTCATCATGGCTGTCCGTTCGGCATATGAATATTCCGAGTCCCCTTCCATGACGGGTATTATGAAAAGAAAGTCCACTTGCTTGGCGGCTGCCTCTATCAGGAACAGATGACCTTTTGTGAGCGGATTGCAGTTCATGACAATCACGCCGTTGCGTGATTCCTTGGACTGTGGAAGAATGCCTGACAGTTTTTTGCAGTATCCGGATATGCCTCTGGGATTGCTTTCAAGAAGCAAAGCCTTGTCGGCTTTTCCCACTGTATGGAAAGCGAGGCTCTCGAATATGCGTTGGTTTTCGGGCTTGGTGAACAGGAGCAAGTCGTAGTGGCCATCGGCCATTGCCGCTTCACGTATGCGGCTCATGAGCGGATTTGTGAGTGATTCGTTTCTTGTCGATTCTGAAAGCGCGATGCACTTCACGACGTTTTCTTGGAGCCCTCCTCCTCCGACCAGATTGTCGTTCATGTCGAAGATGCCGAAATACCGGTCAAGGTTCTCCATACGAAGTCCTTGTGAAAGCAGAAATGATTCCACTTTCTTTTTTGTGGCCGTCAGCGAGAGCGGCAATTCACGTATTTCAAAATCTCCGAACATCAGTCAAATTGGTGATTATTACTGAAAAACGTCAACTATGGTTCATCGGCTGAGGTCATTAGTGGACTGGAAGGATGTCCTGTCGCCTGACAGGTTTTTCCCGCTCGTCCTGATAGCCACAGAGATACTCGTCGATGGATTTCAGCCAATAGTTCTTCTTGGGAATGCGTGAATGCGCGCATACAGACGCGTGCGTCGTTCCCGCACAGAAGGCATCTGCGTGTACGTTGCCCTTGTCTTGCGCGAGACACTTGGTTGCCTCCGCTGTCAATCACATCTATGTCCATCATCCTGCCCAAAGGATGGGTGTCTTCAATCATAGACGTGATTTCTTTTGTGTCTTCGGGATTAAGGTCAGTCAGATAGAAAGCCTCAAAACCGGTCATAAGGTCTTTCTTGGCTTCGCAATGCGCTTTCAGCATGGAATCGTTCTCTATTGATTCACATGCGGCGTTGGCAATGGCCTCCGAATCGGCATTGCGTTTCACATTTCCCGGAATCACGATGGTAACCACGACAAGCGTCTTGCCCGGATTCTCCTGTAGCAGACGCAGCTGCATGTCGCGGCGTCTGTCGCGAGAATCAAGCAATTCGGTAAGCGAGATTTGTTGTGATTCCATCTTGGCGGATGTGGCGGTAAGCTGGGAATGGCTGCGGATAGCGGGATTGGCGCGATCCGCAGCCATTCCTTCGTTCATTTATGAAGATTCTTGTCGGTCGTATCCGGAAATCAGGCTTCGATGTTGCGGATTACGTCCATAACAGAGCCGTCGCGGTTCATCACCACTCCGACCACTTTGTCTCCGAAAGGCAGAGGGTCTGCATCGCCGATGATGCTGTTTGCCTTTTCTTTCAGCGAGTCGATGTCCACAATCTTCAGACCGGCCTTTTTAAGACGCTCTGCAAGCTCCGGACGGCGCGGATTGACAGCAATGCCATATTCTGTTACAATCACGTCTACTGTCGATCCAGGAGTGATAAGGGTGGTTACCTCGTCCACTACGCACGGTATGCGGCCACGGAGAAGCGGGCATACTATGATTGAAAGTGCGGAATCCGCTGCAGTGTCGGGATGGCCGCCGATGGCTCCGCGTATGATTCCGTCGCTTCCAACGAGCACGTTCACGTTGAAGTTGACGTCCACCTCAAGGGCGGAAAGAATCACGATGTCAAGATAGTGCACTGCGGAACCGGCGTCGTCGGCAGCGGCGTATTCTACTGCGGTAACCTCTTTGTGCATCGGATTGTTCTTGAGCGATTCTGCGGCAACCTTGTCGAATGACTGTACGTCTATGAGGCGTTCGATAAGACCTTCTTCATGCATCTTTACCATATGGGCGGTGATGCCTCCGAGTGCGAATGAAGCCTTTATGCCGTCTTCCATCATCTTGTTGCGGATGTACTTCACGGCAGCGAGCGATGCGCCGCCGGATCCGGTCTGGATAGAGAATCCGTTCTTGAAGTAGCCGCTGTTGATGATTACCTTGGCAGCCTGCTGCGCAAGGAGGATGTCGCGGGGATTTTTGGTGTCGCGGATTGCACCCGATGAAATCTTGGAGCTGTCGCCTACGCTGTCCACTACCACTACATAATCCACATTACGCTCAGAGATGGAATTGGGTGTGTTGGGATAGGCCACAAGGTCGTCGGTCAGTATCACTACCTTGTCTGCATATTCTGCGTCAGGAAGAGCGTATCCGAGTGAGCCGCAGATCGATTTTGCGTTTTCGGAACGTGAATATCCGCATGCGTTGCCGAGTGCGTCGGAAGAAGAGGCACCGAGGAAGGCCACGTCGATATGAAGGTCGCCGGAAGCGATTGCGCTGCCGCGTCCGCCATGGCTACGGAAAATGACAGGATTTTCCATCAGTCCGCCTGAAATCTCTTTGGCAAGGTCGCCACGCAGGCCGGAAGTGGAAATCTGGGTGATGACGCCGTTCTTGATATGCTCAATCAGCGGCTTGTGTACGTCAGAAAGGCTGGAAGCGGCAAGATGCAGGTTCTTGAATCCCATTTCAGCGAGCTTGTCCACAACCATATTCACGACTTTGTCTCCGCCTCGGAAATGGTGGTGGAAAGACACTGTCATTCCGTCTTTCAGGCCGGTCTTGCGGATTGCCTCCTCGAGAGTGGCGATTTTAGGGCTTTTGTCCTGACGGAGTTCATTGGCCGTCGGGTCTTTATGGTGAAGCGTGTCGTCGTAGACTTTCTTGTTGAGAGCCTTGGCTTCCTGTTCTACAAGAGCCATACGTTCTTTATATGTGTTCATTTCAAATCCTCCTCTGTTAAGATTCCTGATGCAAGAGCTAACTCGATTGTGCGCTGTGCGCGGATCACCACGGGACGGTCTACCATCTTTCCGTTGACAGCAATCACGCCCGAGCCTTTCTTCTCAGCCTCCTTGATGGCTGCAATGATGGTGCGTGCCTTCTCGATTGCTTTTTCGGAGGGAGCAAAGACTTCGTTGACCACCTCGATTTGGCGAGGATTGATGATGGACTTGCCGTCGAAGCCGAGTGTCTTGATGAATTCAACCTCTTTTCTGAAAGTTTCCATATCGTTGAGGTTGGAGTATACGGTGTCGAGTGCGTCGATGCCGGCTGCGCGTGCGGCCACGACAATTGTCTCGCGTGCGAGTCGCAGCTCTTCTCCGCCTGGTGTGCGCTGGGTCTTGAGGTTGGCGCTGTAGTCTTCTGCGCCGAGCGCTATGCCCATCATGCGCTTTGAGGCGGTGGCAATCGCGTATGCGTTGACCACGCCGAGAGTGGATTCGATGGCTGCCATTATCTGTGTGCGGCCGAGGCATCCAATCTCTTTTTCCACACGCTCGATTTCACGCTCTACCTCCACCACTTCTTCTGCGGTTTCGGTCTTGGGCATACGGATTACGTGTACGCCGGCCTTCACTACGGCCTCGATGTCCTTCTTTCCGTAGGGCGTGTTGAGCGGATTGATGCGCACCACCATTTCGGTGTCGCCGTAATCGATGCTCTTCAGTGCATTGTAGACAAGCAGGCGAGCCGTGTCTTTCTCGGCCATTGTTACAGAATCTTCAAGGTCGAGCATTATAGAGTCGGGACCGTAGATGTGTGCGTCGGCCATCATGCCCGGATTGTTTCCGGGGACGAACATCATAGTTCTTCTGAGTCTTTCCATATTGGGGATTGATTAGCCCGATGGAGCGGAGCCTTTGCAGGAATGCCGCCCGCTGCGGTACTGTATGAATTCGGTTAACTTGAGAGTTTTTATTGCCAAACGTCTTTTCCGGTGGCACGGACTGCGGCTGCTGTGGTACGGGCACGCACGGTGCAGTCAAGCGCACCTTTGTCAGTGGCATCCACTATCGCGTCGTTGATGCCAAGTCCGGTAAGGGTTTCGCGAATCACATTTTCAATCTGACGGCCGAACTGGAATGCCACAGTGCTGTCCAGGTTGATTTCAAGGCCGTTTCCGTTGCCTGGGGCGATACGGATCATGATGTCGCCGGATTCGAGGGTTCCGGCTTGTGAATTGGTCAGATTCATTATTGGGTTTATTGTTTGTTTGATTCCGAGAGCCGTCAGACGAATCATCTGGCTTTTCAGAGTGTTTCGGTATTTCCTTAAGGTCAAGATCGGATTCTGTGCATATAGTTTGCCACGACTATTATCACGTCCTCAAATCGAAGGCAAAATTATAGACTTTTTCTTTATTGGCAAAATAAAAAAGGATAAATTTTCGGCAAATGATGTATGATTTTCATAATGTATAATTTATGTTTCGTATATACATTTCTTTCAGTCCACTTCCGCACGGTTTCGCGGCACACGTCCGTACATTTTCAGCCTTGATATATAATATGGTGTGTGGAGCCTCGACACCACAACGCCTTTTGAAGTTGATGCATGGATGAATCTGTTGTCGTCAACAAGTATTCCGACATGCGACACCTTTTCAGGATCCTTGCCGGTTGCGAAAAACACAAGGTCGCCGATTCTGGCATCTTTTTCTTTCACCTTTATGCAGAATTCCGCCTGTTTGGCTGAATTGCGTGGTAGGAGGCATCCTGCAACATCCCTGTAGACAGACATCACCATGCCTGAGCAGTCGGTGCCCACTCCTTTGTCTTGCATCGCGTATGTGTATGGGGTTCCTAACCATGAGAAGGCTTCCTCTATGAGTTTCCGTTGCTCTTTGTCCAGATTATAAGTTGACTCTATTTCTTTAAGATAGTCTTCAGATGAAGGCGATGCCTTTGTCGCAATCTTTGAAGAGCCGCATGAAGAGATGATGGAAACAAGAATCAACGCTATGGCAACAAGCAGGTTGTCATAACGGGTAGTCTTCTTGTCAGTGCAGTAGAGTCGCATCGTCAGGGGGAATGTCGGGAATGAAAAGTATCGTCGTGGTTTACAAACGCAAATTTACTCCAAATTCCTGACATTTGCAAATATTCAGATGAATATGGAATTGGCTCGTGTCAATGTCTCTGGCTTCCCTATGTCAATCATAGAGAAGCTGCACACTTCGCATCTGATGTCGGAATCGGCGCATTCTTCAAGGTAAAAATCCATTATCGGGAAGGGCCTTCCGCCGTATTTGCGCGACATCCTGTCTGCCAAAGCTGGTGATATGCAATGTATGCCGCTGAATGCGAATTCCTTGTCGCTTGAATGTGGGATGTAGGAGGCTGGACGGTATTCTTCTGTTGTGCAGTTGTGCCATCCGACCAGACAGTTGTTTTCGTTCATTGCCAATTTCCGCGATGAATTGCGGTCGCTTAAAAGCAATGTAGCGTCGGCTTTGTTTTCGATATGTGCCTTCATAAGTCCGCATAGGTCTGCATCAGACAGTATGTCAACATTATGCACTAAAAATGGTTCCGCATCTGCACATAAAAACTTTGAGGCATGGACTATCCCGCCTCCTGTGTCGAGTAGATGCCCGCGTTCGTCGCTTATGTTTATGCGTGTTCCGTATTCTTTTGAGTTCAGGAAATCGATGATTTGCTGGCCGAAATGATGTATGTTTACTGTGATGTCATCAAATCCTTGAGCCGTCAGGCTTGTGATCACGCGATGGAGCATAGGTATGCCTCCTACAGGGACGAGCGCTTTGGGATGTTGCAGAGTCCACGGCCTGAGTCTTGTGCCGAGGCCTGCAGCCAATATCATTGCTTTCATTGTCTGGTCGAGTTCAGCGTTTCATAAATCCCTTGTTCTCGGTGCGTCAGCAAGACCACTGCACCGGGAAACGCGTTGGCTATGTGTCTTGCCGTGGCTTCGGCACAGTAGACCGACCTATGCTGTCCTCCTGTGCATCCGAAACCGATTTGTAGATTGGTGAATCCCCGTTTGATGTATCTTTCCACGGATTTGTCGGTCATTTCCCATGCCGACCTGAGGAATCTATCCGCTTCACCTCTCTGTTCAAGAAAATCGGCCACAGGCTTGTCTCGGCCGGTGAGCTGTTTGTATTCTTCGTAGCGTCCGGGATTGTGCAATGCGCGGCAATCGAACATGAATCCTCCGCCGTTGCCTGAGAAGTCGTCAGGATAGCCTTTTTTGTATGAAAAACTGAATATGCTGACAGTCAGTTTTCCCGGCGGCTCTTTTATTGCATTGAATCTTTGTTCCTTTGTGAGCTTGTCGGCAATGCCCTTTAGCTCCGGATATCTATTTGCCATCTCTTCCTGCATCAGGTTCCCGAGATTTGAAAGTGCGTCAGGAATGCTTTCCACGAAATGTGCGCGGTGCTGCACGAGTCCTCGGAAGCCGTATGCTCCAAGCACTTGCAGTGTCCTGAAGAGCGCGAAAATCTTTGCATATCGCAGTATCTCAACCGGATTCGTTCCTTTTATCCTTGAGAACTCGTCTGCATATGTTTTCAGAAGCTCCGTGCGTCGGGCTTCTGGAATCTTCGCTTTTGCTTGGGTGACGAAAGAGACCGCGTCATAGACGCATGGTCCGAAACGTCCTCCCTGATAGTCGATGAAGTGCGTTTTTCCGTCTTTGACCATAACATTGCGGCTTTGGAAATCTCTGTACATGAATCCCCATAAGTGCTGCGGTATGTATAGGTCTTCGGCAAACCTGTCGAAGTCGTTCTCCAACCTCTCTTCGTCGAATCCGATGCCCGCAGGTTTGACGAACGAATACTTGAAATAGTTAAGGTCCCATAAAATCTGTCGTCGGCAGAAATCTCCGGACAGCTGGAACTGATGCCAGCTGTCAGCAGGGACTGTCTGCATTCGCGCGAGAAGCCGCATGCTATCCTCTTCTATTCCTTTGCTTTTGCTGTCTCTGTTCACAATGAGCGAAAACAACGATACGTCGCCGAGGTCTTCGATAAGATAATGATTGCTCAGGGATATGGGGCTGAGCAAACCGGGAACCGGGATTCCTTCTTTCTGGAAAACACGGGAGAAGTTCTGGAAAGCAAGGTTCTCGGCTTTGTCGGGTCCGAAGACTCCGATTGCTGATTCTTCTTTGTCTTTGGTCCAAAGTCTGTAATATATTCGGTCGCTTCCTGCCTGCGGAAGTCGCGCGACAGAATCTGTCTCTTTGCCGAAATGATTGGCATAAAGGGCTTTGAGAGGGGCTATATTAGGGTCCGGCATAGTGTCCATTGTCGTTGTAATGCGAGATGCTGATGCAAAATTAGCAAACTCCTGTCAGGTGTGCAACGCGTAGATGCCGTAAAATTTGAATATATCGTGGAAATCATATAAATTTGCACGCTTTTTCATTGATTTGTCAGTCATCATCACTGATGATGACTGAACAAGAATCAAGTCTATCTGTTTTTTCTGTAATCAACGAATAGTATATGAACATCATATTTTGCCGATTGCCCAAGTTCCTGCTTCCAGCATTTATTCTGGCGGTCGGCTGTTCGCGGCCTTCTGAAAAAGGGACGGACGAATCTGTCATGGACACCGGTGTCGGTGTCGCCGAGACTGAAGACACGGTGTCCAAGGAGCCTGAACGGGTGGTTTTGAAGTTTGCTTCGTCGCAAGAAGCCTTGGAATATATGCGTGAATCAGGTGATTGGGACAAATATTCCCGTGGCATCATACCGACTATGGCTTCGGAAGAGCTTGATTATGCCGAGAAGCTCCTCAATAATGAGTATGATCGTTTCATAGTGGTTGACAAGGCTTCTATGAAGGTGATTCTGTACAGCAGGTATGGCGAGGTATTGAAGAAATACGGGATGGCGTGTGCAAAGAATTATGGCACCAAGCACCGGAAGGCGGATTCCCGGACACCGGAGGGGTTTTTCACGGCGGAAGGCATTTATGACAGCACCGACTGGCTTTTCACCGATGACAATGGTGTTACGAGTCCGAAGAAGGGACAGTTCGGCCCGAGGTTCGTCAGGCTTAAATGCCCCAACACTTCTCAGATAGGGATACACGGCACCGTGGCTCCATGGAGCATAGGACATAGGGCGAGCCACGGATGCATAAGGCTCACCAATGAGAACATATTGGAGCTTGTGGAATATGTCCAGATTGGAATGCCGATAATAGTGAGCCCTGGGCCAAGGGATATGGCCGTCAACGAGTCGGAAGGTTTCTCCATAGCCTCAATCACGACTCTGCCGGGCGGGAAAAGAGCCGTGCCACAGAAAGGCTATCAGGTAAAAGCCGTGGCAGATAGTGATTCTGTAATGTCTTCGGAAGGCAGCGACACGATACAAAAAATGTCTCCGGAAACTCTCCCGGAAACTGAATCCGACACGGTGCCGGAAAGCGTCGCCGTTTGAGACTGTAAAGCCCCGTTTGTTTTTTATGGGTGTTCACAAATTTAAATGCGGAAAATATGGTCTGACCATTCTGGGAACCGTATTTTTGTAGTATCTTTGCATTTGCTTTTCTCTGAAACGGTCAGATTGACAAGCCCAGACATAAAGAATGAAATGGCAACTAAATACGACGATTACAATCCCGAAATATATTACGAAGACAAGCAGTCCGAGGCAGAAAGGAGTCCGGAGAAACCTGTTGTGTCCGAAACAGGACAGAACGTGAGGCGAAAGAAGAACGGCAACTCTAATGGTGCGCGACGGAAAAAGGTGCGCGATGCCAAAAATGATGGTGCGGAGACTTTCGTTTCAAAAGTGAAGGAATGGGCCGGTTCGCTCAACGTGCGTCTCCTTTTGGGCATTTTTCTGGGCTTTTTGGGTGTCTATCTCACTATTTCCTTCATTTCGTATGTCAGTAGCTGCATCGACGATATGGCTGCCATAGAGTCTATGTCAATAGGCACGGCCAAAGATATACGCAATGCTGGCGGCGAGGGTGGGGCAAGACTGTCAGATTTTCTGATAAACAGAAGTTTCGGACTCGGTTCCGTGGTGATTCTTGTATGGCTGTACGGCATGACGCTTAAGCTTCTTGCCGGACGTCCACGTTTCAAATCAGTTGATTTCACCATAAAGTGCGTTGTTGCGCTGCTGATAGTCTCGATGGTTGTCGGGTTTGCAACGATTGCGTCCGACAGTGTGGTCAATTGGGGCGGATATGACGGCCGTTATGTGAATGAATTCATAATCTCGTTTGTCGGATGGTCCGGAGCCGTGATTGTTTGTCTGTTTCTGATAGCAGTGTTCGTGGTGATATGTCTCCGCGACATTGTGAAGTGGGTTCTTAAAATCAAGAAGGCCCGGGATGCTCGCCTTGCGGAGAAGCGTGCTGCTGAAGAAGAGGAGCGTCGCCGCCTTGCGGTGATTGAAGAGATGGCAATGCAGGAGCGCATCGATGCGGCGATATCAGGAGAGAATGTGCACGAGACGGAAGATGTGGATCCGGAAGACTCCTTTATGCGCTTTGAACCAGGGGATGAGAGGCATGACGATGCCGTTAACGACAATGATTCTGATGAATACGTATATAAATGTGAAGACCAAGACGAGCCTGAGCCTGAAGCTGTAAAAGAAACTCCTTTGTCTGAAGCGGCTGAGACTCCGGTAAGCAAGGATGGATGTGATGGCGACACGATGGTGGTCAACGTCAACACGATTGCACAGTCGGACGGATTGCGCCCCCGCAATGAACCGGGCATAACTCGCTACAGGTTCCCGTCTGCCGATCTGCTCCGGCCTGGAGAGACGAAGATAAGCGTTGACACCCAGGAACAGGAGGACAACCAGCAACGCATACGTAAGACATTGCTTGATTTCGGAATCCCGATAGTGAGCATAGAGGCGACGGTAGGCCCTACGGTAACGCTTTATGAGATAGTTCCCGACAAAGGTGTCAAGATTGCAAGAATCAGAAATCTGGTTGACGACATAGCCCTTTCCTTGTCTGCCATAGGAGTACGCATCATTGCTCCGATTCCGGGACGCGGCACTGTGGGAATCGAGGTGGCCAACAAAGACCCTCAGGTGGTGTCGATGCGTACGGTGATACAGAGCAAGAAGTTTGCCGACTCACGTTATAAACTTCCGATTGCACTTGGTTCCACCATCAGCAATGATGTGTTCATCGCCGACCTTGCTAAAATGCCGCATCTGCTTGTTGCCGGTGCCACAGGCCAAGGAAAGTCCGTGGGGCTTAATGCGATCATATCTTCGCTTCTTTACCGTAAGCGTCCTGATGAGCTGAAATTTGTCATGATTGACCCTAAAATGGTTGAATTCAGCCTTTACGCCAAGATTGAGAAGCATTATCTGGCAAAGCTTCCTGATGAAGAGGAGCCAATCATTACAGACATGTCAAAGGCCGTGGCAACTTTGAGTTCGCTTTGCGTGGAGATGGACAACCGGTATCAGCTCCTGAAAGGCAATTCGCGCAATGTGGAGGAATACAACGAGAAGGTGAAGTCCGGCAGGCTCAGCGAGCTTGAAGGGCATCGCTATCTTCCGTATATAGTTGTGATTGTCGATGAGTTCTCGGATCTGATTATGACTGCGGGAAAAGAGGTCGAGATGCCTATTGCGCGACTTGCCCAAAAGGCGCGGGCAGTGGGCATTCATGTAATAATCGCTACTCAGCGTCCTTCTACGAACGTAATCACAGGAATCATAAAGGCCAATTTTCCGGCACGTATAGCATTCAAGGTGTCTTCAGGCGTGGACAGCAAGACTATTCTTGACACGACCGGGGCGCAGCAGCTTATCGGACGTGGCGATATGCTTGTGAGCAACAATTCGGAGATGACTCGAGTCCAATGTGCTTTCATTGACACGCCGGAAGTGGAGTCAATCTGTGAATACGTCAGTCGTCAGCCTTACCCGCAGGGGGCATACATACTTCCTGAACCGGTGGTTTCCGGATCTGACGATTTGGGCGGACACGGAAGCAGTTTCGCCGAAGACCGGGATCCGCTGTTCGAGGAGATTGCACGTCGTGTGATTCAGTCAAACACCGCTTCCACATCGGCCATACAGCGTAGCTACTCGATTGGATACAACAGGGCCGGACGCATAATGGACCAGCTTGAGGCTGCCGGAATAGTAGGGCCGTCCACTGGCGGAAAGCCTCGTTCGGTGCTGGTGGACGCGATGGGGCTGGAGTCCATACTAAGTCAGTTGCATTGAACGTTTATAGTTAAAATGAAGATAGAATGACTATGTCGGCATCAAGAAGAATATTGGCCATTGCCGTGGCTATGATTCTGGGCTTGTCTATGGCAGCCTCGGCGGAGACTGCAATGCAGTTGCTCAACCGCGCTTCGCAAAAGATTGCAAAGGCCGGTAGCGTTTCTTCCTCTTTTGTCTTTTCAGGTGGAGGCACAAGCGGATCGGGTACGCTTAAGATAAGCGGGAAGAGATTTTCCGTTCAGGCACCCGGCAGTGCTTCGTGGTATAACGGCAAATATCTTTGGACCTACAGTGCTGCGTCGCGAGAGACAACGCTTGTGGTCCCTACCGCCTCTGAACTTGCCGAGACAAATCCGCTGACCTGTCTGGCAGGTGGAGTGTCCGGTTATAATTGCGCCTATGGCAAGGGTTCCACCGCAACGAAGAAAATCATAGTACTGACTCCCAAGAGCCGGAAACAGGGAATCAGGAACGCCACTGTGGAAATCAACGCTTCGACACTTGTTCCGGCCAAGATAAGTGTGAAGGCATCTGACGGCTCTGTTACTGCTGTCTCAATCACTAAGTTTTCCTACGGGAAATCCCTTCCTGCGTCTGATTTCGAGTATCCTAAGAACAAATATCCCAAAATAAAGATTATAGACTTAAGATGACCGGTTTCCTATAAAAAGGAAGCCGCTAAAAGAACAACATCACATTATGGCAGAAACAACAAATACCAGGGTGCTGATCATCGGTTCAGGCCCGGCAGGCTATACAGCCGGCATCTATGCGTCTCGTGCGAACCTCAATCCGGTGATATACGAAGGAATACAGCCGGGAGGGCAGCTTACTCAGACTTCTGAAATAGAGAATTTCCCCGGTTTTCCTGAAGGAATCGACGGAAACGAGATGATGGGCATGATACGTAAGCAGGCTGAGAGATTCGGAGCCGACATACGTTCACGCATCATCACAAAGGTGGATTTCTCCAAGCGTCCGTTCGTGTGTGAAGACGACCGTGGCGACCTTGTAGTGGCAGACACGGTAATCATTTCCACGGGTGCGTCGGCCAAGTATCTCGGTCTTTCCGATGAGGAGAAATACAGAGGTATGGGAGTGAGTGCCTGTGCCACATGCGACGGTTTCTTCTACCGTAAGCGGACTGTAGCTGTTGTCGGTGGCGGGGACACCGCTTGTGAAGAAGCCCTTTATCTTTCTACCCTTGCCAAGAAAGTGTATATGATTGTGCGCAAGGATCATCTCCGTGCGTCCGACGTAATGCAACGGCGCGTTATGGAGCGTGAAAACATCGAGGTGCTTTTCAACTGCAACACGTCTGGACTTTTCGGAGAAGGAGAGGTTCAGGGTGCCCGCATCGTGCGCAATCTCGGCAAAGAGAATGAAGAGACTTTCGACATCGCAATCGACGGATTTTTCCTTGGCATAGGCCATAAGCCCAACACAGACGTGTTCCGCGGTCAGATTGAACTTGACGAAGAGGGATACGTTGTAACAAAGGCTCCCACCACGGCCACCAGCGTTGTCGGTGTCTTTGCCGCAGGCGACTGCGCCGACCCGATTTACCGTCAGGCCATAGCCGCAGCCGGAACCGGTTGCCGTGCGGCTCTTGATGCCGAAAAGTTCTTAATGAAGACTGACGAATTATGACCTCTGAGGAGAAACAGCTGTTGCTTGACAGGCGTTATCTCCGTATGGCGAGGATATGGTCTGAAAATTCATATTGCCAGCGACGCCAGGTAGGTGCGATTCTCGTCAAGGACAATATGATCATTTCAGACGGATACAACGGTACCCCGGCGGGCTTCGACAATGTGTGCGAGACCCCCGGCGGGGTAACGTATCCTTATGTGCTGCATGCGGAGGCTAATGCAATAACGAAAGTGGCTCAAAGCAACAATTCCAGCCTCGGAAGCACCCTTTACGTTACTGCCAGCCCTTGCATGGAATGCTCAAAGCTCATAATACAGGCAGGGATAGAACGTGTGGTCTTCACGGAACTTTACCGGATTGCTGACGGAATAGAGCTTCTTCGCAAGGCCGGAGTCAAGGTGGACCATATCCCTCTTGAAGAGTAAAAAATGAAAAACGGAAAGAACTTAGGATTAGTGTTGTTGCCTCTGACGTTGACGCTCGGCATCGTTGGTGGCATATTCATCGGGCGCGTCATGAACACGCGCAAGCTTTCTCCTGCGCAAGAGAAGTGGGCGGCCTTGCTTTCACTGATTGATGAGGAATATGTGGACGACGTGGATGTGGACAGTCTGCTCGAGAACAGCATACCGGATCTTCTTGCACATCTCGATCCGCATTCGGCCTATATAGCCAAGAGCAATCTTTCGGCTGTCAATGAAGAACTTGACAACAGCTTCAGCGGCATAGGTGTCAAGTTTCAGATTGTCAGCGATTCCGTCGTGGTTTCGGAAGTAATCGCAGGCGGTCCGGCAGAGAAGGTAGGACTTCAGCCTGGCGACAGGATTGTGAGCGCGAACGGCAAAAGCCTTACCGGAGACACGCTTACCAATGACCGTGTGTTCAAGACCCTGCGCGGGGCAAAGGGCACAAAGGCCTTGTTGAAGGTAAAGCGTTACAATTCCCGCAAACTGCTTAGCTTCGATGTCATAAGGGCCGACATTCCGGTCAACAGCGTCGATGCGGTCTATATGGCCGCCCCCCGCATAGGATATCTGAGGGTAAGCAAATTCGGCAACGGCACATATGATGAGTTCTTCAATGCGCTGACGTCATTGCAGTCGCAAGGTGCCGACAAGTTCATTGTGGACTTGCGCGGCAATACCGGCGGGTTTATGGACCAGGCCATATATATGGCCAACGAGTTCCTCCCCAAAGGCAATATGATAGTCTACAGTAAAGGACGTGTGCCTATCAATGAAACCGTTGCCGTGGCCGACGGTAACGGCAGTTTCCAGAATTCGGAAATAACTGTTCTTATAGACGAGTATTCGGCATCTGCCTCGGAGATTTTTGCCGGAGCCATCCAGGATAATGACCGGGGATTGGTCGTTGGCCGCCGTTCTTTTGGCAAGGGACTGGTTCAGAATCAGGCTGTCCTTCCCGACAGTTCTGCCATAAGGCTTACCGTGGCACGTTATTACACACCGTCAGGACGCTGCATCCAAAAGGACTACAAGCGCGGCGCGGACGGAAGATATGACCTTGACATCCTTGAAAGATACAATCATGGCGAGTTTTATAATCCGGACAGCATAAAGCTCGACAAGACAAAGAAGTTCAAGACCGTCGGCGGCCGCACTGTTTACGGCGGAGGGGGCATAATGCCCGACCTCTTTGTGGCTCAGGACACGACGGGATTCACATCTTATTATGTCAATGCGGTGAACAGCGGGCTTCTGCAGAAATTCGCGTTCCAGCTCGTGGAAAAATACCGTCCGGTGTTGAAAGGAGTCAAGACCCTTGATCAATTGAAACGTGTGATTCCGAGGGACGACACTCTTCTCAACAACTTTGTGAGCTTCGCTGCTGTCAACGGTGTTCCGGCACGCTGGTATTACATCAACCAGTCGCGCCAGCTTCTTCTTGGCCAAATAAAGGCTTTGGTCGCACTCGACGCTCTCGGTTACAGCGATTACATTAAGTCGATAAATGACGGCGACAATACTTTCAGACGGGCGGTTGATGCCATGCAAAAAGGCTTGTCGTCGGAAATTACATCCAAGTAAACTTTCAAAAGCGTTCATATGGAAAAACGTGAAATAAGAAGAAAAATCAAGGCTTTGCGCACTATGCTTTCAGAAGCAGAGAAAGCCTCTGCCGCCGAAGAAGTGTTTGCTCGTCTTGAACAGACCGCAGCGTTTCTTATGGCCGACAAGATACTTATGTATCATTCTCTTCCAGACGAGCTGGCCACTCATTCTTTTCTGCGGAAATGGTGTGGAAGAAAGCATTTCTTTCTGCCTCGTGTCAACGGTGTGAACCTTGACATCCTTCCCTATAACGAAACGAGACTGGAACTCGGGGCGTTCCACATAGAAGAGCCTACAGGAGAGGACTGTGTCGATCCTGGTGAAATCGAGCTGATTGTGGTTCCGGCAGTGGCATACGATAAGGCCGGAAACAGGCTTGGGCGTGGCAAAGGTTTTTATGACAGGCTTCTGTCATCTGCCAAGGCGACCAAAATCGGTGTCGGATATGATTTCCAGCTCGTGGAGAGCATACCCGTAGAGGAGCATGACGTCCCTGTGGATATGGTGATCACCCAGTCTTCGCATATCGTCATAAAATAACAGGCAATGTATTTTGGCTCGACGAGATTGGCCGACGTAATCTTCGATGACTTCACGATAATCCCGGTTCTCAACCGTTTCGGGATTTCGCTTGGAGTAGGCGATATGGACATAGAGTCGGTATGCAGAGACCGCAACATTGACACGGAGTTTTTCCTTATGATAGTCAATGTCTGCGCTTCAGACGGATATATTCCTGACACGGCTCTTTCTTCTGTGAATTACGGTGTGGAAGAGGTGTTGTCTTATCTCGACAACACTAATGAATATTATGCGTCAGTAGCTCTCCCGAACATTGAGCGTCATTTCCGTGCGCTTCAAGACCGCAGTGTGAACGGCTCCAACAATATAGAGTTTCTTTGGATGTTCTTTCAAGAGCTTAAGAAGGAGTTGTTGGGAAGGATTGGCTCGGACAAGGAAATATGGTTTCCGGCTGTCCGTAGGGTGATTGCTTCTCCAAGTGCCGAATCTTCTGCCGCGCTTGCCGAGATTGTGGCATCTGTGCCTAAAGATGAGAAGGCCATCGAGGACAAAGTGGACGATCTCACATCCTTTTTTGTCATCCATCTTCGAGGTGAGTATGACCAGAACCTTTGTATGGCGGTAGTAACTTCACTTATGTCGCTTGAAAAAGACATAAAACGCAACGACCGCATACGTGAAAGATTGTTGCGTCCACTGAGCGTAAGATTGTCGGAAGGCGTAAGCAAGTGATGGCTGTACAGGGCAAGGAGTATGTGGTGGAAACGGCAGGACTGACTGAACTGCAGTCTGTGGGATTGCAGTATGCCCTTGACAAGTATTCTGATCTTGAGATAAGTGTAGTGCGTCGGGAGCAGACTGTTCCACATACAGACAGGGATTGTTGGTTGGTAACCCCGGAAACAGCCATAGGGCAAATCGGTTTTTTTATGCCGCGAAAGGAGAAGACGCTGGTGCTTAGCCGCGACTGCGTGGAAGATGCATTCAAATGTGTCGGCAATGACAGCCCGGTGTCTGAAATAGCCGGTGCGGTAGAATCGATTCTGTTGAGCAATAAAAAGGAGCAATCCCATTCTAATGGTCTGTCTTCAAGAGAGACGGATGTGCTTAGAGGGCTTGCCGAGGGACTTACTGCAAAGGAGATTGCCGACCGACTTTGCATTTCTGTGAATACGGTGCTCACTCATAGAAAGAACATTTCTTCAAAACTTGGCATACGTTCGGTTTCCGGTTTGTCGCTATATGCTATGATGAACGGGGTGATATAAATATTTACGTACGTCGTGCACAAGTTGTCCGATTTTGCATATGTATTGATTGGTTTTCAGTGATATAAGAGTTTTCAAAACACCAAAAGTTATCCAAAACAGGCAACTTTTGGTGTTTTAATATGTTTGAATGTTTGTTGATGCCAATATTTATGACTAATTTTGAATCGTTTTTGCAGGCAGTTTCTGACAACGTTTGCCTGGAAAACATTCGTTGAATAAGAAATGCTGTAATACACAATATGATACAGACGGTAGTCAAAAGGGACGGCAGAATCGTCGGATATAATGAAGAAAAAATCAAAGCGGCCATAAGGAAAGCTATGCTCACAACCGATGCAGGCGAGGACGAGACGCTTGTCCAGCGTATAACGGACCGAATCGGAATGACAGGCAACGAGCGGATGACCGTGGAGGAGATTCAGGACAAGGTCGAGATGGAGCTGATGAAGTCGGCACGTAAGGACGTTGCCAAACGTTACATCGCCTACCGCGACAAACGTTCTATTGCACGCCGTGCCAAGACCCGCGATATGTTCCTTGAAATAATCGAGGCCAAAAACAATGACATAACGCGTGAGAATGCAAATATGAACACTGATTCTCCGGCCGGAATGATGATGAAGTTCGCTTCGGAGACCACAAAGCCGTTTGTGGATGATTACCTTTTGTCTGAAGAAGTGCGTGCGGCCGTGAGGAACAACTACATACATATCCATGACAAGGATTATTATCCCACAAAAAGCCTGACATGCGTGCAGCATCCTCTTGACCGGATACTGCAACACGGATTCGTGGCCGGACATGGTGAATCGCGTCCGGCCAAGCGTATCGAGACGGCAAGCGTGATAGCATGCATCTCTCTCGAGACGGCTCAGAACGAAATGCACGGAGGGCAGGCCATACCGGCGTTTGACTTCTACCTTGCGCCATTCGTCAGAAGCAGTTTCATCGAGGAGGTCAAGAATCTGGAGAATCTTTCCGGAACGAATCTTTCGCATCTCTACGATGTCAGGCTTGAGGATTTCATATTCTGCCCGCTTGAGGGGATGGAAGGCGAGGAGCGTATGTTGCAGCATGCCGTTAATCGCACCGTAAGCCGTGTGCATCAGGCCATGGAGGCTTTCATACATAATATGAACACAATCCATTCGCGTGGAGGCAACCAGGTTGTTTTCTCTTCGATAAATTACGGCACCGACACGTCTGCCGAAGGGAGATGCGTGATTCGGGAACTTCTGCAATCCACCTATGAAGGTGTCGGCAACGGTGCCACTGCAATATTCCCCATACAGATATGGAAGAAGAAGCGCGGAGTGAGCTATCTGCCCGAAGACCGGAATCATGATCTTTATAAACTTGCCTGCAAGGTCTCGGCAAGAAGATTCTTTCCCAATTTCCTCAACCTGGATGCCACATTCAATCAGTCGGAGGAATGGCATGCGGATGATCCCCATCGGTATGTGCATGAGGTGGCGACTATGGGATGCCGCACACGTGTATTCGAGAACCGCTATGGGGCGACGACTTCCATAGGCCGGGGCAACCTGTCTTTCACCACAATCAACATAGTGCGCCTCGCACTTGAGGTCTCTTCCCTTAAAGACAGGGATGAGAGGGTTGACGCGTTTTTCCGTAAGCTTGACGAAGTGGCTGAACTGACTGCCAGACAGCTCGACGAGCGTTTCCGTTTTCAGAAGACCGCGCTTGCCAAGCAGTTCCCTCTTGTCATGAGCCGCCTTTGGAACGGCGCGGAAAGCCTTGGACCTGACGATACGGTGGAAAGTGTCATAAATCAGGGGACGTTGGGAATCGGGTTCATCGGTCTTGCGGAATGTCTGACGGCTCTTACCGGAAAGCATCACGGAGAATCTCCTGATTCTCAAACTCTGGGGCTGCGCATTGTCGGGCATCTAAGAAGCAAGGCCAACGAATTCAGCGAGAGGTACGGACACAATTATTCAGTGCTTGCGACGCCAGCCGAAGGGCTGTCCGGGAAGTTCACCGGACGCGACAGGAAGACTTTCGGCGTGATCGGTGGCGTTACCGACAAGGATTACTATACCAACTCAAATCATATACCAGTTGGTTATCATTGTTCTCCGCGCCACAAAGCTAAGATTGAGGCACCTTATCATGAGCTGACTCGCGGTGGCCATATTTTCTATGTGGAGATGGACGGAGATGCCACGCACAATGAGGAGGCAATAATGCAGGTGGTGGATCTTATGGACAAATACAATATGGGCTACGGATCTGTGAACCACAACAGGAACCATTGTCCCAAATGTGGATATGAGAACGCTGATACGGGGCAGACGAATTGTCCCAAATGCGGGGATAAGTTTGAGACTATACAGCGCATAACCGGTTATCTTGTTGGCACGACAGACCGTTGGAATTCAGGTAAACTTGCGGAACTTCACGATCGCGTGGTGCATAAATAAATGCTATACAACGTTTTGAAGATTGAACGCGGCACCACTGTTGACGGGCCGGGATTTCGCACGAGCATTTATCTTGCGGGATGCCGCCACGGGTGTCCCGGATGCCACAATCCTCAGTCGTGGGATTTTGAAGCAGGCGTGAAGATGTCGCTTGAAGAGATAATGGATGTGGTCAGGGAGGAGGAATTCAATGTTACATTGACTGGGGGAGACCCTCTTTACAATCCCGACGGAGCCGGGGCTCTTGTCAAGGCCATCAAAGCCGAAGGTCTGACCGTATGGATATATACCGGGTTCACTTGGGAGGAAATCGTAGAAGACAAGAGCCTCATTGCGGCCGTGGAAGGCGCGGAAGCCATAGTGGAAGGAAGATTTATGGAGTCTTTGCGTGATGAGTCATTGCCTTTCAGGGGGTCGTCCAACCAACGGATAGTTTATCTTGCTTAAAACACGGAACTGGGACAAACGGGCTTTTTAAGGGCTATGTGTCCCATTGTCATTCTGATGTTAAGCTCTATGCAGGCGTTCACGGTGCCTTGCCGGTCTGCGAGCATGTCTATTCCCAACGGGCCGGAATAGAAAGGTGCAATCAGCTTGTTTATTGTTTTGCGTTGGCATTCTACGATTCTGTCGAGAGGTTCGTTTATGTGCTGGCATATGATTTGTCGCAGCGAGCCGTCGTCTGCACCGACATTGCCTTTGTACACTGATCTGCCGCTCGTGCTGAAGACTGAATATCCTGAGAATATGGTTTTATCATTGCGGCACTCCCATTCTGTGGCAAAGTCGAGAGTCTTGTCCATGGCTCTTTCTGCCATGACACTCCCTTGGCGTGCGATTATCCCTTTCGCCCATTGAAGCATCAGCGGCAGCGGTTGTCCTGAAGTAGGCATTATTCCGCGCCCGGAACTGCTCCAAGGCGCTTTCAGGAAACTTTCAGGAAACCGTCGGAGCCATGCTTCGAGAGAAGTCAGGTCTGTGAACTCATATGGGGAACTTATTCCGGAATGGATGCCGAGCGAGCGCAGTTCGTTGTGGAAATGTATTGTAGTGCGTCTGTGTGTCAGCTCCCTGAGTCTGTCAAGGCTTTCCTCTGACGGAAGATTCGACGAAACCGCCCCGTGTTTGATTAATCTGCGTCTGAGCGTCTGATTCCATCCCCAAGGTGTAAAACCGTAAATGCCGTAATCGATGTGCTTTATTTCGTCTGGACGTATGGCCGAAAGCCCTTTCTGGCTGAAAGCGGAATAGTGTGGCAAAGAGGTCATTTCGACATCGGTCTGACCGTCGAGAAGGAGGATCATGTCTCCGGGTGATGCAATCTCGGACTGTACCAGTGCCATCCTTCGTCTGAACGCCCTTATTTTTGCATTGGGCGTATAGTTTGCAAACGGGTCGGCTTGGGCAAAATCCGTGTCAGGATTGAAGATGAAAATTGTCTTTTTTAAATCCATCCGTTTTTGTTTTTCCAAAAAAGGAAAGTCGCCTTCATCATGGACTGATGCAGACGACTTGTGCCGTTTGTCGGTTGCAATCTTCTTATTCAGAGATACGTTCTTTCTCCTTGGCGGGATTGCTGAAATAGAGCTTGTGCTCAAGATATTCCTGTGTGGCAATCAGAGTGGGCTTCGGCAGCTTTTCGTAGAAGCGGGAAATTTCAATCTGTTCGCGGTTTTCCGACACTTCTTCGAGATTGTCGGTGGAAGCGAACTCCTGAAGCTTCTTCTGGAGGTCATTTTTCATTTCCACTGAAATCTGGTTGGCTCGCTTGCCAATCACGCATACGGTTTCGTAAACATTTCCAGTCTGTTCAGACATGGCAATCATGTCGCGTGTTACAGTGTTGAGAGGTGCATTGGTCTTCTTGTAGTCCATAGAACCGTGTTATATGAGTCTTGATTTATTCGTTGTCTTGATTTATGATTCGGGGGTCGATCAGTTCTTTACATGCTTTTCGGCAATCTTGAAGATGTTGTCGGCCTCTTTTCTGTTCTTTGTGTCGGGATAATTGTTGATGAAAGAATAGTATTCGTCCACAACATCCCTGTAACGCTCTTCCCTGCGCTCGTCGATGCTCTGGCGCGCTTCCTGGAATTTGGATTTCAATATAAGCATTTCGAAATCCTCCTTGTATTTTGAGTAGGGATATGACTTGATGGCGTTCTGGGCCGTGATTATCGCCGACTGGTAGTTGTTTCCGAGGAAGTTCCCCAGGTTGTAGTAGAGTTGGGCGTTCTGAAGTTCTTTCAGCGTCAGTTTGTCCTGCATCTCGAAAATGGCGTTTTGGGCCACAGTTACCCTGTCGCTTTTCGGGTATGCCTCAAGGAATCCAGTCAGTTCTTCGATTGCCTTGACCGTCATCGATTGGTCAAGCTGTGGGTCGGGAGAATCAAGGTAATAGCCATAGCCTCCGTAGAACCTTGCGAGTTCCGCATACTTTCCTCGGGGATAGCGTTGGTAGTAGGTCTTGAAATACAGGCCTGCGTTGAGGTAATCCTTGTTTTCAAAATGCGACATGGCGAGGAGATACAGAGCCTCTTCGCCGTTCGGTCCGCCGCGCAGGGGGGTGATTATGTCTGTAAGGACAGTAGCGGCATTGACGTATTTCTTTTCGTTGAATGCGCGTTTAGCGTAATCAAAACGATAATTGGCATCGCGGCTTTTCAGCACCTTGTTGTATTCCCCACAAGAACTGAGCAAAGCCAATGCCGCTATGACATATAGATACTTACGCATCGGTTGAATTTTGGATAACGTTATCAATCTGCAAAGTTAGCAAAAAAATCCCATATTGCCAAAAAGAAATTGACTTCCGCGCGTCAAAATATGGCGATGTCAGTGGGTGCAGCGGGTGCTGGACGGTTTGGAAGTCAATGTTTGAGCTGCTTAAGTCCGATTCGGAAAAACGACTGTGCGTAATCTCTCGGACGCAGTATCTTGCTGTCGAACACTATAATGTCCATATCAAGCGGAACAAGGCCGAGTTTCCTGCATTCGTCATCCCGTCCTGCCTCGATTTCAGTTTCCTTTAGCTTTATGCCCAAGTCATGAAGTGTCAGTGAGGTTTCTGCCTCTACCACCATGTTCACATAAGGGTGCTTTGCAAATGCAGTAGAAGATGCGTCGGCTACCGCCGGAGTCTCATACATTTCAGAGGCTTTCACGCTTTCCGCAATCGACCGGATTACAGTCAGTGCATTCTCAAGGGTCTTCTTTCGATCTCCGCAGTTGCTTCCGAGGCAAAGCACGGTTTTGTGTGAAATCATCGTGGAGCGTGTTTCAGTGTTATAAGCGTTATTTCTGAATCGGCACCGATGCGATATGGCATCCCGACTTCCCCGGAACCGATGTTGACGTATATGCGTGAAGGACGGCCGTCAGGAGACGTTGCTTCATACATTCCTCCCCATTGCTCATATCGGTATTGCGACGGAGACCAACGCCAGTTCTTGGCGGATACGATGAACTGCATTGCATGTGTATGCCCGGAAAGAGTAAGGTCAATGTTGGTGTTTCTTGAAACTTCCAGTCTCCAATGTTCCGGATTGTGCGAGAGCAGAATCTTGAACTTCCGGTCGTTGGCATTCTGTGCCGGTGCGGCGATTGACGGATATGCGTCTTCAAGTCTTCCGTATTGACGAAAAGGGGGTTCGCCCCAGTTTTCCACGCCAATCAGCACAATGGAGTCATTGTCGGCTTTGAGGAAACAATGGTCATTGTTGAGCATTGTCCATCCCATACGGGCTTGTATGGAACGCATTTCGGCATTGTTCCTTTCGTGGTCGGACTGGGATTTCCAATCCATATAATCTCCGTAATCATGATTGCCAAGGACTGAATAAACGCCGTCTTTGGCCGATAGGCGGGACAATGCGGGGACGAATGGCTTTATCTCGTCTGTGCATCTGTTCACGACGTCTCCTGTAAAGACTATCAAGTCAGGCCTGAGAGAGTTGATGGAGTCAACGAATCTTGACACGAATGCCGTGTCTGCACCCCACGTGCCGACATGGAGGTCTGAAAACTGCACTATGCGGTATCCGTCGAATGCCTCAGGTATCTTGGGGGAAGCCATCTCAACCACATTGGTCTGTATCGCACGGCGGCCTCCGGTGGCTCCCCACCATATTGTTGCAAAAACGATTATGCCGATAGGCAGCCCCACGTATTTGCCGAGCTTTATCGACTTGCCGTGCCACAGGGACGGAATGCGTCCGATAAGGGAAAAAAGGACATAAATGAGTTTCGGGATGTAGACCGAAATGTATGCATAGAGCATCCACATCAATGGTATTATGCTCGATTCCCCGCGCTTAGGCATAAAGACAACCGTCAGCAGGAGTCCCCAGCACAGAACCGTAGACACCCAGTAAGCGGAAATGCATCTGCGTCTTCCGGATAAATGCATGCTGCGGCATCCTCGGCGTATGTCATGCCAGATGCAGAAGTCTATGAGTAAACTGCAGATCAGCGTTATGGATACGGCAATCAAAGGGAGACGCATATGCACAAAAGAAATGGAGTTGAATCAAAGTTCTCCGCCGAAGAACGTGCGGAGTTTGTTCTTCAAGGGGTTGGCATACATGGTTACTATTTTCTCTTTCATCCATTCCCGTTCTTCAGAGCTTATTTCCGGAAGATCAATCTTGTCGAGCTGGCCTTCAAGATATTCTGCAAATCCGGATTTCTGCTCACTGGTGTATTTACGGGCGAAACGGGACGTGTTGTAAAGCATGTCAAAAGCCACATAATTGATAGGGAATATTTCGTAGCTTCTGTGTATTGCCTGGTCTATCAGGCTTCCGACATGGCGTGCGGCTGTATTCGTGTCCGGGAAATCCCCGATTTGGTCTATGCGCCCGTTAATGCGCGGCGTGAGCTGGAAATGCACGCGGCCCTTGAACTGCAAAAGTCCCGTTTCCATAGAGAACAGGTCGTCGCGCTGGCTTTTCTTGAATTCCGGGTCGCGTCGGCGCATAAGGAATTCCCTGGCTTTCAGATAATCGTTCGGGTCATATTCGTATGATATGGCCACGGGCATCAGGTTGATTTCCTTCAGCCTGTCCATAAACATGCCCTCACCGCCAAGGGCGAGCATCTTCACAAGTGAGTCCTGCGTATGGTCTGAACTGTCTTTTGCCCTTCCTTCGCGTTGGGCTATCCATATTGATTCATGCTTTTCAAGAATCGTATAGTGGATGTAGGCAGAAAGCTTCTTGGCGGCCATCAGCCCTTCTCGCAGACCGGTGTTGCGGCGCACGATGAAACTTTTGTTCAGGCGCACAAGGTCGGAAATCCAGTCGTATATCAACAGGTTGTCTCCGATTGCCACTTCGGTGGTGGGAAGGTTGTGCCTGAGGAAAGCGAGGTTCAGGAAAGAGGCGTCGAGGACAATGTCCCTGTGGTTGGTGATGAATGTATAATTGAGAGACGGATTGAAATGCTTCACCCCACCGATGGTTATTCCGGAAGTGGTGGTCTTGGCAAGCATCTCGAGGAAAGGGAACATTATCTGATGCTGGAAATCATACTTGTTGTTGATTTTCAACAAGTCTTCTATCAAAGCCGGAATCGCCTCCTTAGGCATTGCGTATCCTACAGCGTGCAGGAAGCCCGGCTCCTCGACGAGATGACGCATCTTATGCTGGAATTCAGCATCATCGTAAGGGGCTATGTCATTGAATTTGAAGTCTTCAGAAGCCATTGTCTATAGATTTGGTTTACCGGCGGCGGTCATCGGCAAGAGTTCAATGCTTGTTCATATGCAATCCTCTCTTATAAAACTGAGAACCTGCCGGAAGGCGCGATGTTTCCATTGCGGTGCAAAGTTAACAAAATTTTCCTATAGTCTCTCCTGTTCTGAGCCATTTAGAGACTATTTTTACGACCTTTTACTCGTGATGATAGGGTTCTCCTTTGAGAATGGTCATGGCCCGGTATGCCTGCTCTGTAAAAAACAGCCTTACCATCTCATGGTTGAAGGTCATTCTGGACAGTGACAACAGGCTGTCGGCACGGTCATATACCGCCTTTGAAAACCCGTATGGGCCGCCGATTACGAATACGAGTCTGCGTAGTCCTGATGCCATCCGTTTCTGGAGCATGGATGAAAACTCTATGGACGTTGCCTCTTTGCCATGTTCGTCGAGTAGACACACATGGTCGGAAGGCTGCAGGACTGAGAGGATCATCTCGCCCTCGTTCGCTTTCTGTTTTGCCTCGTCTGCCGCCTTGCCTTTCTTGGCATCAGGAATATATACTATCCTGAAAGGCACATAATGTCTTAATCGAGATACGTATGATTCTGTAAGTGCGGCTATTTCCCGGCTGGTTGTTTTGCCTATGACAAGCAATGTTATATCCATCTTTTTTGCTAACTTTGCGCAAAATTACTAATTAATAACGAGAAAAGAACAATTCCTGAAGATATGAAGACAAAAAACGAGCTTATAGACGAGCTTCTTGATCTCGCTTTCGCTGAAGATGTAGGCGACGGCGACCATACCACCCTTTCCACGATTCCGGCGGATGCGATTGGGCGGTCAAGGCTGCTTGTAAAGGAAGAGGGTGTGATTGCAGGCGTGGAAATGGCTGAAAAGGTGCTTCACAGAGTAGACCCTTCCATAAAGGTGGAGATTATCATTACTGACGGAAGCCGTGTAACCCCCGGCGATGTAGCTTTTTTTGCTGAAGGCCCGGTGCGTTCATTGCTTGTGGCCGAACGCACGCTGCTCAACATCATGCAGCGCATGAGCGGAATCGCGACTATGACACGCCGCTATCAGGATAAGCTTGAAGGACTCAAAACGAAAGTCCTTGATACACGCAAGACCACTCCAGGAATGCGCATGCTTGAAAAGGAGGCTGTGAGGCTTGGCGGTGGCACGAATCACAGAATCGGGCTTTTTGACATGATTCTGATAAAGGACAACCATATTGATTTCGCAGGCGGCATAGAGAAAGCCGTGGAACGTGCGAAGAATTATTGTCGTGAAAACAGGAAAGACCTTAGAATCGAGGTCGAGGTAAGAGGCCTTGACGACATACGCAGGGTGTTGGAAATAGGTGGAGTGGACCGAATAATGTTCGACAATTTCACTCCGGAACTTACCCGTGAGGCTGTCGCTCTCGTCGGAGGAAAGACCGAGACAGAATCATCAGGAGGAATAACTCTTGATAATTTGCGTGCTTACGGTGAGGCCGGAGTGGATTTCATATCGGTTGGGGCTTTGACCCACAGCGTAAAAGGGCTTGATATGTCTTTCAAGGCTGTCTGAGCAGCACGTTCTAAAAGCAGGAAAAGGGGGAGCGGACTGTTCGATTCGCTCCCCCGTCGTTTCAGCCGGTCATCTGTTTCCGAGAATCTGGGCTTTTAACGCGAGTTCGGGATAAGTAATAGTATAAAAAAGTAGAATCAGCAGCTTGAAAAAGTTGCCGATTCTTTTGGTAATATCACTGATATTTAGTAATTTAGAGGAACCAAACAATAAATACGATATCATGATTACCGAGAGTAAAGTTACTGAAATTTTCTGTATTGCCGATGATTTTTGCAAAGAATTTGAAGTAGAGATGTCGAAAAACGCCCTTTCCTCTTCTGCGGATGCAACGAAACGCCGCCGAAAGCGCATGATGTCCGATGCGGAGGTCATAACGATCCTGATCTGTTTCCACTTCAACACCTACCGCAACTTCAAGCATTACTATCTGTCATGCGTGTGCGGACAATGGAAGCATCTGTTCCCGCGCCGGTTCTCGTACAACCGTTTTGTCGAGGTAATGCCGCGTTGCTTCGTGGCCCTGACAATGTTCCTGCGTCTTGCCTGTTTCGGAGAATGCACCGGCATAAGTTTTGTTGACAGCACCTGCATCCCGGTTATACACAACAAGCGTGAATTCAGCATGAAGGTATTCAAGGGCATTGCGGCCAAGGGCAAGAGCACCATGGGGTGGTATGTTGGCTTCAAGCTACACCTTCTGTGCAACGAAAAGGGCGAGCTTGTGAATTTCGTCCTCACCCGCGCCAATGTCGATGACCGACAGGAATCAGTCATTGACACGCTGACAGACAAGGTGTTCGGCAAACTGTACGCCGACAAGGGATATATCTCGCAATCGCTTTTCGGACATCTGTGGGACAAGGGGGTGCATATCGTGACAGGGCTGCGCTCCAATATGAAACAGCGTCTGATGCCGTTGTACGACAAGATTATGCTCCGGAAAAGGAGCGTCATCGAGTCGATAAACGACATGCTCAAGAACGTGGCGCAGCTGGTGCATTCCCGTCACCGTAGCGTCCATAATTTCATAATGAACCTGCTTGCGGCAATGGGCGCATATTGCTTCTTCGCCACAAAACCCGGAGTCAATTTCGATTACGATGTGCCCGAGTCAAGCGGGCAGCTCGTCTTCTGGCGGTAAACACGACGGTAAAAAATCAGGCGACCCGACCGGGTCACCTGATAATCTATGTCTCTTTTCAGAACAGCCGTTAGGGCTTTCGTTATCCCGAACTCGCGT
>CAJSYI010000003.1 GCA_910573745.1 Muribaculaceae bacterium | reverse complement strand
AAATTTTTATTGCACTTATTCTCTTGAAAATCAAAGGTTAAAGTCTCTCTCCGTCCGTACTGCTCTCGCTATAAAACAACACATTTGTCGAGAATGAGACGAAATCTTAAATGAAAGAGCCGTGAATCTTTTTGTGGATACAGATTGGTATGGCTTTTGTTTACGAGACATCCTCCCCGAATCCGTTTTTCAGGATTCGGGGAGGATGTTTATGCTTCGAGTCAGGCTGACGGCCTGAATAGGGTATGTCAGCGTTTTGTTCCGGGATAGGCCTCAAGGGCTTTTTCAAGCACTACAAGGGCGTCGGCGAGGTCTTCTGTCTTTAGAACATAAGCCATGCGCACCTGGTTCAGTCCCATCCCCGGCTCTGAATAGAACCCGGCAGCTGGAGCCATAAAGACTGTCTTGCCTTCGTAGCTGAACTCGCCGAGGCACCATTTGCAGAAATCCTCGGCATTATCCACCGGAAGTGCGGCAACCGTGTAGAACGCGCCCATAGGCATCGGGGAGAACACGCCGGGAATCTTGTTCAGGCCATTCACCAGGAAGTCGCGCCGGCGCTGGTACTCCCCTATCGATTCCGTGATGTAGGATTCGGGAGCGTCTATGGATGCTTCGGCTACAATCTGGCCAAGCAACGGAGGGCTGAGACGTGCCTGGCAGAATTTCATCACTGTGGCATAAAGCTCCTTGTTGCGGGTTACGAGGCAACCGATGCGGATGCCGCATTCATTGTAGCGTTTTGATACGGAGTCGATGACAACCACCTTGTCTTCGATGCCTTCGAGCTGAAGGGCCGACACAACAGGGGAATCGGAATAGCAGAATTCACGGTAAACCTCGTCGGAGAAAAGGAAGAGGTCGTGCTTATTCACTATGTCGCGTATCTGCCGGAGCTCTTCGGGAGTGTAGACGGTGCCTGTCGGGTTGTTGGGATTGCAGATGAGAATAGCCTTTGTGTTGGGCGTGATTCGTTTCTCGAATTCCTCAATCGGAGGAAGAGCAAAACCGTTCTCTATTTTTGAAGGAACGCCTACTATCTTCGCGCCTGCGATTTTGGCGAAAGCTACGTAGTTGGCATAGGCAGGTTCAGGTATGATTATCTCATCTCCGGGGTTGAGCGTGGAGAGGAAGCCGAGGAGCACCGCCTCAGAGCCTCCGGTGGTTACGATTATCTCCGTCGGCTCGACGTTTATGTCGAAACGGGAATAATATTCTGCAAGCTTCACGCGGAGCGAAGGTATGCCGTCGCTGGGTGAATATTCAAGCACCTTGCGGTCTATGTGCTTAAGCACTTCAAGCCCTTCCTTGGGCGTAGGCAGGTCGGGCTGGCCTATGTTGAGGCCGAACACCTTTACTCCCTTGCTGCGAGCCTGGGCCGCGAGAGGGGCAAGCTTGCGGATCGGTGAGGCCGGCATGTCCAGGCCTCTTGTCGAAATTGATGGCATTTGGTAATAGATGTGGTTATTTTTTCAATTCATTGTTTGTTAAAAAGCGTAGAGAGAAAATCGGCGGTAAAATTACAAAAAAATCCCGAATCAGTATCGCTGGCGACACAAAAAAGTCGTTAATGAACATTTCAATACGAAAAACCATTTATAGTACAGACGGCGCATAAATCCCGTCATGACAATTATCAAATAAGTTATTACTATGAATACAGCACCGCTTCAAGGCATCAAAGTTGTGGATTTCACAAACGTACAGTCTGGCCCGTCATGCACCCAAATGCTCGCATGGCTGGGGGCTGAAGTAATCAAAATCGAACGTCCCGGAACCGGTGACGCAACAAGAAACGAGCTCCAGTTCGATCCTGAACTGCCAAGCTACTATTTTCTTCAGCTCAATTCCGACAAGAAATCACTTGCCCTCGACGCAGCAACGCCAGACGGAAAGGAGATTCTTACGAAGCTCGTCAAGGAGGCCGACATTTTCGTGGAGAATCTGCATCCGGGCGCCATGGACAAGCTCGGATTCGGCTGGGATTCAGTCCACAAACTCAATCCACGATGCATCTACGGCACCATCAAGGGCTTCCCGCAGTCTTCGAGATACAAAGACCTCAAGGCATACGAGCCTATCGCGCAGGTTACGGCCGCTGCTGCATCGACCACAGGATGGTATTCGGGTCCTGACAACGTGCCTACCCAGTCCGGAGCCGCCCTTGGTGACTCCAACACCGGTATGCATATGCTGATAGGGCTTCTCGCAGCCCTTATGCAGCGCGAACGCACAGGAGAAGGAAGCTTCGTATATCAGTCGATGCACAATGCATGTCTAAACCTCTGCCGCATCAAGACCCGCGACCAGCTCACTCTCGACAAGATCGGCTATCTTACCCAGTATCCGCAATACCCGAAGGAGAAATTCCCTGACTATGTGCCTCGTTCCGGCAACACGGAAGGCAGCGGCGTGCTCGGATGGACTTACAAGTGCAAAGGCTGGGAAACCGATGCCAACGCTTTCTGCTACATCATCTTCCAGCGTGGCGAAAAAGACTTTGAACTTGCATGCAAGGCTTTCGGTTTTGAGGATTGGCTGACCAACCCCGACTTCAACACGGCCGATGCGCGCGACAAAAACAAAGAAGCCCTTATCAAGCGTGTCCAGGACTTTGTCATAGACAAGGACAAGCACGAAATAGTAAAGCTGCTGGCTCCTTACGGAGTGCCGTGCGCACCGGTGCTTTCCACCAAAGAGGTGATGTCTGACCCCGACCTTTATGACGGTAACACGCTTGTGAAAATCAATCAGGGAGGCAAAATCGGCGAATTCGTAACCGTCGGCTGCCCGTTCACCATCTCCAACTACCAGCCCACATACGGGCCGTGTCCTGAACTTGGCGGAAATACAGACGAGGTGCTTGCCGGACTCGGGTATTCTCAGGCTGACATAGATAAGTTCAAGTCCAACGGCACAACTGCCCCGATGCCCAAGAAGTAAGTGTTATAAACCTGAACAAGAAGGAATAGAGTTGTCCGTGTCTTTTGCCGCACGTTCCTATTCCTTCTTTTCATTCTTAAACTACAAAACGTATTATGAACAACACAGACAAAACCACTGCTGCCGCTCCACATTTCCCGGAGCAGGTAACAGGAATGTACATATTGGCAGAAGCAATAAAGCGACTCGGACTCGACACTGTCTACGGGCTTGTCGGTATCCCTGTAACCGAAGCGGCTTATGCGATGCAGAAGGTAGGCGTGAAATTCGTCGGATTCCGCTTCGAGCAACAGGCCGGAATGGCAGCCGCCACCCACGGATTCTTGACGCGCAAACCTGGTTTGCTGCTTACTGTCTCTTCGCTCGGATTCCTCAACGGACTGACTGCCACGGCCAACGCCACAGTGAACTGCTATCCGATGATACAGATTTCTGGTGCGTCAGACCCTGCGATGGTAGATATGAAGATGGGTACATACGAAGAACTTGACCAGCTGAACACGGCTCGTCCGCTTGTGAAAGCCGCTTTCCGTTGCAGCCACGCAAAAGACATTCCGTCGGCACTCGCACGTGCCTACCGCGCGGCAGTCTCAGGCCGTCCGGGCGGTGTCTACATAGACATGACCACTCCGGCACTTGCTGAAATCATGGATGCATCCGAAGCGGAAAAGCTTTTCTATACGCCTGTGGACATATATTCTGCAGTGGTTCCCAACGAGCAGTCGGTTGAACGCGCCGCCGACATCATCGCCTCCGCAAAACGCCCGGCGGT
Source organism: Muribaculaceae bacterium (assembly GCA_910573745.1). GTDB lineage: Bacteria > Bacteroidota > Bacteroidia > Bacteroidales > Muribaculaceae > Lepagella. The sequence continues at coordinate 125,129 of CAJSYI010000003.1, read as the reverse complement.
GCTCATAGGCAAAGGCGCGGCTTACGCAGGAGCCGAAGATCGTCTGAAGAAGCTCATTGAAACATACGGAATCCCTTATCTTCCTATGTCGATGGCCAAGGGCGTATTGCCCGACAAAGGTCCGCTGAGCGCGCTTGCCTGCCGTTCCACAATTATGAAGGAGGCCGATGTGGTGGTTGTGGTCGGCGCACGCCTCAACTGGATGCTTTCGTTCGGACGCGGAAAATGGAATCCTGACGTCAAATTCGTCCAGCTCGACGTGGAAGCTCAGGAAATAGACGTTAACGTGCCGATTGCCGCTCCTGTTGTGGGAGATATGAATGCATCGCTCGACGCAATCCTTGCTCGTCTTGAAGGCAAGAAGATCGCCATAGACCCTGAATGGGTCAAAGGTCTTCAGGCAGAGACAAAGGTCAAGAATGAGAAGTTTGCTCAAAGGCTTGCCGACGCGGCAAAGCTCAGCCCTATGAACCACTGGAGCGCACTGAGCGCGATAAAGCCAGTCATAGAGGCCAACCCGGACATAATCATCGTCAACGAAGGTGCCAACACGCTTGACGACACCCGCGACGCTATAGACATGGTTCTCCCTCGCCGCCGTGTGGATTGCGCTACATGGGCCATTATGGGTATGGGAATGGGTTCATGCGTAGGTGCGGCGGTTGCCACTGGTAAACAAGTGGTGGCCATAGAGGGAGACTCTGCATTCGGATTCTCTGGAATGGATTTCGCTACCATATGCAGATTCAAGCTGCCAGTGACTGTCGTGGTGCTCAACAACGGTGGTATCTACAACAATCTTGGAGTCAATCCTTCAACGTCTCCTGCCATCGAGCATGACCCGGCTCCTACAACGCTCGATATCCACGCCCGATATGACAAGATGGGCGAAGTTTTCGGTGTGGCAAACTACTATGTTTCAACTCCCGAAGAGCTTTCCAAAGCCCTCACGGAAGCCATCGCATTGAAAGCACCGGCAATAATCGACGTGCAGCTTGCCCCGGATGCCGGCAAGGAAAGCGGCCATATAGGCTACTTGAATCCGGCTCCGCTCATCGACTATAAAGTCTGACTGACAGCAGGGGCGGAAACCCCGCCCCTGCATAAGAAACCACTTAGAGGCTGTTTAAAAATGCTTGTTGACGCAGAGCCGGAAGATTTGTGATGTATTTATCCCTGCAGCGAAGGAGCATAGCGGGCTATGGGACTGAGCCGAAGGGATAAAGACGCGCAAAGGTTCCGGAATGACGGCAGGCATTACAACAAAGCCTCTTTAAAAGAATTTGATGCTTCAGTCTGAATGGTGTCTTTTCCGTTAATCCGCATTTAATCGTCGGTCACATATCCCGATATGCTCCCTCCTCATAAAGTGCGCCTTAACAAAAAATCCACCACTCTGCGTTTAACAATGATTTTTAAACAGCCTCTTAAACTTTTGTATTATGAACATTTCACACGTAATCCTTTACGCCATCGTCCCGATAATCGTGGTGATGCTCGCCGGATACATTTCCGGAAAGAAAGGAATCTTCAGTGGCGAGGATTCAAAGAAATTCAACAAGGTGGTGCTCGACTACGCTTTGCCCGCAGCCTTGTTCGTGTCGATTGTGCAGGCCAGCCGCGAAATGCTTGTCCGCGACATAAAACTGACAGTCGTGTCCACAATAGGCATTATGGCCTGCTTTATGATGGTCTACTTCGTGTTCAAATACTGCTTTAAGAAGAACACCGGTGCCGATGCGGCAGTTTCAGCCCTGATCAGCGGTTCGCCGACCATCGGTTTTCTCGGTTTTGCAGTGCTTGAGCCTATCTTCGGCACCACGCCGTCCGTAGCACTTGTTGTCGCAATCGTAGGCATCGTGGTCAACGCCATAGGGATTCCGGTGGGCCTTTCATTGATGAATGCCTCGCTTGAAAAACAGAATCCCGGTTCTACTAAGAAAGAAAGCGCATGGAAGCCTGTGCTTCATGCATTGGCTCAGCCCGTGGCATGGGCGCCTATACTGGCTGTGATATGGGTTGTGGCAGGAATTCCTTGGCCTAAGTGGGCAAGTCCGTCGTTCGACCTGATAGCCAAAGCAAATGCCTCTATGGCCGTTTTCTCGGCGGGCATCACGCTTTCTGCCATAAAGTTCACCATCAACTGGCAGGCGGCGCTCGGATCCATACTCAAGATGGTAATGATGCCTGCTGTTGTGCTGATACTCGGATTAATGTTCCATATGGATCCGCTCAACCTTAAAATGCTTGTAGTGGCCAGCGCATTGCCTCCGGCATTTTCCGGTATCATAATCGCCGACGAATACGATACATATGTCGCCACCGGCACTTCGTCGCTGACTCTGTCTGTGATACTCTTCATCGGTTTCTGCCCGCTCTGGATTTGGTTGACAGACCTTGCCCTCCGACTGGCTTGACCAATCCGCATCTCCTTGGCGAGAGTACTTTCTTACACATAATACATCGAACCCGAAGGTTTGCGTCTTCGGGTTCGATGCATATTATCCCTTTAATAGTGCGTTTGCAGTGTAGCACCGTCTATTGCTATAAGACTCTCGTATAGTGCTGTGAGATATCTGCGATTCTGAGGAAGTTCAGGATGCATAACTGTATATAAATGGAGTCGGGAGCAATCTTTTTTGGTGTCAGGATGGTTATTATTTAGAGAATGATTACATAGAATCAATAATAACGGCCAATGGGCCATAAACCAAATCTTTATAAATTTACTTATGGAAAAATACAATGAATTGATCAATTCTTCAAAAGCGGTGCTGGTGGAGTTCTACGCTTCGTGGTGTCCGCATTGCAAGGCGATGATGCCAGTGATGGAGGATGTGAAAGCCTTGCTTAAAGGGCGTGCTAATGTCTATCAGTTTGATATCGATGAGAACCGCGAGCTTGCCGACAGTCTCGGCATCGACGGAATCCCGACGTTTATAGTTTATTCCGACGGCAATCCGGTATGGACTTCAAGCGGGGAGATGGACGGCAGTGCGCTTGTCGGCAAAGTAGAGGAGTATATGTAACCTGCGTCGGCATTTCTGCCGATGGGATGGACAGCAAATCAGGAGCGGCGGTTTTCAGGCCGCCGCTCTTCGCAAAATGTAATCTTTGCAATCTGTCGTTGTCTACAAAAATTTTGACAATAACCATACTATGAAATCACCGACCATATTTTCAGTCTTTCTGCGGGCTTTGGGCATTCCGATGACGCAGGCATACAGCGACAGTCGTTTCCGGAATATGCCTTTCCAGTCGCTTTTCGGTTTCTCCCGGCTACTGAAGGAATATGGCATTGACAACGATGGTATTTCTTTAGATGACAAAAGCCGTTTGATTGATCTTCCCCGTCCTTGTCTTGTTCAGGAGAAAGGTAAATTCGTGGTGCTTACCGGAATGACCCAAGGGAATGTGGAGTTTTCCGATTCTTCGGGCAAGCATACCGCTATCCTTGATGATTTCATCGATAATTGGAGCGGCGTGGCATTGGTGGCTTATCCTACGGCTGCAAGTGCCGAGCCAGACCACCGCAGGCATCGGCTGATGGACATGATTACGACTGCGAAAACTGCAATCCTTTGGCTTTGCGCTTCTTTCGTCTTTATCTACGTCTATTTAGCTCAAGGATTATATGAAAGTTGGTGGAAATCGCTGCTTCCTTTGTTGGACTTCGCCGGGATCTATGTGTCATGGCAGTTGGTGCTTAAGAGCGTCAACATACATACAAAAGCTGCAGACAGGCTTTGCGGCGTGATACAGAAAGGGGGATGCGACACGGTGCTGGAACAGAAGGCGTCCACATTCTTCGGCATCTTCGGATGGAGTGAAGTTGGGCTGGCTTATTTCAGCATAAGTCTTGCGGCAATGCTTCTGTTTCCGGGTTGTGCAGGATGGTTGGCGGTCATCAATGCCTGTTGTCTGCCGTTCTCGTTCTGGAGCGTATGGTACCAGAAATACAAGGTCAAAGCATGGTGTACTATGTGCTTGACAGTGCAGTGTCTGCTTTGGCTCATATTCTTCACGAACCTTGCAGGTGGCGCATTCAGGCTAATAACGCCCACAGCATGGCCGCTGTTCTTGTTGGTCTCCGCTTATGCCGGAGCTTTGATGGGCATCAATAGAATCGCGACAGTATACAAAAACAGGCAATGAATATGATACAGATAAAGAAGACGGAAATACCGGGCGCAAGGACACTTACGGCTGTTGAGATGAACAAAATCCATTTCGACACGGGCAGACATACGGCGGTGGACAGGATTCCGAAGCCAGAATAATATGTGTTCGTCATCGGCCAAGCTTGGCCGATGACTGAACGCTCTCTGACGAGGCGGAAGATATAGATTCAGCCTTGCGGATGGCGAAGTCGAGTATGGCATCGCGGCCTTGGGCAAGCTCTTCGGCCGTGGCATGGACTTCACATCCCTCGTCGGGGGCTATTCCGTATTCGGTCGAACGACCGTTGCGGTCTGTAATCGGACAGGCTGAGAAGCGTACGCCCCAACCGTTGGGCAATTCCGAAGAGAACGGAAGTCCTCCCCCGCCCCCAGTCTTCGCGCCTACAATCCATATTGAATCCAATCCTTTGACGGTAGCCACGAAATCATTGGCGGAACTGAAACACGAGCGGTTGGTAAGGACAATCACCGGCTTAAGCCACTTCACCCGGCTTTCTTCGGCAGGTTTGTAGCGAATCTCGAAAGGCTCGGAAAAGTCATTGTGTCCAGGCCCGGTCTTATGCCTTATGAATCCGCCCGAAATCTCACGTGTAATCAGGCGTCCTACGAGAACATCGATGTTGGTAAGCAAGCCGCCGCCATTGTCCCGTATGTCAATTATGAGCACATTGCAGTCATAGAGCCATGCAAGCACATAATCAAGGCTTGTCTGCGAGATTCCCGAAGAGAAAGAGGGATAATACATATATCCCACCTTGTCGGAAAGTTTCTTGTATATTATGCCTGATGTGGTCTGGTAGTCAAAGCCGAGGTAATACTGTTGGAGCGTGCGAAAGTTGAAATCCTGTGGATAATCGCTCCACCAGCGACGGTAATAACTCGTATTGAAAGAGGATGAGAGATTGACGTGGCCGTCTTTCAGCTCATCGAGCATTCGGGAACAGATGTCAAAAAGCTCTATGTAGTTGGTTTCAGGATTGATTTCAGCGCGGTACTTACGCCCGACAGCCTCCCAATCGATGTCTTTCTCTTCAAAGAAACAATAATGACTGTCAAGAATGTTCCAAAGCGCGTCAAAATTCCCGGTGGCATTGTCTGTGTAATCAGGCGCATCGTGGCACGATGACAATGTAGCCACGGCAATCGCAGTCAACATCGCAGTCAAAAAAAGACTCAGAATCTTCATGTTCAGTAAAGTGAGTTTATCCTTATTGCCAAATTGGACGGTATGCTTTTCCTGAGGCCGATTCCGTGAGGAATCCAGCCTATGACAAACGAATGAGTGTGAATCTGCGTGTTTATATGGCAAACCCAGCTCGAATTCAGCGAGTAGCGGTAACCGAGCCGCAAAGCCGATGGCCCTATGTCAAGGTCAAACGCAAGCAGATTAGTGATGCTGAAGTTGTTGCCCCACCATCCGCAATGCACAAGTCCTGAACGGTTGCCGAGATAAATCTCGTAATATGTCTCGCCATACTGAGGCGAGAAGAAGGCACTGAGCGAAGGAAGCGACACTTCGTCGCTCACAAGCACCGGCAAATGTCCGATTCTGAACGGAAATGATGCCGAGGCGGTAAGCGAGAGATGTATGTCGGCTTTAACCGAAGCCGGATTGTTGGAATTGCGCGGGAGATACAGCACTCCTGCGTTGAAGCCGGCCGCAGCTCCTGCCGAAACCATAAGTTCCGTCGGAAATCGGCAAGTCCAGGCTGCACCCCAGTCAAAAGCCGTATCAAAGCCAAGCATCTGAGCGTTCTTTGCAGGGTTAAGCATCCGGCTGAATCCGATTCGTGAATCAAATCTCATCAGCCAACTGTTGTCCATCCATGGCAACGCTTTGCTCCATCTGCCGGAAAGAGAGGTATGGAAACCGTGATATCGAAGCGGGGAAAGATATGTGTCAAGTGCCGATTTCCCTCCCGCTTCAAACATATAGACCTGAGTAATTGGACGTTCTACTTGTGAAGAGAAACTGGTAAGACATCCTTCAAGAATTCTTGCAACAGAGTCATTGGTTTCCGAAGCCTTGGCTACTAAACAAACGGAAGCAAGAACCATTAAAACAATCCGTCGGCTCATCATTGCTGTTCCATGGCTGACATTTCATCAAAAAGATCGCCTTGCACCACTTTTGGGCCTTCCGGTTCTGCATCGGTTTCTTCCGGTTCTGTATCAGCAGGCAGGGGTTCCGGTTCTGGAGGGAACTTCGTAGGTTCGAGTTCTTCAAACTTCTCTATCTTGAAGATTGATATGCGTTTCCCCTTTGCCTTGAAGCTCTTTACCCCTATGAATTCGTCGGCCTGAACTTCCATCGGAGGACGCACGGAATCGTTGCCGCCGAAAGTGAAAAGCAGACGTGGGAAAGGAGTGTCTGTAAGCAATATCATTCTCGAACCTTCCTCGTTACCGACGAAATGCTGGGGCTTGGCAGATGCCTCAAAGCAGAAACGTTTCAGGTAAGGGAAACCGAAAGAAGCGTCATAAAGAGCCAATGTCCATACCTTATGCGGATTGAACTTCTCTATTCTCAGTATGTTGGCATCGTAATGATTGGCATCGGAGTAATCTGTAGTGTAGAAATCACCGTTTGTAGTGATTACCAGCACCTTGTCTTCCCCCTGGAAAATACCAAGGCTTTCGCCTCGGCCGTCGTAATTGAGACGCAGCACGTCCTTGTCAAACCACACCTCGCGCCCGCCAAGCGTGCTTGTGCCTTTCTCCACAAGCGAAATGTCGCTGACAGTGTATTTTGTTACGAGATTTCCGAGCGATTCCTTCCCCTTTATGTCAAGTTCCGCGAAATTCACCATGACCTGAAGCGCACGTGGTCTGCGGCCTGCGGCGTCTGGCTGATCCTTAAGTTTCACTTTCACTATTTCTGCCTCGCCGTTCGGATTGACCGAAAGCCATTCTATCTTGGAACCCTGCAGCCCTTTGGTCAGGTCGTATTCTTTTTCGCGGGTCAGACCGGTGATGCAGCAACGCTTCTTATAATAGAATCCTTCCTTGCCGTTGCGGTATATGACATTATAGACAGTGCGCTTGTCCCCTTTCTTGAAGACCCCGATGTGTTCTATCTTTTTTCCGACATATAGCTTGTCGGAAACCTTTACGATTTTATAAGTTCCGTTCTTGTATATTATCAGTATGTCGTCCAGGTCAGAGCATGTGAAAAGGAGCTTTGCGTCTTTTAGCCCAGTGCCTATGAACCCGCCGTCCTTGTCGAAATAGAAACGCTTGTTGGCTTCGGCGACTTTGGCGGCCTCGATGGAGTCGAAACCGCGTATAGTGGTGCGGCGCGGGAATTTGCCGCCGTATGCTTTCTTCAGATGCTCATACCATTTCACCGTGTATTCCACTATATGATCGAGGTCGTATTGCAGATGCTCCACTTCTGCGTTTAGCTGTGCTATGCGCTCGTCGGCCTTGTCGGAATTGAACTTGAAGATGCGCTCGAAAGGAATCTTCCAAAGCTTAAGGATGTCGTCCTTTGTTATTTCGCGGTAGAAGCCCGGTTTGAAAGGCCCCAGCCGTCCGTCGACATGCACCAAAGCCTCGTCGCTGCTCTTGGCCTCTTCATATTCCTTGTCTTTGTAGATTCTTTCCTCTATGAAAATCTTCTCCAGAGAGGCGTATAGGCGCATCTCCTGTGTCTCGGAAAGTTTGATTTCAAGCTCCTGATGAAGCATCTCCTGTGTATGGTCCACGCTGTAGCGGAGCACGTCGCTGACCGACAGGAAATGAGGCTTGCGGTCGCGTATCACGCAACAGTTGGGCGAAATGCTCACCTCGCAGTCGGTGAAGGCATAAAGTGCGTCAATCGTCTTGTCGCTCGAAGTGCCTGGCATCAGATGCACCATAATCATAGCCGTCGCCGCAGTGTTGTCGTCCACCTTGCGAATCTTTATCTTCCCCTTCTCCTGTGCCGCTATTATGGACGCGATTAGCGATGAAGTGGTTTTTCCGAAAGGAAGTTCGGTGATGGCAAGGGTCTTGCTGTCAATCTTATCTATCTTTGCCCTGACTTTCACGCTTCCGCCGCGCGCTCCGTCGTTGTAGCGCGTGGCATCGAGCAGTCCGCCCGTCTGGAAATCAGGGAAAAGGGCGAAAGGTTCGTCGTGTAGATAAGATATGGCGGCATCTATGATTTCGTTGAAATTGTGAGGCAGAATCTTTGAAGACAGCCCTACCGCTATGCCTTCAACTCCTTGGCTGAGAAGCAACGGGAACTTGACAGGCAGCGTAACAGGCTCTTTGCGCACACCGTCGTAAGACGGCATCCATTCGGTGATTTTGGAACTGAAAGCCGTCTCAAGCGCGAATTCCGACAGGCGGGCCTCGATGTAACGCGTAGCCGCTGCCGAGTCTCCGGTGAGTATGTTGCCCCAGTTTCCCTGCGTGTCGATAAGAAGCTCTTTCTGTCCGAGCTGCACGAGCGCATCTCCGATGGAAGCGTCGCCGTGGGGATGATATTTCATCGTTTCACCGACGATTCCGGCCACCTTGTTGAAACGTCCGTTGTCGGTGGTCTGCATGGCATGGAGTATGCGCCTCTGCACAGGCTTAAGGCCGTCTTCGATGTGAGGCACGGCACGTTCAAGAATAACATAACTTGCATACTCAAGATACCAGTTGCGGAACATGCCGGAAAGCAGCGTGCGTCTGTCCCCTTCACCGGGAACATTGTATTTCGGCACAGCCACAACGGGAACTGCGGCATCTGCAACGGTTTCCGGTTCTATATCCTCCTCAGCAAAAGACGTTTCTGTATTCTCAGAGCCGTTGTTGGCATCTTCGTCAGAAAGCCTGTCCATATCCAATGTATCGTCGATTTCACTCATAAGCCTTTCGGAATTAGAGCGTAAAGTTACAAAAAATTTCCTGTAATCCCTCTATGGCACCTCTTCAAATTTTTCTTTCGGATTTTTTGACTCATAAAGGCGCACTCTGACAGTCCGAACAGGAAGGCATATCAAGTCGGCTGGAATTTAGAGATTGTTTAATAATCGGTCATCCGCCGGCATATTTCCGCCTGCGCTTCGGTCGTTATGGAACCCCATAACTCCCTCACCACAAGAAAAACCTGCTCGATGACTGACCGCCCTGACGGTAACATTTATTATTAAACACACTCTAAAAGTATAAAGTCTTTTCCGTTCCAGCCGATGAGCCGGGTATCGTCGAGGGCGGCGATGCGATAAAGAGGATATGGTATGTTGAAATATCGGTCGATTACATTGCCGTTCCAGTCGATCTTATAGATGGTCGGGGCGTATTTGTCGGCATCTGAATACCCGCAACCCCAATGCAACGCATAGATGTAATCGGAGGTATATGTCAAATCCACGGTGTGCAGACTATTCAATGTCTCAAAATCGCCTTCTTCAAGAGTCTTCGGGTCGAAGGTGTCTTCTCCAATTCTTACCGATTTGATTGTCTTGCCATTGGTGTCGAATATCTCGATAACCGGGTGAAGTTTATAGGCAAAAGCGAGCCTGTTGTGTTTGCCTGAATACACCATTTCCCCAGCGTTAGGCATCCATGTCTGTAATTCGTGTGAAATGTTAATCTGACGGATGGTATCAATCTTTGAGGTTCCCAAATCGGCGGTCATGGCATATTGGCGACCGCCGTTTGGCTCCCGTCCAATAAAGACATATTTGTCCGCGCCAGTCATATATACATCCTGAACGTACTGCGAGAGAGGGAATGGCACGGCTCTGTTGCTGTCCATCAGATACTGCCGTGTTCTGACAAATGCTGTATCATTCTCGACGGTAAAAATTTCGCAATCGTCCTGCCCGACAACGCGGAGTGCGCCATTGTCGGAGATAAAAGGATAAGGCATATAGGAAGTATAATATCCGTCCTCACGTTTGCCCATGTCAAGGCTTATATTGAGTGTGTTGTTAGAGTTGTTGATAACTGCACGACGAAGAAGCCGTTGGCCGTATACATCCTCACATTCAAAGACAAACAGCAATGTATCACCGGATACTTTCATGTCCGTCACATGCCTTATTGCAGGTAAAGACTCCCCGGATATTTTTAGTTTTGCCGTTGTGGTAGTTGACTGTGCGTTGGCACACCCTGACATGAACAGGGAGAGTGCTATTAGGGATAATATCTTCATTTTATTTCGAGTGGTATATATGGAACTGACATTTGGGTTGCATCGGCATTATTCATCACTTTGCCATCCTTGCCGACAATATGAACCCTGTTACTATCTCCGCCCATCTCTGAAATCATAAAACCGACAGGCGATTTGAAATAGCGTACAAGAGTTTTTTCAACATCGGTTGCCGAGCATCGTTTATCGTTGCCGTCACGGTATGTATATTCCATTATGGGATTGTTCGTGCGTTCAAATCCGATTGCCTCCCAGACAAATTGTCTTTCAGCATCTTCTATTTTTAGGATAAGACCGGGCAGACCTCCGAATTTGTAAGGCCCGAAAGGCAAAGGGATTTCAGGTGTAAACCATACTGTATAAGTGCGTCCGGCAAAGTCAGTAGTCGCTTTACGGCAGTCATAGCCCATAATCGATTCGGTTTCTTCACTGCTGAAATTCCATTCCAACGACGGAATGGAATCAGAATAGACAAAGAAAGCGGATATTGACAACCGGTATTTCAAATCAGCTTTATTCCCTCGAATGGGTTTTATGATTTCCAAAGGCCACGGATTGCCCGATACATTGGAATATGAATCAGCTCCACGACGTACTTGTTCGGTAGCCAACGAATCGAAGTGGTTGATTATGTTACTGTAATCTTTAACACTGCGTTTTCCTATCTGCACTATTCGTGTGTCGTTGTAGGCATCCCTTTGATTAGGGTGAAATTTATATTTAAGCGAATAAGTAACCTTGTATCTCGCGGTATCAACAGGGATGGCTTTGTCGATGATACGGGAACATGTTTCTTGTGCTGACACCTCCATACAGAGAATGGCACATATGATTAGAATTAACTGTTTCATAATCTTGTATTTTAGAATATTCTGAAACGGATTTTGAGCAACACACTGCGAGGGCGTATGTTGTAGATTGCCTTTGACTCTGTAAGAGCGGAAAGACTGGAATATACATACGACTTGCGGTTGAGCAGATTGTCGCACGACAGCGTAAAGCTGAAACGCTTTATGGTGTACTTCGCCTCGGCATTGAGCAGAAGGAAGGACTTGTCGCCATCGTTGAAGTTGTTGTAGTAATGGTAGAGCGACGTAGTAAGCGTAACGCCTCCGGGAATTGTAAAGTCGAGCGAAGCCTTGTTAGTAACGGTGCGTAGCCACGGAAATCTGTCATATCCTTTCTGCTGTGTCGCCGACTGCGAATAGTTGCCTTGATAAGATACACCTAACCATTTGAAAGGTGCAAGGCTGATGTCAGCGTTCACTCCTATGCTGTTGCCGGAGTAGCGCAACACCTCATCCTGAACGAGCAGCGGACTGTCGTAATAGGAATATGTAACCGAGGCTCCGATTTTCAGACGTCGCCAGTCGAACCCCTGACTTGCATGGATTTTTGCCGAAATCATATCTCCGTTTTCCGATGTACGGCGGCTTATGGTGCGCTGCACTATGCCGTCGTAGTAAGAACCATATAACACTTCGGGCGATTGTCTGTTCCACGAAACCTCCGCTCCGGCGAAGCTCATTGAAAGAATGTTCTTGAAATCGTAGCCTAACGAGTAATGCTGATTCATGCCTTCGTACAGCCCTGCCACGTCGTAAGCCGACAACTGGCGGTAAGATGTCAGTATGTGCCCGGAATACAACGTTTCAATCGAGGGTGTCATATAATTCAGCATTGCTGATGCTTTGAGGTTATGACTGCTGTTGAATTTATATGTAAAGTTGAATGACGGCTCGACTCGGAAACGGTTTTTGTCGGTAATGTCGCCGTCAAGTCTGTTGTTCAGCCGGAACAGGCGGTATTTCATTGGCAGATATAGCGAGGCATGGATTTTGCGGGTATTGAACATCACTTCTGCTCCGACACCGGCATCGAGATAGTCGAGCGTCAGGTCATTGTTTGTTGCATCAAGCCGGCTTTCGAGTGAATTGTGATGATAGTTGACTATCGCAGAGGGGTGTACGGTGAAATTGCCGACCTTGAATACAGACAGTAATCCCGCACTGTTCTCGGTGGAAATATTGCGGAAGTCCACGTGCTGATACAGCATATCGCTTGGTATGATGTCGGGGAACAGATTGGGAGAAACAGACAGGCTGTGCGGTCTCTTTTCCAGGTTGACAAGCGAGGAAATCTCAAAGCCACGGTCGGAGGAATTGCGGTGCGTCATGTGGAATTTATTGAGAAAGCGGTATGTATCGGTCTTACCGATCTGGCTCACGTTGTCGCTCCCGGCGACAATACGACTGTCGGCATCGGTTGTGCTCCAATCAAATTTAAGCTGCTCTTTGAGGTAGCTTTCATCGCCGTTGTTCATATATGTAAGGTCGCCGTATGCTTTCTGCATACGTGCTGTACCGTTCATCATTTCGTCAACGGTGTTCATTCCGCCGTCGGGCAGGTAATTGGTGGTTGCCGAATGGCTCTGCCTCGTGTCGCGGTCGTTCAGATAGGCGGCGTTGATACCGAACTCTCCCGACTTGCCTACGCGATATACGTTGTTGAATGTGGCGTTGTGCGAGCGGTTGAAATAATAGAAACGCTTGTCGATACCCGGAGCCGACGGCATGGAGATTGTCGAGATATTGCTTGTGCGCGAAAAATCGTTGTCGAAAGAATAAAGCTCCTGCGACAGATCTTCGCCGGTGTTGTTGCCCTTGTAGGTGGCGAGGAATTGGCTGTTGCGACGGAAATATGTGGCAATTGCCGAGTTATTCCATAATCCCTCCTCGCCATAGCCGCCTCCGAGAGTGGCTATGAGGTTGAACACACCTTTCACACCCTCTTTAAGCCGCAGGTTGATGGATGCCTGTTCCTCCGGGCGCAGCCCTTTGAGAGCCTTGATGTCCTGATGGTTCTCCAGCACCTGCACGGTCGCAATGTTGTTGGGGTCTATGTTGTTTGTGGCTATGCCGTAATGTCCTTTCATAAGATCAAGTCCCTCGATATACAGGTTTTTAATAGGCTTGCCCTGATATGAGACCTGTCCGGCGTCAGAGACCGATATGCCCGGCATCTTCTTCAAAACGTCTGCGATTGACCGGTCTGTCTGTGAGAGGAATGAACCGACATTATAGTTGATAGTATCTCCTTGAGAATAAATCTTTTTAGCTTTTACAATAACCTCTCTCAGTTCCACAGTCTTTTCTTCTACCGTTATATCATATGTGCCGGAGCGATTCGGCACTGTAATCTGGGTGGGGGCAATATCAACGCTCGACGCTTTGAGGATTAGGCTGTCGCAGTCGCTGTTCAAGGTTAACGCAAAGCGGCTGCTTTCATCTGTAAATGCAGATGCGAGAATTGTTTTCTGGGACAGAGATGGCGCGGCTATGACGTTGGCAAAATCCACGCAGCGGCCATTGGATGTCTTTACAACTCCCAATACAGTGGTTTGTGCCATACCTGTAGGAATGACTGAAATACATATGAGGAATATGATAAGCATTTGTTGCATACGCTTTGCCGAAGATTCTTTGGCAAAGTTAGATGTAAAAAATCACATTGCTCTCAACATATGTTGAAAAGCGTTGTTTTCCTCAGTTGTTTTTGCGAATACGGCTCAGATGGGTCGGGGTTATGTTGAGAATAGAGGCTATGTCTTTGAGCGAGAACAGCTCGAACAGATCAGGGTCGAGTTTTAGGAGCTCTTCATAACGTTCCAGTGGCGTCTTGGTGTGAAGGCTGGTGTAACGGTCGTAAACTGTTGCTAGAATCTCACGGGTAGTGTTCTCGACAATTTCTTTAAGGTGAGCATCAGTATGCAGTCGGTCTGCCACCCACGATGAGGGGAGGCAATGGATTTCGCAGGGAGTCGTCGCGATGATTGAACATCGTGATTTTTGTCGATAAAGTGAAAAAGGAAAGTCGCAGACAAAATGTCCGGCAAATTCCAGTCCGATTACATGGGGCGCGCCGTCAGAGGAAAAGCAGACATATTTCAATGCTCCCTTTTCAACATATCCGATATATCGTCCTACGGTTCCGGCAGTGATGAACTTGTCGCCCTTTTCAAAGTGGCGCAACACACCATTACTGATGCACAATTCGCGCCAGAAATCAGTGTCTATATTGTCGATATATGAATTGAAATGCGACATCACATAATTGATAGCACAAAGTTAAACATAATCTTTGATTTTGAAAAACTCTTGGATTATTCTGATTTTCGCCGGACTGATGGAGGTGGGTTTCACCTTCTGTCTCGGGAAGACAAAAACCGCAGCCGGAAAGGAACTTGCATTGTGGTGGTTCGGTTTTCTATGTGCATTGGCACTCAGTATGTTTTTAATGGCAAAGGCCGCCGAACGTCTTCCGATTGGCACCGTCTATCCGGTTTGGACCGGTATCGGTGCGGTGGGGGCTGTCGTGGTCGGTATTCTCTTTTTTCAAGAGCTACCACATTCTGGAGAATCTTTTTCATCACGATGTTGATTCTTTCAATCATCGGACTAAAAGTAATGGGCTGATATGGAAAGGAAGATGAGGCGGTCAAAACAGGAGCTGCCCGACGATGAGTCGAAGCGGATTCTGACGAATGGAAAGTATGCGGTATGGGCGGTCGCCGGCGATGACGATTATCCTTACGCAGTTCCTGTCAACTATGCTTATGACGGCAATGCCATATATATCCATTGCGCCAGGCAGGGACACAAGATTGACAGTGTAGTCCGCAATTCCAAATGTTCGATGTGTGTCGTCGATAAGGATGAGGTAGTGCCTGAAGAATTTACATCATACTTCCGAAGTGTAATTGTATTCGGTCGGGCAGAAATCATTGATGACTAGAGGCAAAGACTTTATGCGTTGCGTCTGTTGTGTGATAAATACAGTCCGGGCGTCGATTCTGCGGCAGAGATAGGCCGGTTTCTGGAATCAGTCTGCATCGTGCGAATCGGCATAGACAGCATAACCGGCAAAGAGGCGATAGAGCTGACTCGCCAACGAAACGTTGCCCGAATGTAATACATGTCTTCCGTCTTACTGACACGGACTTCTTTTGGGCTTCAGGTCATTTTTAACGGTTATTATTTCCGTGTTCGGCGATGTTTTGTTAATTTTGCGGTTATTAAACGGAAAACCAAATAAAAGACAATATCATGACACTTTTTGAACGTCTGACAAAGAAGGCGCAGGAACACAAGCAGCGTCTCGTTCTCCCCGAATCTCTCGAACCTCGTACGCTTCAGGCCGCCGATCAGGTGATAGCCCAAGGTCTTGCCGAAGTGATTTTCCTCGGCAAGCGTGAGGAAACGCTCGCCGAAGCAGAGAAGCTCGGTCTGAAAAACCTTGACAAAGCTGAGTTCCACAGCCCTGATGACAAGGCATTCACTGAAAAATACGCAGAACTCTTCAAGGAGCTTCGCAAGAAGAAAGGTGTTTCTCTTGAGGATGCACGATATACAGTAAAGAATCCGCTCTATCTCGGATGTCTGATGATCAAGGCCGGAGATGCCGACTGTATGGTGGCCGGCGCGCTAAGCCCCACATCAAGCGTGCTTCGCGCTGCCTTCCAGGTGCTCAAGACGCGTCCGGGAATCAGTGTGGTGAGCGGAGCATTCATTATGCTTCTGCCTGAGAACGTTCCTTACGGAGACGAACATATGCTGATCTTTGCCGACTGTGCCGTGGTGCCCGACCCGACAGCTGAAGAGCTGGCACAGATAGCCATCTCCACAGCTAAGACAACCAAAGACATCGCTGGCCTCGACCCGCGCGTGGCAATGCTCAGCTTCTCCACTCGTGGCAGCGCAAGCCACGAAACTGTGGACAAAGTGCGTACGGCCACAGAAATGGTTAAGGAAATCGATCCGTCCATCAAAATTGACGGTGAGATGCAGAGCGATGCGGCCATCGTTCCTTCGGTAGGTGCCAAGAAGGCTCCGGACAGCGAAATCGCAGGCAAGGCCAACACGCTCATATTCCCCAATCTTAACGTGGGCAACATCGCCTACAAGCTCGTGCAGCGTCTTGCCGGAGCTGGTGCCGTAGGCCCGATTCTTCAGGGTCTCGCTGCTCCTGTCAACGACCTTTCCCGTGGTGCGACTGTGGAAGATATAGTGAACACCATCATCGTAACCTGCAACCAGTCAATCGGGGACAAAGGGCTTTGAACAAGCAGTGAGTAGAAAATAGTGAGTAACTGCCTGTAAAAATCAGAAAAAAGATTCCAAACACACTCTAAGACATTAGACATATAAAATGAAGATATTGGTTCTCAACTGCGGAAGCAGCAGCGTGAAGTATAAGCTCATCGAGTCTGAAAACGGCAACGTCCTCGCTGAAGGCGGCGTGGAGAAGATCGGTCTCCCCGACTCTTTCCTGAAATTCAAGCGTACCGACGGGTCTAAGGAGACAATCACCGTCAGCATGCCCGACCATAAGGGGGCAGTGAAGAACGTGCTCAACATTCTCACCGACCCGAAAGAGGGTGTGATCAAGAGCTACGAGGAAATCGACGCCGTAGGCCACCGGGTGGTGCATGGAATGGAGAAGTTCAACAAGTCAATGCTCATCACTCCCGAAGTGATTGAGAAGGTGAAAGAGTGCTATCCTGTGGCTCCGCTCCACAACCCGGCCAACATCACAGGCATCGAAGCCGTTACGGAACTCATTCCCGGCGTGCCTCAGGTCGGCGTATTCGACACGGCTTTCCATCAGACCATGCCGGCAAAGGCTTTCATGTATGCTCTCCCATATGAAGACTACGAGAAATTCGGCGTTCGTCGCTATGGTTTCCATGGCACAAGCCACCGCTATGTGAGCCGCCGTGCATGTGAGTTCCTCGGGGAGCCTTACGAAAAACAGCGCATCATCACCTGCCATATCGGCAACGGCGGAAGCATAACGGCAGTCAAGGACGGAATCAGCGTGGACACTTCCATGGGTCTCACCCCGACAGAAGGCCTCGTGATGGGCACACGTGTAGGCGATGTGGATCCGGGCGCGCTCACATATCTTATGAAGTGCGAAGGTCTTGATGCCGACGGCCTCACCAATGTGATAAACAAGAAGAGCGGCGTGTTCGGCATAAGCGGCATCTCGTCCGATATGCGCGACATCGAAGATGCCATCGCAGCAGGCAACGAACGTGCAAAGCTTGCTATGGACATGTACGAATACCGCATCCTGAAATACATAGGCGCGTATACTGCTGTCCTCGGTGGTGTTGACGTGATTGCGTTTACTGCAGGCGTCGGCGAGAATTCGCCGGAGCTCCGCGAGGCAATCTGCGAAAAGCTCGCCTATATGGGCATCACGCTCGATAAGGAGGCAAACCGTTCGCGCGGCAAGGAAGTGGAAATCTCCGGTAAGGATTCGAAAGTGAAAGTCGTGGTGATTCCGACCGACGAGGAACTCGTCATCGCTCAGGACACTGCCATGATTGTCGGCAAATAAGCATCCTATGCTTTCTCAGATAATCTGGGACGTCAGCCCCGTCATTTTCACTCTCGGCCCGCTCAGCGTGCGTTGGTATGGACTCGCGTTCGCCGTAGGATTCATCGTAGGCTACAACATAGTGGCCAAGATGTTCAAGCATGAGGGCGCGCCGGAGAAATGGCTTGGAATACTGTTGGCGTACCTTATGGTAGGCACGTTGATCGGTGCACGGCTCGGCCATGTCTTTTTCTACGAATGGGACTACTATTCCCAGCATCCCGGCGACATCCTGAAAATCTGGGAAGGCGGACTCGCAAGCCACGGAGGCACGATTGCCAACATAATCGCCCTCTTCCTTTTCTCTTGGCTTGTGAGCAAAAAGCCGGCGTCTTGGACTTTTGACAAGATTGTGGTTCCTACGGCCTTTGTCGCAGCCCTGATACGCCTCGGCAACCTTATGAATTCCGAGATATACGGCGGATTCACCGAACTTCCGTGGGGATTCATATTCGTACGGGACGGACAGACGCTTCCTGCACATCCCACTCAGCTCTATGAGGCTATGTGCTATCTCGCTTTGTTCGGACTGCTTATGTGGATGTACTGGAAAAAGAATGCAGAGGAACGCCCATGGCTGATGACCGGAATATTCTTCATAGGCATCTTCCTGCCCCGGTTCCTGATTGAATATGTCAAGAACGTCCAGGTGGAATCGGAATACTCAATGATAGCCCAATATGGCATAAATATGGGACAGATGCTTTCCATCCCGTTCATCCTGATAGGAATCGGCCTTGTGGCATGGGCATTATCGCATCCTCGCCAGCATTGGGATTTTCCCAATCGGTTCGCTCCGGAAACCGGCAGCGGGAATTCGGGCAGAAAGAAATGACAACCACTCTACAGAAAAAACCGGAGGTGATGATTTTCAGGTCATCACCTCCGGTTTTTTATTGTTCCGTGTCCGTGCTTGGAAATCAGGTCTTCTTGAGACCTTTCATTTTCACACGCATCGTGTCGAAGCCTTTGCCATAAACGCCGTTGACATTTGTCTGGGTGATGAATGCGTCCGGGTCAATGGACTTTATGATGCGGCATATGGTTACCGATTCCATCTTGCGGCACCATACCATCAGTATCTTTATTTCCTTTTTGCTGTACCATCCTTCTCCATCCAGCACTGTTACGCCGCGATGCGCTTCCATATTGATGCGGTCGGCAATTTCACTCCATTTGGTGGAGAAAATCATGAACTGTTTGGCTTGGCGGTTGGTGTTGATGAGCATATCGGTTACATAAGAAATAACGTATGTTACCACCCAGCCGTAAACCATAAGAGGCACACGCACCTGAAGACGTTCTACGAAAGTGCCTTCAAACGGGAGCAGTATGGACGTGGCCACGATCAGCATATCCACAATGATCATCGTGCGTCCGATGCTTACGTTGCTCACTTTGGATACCATAGCCGCTATGATGTCCGTGCCACCCGTAGAGCCGTTGTGTATGAAAGCGGTTCCTACCCCCATTCCGCACAGAATGCCGCCGAGGATGACACTCATGGATATGTCGGCTATCAGCGGGTGGTCAAGGCGCATGAAGAGGCTTTCAAAGACGCCGATGGAAAGAGCGGCAGCCGTGGCACCGAAGATTGTGCGCAAGACAAAAGACTTGCCGACTATCTTGAAGGCCATCGCAAGCAAAAGAAGGTTGCACGCATACTGGGTTACGGCAACCGGAATCAGGCCGCCCGTGGCGAAATACACGAGTGCGCCTACACCGGCCAGACCGCCGATGATTACTTCATGCGGGAGAATGAATCCGCAGAAACCGATAGCATAAAGAACCACGCCGAAAACAATCATAACATAGTCTTTGGCATTGGTCATCAATGAATTGTAGGTCGAAGGAGACATAAATATCTTTAATGTTTTTGGTAATGTCTTCATAACGGGAATTCCTGCATCGATATGCAGGAGTTCCGAATAAGGCGCAAAATTACAAAGAATTTCCGGAATCATCATTTTACTTCACTGACTTTCGGAGATTCGATGTCGAATTTTGCTCAAATCTTAATTATTATTTTTACCTTTGCATCATAAATTCAATTTCACTGATGAAACATATAAAGCAAATCATAAGTTCGGTCATGGCCGTTTCGGCCGTGCTTCCGGTGTCGGCACAAAAATTTCTTGACACATCCGCTCCTGACAGGCTTTTGACAATGGGGGCACGAATAGGAGTAAACTCTTCCAATGCCACCGTCAAGGACGACGTATATGATCTTTGGAACAAGAATTCTTGGGGCACAGGGTTTGATCTGGGTGTTGTGGCCGACATAAACATCCGCAATTTCATAGCCATCCAGCCGGGCATATTCTTCCAGTCGAGAAGCGGCGATTTCACTTATGCATCGCGCTTCTGGGTTCCAGGCGAAAACGAAAACGGAGAAGTTGTGAATGAAGCCCACGACATAGTCCAATACGGCCACAACCGCAACTACAACATTTATGTGCCGATAGTCGCTTCTTTGCGTTTCAACGTAGGCAACAAAGTGAAATGGAGCGTCGATTTCGGTCCGTACGTGAATTTCCTGCTCAGTTCTTCCGGACATGGCAGCATCTACAAGCTCCGTTATGAGGGAATAGACCAGCTTCCCGCCCTTTATGAAACAGAAGCCGAACGCAACTCCTGCGATTTTGGCTTGAAGATAGGCTCAGGGTTCACGTTCTTCAGTCATTATTACATAGGCATACACTATATGGGAGGAATGTCCAATGTATGGAAAACCGAGGGAATGGGCGGACGCAACAAGGCCTGGACTTTCACTGCAGGTTACAATTTCTGAACCATTATGCCGGTAAACGCGTATAATATCCATAAGTAACTGTTTTTTAACACACATTATCATTATAGATGGAAAACAAACAATGTTCTTCCGGGTCAATCTCATCACGGTGGGTTCCTGCAGCGTTCATTGCCCTTGGGTTGCTGTTCCTCGGTGTATTCATCAGAGGCGGCTTCCAGAGCATATCAAGCAACCAGCGCGTCGTTACTGTGCGTGGATTGTGCGAAAAGGAGGTTACAGCCAACAAGGTAACGTGGCCGATTGTAAGCAAGGAAGTAGGCAATGACCTGAATGTGATATACCAGAACATTCAGAAGACCAATTCCGCAATCGTCGGTTTTCTGAAATCGAACGGAATAACCGATTCAGAGATTTCTGTCAACGCTCCGCAGGTAGTTGATATGCAGGCTGACCGATACAATTCAACGCCAGCCCCTTTCCGGTATAATGTTACCACGGTAGTGGTTGTTACTTCCGCAAAGGTGGAAGCGGTCAATAAGCTGATGACGCGCCAGACCGAACTTCTCAAAGAGGGAATCGCAATCGTGGCGGGAGACTACAACTATCAGACCACATACGAATACACCGACCTTAACAAGGTGAAACCGGGAATGATAGCGGAAGCCACGAAAAACGCGCGTGAGGCCGCCAAGAAGTTTGCCGAAGACAGCGACAGCCGACTCGGGAAAATCAAAACTGCATCGCAAGGACAGTTCTCCATCGAGAACCGCGACCAATATACGCCTTACATAAAGCGTATAAGGGTCGTTTCGACCATCGACTACTTCCTGAAAGACTGATGCGGGACTCCAAACAGCTTTTGAAACATCCAATCCGATGGGAATCATAGATATTGAATCGCTTGAAGGAAATGACGATGTGCATGTTTACGCTTCACTGACAGAATCGCAGTTGCGAAACCGCCTCAATCCTGACAACGCCCTGTTCATTGCCGAAAGCCCTAAAGTGATAAAGGTCGCGCTACAGGCCGGTTATGATCCCGTGTCTATACTTTGCGAGAGGAAGCATATAGAAGGCGATGCGGCCGAAGTGATTGCCATGGCTGGGGACATAGACGTGTTCACCGGAAGTCGCGAACTCCTGCAGTCTCTCACAGGCTACAGACTGACACGGGGTGTGCTTTGTGCCATGCGCCGTCCGGCGTTGCCTTCCGTAGACGCGGTAGCGGCCAATGCCTCAAGGATTGTGGTGATAGACGGAGTAACCGATACAACCAACATCGGAGCCATATTCCGTTCGGCAGCGGCTCTCGGAATAGATGCCGTATTGCTCACGCCTACTTCATGCGACCCGCTCAACCGCCGGGCTGTGCGTGTGTCGATGGGTAGCGTCTTCCTCGTTCCATGGACTTTCATATATGACCCTATATCATCGCTCAAAAGACTCGGCTTCGTTACTGCGGCGATGGCTCTGAATGACGATTCAGTGTCCCTCGACGAGCCTGCACTTAAAAAAGAACCTCGGCTCGCCATAATAATGGGAACCGAGGGAGATGGGCTTTCCGACAAAGTGATCAGCGATGCCGACTATACTGTACGGATTCCGATGGCTCACGGAGTGGATTCACTCAATGTGGCCGCCGCAGCCGCAGTGGCTTTCTGGGAACTTCGGCTTTCTGCACGATGATTAATGCCCTTTACAAGCCTTGTTGATTATAAGTCAGGAATTTTAGAACCGAAAGCGACATTGAAGTTGACAGTCAAACAGAAGCTCCAATTTGACACTTCGCTGCTGCCTGCCATAATGCTTATGAGATATGCTATTTCGTATGAGATGGCTCAAATTATGATAAAAAGTAGGCAGTGAGTATCTGTTTTTATATCTCTAAGTTCCTTGATTATCATAAATTTATGTGTTGCCTTTTTCTAAGCTGATCCTGAACCTTCGACATATTTTGGCTGTCTCGGGAGGTGTATGCTTAGGCACGCCTAAACTGATGTATTGACCACAATGTGCATATTCGTCATTTTGGCACATCCATTTAAGATTGCTTTTACACATAAAAACAGGTGCGCGATTCCGGACTGTTTTTAGAGGTTTCAATTCTTTCAGCCTCCTCTTGTTCCCTCCGTTTCCTTGCTGCTTCTTCGGGGTAAACCCTTTCTTGGGAATCTGCTTCTGCTATTTGCAGTCTCTGCCTTTCGTATAACTCTCGTTGCTCTTGCTCAAGCAAAAGTCTTTGCTTCTCAGCGTCTTCACATTCTTTTTCTCTCAGCCGTTTGCGTTGATTGTATTCCTCAACCTTACAAACCCCTTCCGGGGAACATTTGGGTTGACGGAGGTGGATTGAGGTGGAACGTTGCTGGTTCGGCTGCGGATGTATGCGGTTGTAATCAAACTGTTTGCGGTCTACTGACGGTTCAGATGCGTTCGGTCGGGTTTGCTTCTGTCAGGAATGGACGGGAACGTCTGTGGGCAATTGCCCTGATTGTTGCCCAATATTGCGGAGGCGATGACCACGATGGCGGCAAGGATCTGACCGTAGGGTTGTTGCAGACTTCTTCTCGTTCCTTTTTCGGTAAGATAATGTCTGTTCCGACCGGATTCTGACAAGTTTTTGCTCCCCAACAAGTCTGTAGGTACAAATCGATGCCGTGAGCGAGCGGAATTGTGTTGTGCGTTTGATTCGCACCGTTTGATGACCTATACATTTGCAGCCGGAATTTACAAACATCATCAACCCACCTAAAAATTTTCGTATATGAAAATTTCTGTTTTTCTGGCTACGGCTCCTAAAGCCGCAAAAAAAGCCACCGACGGCAAGACGCGTCAGGTCTGTTTCCGTGTCCGCGAGGGTGATGCCGACATGCGTGTGCGGTCGGGCCTGCTTGTCGATCCTTCGCTTTGGGACAGTTCCATTCCCGGCTACCGCCGCACTGCCAGACTTTCCAAAGAGGAGGTCGAGACTGTCAACCGTCAGGTCAGCGATATTACCAGGCTGATACATGACGGCTACACTCCCGACCGAGATGCCTCATGGCTCCGCGCCCTTGTCGAAAGTGTGTTCCGCCATATCCGCGCCTTTCTGAACTGGACGCTCAAACAGGGTATCACCACAAACGAGCGTTGGAAAGGTTTCACTGTCAGCAACGAGGTATACGGCACACCGGTCTATCTCACCCTCGAAGAGCGTGATCGCCTGCTGGCCCTCGACCTGCGCGTTTTCTCGCGTCTGGAGCGTCACCGCGACATGTTCATCTTCCAGTCGCTCGTCGGATGCCGTGTCGGCGACCTCTACCGTCTGACCTCCGACAATATCCGTGACGGTTTTCTCGAATACTGCCCCCGCAAGACTATCGGCCGGGACGGCAATGTATATGGAGCCGTCACGTGCCGTGTGCCGCTGAACGACAAGGCACTCGCCCTTCTCGCCAAATATGATGGGAAATGCGGGAAGGCATTGTTCCCCTGTCTCAACAAGATACTTTACGGCGAGGACATAAAGGTCGTGGCGATTATAGCCGGACTCGACCGCATGGTCTCCGTGCTCGACAAGAAAACAGCCGAGGTCAGGGAATTGCCGCTCTTTATGGCCGTGACCACCCACACCGCCCGAAAGACCTTCATAGCAAATCTTTATCTCCGCGTCAAGAATCCGAACCTTATCGCCTCGATGACCGGACACGCAACCAACAGCAAGGCGTTCCGACGCTACCGCGCCATCAGCGAGCAGCTCAAACGTGAACTCACCGCCCAAATGGACTGAACAATGAAAGTGACCGCATACATACGCCGCCGGGGAGCGGCGAAGAACAATCTTACCGACATGGCCACCGTCTATTTCCGCGTCCGCGATGGCAGAACCGACATCAAGGCAGCAAGTGAACTGACACTTAGGGAAATCTTTACAAGCAGGTCAAAGACCCCGACCTGATAGCCTCCATGACAGGCCACGTCGAGGGGAGCAAAGCCTTTGCCCGCTACCGCGCCATCGACGACGAGATGAAAATCGAACTCGTCAACATGCTCAACTGAAATAGTTTCGGCAACCGAACCGAGAGGGAGACAGAACTTGTTTCTCCCTCCCGTTCATCCGATAATCACAAACCGTTGCCCATTCAATTAGAATGGAGGCCGGTGACAATAAACTGCTGTCTGAATCCCCGTGACCGCTTTATCCGACAGCTTCTTGTATCACCTTAAAATCCTTGTATATGGACATTAGCAGTATGATCGAAGCCGGCGGACACGTGAAATTCGAGGTCAGCGGCGAAGACCTCCGCCACTTCGCCGAACAGTTAATCGAAAAGGCCGCGCAACTTGTCGCCCGACCTACGGAACCCCCAAAAGAGAAGTGGCTCACCCAAAAAGAGGCATGCAGCTCTGCCGTGTCAGCAAGACCACTCTCTGGGAATGGGGCCGCCGAGGTTACCTCGTCCCCTCCAAACTCGGCAACCGCAACATGTATCTGCTCTCTGCCATCGAGCGCATCCTCAACAGCCGCCAAAGCGAATGAGGACAAAAATCCGTCGGACGAATGCCAACAAGATATTCTCCGACGGTTTTTCATAAGAAACGTAAGACTCCAAGCCCTCAGACCGTTAAATCCGATCTGAAAATCAAAATATGTCAGAAATTTGTTGTAACTTTGTAAAATAATAAGAAACAGGAGACAAAGACTATGGCAAGACCGATAAAAGAAACCCCGGTTCTCAAAGGCGAGGATGCCCGTCGGTTCGTACAACGTATGAACGAAACCCGGACAGAATCATCTGAGAAAAAACGCAGGAGACAGGCTAATTACAAGCTCGCCATGAGCATTCTGGTCAATAACTAACCGGATATGCGGGCAGAGGACATATTGACCGACTACGAGCTTCGCAAACTCACACTTAACGATAAGGTGGACTAGTTTGACTGTGGAGATGAAGATCTCAATGACTTCATCAACAACGATGAGCCCCTATATCGCAAGGCGTTGCTGGCGATGACCTATATCCTTGTGAACAAGAACACGCACAAGACCGTAGCCTATTTCAGTGTGGCCAACGACCGTGTCTCAATTCAGGACTTTCCCACAAATACTGACTTCAACCGCTTTCGCAAGCACAAGTTTGTCAACTCGAAGCGGCTGAAGAGTTATCCCGCCATCAAGATATGCCGCCTCGGAATCGACCGTTCAGTTCAGGGGAAGGAGATCGGTACTTTTCTACTCGATTTCATTGGAACGTTGTTTATAACAGACAATAAATCGGGATGTCGGTTCATTACTGTCGATGCTTACGCTCAGGCGATTCCGTTCTATCTGAAGAATGATTTCGCATTTCTAAGTACGGAGGATGAAGGTCAGCGTACCCGGCTCATGTATTTTGACCTCAGCGACTTGGACAACTGAATATAACTTGAAGGAAGTATGATTGACTCCACCGATGATTTCTTCATACCAGATAATGAGGTCAAGCTCCCGGAGGAGCTTGATTACAGCCGTGTGGATGAATATATCCGCTCGGCTGAGGCGTTTTCGCGCTCATCTTATCAGAGCGTCTATATCATCGACTATTTCAGACAGAACTTCCTATATGTGTCGCCCAATCCGATGTTTCTGTGCGGACTGTCGCCGGAGCAGATGAAGGAGCTGGGCTATCGTTTCTATCTCGGCTATGTGCCGGAATATGAGCAATCGATGCTGCTGACGCTCAACAAAGCCGGATTCGCTTTCTACAACGACATACCAACCGATGAGCGTAAGGACTGGCATATCTCCTACGACTTCCACATTCTCAACGAGGGAAAGAAAATCCTTGTCAACCACAAGCTGACACCGCTTGCCCTTACCTCCGATGGACGGATCTGGCTCGCCCTCTGCGTGGTGTCGGCATCTACCCACACCGACGCTGGACATATAGAGATGCACCGTGTCGGCTCGTCCGATTTCTTTGAGTACAATCTGACTACGCGCCGCTGGGACAAACGGCAGATGCCCGTGCTGACCGACGGCGAAAAGTCTGTGCTTGCCCTATCTATTCAAGGCTACACAATGACCGAGATTGCCGACCGTATATGCCTCTCGCCGGTGACAGTCAAGAAATACCGCCAGCGTATCTTCGAGAAACTTGATGTGCGCAATATCTCCGAGGCGATAGTTGCCGCCACCAACAGCAAGCTATTGTGATAGTGGAGTATAGGTATTAGCAATTAACTCTCCACTCTCCGCTAAATAAAATCTCGGAAAGTGCTTCACTTCCCTACCGACGGCAATATTGGCGGCTATTCGCGCACATATGTGTGCTGCAAGCCGTTGAGCGGATTCGTTGATTACCCCGGCTTTTATCTCCGGCAATGCTTCACCGAGCCAGTCGCATCCCTCCATATTCCAGAAAGCACAGTATCCCGGTATATATTCTGCCGCCCACAGTCGTAAGTCAGGCTGTGCAAGAGGTTCCATGTCATCTCCGGGCATTATCACCATTGCCCCCGCGCCCCTGACAAAATCAAAAGGACAGATTACCGATGTCTTCAGCTCTTTGAGATGCTTCAGGCATGATTCTCCGTTATCGCCATATTCTGCAATGATGTTGACAAGAGACAGTCCAACAAGAGCGGCAGGGGTACAGTCGGTCTGAATATCCCGGAATCCAATCCGCTCCAGTTCCGGCACCACATATCCGGTGAAATCATGTGTACCGATAACCATCACGCGGCACTCCTTAATAATATATCTTTCTTCGTCAGTCATATCAGATTATTTAATCCACTGCAAAATTAGGCATAGCCACAGGACTGCACCGTATCCAAAAGTATATATTTACGCCCCCCAGCCGCCAGAGGATGCAATCATATACTTTTGGATATGGTAAGGAATTTTCAGCGGCTGTAACTTTGCATCAGAAATCATAAAACCGACATAGATATGAAACAAGTAATCACATCCATCATCGCTTTACCCTGTGCTTTATGTGCTTTGGCGCAGACGGAAGCGCAGGACAGTATAAAGACTAAAGAACTTGGTGAGGTAGTTGTAGAGGCTCAAATGCAACGCACCTCTGCAACCGTTTCATCTTATATACCAACCTCGAAACAGAAAAATTCGTCGCAAACGGCAACCGATCTGCTTAACCGTATGGCAATTCCACAGCTTTCTCCGGGTATGGGAAACTCGGTAAAGACCAATACCGGCAAGGCTGTCAACATTTACATTGACTATCTGCCTGCATCCGAGCAGGACCTCTCAGGCATGCGGATGGCTGATGTCAAAAAGTTGGAATATTATGACTATCCCAAAGATCCTCGCTTTCAAGGAAGTGCGCATGTCATTAATTTCATTATGCAGAAGTATGAGTATGGCGGCTATCTCAAAGCCTCCGCTAATGAGTTTTTCATTTCCAATTCAGGTCAGCTCAACCTTTACTCCAAGTTCCAGTATAAAAAAATGACCTACGACCTCGGCGTAGGTGGTTATTATCGCAACGGAAGTCATGATTACAACAATACAGTTGAAACGTACCGTCTGCCACAGTCTGACGGCTCAATCAAGCAATTCGAGCGTTACTCCATAACCGACGATGCAGAGTCAAGGCGGAGATATTTTTGGCCTACCTTCAAGGCTCTATATCGCACAGATAAAATTTCAATGAGCAACTCTATTGGAGCTACTTTCGATAATTTTCCGAAAGAAAATACCTCCGGCTCTGTTTATTTCTCTCCCGCCGATTTTCCGCAAACTGATTTCACTAATGAAGCAAATCACCGGCAAAACTACGTAACTTACAACGGCTACTGGCATTTCATACTTCCCCACGGCAATACCCTGAATTTTGCTCCGTATTACTCATACGCCCACTCCAAGCAGTATCGCAGATACTCCGAAGGGCAATCTTCGGAATTTATCAACAACGCTTTCGACAACACACATAAAGCAAGCGGAAACCTCCGCTTCCAGCACGACTTCGGCAAGTGGGGCGACATATCTGTCTTTACACAAGGCTTTTATTACAATAGTAAAACAAAATATTCAGGCACTGCCTCATCGGATGACAGGCTCACGCTTTTTAGAATCGGACCGGGCGTTTCCTACAACTATACCTCTGATAAATTCTATGGAAGTGTAGGCATCGGCTTTTCCTACGACCGCACCAAAACCGAGGATGTTACCGAAAATGACACGCATCCATGGATTGACTTTTCAGCTCAATATTCATTCAACAACAAAAACTCATTTAATGCCGAATTCCATTATAGCAACCAGATTCCCGACCTTTCAGTACGCAGCTCGACTGTCATTCAATCCAACCCTCTGATGAGATATACCGGCAACCCCAATCTCAAACCATACAAGTGTTACGATTTCGGCGTGAGCTACCAATGGTTGCCAAACAATAAATTCAATTTTGCCGCATTTGCCACAGGCTTCATAGCGACCAATCGTTTCGCGTATGTATACGAGGCTTCGGCTGACGGCATTATCCGTACCGTTCAACAACCAATGGGGAAGTTCATTGAAGGCCGCTACGGAATAAACGGCACTGCTCGACTCCTTGACGGTAACCTCCAAATCAATGGTCAGTTGGCGCACTATATAGCTAAAAACGAGCAACCTTTCAATTGGACAAAATCTCATCTCAACTGGTATCTCCAAGCCTTCTATTATCTAAATCAGTGGCATTTTGGCATACAGTACCAATCAAATATGTCATCTGCGGGCAACTTTATAAATGGCGTATGGGAGAATAGCAAAAACGCATACACTGCTATTGTCGGTTGGGGTAATTCTTCATGGAATTTCCAAGCGCAGATTGCTAATCCTTTCAGATGGAACTGGCGAAGCGGCTCATCAGTGATGAAAAGCAAAAACTATGACTTTGTTCAGACTGCCTATAATCCGAATAACCACTGCTTCATATATGTGTCCGCAACCTATACTTTTGGGTTTGGCAAGAAAATCAAGGTCGGCAACGAAGCAACACAAATGTCAGGTGCCGGCAGCGCAATTCTGAAATAAGGGAACAGCTTAATCATACATCGACAAAGACAGGCAGCCCCGGCAGTGATTGTCGGGGCTTGTCAATTTCATTCGATTCAGTATCGCTCGTTCGACATATCAAATTCTGAATTCGACAAATCACGTGACGAATGTGATTTGTCGAATTGTCTACCCGGTATTTGCGTTTTGTTATGTCAAATCACACATTGAGCATTCAGCGTAGCTCCTCGCCACAGGCGAAACAGAGGCACGGCCTCTACCGCCGCGAAGCGGTCGGCAAGGGCTTTTAGAGGGACGGAATCCGGTAGGATTCGGCTATCTACAACAACATCTGTAAATTCAAGCTCTTTTTCCTTGAATATTCCATAATAGGACGGAACACGAATCTTCTTTTCCTGTTGAATAATCTGCTCAGCCAACTTGTACATTGTAACCATATAGCAGTTTTTCAGATTCGCTCTGCGCTTATCACTATGATGTGCGAAACTATGCGCTCTTTCTCTCCCTTGGTTGGCTTTAAGAGACTCATGGCAACAAGGACAGGTGCAGCAACATTTCAGTCCATTGCTCACGCTATCAACGTGTACCATTATGCCATTGGCGTCTTCTGCCCATGAAAAAACCATTTTATTCATAGTTGTGATAACTTATACAAAACATCAAGCATAACGCTAACGCTTCTTGTTTTTCCAAAGGGGGATGTCGAGATTTGCCGGTGGCGTTAGGAATCAGAGAAATCTTGGCGTTATTTCCGGGCAGCCTTGACCCGATAGTCGCATTTCACCTTGCCTTTGGATATGTTGTTGAGCTTGCTGCGTATCAAAGCCTTGCGTATGGGTGCGACGCGGTCTGTATAGACGGTGCCGAGCAGATGGTCGTATTCATGCTGCATAATGCGGCTCAGGAAACCTGTGAATTCTTTTTCGTGTTCCTGAAAATCTTCGTCGAGCCAGTTCAGGCGCACATGCTCGACACGGCTGACGTTTTCGGACATTCCGGGAAGCGAAAGGCATCCTTCACTGCGGCTCACAGGATCCATATCCTCGATTACGTCAAGCACCGGATTTATGAGCACCATCTTGGAATCATTGCACTCGGGGAAATCCTCGGCGAGCGCCGAACCGTCGAGGACTATCAGGCTTATCGGCTTTCCTATCTGCGGAGCTGCAAGACCCACGCCTTCACTGGCGTACATGGTCTCCCACATATCATTGATGAGCTTTTTGAGCTCGGGATAATCCGGGGTTATGTCTTCGGCCTCCTCGCGAAGCACAGGCTGGCCGTAAAGGTATATCGGTAGTTTCATCTTGATTTGAATTATTGTACAAAGTTAGCAAAAATACTTCTGACGGCCAAAAGCGCGTCCGGACCTGCATCACGCAGATCCGGACGAAATTCAAAATCAATCTATATCGTCTATTTAATGTTGAAGAATCGTTTTTTTCAGTCGAAAACCACGCTCACGTCGTCAAAGGCAAAATAAGAAGGGAGACTCATTCCATAGCCGTTGTTGGTGGAACATTCAAGATTGAACGTGAGTTTGCTTACCTTGCCCAGCGACGACAGATCGAATTCCTGCCATCCTGAGATCATATCGCTTCCGTCAGCGAGAGTGAACGAAGGATGCGAGGCAATCTCATTCCCGGACGCATCGAAGGCATATGCCACTATTTTAAAGACAGCTTCACCTCCAGGCTCTGAAAGCCCGTTGCCGTTTTTCCAGACATTCGCAAAATAAGTGGTAACGTTGACCCATATGCTCTTCACCACACGGGCCTTGCCGTCGTGGAAGTAGAGTTCCGGCAGCTTGTTGTTGTAGCCAAGCCCCGACGGGTCGGTGTCTTTATACCCATTCTGGACGCAGAAGTTTCTGGAACCGTTGTGTCCGCCGTTGCCGTCGCCGTCGCGGGAGAAAACGGCAAGCTGGTGATTGAAGTCTCCGTTGCCGAGGTCGGTGTCTACATAGTCTGAGACAGCCATGCCGCCGGTCCAGAAATTGCCGTCACCATAGGCATTGACAAGGCGGGAAGCCAGCTCTGTGTTTCCTTCGTCATGCCAGTTGTACACATTCTCTTCCGAATTAGGATAAAGCAGAGGGCCATTGTATTGCGGGGAATCTATAAGAGAACTCCAGTCTTTCCTGCCGAGCATATTGCCTGAACCTCTGTAGTCGGCATCTTCAAAAGTAAGCACACGTATGTCTGAGGCTATTTCCAAGGAAATCCTGAAAGCCCTGACGTCATGACGCCTGTTGACCACAATCACCCGTATGTCCCCCTTGTCGCCGGTATCGGCTTCTGGCGGGGCGGCGACGGTAAGACGGTTGCCGTCGATGGAGGCAGTCCATCCTTCGCTTGCTTTAGACACATAAATGTCGCTTACACCGGTAAGTGCCATTTCATATACACGTGTCTCTCCCTTTCTGAAATACGGGTTCGACGTGTCGATTGTAAGGCCGAAGTTGTCCACTCGCGGCACAGAGAATGACTCGCCGCTCGGAAGAGTGAAGACAATCCCGTCTTCCTCAGGCTTCACGCTCTCGAAGATTCCGCTGCCGGGATTCTTGGGGACGGCACAGACTTTTTCGCCATCGGAGTCAAGCACAAACTGCGGGCCGTTGCCATAGTCCACAGTCCAGTAACCGTCCTTTACCCCTATGACCGGAGTCTTGCCCTCTTGCCCGTCATTGCCTGCTTGTCCTGGATTGCCTTGGTCGCCTTTATCACCTTTCTGTCCGGATACCGGAAGGTTGTTGCCGTTGGCATCAGTAAGCCATGACGTAGAACCGTCTACGGTGATTGTCCAGTAATACACGCCGTTCTCCTCTCCCACTCCGATGATCGGTGCATCCTTTCCGTCCAGACCGTCTTTCCCGTCACGCCCGTGGTTGACGTTTATGACGCGTCCATTGCTCAATGTGAGTCTGTAGCCGTCTGGTGTCTCCTCCACTGCGGTAATGACTGCGCCGCCGGAAAGCGAGGCTATCAATTGCCGAAGCGAGGCTATGTCGGTGTTGATGGCGTTTATGCGCTCTTCAATGCTCTGCACCCGGCCTTCCACGTTTTCGATGCGCTCTTTGAGTCCTGAGTCGTCATAGCAGGAAGTCAGTCCTGATGCAGCAAGAATGACTGCAGCCGCAATCGCGATGTCCGTTGATTTCATTTGTATGTTATCTTACAATCAGTTTGTCGGTTTTTCCGCCGATGCGCACAATATACATTCCAGAGGCGAGATGTGAGACATCCATTGTATTAGTTCCCTCTTCAATCTTCACAGACATCATACGTGAACCGGAAAGAGAATACACGTCCATATCGGAATCCGATGCCGAATCAACGTAAAGCACTCCGTTGCAAGGATTAGGATAGAAAACTGACTCTGTGTTTTCTGTTGAAACATCTTCTATGCCTACGGAAACCCCGCCGACAGACACGTCGCACGTAATCGCAGGTGATGCATCGCGTGTATCCATACGCAGTGCGGAGATGACGGCTACGCCCCGATTGATTCCGGTTACTTTGCCGTTCTCATCGACAGTCGCTACCGATTCGTCTGAACTTTCCCATGCCACAGATTCTCCGAAAGCGGCTTTGACTGCCGACATGTTCACTATGCTGCGGCTTTCATTGGCCTCAAGGGATACAAAAAGGCGTGGCATGTCCTGAAGCGGCGTAACGTGTATCGTCTGTTCGGGAATAGAGCCGAACTGCCCGCTAATCGTACCTGCATTGAAATTGGGATTGATGCCATCTACATAGTTTATGCCTCTGTGGACACTTGGCTTGGAGCCGAACCCCAAAGGATTGAGGCATCCGGAGCCTATGATGGAGTCGCCTGTTGCCGTGGGGGATATGCTTATCGGGAATGTCTGAGCCTTGGCGTTGCCTGCGAAGTCGTATTGGCCTTCACCGAGCATTGACGTTCCGTTTGATTTTCCATTGAACTGGATATAACATGTTGAATTGTATAACCCTGCGAGTTTTCCGGCGACATGGTACAATCCTTTGAATTCCATCTTCACATTGTCTCCCGGAAGCACATAATCATCTTCACGCACCTTCACGAGATTCATTTCCACGGGCTTTGCAGAAAGCACCTGATAATTGGCATTGCCGGAAGTGTCGGCGGTGCGTATTATGTTGCGTCCGAAGGTCAGCAAGACTGTAACGGAGCCGTCGGCATTAACGGTAACGTTTTCGGCCGAGAATCCTTCGGGGTAAGCCACATTGTTGGATTCGGCATCGACGAGAGGGTTGGCTACGGTTACAGAAGAACCTTCATCGGGAGTGAACGTAAGTTTGTAGCCTGGTTCACCGCACATATAATAAAGTATGTCATGCTCACAGTCGAGCTCTTCGGCTGGCTTGTAGGCGAGACGGATGTTGTCGGCCGGGGAGTTTTCGGCATCTGCATCCACCGTTACCACGAACGTACCGGTGTTTTCAGCCCAGATTTCGCTCCACATGGAACCGTAGGCAGTTTCAAGTTTGATGCCGTCATAGCGTACCTGTACTATTGCTGTTCCCGCCTTCTTCGCAGTAATGATTCCATTCCTGTCCACCTCGATTATAGAATCGTCTGGCTGGAAATCCATGTCAAGCACATTGTATCTGAAATCCGGTTCGATGAAATAGTTTCCGGAAGAGTTGTTGGTCAGCTGCCATGTGCGCAGATTCACGATTTGGAACGTGTCGCCTGTTTTGAGCCGCAGAAGATTGCGTTTGTTTATGTTGAGGAATATGTCTGCATAGTTGGTGCCGTTGCCCCAGACCTCGTGGTTGAAATAACGGTTGGTATGCGCTCCAAGCGACTCTTCCGAAATCTCGATGATGTCGGTCTTGGAAGCAGAGAAGAGTCCTGCCTGGGTAAGGTTGCCGGCGCGGCTCACCCTGTAGCAATACTGAGAAGTGCCGGTTTCCAGTTCATACGTGAGAACCTGCATTCCATCGCGCACTTCCTTTGAAACATGGTCATATGTTTCAAAAGCGACGTAATGCTTCGATCCTTTTTTCTTTGTGATTGATACCGTGGCGTTTTCCGGTGCCGAGACAACCACATTCTTCAGCTCGGCATCCGCAGACGATGCGAATCCGGCAATCAACAGGCCGGATACAGTCAGTTTGAACAGTTTTTCTTGTTTCATAAAAATATAAATCAGTTAATGCAATCCATATTTTTATGAAGCCGCGAAAATAAAAAGGGGATAAACAAAGATATGGCCAGAAGCCACGGCAATGGCATAGTCCAAAGGCCGCTCAGTCCGTTCTCCTTCCAAGCTTGTTTCGCGAAGCTCCATAGGAAAGATGCCTTTGGCATATCCTCTTGAGGGGGATATGTTTTTATTCGGATGCAGGTCTTCTGACTTATCTCCTTTCCAGCTTTTCGCCTTCCCGGCCTGTCAAAGCCAGTGGCAGAATGAAAAGCGGATTCTTCAGTTTAGCGGCGAATTGCATTCGCCGGAACTTGGTCGGTCGGAAAACCGATACTCCAGTTCTTGGCTATCTGAAACGGAGAATCACAGCAGCGCGTCTGTCGGGGAATCGCACCCCGTTCCCGGCGAGAGGCTTCTGCCTTTGCAGAGCCGTGGCCTCGCGCATCCGGGCATATTTTCGGCGGCAAAATTACAATAAATTCTTATAAACGGCAAACCTTTTTTAGGACAAAAAACATAAGAGGAGTCATAAGCAGTTGAAACTACGAGAGTTGAGATAATCCGTAAGGATGATGGTGGCGGCAGTCTGGTCTGCGAGGTCTTTGCGCTGCCTGTCGCTTTTCTTCACGCCTGCGGCCAACATCTCGCGATGGGCAATGGCGGAAGTGAAACGCTCGTCGAAAGTTTCCACAGGAATGGCCGGAAACATTTTCCCGAGCTTTTGAAGAAAAGGTGTGATATACTGCATGCTTTCTGAAGGTGTTCCGGACAATGTCTTGGGCAACCCTACCACGATACGCTCCACAGGTTCCTTTGAAACGTAATTCTGCAGGAATCCCATAAGGTCGCATGTCCGCTGAGTCGGAAGCCCGTTGGCGGCAATCTTCAGAACGTCTGTAACGGCCACGCCGCAGCGTTTACGCCCGTAATCTATAGCTATTATCCTTCCCATTAATTTAGAGCTTGTTTAATATCGTTGATGTATTTTTGCATTTGTTTCAAAAGCCGGCAAGAGATTGAGTGATTATAAAATTACCGTTTGTCCCGTATGTCTTGGCCGCTTTTAGCCCTGTCCCTCAGTCGTGTACATATAGTACACTCCTTCGTCACATGTCGAAAACCGTCTCAAGCCATACGACCCTGTCGGCAACATTTATTATTAAACAAGCTCTTAATTATGGTCTATAAAAAGGGGAAGCAAAAAGCTTTGCTTCCCCGGTTGTTCTCTTTACTTGTTCCGATTATTTCTTGAAATAACGGTTGAAGAGGCCTTCGAAGCCTTTGCCGTGGCGAGCTTCGTCCTTGGCCATCTCATGCACTGTGTCGTGGATGGCGTCGAGGTTGGCGGCTTTTGCATTGCGGGCAATGCGCATCTTGTCGGCGTTGGCTCCTGCTTCGGCGTGCATACGCTTTTCAAGGTTGGTCTTGGTGTCCCATACTACGTCGCCGAGGAGCTCAGCGAATTTTGCAGCATGTTCTGCCTCTTCCCAAGCGTAACGCTTGAAAGCCTCGGCGATTTCAGGATAGCCCTCACGGTCGGCCTGGCGCGACATGGCAAGATACATACCGACTTCCGTGCATTCACCTTGGAAATGAGCGTTGAGATCTTTAATCATCTCTTCGCCTGTTCCTTTTGCTTCACCTATTTTGTGTTCAGTAACGAACTGAAGAAGAGCGGTCTTGTCAAGTTCTTCAAACTTTGAAGCGGGAGCACCGCACTGAGGACATTTTGCGGGAGGATTCTCGCCTTCAGCTACATATCCGCAAACTGTGCAAATCCATTCTTTTGCCATAGTTGTCTGTTATGTTTAGAGTTATTTTTTGTTTGTAATCCCTGTAGAAAAAGGTTTTTCAAAAGCCCCGACCTTTCGAGATTCGGGACAACAAAATTAGCAATTATTTTCCGTTCCGCCAAATCATTCCCCATTATTTTTGCCGACCATTTCACGTTAGAAACGTTTAGCCGGGATTTCTATGAGATTTGGAATATCGAAGATTTGTTGCTAACTTTGTGTCCGGAAAGTCAAATAAAACAAACTGGAAGTCAAATGGAAAGCAATTCCAATCAACAAGATCAGAAAATGCGGAAAATAGACCGGCTCGACAAGTTTGCTGCCTATAAGGGTTTCAACGACAACAAGATAACCCGTCTGTCAGGAATAGCAGTCGGAACGCTCGGCAAATCCAGAAAAGAGGGCAAAGACATTACGGGGCGCACTTGCGAGTCCGTGCTTTCCGCTTTTCCGGAACTCAACCGGGAATGGCTGATTTATGGCGAAGGGGATATGCTGGTAGGAACAAAAGCTAAAACCGTGTCTTCTTATCCTGAGTATCCTTTCATCAATGACACCAAGGCTGAATGCGGGGCTCTCGTCGGGACGCTTGATTCAAAGACTTTCAACAATTTCCCTATGCTTTCGTTTCCAGGCATCCCGGCCGACACTGAATTCTTCATCCAGGCTTCGGGCTACAGTATGGTCAACACCGATCGTCCGGAACTGTCCATACCTCCGGGGGCATTCATCGGTCTGGCAAAAATCAACAGCAGTATTGTGCGATGGGGAGAGACATATGCCCTTGCCACTCCCGATGGCATTATGATAAAGAGGGTGTTTCCTGCAGAAGACAGCGACCAGATAAGATGCGTCAGCTATAATTCTACGGATTACCCGGAATTTATGATTGACCGTTCAGATGTTCGCGACGTGGCTCGCATAACATGCGTCATACCCGTCTATGTGCGCTGAGCCCGTTACAGCAACTATGGCTGTATCCGATTTTGAAGTCAAGGTAAAAAGAGCCGCGACAGCAACGGTCGCTGCCGGGAGCCGCATTTTGCTCGGACTCAGCGGAGGCGCAGACAGTGTGGCTCTTCTTCGGTCGCTGATGGCCATACAGATGGACATACGTGCAGTCCATTGCAATTTCCATTTGCGCGGTGAGGAGAGTATGCGCGATGAAACATTTGTTAGAGAGTTGTGTTGCAGATATGGCATATCCCTGACTGTAAAGGATTTCGATACCATAGGACATATCAAGGCGCATGGCGGATCTGTGGAAATGGCATGCCGCGACTTGCGTTATGCGTTCTTCCGTGAAGAGATGCGCCGTTTGGGATGCGCGCGTATAGCCGTGGCTCACAATGCCGACGACAACGTAGAGACATTCCTTCTTTCCCTTATGAGAGGAGCGGGGTTGAAGGGACTCAAAGCCATGACTGCAGATAATGGGGAAATTATGCGCCCTTTGCTTGAGGTGTCTCGCAAAGACATAGAGATATATCTCGAGAGAATCGGACAGGACTTCATCACAGACTCCACAAACCTTGAATGCGACTTCGCCCGTAATTTCCTTAGGCTGCAGGTGCTTCCTCTGTTGGAGCAACGCTGGCCTGGGGCGAAGAAAAGCATCACAAAAAGCATCGGCAACCTTGCAGCCGATTTTCATCTGCTTTCTGGTTTTATTGATTCTGTATGCAGTGAAAACTCGTTGCCTTACGGTCTTGTGGCGGATTCTCCCGCCCCGGAAAGCCTCTTATTCCATTTCATAAGGGAGCGAGGGGGAACCTGCCTTCAGGCTATGGAGATGGCTCGTGCGGCAAAGAATCCCAGGACAGGAGCCGTATGGATTCTCAATGACAGCCAGGAGGTGGTCTGCGGGCGTACCGCTTTTGAAATAATAGAAAGGGAAGGCTGCATCGCCTTGCCCGGACTGATGGTGGAAAAGCTCGTGCCAACACCAGACGTCGTCCGAGCTGTAAAGATTCCTGATGGCAACAGGACGCTTTACCTTCCGGACGATCCTGAGGGATACTCCCTCAGGCCTCGCCGGGACGGGGACTTCATCCTGCCGCTTGGAATGAAAGGCAGGAGCCTCGTCAGCGACATAATAAAGGATGCAAAGCTGAATGCGCAGGAGGCTCGTCGCGTATGTGTGTTGGAAAATGCCAAGACAAAGGAAATAGTCTGGATACCAGGTCTGAAACGGTCTCGGCTACATCTTGTCGATATGTCATCACCTCCTTCTGTCATATTCCGAGTCAGCCTCAAAAGTCCGCACGCGAACCAATAATTTGCACAATAGGAAAACTTTTTGTAATTTTGCAACGTATTAGTGATAAACTGATGCTCCAGCCTCGGGAAACCGATGTCAGACTCTGTTGTCCGAATCCAGCCGGAAATGCATAATTCATTCCGGAATAATCGGCAATTACAAACCAAGACTACCAAGATTTCCCAAGTTTCTACCACTTCATTTCTACAGTTACTTTAGAGCCTGTTAAAAAACTCCTTATTCTTTTTTACATGCTCTTATGTGGCTTTTCGGCCACATAGCCTCTATGCGATGTGAGCCGGCGAATGACCGTCATTTTTCCACAATGACCCGGCATATGTGTCTGTTCAAGCCAAGACGGCATAATGAATAACACAATCGGCGGCAACAAACCCATAGGAACTGAAAAATCATTACATCAAATATGTACAGTTTAGACGAACTACACTCCCTCCCCGAATCCGACCTTCATCAGATTGCTGAAGGCCTTGGCATGAAAAAGCCCTCCTCATATTCCAATGAAGAGGTGGCTTATTATATCCTCGACAACGACGCAATGATCAGCGCCAAAGATCAGGTGTCGAAACTTAACGAAAGGTCTGCAAAACGTCCGGTTGAACGCAAACAACGTGGCAAGAAAGCGAATGCTCCAAAGAATTCCGGACAGGAGCTCTCTAATAACGACAAAACGCAGGAGCAGACAGAGACACCGCAAACCGATGTGTCCGCTGCGACAGAAGCCCCCAAAAAACGCGGAAGGAAATCAAACGCACAAAAAGCAGCAGAAGAGGCAGAACGTGCAAAGACGGAACAAACCGCACAAAATCAGCCTGATAATAAATCTGAAAGCGCACCTGAATCCATATCTGAACCTCAAACGGCTCCGAGAAAACGCGGACGCAAACCCAACGCTGCCAAAGAACAGCAGCCTGAACTTCCGCTTGAGTCCGGTGGACCTGCTGAAATGAAAGCCGAATCGGATCAACACAATCTTCCCTCTCTGATAGTGGCAGTCCCTGATGCCAATGAGGCCCAGGAGGCATATGCTGAACAGGCGCAGCAAACGGAGGAAGCACAGTCAGACGCTGTGTCATCTTCGTCCCATCAGAAAGACAACTCCGGACAGAAGCCCGGTCTCGATTCATTTTTTTCCAACGCGCGACGCAAAACGTTCACTCCGAGGTCGAGACGTGAAATAGAGGAAGCCGCCATCGCCGCTGCTTCCGCACCGATAGTCATCGGTGAGCCTAACGCAGCCAACCAGGCATTCCAGCAACCTCAGCCCAAGCAACAGAAGCATCTGAGCAAAAAAGAGAAGCAACGTCAACGCCAGATGCAACAACAGCAACAGGTGCATCAGCAACGCCGTACGGACACGCAGTTCGACTTCAACGGCATACTCCTTGCCCAGGGGCTGCTCGAAATTATGCCTGAGGGCTACGGATTCCTCCGTTCGAGCGACTATAACTATCTCACAAGCCCCGACGACATATATGTTACCCAACAGCAAATTAAGCAATACGGACTAAAGACCGGAGACGTGGTGGAAGGAGGCATACGTCCTCCCCGCGAAGGTGAGAAGTATTTCCCCCTCAGCAACGTAACGTCTATCAACGGACTTGATCCGCAATACATACGCGACCGCGAACCATTCGAACATCTTGTGCCGCTTTTCCCTGAAGAGAAATTCAACCTCACAAAGGGTGCCAACAACAGCATCTCCACGCGCGTGGTCGATATGTTCGCGCCTATAGGCAAAGGACAGCGTGCATTGATCGTGGCTCCGCCCAAGACCGGCAAGACCATACTGCTTAAAGATATAGCAAACGCCATCGCAGAGAACCATCCCGACACTTACATCATTATGCTTCTCATCGACGAGCGTCCTGAAGAGGTTACGGATATGGCTCGAAGCGTGAACGCCGAAGTGATTGCCTCGACTTTCGACGAGCCGGCCGACCGGCATG
Source organism: Muribaculaceae bacterium (assembly GCA_910573745.1). Taxonomy (GTDB): domain Bacteria; phylum Bacteroidota; class Bacteroidia; order Bacteroidales; family Muribaculaceae; genus Lepagella. Next base: position 84,468 of record CAJSYI010000003.1, on the reverse strand, counting down.
TGAAAATAGCCGGACTCGTGCTTGAAAAGGCCAAACGTTTGGTGGAATGCGGACATGATGTGGTGATAATGCTCGACTCCATAACACGGCTCGCACGTGCCTACAACACCGTCTCTCCGGCTTCGGGTAAAATCCTTTCCGGCGGTGTGGATGCCAATGCGCTCCAACGCCCTAAACGCTTCTTCGGAGCGGCGCGAAACATCGAGGGGGGCGGTTCGCTCACCATCATAGCGACTGCACTCACCGAGACTTCTTCCAAGATGGACGAGGTGATTTTCGAGGAGTTCAAAGGCACGGGCAATATGGAGCTGCAGCTCGACCGCAAGCTTTCCAACAAGCGCATATTCCCTGCCGTGGACATAATCGCATCTTCGACTCGCAGAGACGACCTGCTTCTGCCTCAGGAGACGCTGAACCGCATGTGGATTCTGCGAAACTATCTTGCCGATATGAATTCGCTCGAAGCTATGGAGTTCATAAAGAAGCGTATGGAGATGACACGCTCAAACGAGGAGCTTCTTCTCACCATGGACAAGTAAGCAGCTATAAGATTTCAGGCTTTATATGTTAGGCTTCATCAGGATGAAGACCAAGACAGTAATACAGAAGACCAATGCAGCACGGTTGCTCGACCGTGCTGGCATTGATTATAAGCTTGTCCCTTATGAAGTGGACGAACAGAATCTTGCCGCCGACCATGTGGCCTCGCAACTCGGAGAACCGCTCGAGCAGGTTTTCAAAACCATTGTGCTCCACGGCGACAAGACGGGGCATTTCGTATGCATAGTGGCTGGAAACAGGGAGGTTGACCTAAAAAAGGCTGCCAAGGCTTCCGGCAACAAGAAATCTGAACTGATTCCGATGAAGGAGCTATTTCCCGTTACGGGCTACATACGCGGCGGATGCACCGCCTTGGGTATGAAGAAAAAGCTCCCTGCCTACATCTCTGAAGAAGCCTTGTCATTTCCCTTTATATATGTCTCTGCCGGTCAACGCGGATTGCAGATAAAGGTAAGTCCAGCCGACTGGATCAAAGCCACTGATGCCGTTCCTGCCGATTTGTGTCAGGCATAAAGTGCGAAGTGTCGGATTAGAGAAGACAGATGAAACTAATAACCAACGACTGATAACAAAGAACTGTCTTGAATACTTTCGGACATCACCTGAGACTCACTACTTTTGGCGAAAGCCATGGTCCGGCGATAGGAGGAATCCTCGACGGAATGCCGTCGCGAATAAGGATTTCAGTCGAAGCCGTGCAGGAAAGACTAGACCGTCGCCGCCCAGGCAATGCCAAAGGAACGTCTGCGCGCCGCGAAACGGACAAGATACGAATACTTTCAGGATTGTCCTTTGACGGACTTACGCTCGGAAGCCCTATCGGGTTCATCATCGAAAACAATGATGCCAGACCCGGCGACTATGAACGCTATGCTGACAAATTCCGTCCAAACCACGCCGACTTCACCTACCAGGCAAAATACGGAATACGTGAAGCGGCAGGAGGTGGCCGTGCAAGTGCACGCGAAACGGCCAACTGGGTCGCGGCTGGGGCATTGGCGGGACATCTGACAGATCTTTGCGGAGTCTGTGTGCAAGCTTGGATTTCGGGTGTTGGGCCTTGGAAAGCCGAAGACTTGTATTCAGGCGAATGTGACCCTGACAGGATTCAGGCCGTAATTGCAGAAGCCGGGGAACGAGGGGATTCCGTAGGCGGACTTGTTTCCTGCCGGATTTCCGGAGTGCCAGCCGGGTTGGGTGATCCTGTATTCGGAAAACTGCATTCGAGGCTTGCGGCTGCTATGATGAGCATAAATGCGGCCAAGAGTTTTGAATATGGACTTGGACGTAAGGCTTCTGAAGCATACGGAAGTGAAATGGCCGACATCTTCGTGCCAGATGCATGTCGTCCGGGACGAATCGGGACATTGACAAACTTCAGCGGAGGAATACAGGGAGGAATCTCAAACGGCAATGACATCTGCCTTGCCGTGGCTTTCAAGCCAACGCCCACCATAATGATGCCTCAAGCCACGGTAGATATCCACGGACAAGAATGTATGCTTCAGCCTGCGGGACGTCATGACGTGTGCGTGGCTCTGAGGGCGGTGCCTGTAGTGGAGGCTATGGCCACGCTTGTGATTGCAGATGCCCTCATCGCCTCCCAGGCACAATCACACACGCTCTGGAGATGAATCCTTTCTATACAGACTATTCTGAGTATCTGGGCGGCATTTTCCCCGGAGTCAAGGTGCAGAAGATTTCTGTGGATGCAGGCCGGAGCTGTCCCAATCGAGACGGCACCATAGGTCGAGGCGGCTGCATATACTGCGACAACAGGAGTTTTACCCCCGGATATTGCTCCGGTTCGAACGACGGCATACTATCCCAGATAGCCAAGGGAAAAGGTTTTTTCGCGAGGAAGTATCCCGAAATGAAGTATCTTGTCTATTTCCAGTCATACACTTTTACCCATGGCGCGTCTACGGCAGAAGCCGCTGAAATGGTCAGGACAGCAATCGGGACAGAAAACACGGTCGGTATAATAATAGGCACCCGTCCAGACTGCGTTCCGGACGAAATGCTCGGAATGCTTGCCGGATTCAACCGTGAGAAGCCCGTATTCATAGAATTCGGCGCGGAAAGCAGTTGCGACGCCACTTTGGGGCGCATCAACCGCGGACATACATGGGCAGACACAACGGACGCGGTAAGACGTGCGTCTTCACTTGGAATCAGATGCGGCTTGCATCTGATTGCCGGACTTCCCGGTGAGACTCTTGCCGATGCCATAGAAACAGTGAAGAAGTCAGGGGAGCTCCCGATTGACTCCATAAAGCTTCATCAGCTGCAAATCATCAAAGGAACGGAACTGTGGCGTCAATGGAAAGACGGAGCGGCCGACATCCGCATCCCTTCTCTTGAAGAGTATGTGGACTTCTGCGCTGAGGCAGTCGATGCCGTTCCGAGGCATATTGCCATCGAACGATTTTTGTCCCAGGCTCCGCCTGATATGGTAGAAGCGCCTTGCTGGAGACTTAAGAACTATCAATTCACCGATATCCTGATGAAAAGGCTCAAAGAACACCGCTCTTATTGACACTTTTCCCACAGATTTCCGTTATAAGTTAGAACATATGTTTGAAACAAATCAAAAAAACGATATGAAGAAGATATTCCTGATTTCTGCCCTCATTCCGGCAGCGGCCATTGCAATGGCCGACATCACGGTTAACTCCCCCTCATCTACTCCGGAAGGCAAGATGGTTGTGGAAAAAGCGTCAGTGGCCAATTTCGCCAACGCACGAAGCCGTGCCGACCTGAATCTCACAAGCGACACAATAGATTTTGTTGAAGGAACAAAGACCGTAGCCGTGCCAGTCGATGGAGACTACCGTTTCAAGATCTCATTTGACGGCAACAACTCTGTTGACTTTTACACGCGTCCTGGTGAGAACATCGTGGTGAACATCACTCAATTCAGCCCGATACGTTACACGCTTGGAGGCACGCCTCTTGTGGAGGGTATGTCGGAACTGTACAATGCCGTCTTGCCGATTGAAGAAGAGGCTGAGCAGATACAGAAAGGACTGAAGCCCGACGGTGATATGCAGGCTCTATTCGCCCGCTACAACAAGGTGTTCACAGACTTCATTGAGAAGACCCCGTCTTCTCCGGCGGCAGTATTCGCGATTATGAACCTCGATCCTGAGACATTCTCCAAATATGAAGAGAAAGTGGCTCCTGCAGCCTCAAAGAGCGCGTTGTTTCCTCTCTATGAGCAGCAGGCAAAGCGTGTCAAGGCACAGATTGAGGCTGACCGCAAACGCATTGAAATGGAGCAGAACCATGTTCAGGCTCCGGCATTCACGCTTCCCGACCTTCAGGGAAAAGACGTTAGCCTCAGCGATTTCCGTGGTAAATGGCTGATTCTCGACTTCTGGGGATCTTGGTGCGGATGGTGCATCAAAGGTTTCCCGGAACTCAAAGCTGCCTATGAGAAATACAAGCCTGAACTTGAAGTGATAGGCATAGACTGCCAGGAGACGCCTGAGAGATGGAAAGCTGGAGTTGAACGCCATCAGTTGCCATGGGTACACGTATATCTTTCGCAGGAGAAACAAACAGAGCTTCTCGGAGCTTATGGCGTACAGGGCTTCCCGACCAAAGTCATCGTTAATCCCGAAGGAAAGATAATGAACATCACCTCTGGCGAAGATCCTGCTTTCTACACTACGCTCGCAAAGCTTATGGGCAAGTGAGAATCATCCAGCCTTCAAGCAACGGAACCGCAGTCCAATCAACTATCTGGGCTGCGGTTCTGCGTTAAAATGCTATGGTTGGTACGATATGGTCTTCTGAGATGACTTTTATGTAGATGCAGTTGAGGAAATCAAACATGCTTTGTTATCGTCATTTCGCATCGGGAGCAGTCGAAAGAGAGGCTATAGCTAAGGCGGTCGTGTGTCAGCATTAACGGATCACGAAAACGATTTCTCTTTGAATGAGCCTCTTTCTTGCACATTCCGAGTTCACGAAGGATGCAGTGGCGCGTCGTCATCACCACTGTAGGACCGGAAGTCAATGTCTTTCGTATTTCCAGTGCCGGCTCGATTTTTTCCACGCCGTGGCTTCGATAAAAATCTTCTGCCAAACGATTGCTCACGTTGTCGCGGTAATCAAGATTGGCAGATGGATAAACAGATGCGGTATCTTCAGGTCTCCTTCTCTCAAAACGGTAGGAATCCACGTTGGCGGCATTGAGCGCATCCACAAGACGGCGACGCATGGCGGTGAGTTCTGAGGCGGGAATGAAGATGTTTTCCGAAAGTGTGGAATAAAAAGACCGTGTGGAATATATTGTATTGCCGAATTTCAGCAGGGCATTGGAATGATTTTGCGGGGTTTTGGCCGGTGAGACTGTGCATTCCAATGGCAGCCGCACTTCCACTCCCCTTTCATCCTTGGCTGATATTCCGTTATGGTCGAGGCTTATGTCAATAGCGATTTTGCGCGAGGCTGTCGATTTTGCAAGCTTCTGTGAAAACTGTATGTCGGATGTCCTGTGTATCTCGGTATTTGGCGAGATACGAGAACCGTCGGAAGTGATTATACGTCCGTGCTGCACTCCGTTGACGAGCGCGCCACGGTATTCTCCCTGCGGTGTGAACCAGCTTATCCCGTCGCCATTGTTAAGTCTGTCATAGTTACTGATTATTTCACCGAGGGATTTCGGAGTCATCAGAGAGGCTATTCCGGCAGGCTTTCGCGTGTCGAGGAAATAATGCGTGAACGAGCGGTTGAAGCTTTTTGCCGGGTCTGGCTCGAAAGATATTTCCGATTGCCCGAAAGACGAACGCTGATAGCGGTCAGGGGCTGCATCAATTATTTCGTCGAGTTTTCGTCTGTAATACGCAGTAACGTTCTTGACATAAGCTGCATCCTTGAGCCGTCCCTCTATCTTAAAAGATGATGCTCCGGCTTCCACGAGCGCATCCAGTCGGTCGGATGCGTTGAAGTCTTTCAGGGAAAGCAGGTGTCGGTCTTTGGCAATCACCCTTCCATCGGCGTCTGTAAGCGTATATGGCAGGCGGCACAGCTGGGCGCATTCTCCACGGTTTGCGCTGCGTCCGCAAGCGGCGAAAGAAGCATGGCAACGTCCGCTGTAGCTCACGCAGAGCGCGCCGTGGACAAACACCTCCACCGGTACTGAAACGGCATCGCAGACCGATTTTATTTCGCCGAGAGAGAGTTCGCGGGCAAGGACTATCTGCGAAAAACCGATGTCCTGAAGGAAACGCGCCTTTTCGGGAGTGCGGTTGTCGCACTGTGTGCTTGCATGGATCGCGACGGGTGGTATGTCAAGACGTAGTATGCCCATGTCCTGCACGATTATCGCATCGACTCCGGCACGGTACAAGTCGGTTATCAGCCGCTCCACCGACCGGAGTTCGTGGTCATAGACGATGGTGTTGACCGTGGCGTATACCCGTGCGCGGAACTGATGGGCAAAGTCGGCAGTGCGCCTGATGTCGTCGATTGAATTGTAGGCTGACTTACGTGCGCCGTGCGACGTGGCTCCCATATATACGGCATCTGCGCCGTGGAGGATGGCCTCTCGGGCCACTTCCGCATCTTTGGCGGGAGACAAAAGTTCAAGTGTGTGCATAGGTTCAGAATTCGAGTGCGAGGCGTACGTTGAACTGTCTGCGGGTCAGATAGTTCGGGACGGCATACTGTATGTCGTTAACGTCCGTAACCCAATAGTAAGAACTTACATTGGATATGTCGAAGAGGTTGAAGCAGTCCACTCCGAGCACTATGCTCTTGAAATGCCTCCAGAAGTTGTAGGGACGCACTCCGTCGGAAGGAGCCCCCACGAACTGATAACTCAGTCCGATGTCAACACGCTTGTAGGAAGGCGCACGGAACCATGACTGATCTCGGCTCACGCGAGGCGCGGTCATAGTGAGGCCGTCGGATATCACTCCGCGAAGCGAGAATTTCAGTTTGGGGAACTTCGGGAAATAATCAGTGAAATAAAGGGCAACGGAATACCGCTGGTCTGAAGGCAGCGGTACGCTTTTGCCGTTGAGTTTCTGACTCGTGTTCATAAGCGAGAAGGTGAGCCATGAGTCAGATCCGGGCACGAACTGTCCGAATAGCTTGAAATCGAGTCCCATTATGTGGCCTTTTGAATCGTTTATTCCGGAATAGCTCACTTTCAGGTTGTCGTATTCGTATGAGATAAGGTTGCTTAAGGCTTTGTAATATGCCTCACCGGTCAGCTTGAAAGGACGGTTGAACATACGGAATTCGTAGTCAGCACCGACAATGAACTGGAGGCTGCGAGGGGATTTGATATTTCGGTTGAGCTGCACCACTGAGTTTCCGTAGTCGTCAATCAATGCCTGACGGTATTCCTTGTAGAACGGACTTTGATAATACAGTCCGACAGCGACCCGGTAATTCCACCGGTTGAAATTCAACGGCGAAATCGATAGATTGACACGAGGGGAAACGAGGAATTCCTTGTTCATCGACCAATAGGAGAAGCGCAGGCCGCCATTAAGTGTCAGGTAAGCAGCCTTGGTGGTGAGATAAAGGGCATCCTCTGCGAAGAATGCTATGCGTGAGTTGCTTATGTCCTGTTTTGACGCAAGGTTGTAAATCAGATGCACTCCTGGAGGAGCAGTCGGAAGAGAATAGCCTGCCGAGTCGCGCCACTCCCATTCGCGGGTACGGTCGCGGAAATTCTCATGTTGGAAAATGAAGCCGTAAGAAAGATGGTTGTTGCGGATGACTGTGCGACCTTTGAGGGCCATCTGTATAACTGACGCTTTCAGTCGGTTGCGGGAATGTTCCATATACTTTCCGACGCCAAGCTCGCCTCCTACCGCATCTTCACCGCCGGTTCCGGCCTGATTGAGCCAGTATTCGCCGGATATGTCGTAGCTTACAAGCTCATTGGTAAGGAAAGCTGAAAGCGAAAGGTCGAAGGAAGTGGCACGGTTGAGCCTGTAAGACGCGGTCAACGCGCCGAGATAAGTCTCGAACTTGTCTTTCTCTTCACCGTCGAAGTAGACCTTGAACTGTTTCACGTCGGCCGACGTGCCGAAACTCGTTGTGCGGTCGGCCGGCTTGAAGTTGTAATGGTTCAGCGATATGTTGCCAAGGAGATTGACCTGGAAACGGTCGCTCGCCTTGAACGTCATATTGGTCTGATAGTCGAAATACAGAGGGTCGTATTCTCCTCGTGTCTCCAACGAGGAGAGAAGCGAATTGTTCTTCTTCAGACGCACTCCGTGGAGCTGTGTGAATTTTTTCGAGTTCTGTCCGAAAGTGAGTGAGCCTCCCATAAGCGAAAGAGAAACCGCCGCTTCGAGGGCTTCTGGCTCTCGGTATGTTATGTCGAGGACGGACGACATCTTGTCGGCATACCGTGCCGGGAAACCTCCGGTGGAAAAACTTAGATTCCCGACCATATCCGGATTGATGATTGAGAGGCCTTCCTGCTGACCGCTGCGGACAAGCTGCGGACGATAGATTTCAGTGCCGTTTATATAGACCGAATTCTCATCGAAAGATCCTCCACGCACGCTGTACTGCGAACTCATCTCGTTTGATGAGTTCACGCCTGCCATAGTGGTTATCATCGCCTCCACCGAACCTCCTGACACATCCGGCGACAGCTTGAACGATTCCGTGTCGAGGCTCTGCATGCCGTTGATGTTCTTGCGGAAACCGACCACCTCCACATCCTGGAGCGTAACATCGTCCGGATAAAGGCGCACATTGAGGGTAAGGTCGCCCTGAGGCTTTATGAGCTGATGCGTTACTGTCTTGAATCCGATGCAGCTGAAGACCACTTTAAGCGTGTCCGTGGCGGCCACGCTTAGTGAATACACGCCTTTGAGGTCAGTATTTGTGCCTATGGCGGTGCCTGCTATCTTCACGGTAGCGAACTCCACCGGTTTGTCTTCGTTGTCGATTACCTTACCGGAAATCTTCACGTTGTCGGCCAAAACGCATACCGATGTCGCCAAAAACAGCGACAATATGACTGAGAATCGTTTGATGTTCATCCTGAATAATAAAACGCCGCGCCGTCTCCTTTATTGCCATTTATGTTTGTCGGCAATCTTTATTTCATAGGTTGACAATCCTGCTCTGAAAATCCTCAGCCGAAGCATGGTCTGTAAGAAGTCGTCGGCTCAAATGTATGATTTCTTCCGGCTCCATCTCTTCTCCATAAATGTTCACGAGCATAAGAAGGTGCGTGGTCGTCTCCGTGAGGCAAGTCCGCTCCTCGTCGCTCGTGGGCGTGCCTATAGGGCCTTTTGAGTCGCGATATACAGGCAATCCAGCGATATTCAGCAATCCACGGCCAATTGCATGGAACTCTTCTCCGGGGTTGCCTGAGCCGAGCACCAGCAGTTCCCCTTCTATCCTATCCGCATCGAAACCGCCTATGCTGTATCCGCTTTTTATGGAAATGAGGTTGATTATGTCTACCAAGGCGGTTAGCCGGTAAAGCCCTTTCCCGTTTACCACACGGCGGCAAAGAGCTTCAGCCGAAGGCCTGTATCGGTTAGGTTCCTTGCCCAGAGCCTTGTACGCGGAGCGAGTGGCGGCGATGGCAGGACGCTTGTTGATGCAATCGAGAGGATAACGAGCCATTATTTCTCCACATGCTTCCTCCACTTCGTGCCATAGCGCATCCGATGTAGGCGTGTTCCTTACCTTTGCCGAGATTGCGACAACTCTCAGTCCCGGTGCCGCCAGTCGGATTTTGTCGTCGAAACATATTTCCATACTTGTTCTGTCTGAAAACTGATTGTTTGAATTAGGGAATTATTTTCGGCGGTCAGCCAAAACGGGATATTTTTTTGAGTCTTTGTGGATTGATTATTTTTATACGGCGACCGTCTACAAGGATAAGCTGTTCTTCCACGAATGTCCCCAAAGTACGAGTGGCGTTTGATGATGTCATGTTGGAAAGGCTTGCGAGGTCTTCACGGCTCATGCATATCTTCAATGTGGCGTCGTCATCCTCCAGTCCGTAATTGTCCGCAAGAAGCAGCAGGGCTTCCGCCAGTCTGCCGCGTATGTGTTTTTGTGTCAGTGTTACTATCTTGTTGTCGCTTCCGCCGAGATTGCGTGAAAGCTCATGGATGAAAAACATGGCGAGCCGGTTGTTTTCGTGCAGAAGTTTCTCGACGACGTCCATAGGTATGCAGCCTACCGTGCTTGGTTCAAAGGCGGCTGCGGACGACGTGTAGTTTTCTGCGGCGAAATATGCGCGGTAGCCGAAATACTGCACCGGTCTGTAAAGGCGTATTATCTGTACGCGTTCGCCGATGCCGCTTTTGAAGGTCTTCACTTTCCCTTTGAGCAGACACCAGAGGAAGTCCGGCTCTTCACCCTCGGCATATATGATTTGGCTTTTTTTGTAGCGATGAATCGTGAATGACTGCGAGACAATGCGGCGTTGTTCTGGCAAAAGCACGTTCCATAGCTCTGAAAGATCCTGCGATATTATTTGCTCAAGGTCGCTTTTCTTAATCATTTTATTATAACCTGTAGATTTACAGAATTATATCGGCATTGCCGAATATCGGTCAGTCCAATGCAAATCTGTTATAGAACACAAATTTACAACATTTTCCTTTAACAGCAAAATTTGGCACGCTGTTTGTCGGAGATTTGGTCGTTTGTCGTAGAATTGCTAACTTTGCAATTCAATACCGGTGCGAAAGAGGTTGAATCGGGCATTTGCAAGAACATTAGCCTTATCCGGTATGTTTCGTTTCTATTAGGTAAGGTAATAAGGTAAATTCAAGACCATAAGGTAAAGATTGTTTTAGATAATGCAAAAGACAAATGTCGGAATAGACATGCTTTTCGAGGTCTCTTGGGAAGTATGCAATAAAGTAGGGGGAATATATACCGTCCTTTCTACGAAAGCAAAGGAACTCCATAAGAATTTCGGAGACAAGCTTGTATTCATGGGTCCGGATATATGGACAGAAGGGAATGGTTCTCCTTGTTTCATAGAACGCAAGACTTTGTTGAAGAATGCCGCGTCAAAGGTGAAGCTTCCGTTCGGAATTTCCATCAGGATAGGCCGATGGAACATCCCGGGTTCTCCGATGGTAGTGCTTGTCGGATATAAAGGGATGTTTGAAGAATTGAACCGCATCTATGGAGATATGTGGAACGTTTATGGGGTTGACTCACTCCACGCGTATGGCGATTATGACGAATCCTGCGCTTTTGCCGTAGCCTCGGCAATAGTGGCAGATGCGCTCGTGTCGCATCTGAAAGTCAAATCGAGTGGTGTTGTTGCACATTTCGACGAATGGACCACTGGTATGGGTCTCCTGTATCTTAAACACATAAATCCCGGAATTGCAACAGTGTTCACCACGCATGCCACATCCATCGGGCGTAGCATCTGCGGCAATGGTAAGCCTCTTTATGATTATTTCACAGGGTATGACGGCGACCAGATGGCGCGTGAACTCAATATGGTGTCAAAGCATTCTCTTGAAAAGGCCGCAGCTTTTCAGGCCGACTGTTTCACGACAGTCAGTGAGGTTACAGCCCGTGAATGCAGGCAGCTGTTGGGGATCGCTCCCCAGGTGATTACTCCAAACGGCTTTGAACCTGACTTTGTGCCTTCTTCTTCCAAATACGTCAGGCAACGCAATGCCGGACGTACTCGTCTGTTGAAGATAGCATCGTTTTTGAGCGACCGTTCATGGCCTGAAGACACTTTCATAGTGGCAACTTCCGGAAGAAACGAATACCGCAACAAAGGCATAGACCTTTATCTTGACTCGGTTGACAGACTGCGCAACAGGGATTTAGGAAGGAATGTCCTTTCTCTTGTGCTTGTGCCGGCATGGGTGAAGGAACCTTCTGGTGCCCTTATTGCGGATTTGACCGACGGCGGTGATGTCAGGCCTCAGCCTGACTGGCTGACGCACAGGCTTAACAACGAGGAAAGCGATGCCATAGCGTGCCGCATACGAAGGATGCAGGAAGAATCCGGTTCGGATAAAACTAAAGTGGTTTTTGTGCCGTGCTATCTTGACGGCAACGATGGAATAGTCAACCTGTCGTATTACGATTTGTTGCCTGCTCTTGATATGACCGTTTTCCCTTCGTATTATGAGCCTTGGGGATACACTCCGCTTGAAAGCATAGCGTTTGGGGTTCCGACTGTCAGCAGTGACAAGGCCGGATTCGGGCAATGGGTACAGTCCACTTTCGGGGATTCGGCGCAGACCGGTGTGGAGGTCGTCTCCCGTTCGGACTCCAACTATGGTTCGTGTGCAGACCGGATTGCTGATATGATAGAGTCGTATTCAGGTATTCCTGAAAATGAATACAAAGCATTGCGTGCCGCTGCGGTCAGGACTTCCAAGGCCGCAGACTGGACATTCTTCATTGAAAAGTATTATGAAGCATATTCATACGCCTTGGCCAAAAGCAGAGAGCGTATGTATTGCAAATGAAAAAGAAAAAACAAAATCGATATAAGTTATGAAACTTCAAGTAAGCAACGCAAACCAGCCGGTATGGCGAAATCTCACCGTCCGTGCCGAGCTGCCCAAAGAACTGAAACCGCTTGAGGTGATGTCAAAAAACCTCTGGTGGGTATGGAACAGCGAAGGGAAATCCCTTTTCAGAGACCTTGATCCAGGATTATGGCGCAAAGTGGGTGAAAACCCTGTAATGCTTCTTCAGCAGATTTCATACGAACGCCTGAAAGAGATTTTAGGCGATGAGTCGCTTCTGGAACGCATACGTGGAGTGTATGCCTCTTTTGAGGAGTATATGGGCAAGCCATTGCGTACCGATATACCGTCGGTGGCCTATTTTTCGATGGAATACGGTCTTTGCAACTGTCTTAAGATATATTCCGGCGGCCTCGGGGTCTTGGCCGGAGACTACATAAAGCAGGCATCTGACAGCCGTGTGGATATGACTGCAGTCGGATTCCTCTACCGTTACGGATATTTCTCCCAGTCACTGTCAATGGACGGGCAGCAGATAGCCAATTATGAGCCTCAGAGCTTCGACCGGCTTCCGATAGACCAGGTGATGGGAGAAGACGGTCTGCCGATGGTGCTCGAAGTGCCATATCCGGGCCGCATCGTCTACGCGCACGTGTGGCGTGTAAATGTCGGCCGTATGAAGCTCTATCTTATGGATACGGATTTCGACATGAATTCGGAATTCGACCGCCAGATAACGCACAAGCTTTATGGCGGGGATTGGGAAAACCGTCTCAAGCAGGAGTATCTTCTCGGCATAGGAGGCATCTATATGCTGAACAGACTCGGTATCCGTGCCGATGTCTACCATGCCAACGAGGGCCATGCGGCATTGCTCAATCTGCAGCGGCTTGTCGATTATGTGCAGAAAGACGGGCTTCCGTTTAATGTCGCGCTTGAAGTTGTGAGGGCATCATCACTGTATACGGTACACACTCCTGTTCCGGCGGGACATGACTATTTTGAGGAGTCTCTTTTCGGTAAGTATCTCGGAGAATGTCCGGCAAAACTTGGGATTTCATGGAACGACCTGATGAATATGGGCCGTGAGAATCCTGGCTCGAACGAACGTTTCTCGATGAGCGTGTTCGCCCTCAACACGTGTCAGGAAGCAAACGGGGTCAGCTGGCTCCACGGGGAAGTCTCCAAACGTATGTTTTCAGGCATCTGGAAGGGATATGCCCCGGAAGAGTCGCATGTGGGCTATGTTACAAATGGTGTGCATATGCCTACTTGGGCAGCTTCGGAATGGAAGCAGTTCTATATGGACAATCTCGGCTCCCGAATGTTTGAACATCAGAGCAATCCGGAGGCTTGGAAAGGCATATTCGATGTTTCGGATGATTCCATATGGGAGATGCGCAAAGTCTTGAAACACAAGTTTGTCAGTTTCGTCAAGAACGACTTCAAGGAGAAGTGGCTGAAGAATCAGGGTGATCCGTCAGACGTGATGAAGATTGTGGATAAGATAAATCCAGATGCGCTAATAATAGGTTTTGCTCGACGCTTCGCCACATATAAGCGGGCGCATCTGCTTTTCACCGACCTTGACCGCCTTGCAAAGATTGTCAACAATGAGCAGTTCCCTGTCCAGTTCATATTCTCCGGCAAGGCCCATCCCGCCGACGGAGCCGGTCAAGGGCTTATAAAGCGCATAATGGAAATATCCAAGATGCCTCAGTTCCTCGGTAAGGTGATATTCCTTGAAGACTACAATATGATAGTGGCCAAGCGGTTGGTGACCGGGGTTGACATATGGCTCAATACCCCTACCCGTCCGCTTGAAGCTTCAGGCACGTCTGGAGAGAAGGCCGAGATGAACGGCGTGCTCAACTTCTCGGTGCTTGACGGATGGTGGTATGAAGGATACCGTTTCGATGAAGAGGCCGGTTGGGCGTTGACCGACAAGCGTACGTTCTCCGACCAGGGGCAACAGGACAAGCTTGATGCGGCAACCATATATTCGATGCTCGAAAACGAAATCATCCCGCTTTATTTTGCAAAGAATTCCAAAGGCTACAGTCCGGAATGGATTCAGTACATAAAACGGTCTATCGGACATATCGCACCGCATTTCACGATGCAGCGTCAGCTTGACGACTATATAGCGAAGTTCTACAATCCTGAGGCCAAACGCGTGAAGAGCCTTGAAGCATCAGATTTCGCAAAGGCTCGTGAAATCGTGGCGTGGAAAGAGGAAGTGGCAAGCAAATGGGATCAGGTACAGGTGATTTCCAGTTCGTTCAATGACAATGTCCTCAACAACCAACCACACACAGGGACTGAGTTTGATGCTTCATGTACAATCGACACCAAGGGTCTTGGAGATGCTATAGGAGTCGAGGTTGTTGTCTATAGGGAGCAGGATGGCGAAAGCAGATTCCTTAAGCGTTGCCCGTTGGAGACGGTGAAAAGAGAAGGCAGCGTGTTCACGTATGAGCTCAGGGACAAGCTTCAGGAAGCCGGGATATTCAACTTCGCATTCAGGATGTATCCAAAGAACAAGGATTTGCCGCACCGTCAGGATTTCGCCTACGTACGTTGGTTCTGACCGAATCTTGGAGAATAACTCCGAAACACGTCCATAGACAACATCGGGGGTAAAGATAAAGCCGCAGGTCTTCTGAAAAGGAGATTTGGCGGCTTTTTCTTGCGAGATTTCTTATAATTGAGTAATTTTGCATCATTGAATCTGACACAGAAAAGTATAACAGAAACCATATATATGAAATCTGACAAAAGAATCCTCCTTTCGGCTGAAATACCAGCAATGCCGGAATTCAAAGAGGGAATCCGCCGCGCGCCTGACCGGGGATACACCCTTACGCCTGAAAAGACCGTAACTGCGCTCAAGAATGCCTTGCGCTATCTTCCAGAAGAGATTCACGAGCAGGTGGCTCCGGAATTTCTTGAAGAGCTCCGCACTCGTGGACGCATATATGCTTACCGTTGGCGTCCGGAGGGGCAGATCAAAGGCAAACCTATCGATGAATACAAAGGCAAATGCATAGCCGGCAAGGCTTTTCAGGTGATGATTGACAACAACCTGGACTTCGATGTGGCTCTTTATCCTTATGAACTTGTAACTTATGGTGAGACTGGACAGGTGTGCCAGAACTGGCTTCAGTACCGCCTGATTATGAAGTATCTTGAGGAGATGACCGATGAGCAGACTCTTGTAGTGGAGTCGGGACATCCGCTTGGGCTTTTCCCCTCGCGCAAAGACGCTCCCCGTGTAATCATCACAAATGCCATGATGGTCGGTATGTTCGACAATCTCCACGATTGGCATGAGGCTATGCAGATGGGTGTGGCCAACTATGGGCAGATGACTGCCGGAGGCTGGATGTACATCGGCCCTCAGGGCATCGTTCACGGCACTTTCAATACTCTTCTCAATGCGGGCCGTATGAAGCTCGGCATCCCAGACGATGGCGATCTTCGTGGCCACCTCTTCATCTCTTCCGGCCTTGGAGGCATGAGCGGCGCTCAGCCTAAGGCCGCAGACATAGCCGGCGCAGCTTCAATAACGGCAGAGGTGGACGCTTCCCGCATAGAGACACGCCATAGCCAGGGATGGGTGCAGAAAGTCACGGACAGCATACCCGAGGCCTTTGCCTGGGCAGAGGAGGCTAAGCAGAATAAAGAGCCTCTTTCAATCGCTTATCACGGCAATGTGGTTGATCTTCTTGAGTATGCGGTAGAGCGTGGCATCCACATCGAACTCCTCAGCGACCAGACGAGCTGTCATGCTGTATATGAAGGCGGTTACTGCCCGGCAGGAATATCTTTTGAGCAGCGCACAGAGCTTCTGCACAGTGACCCGGAAGAATTCCGCCGTCAGGTGGACACTTCTCTCCGCCGTCATTTCGAGGCCATCAAGAAGCTCGTTGCCAAAGGGACTTATTTCTTCGATTATGGCAACTCTTTCATGAAGGCGATCTACGATGCGGGTGTGAAAGAGATTTCGCGCAATGGCATTGATGAGAAGGATGGATTCATCTGGCCTTCCTATGTTGAAGACATTATGGGTCCCCGGCTGTTTGACTTCGGCTACGGGCCTTTCCGTTGGGCATGTCTTTCCGGAAAGCACGAAGACCTTGTCAAGACCGACCGTGCCGCTATGGAATGCATAGACCCGAACCGACGCTATCAGGATCGCGACAACTACAATTGGATCCGTGATGCGGAAAAGAACGCGCTTGTAGTAGGAACGCAGTGCCGTATCCTTTATCAGGATGCTATGGGTCGTCTGAAGATAGCGTTAAAGTTCAATGAAATGGTACGCAATGGGGAAGTAGGCCCGATCATGCTTGGGCGCGACCATCATGACGTGAGCGGCACCGATTCGCCTTTCCGTGAAACCTCCAACATCAAAGACGGTTCTAATGTCATGGCTGATATGGCCATACAGTGTTTTGCAGGAAACTGCGCACGCGGCATGAGCCTTGTGGCTTTGCACAACGGCGGTGGAGTCGGAATCGGCAAGTCTATCAATGGTGGCTTCGGTATGGTGTGCGACGGCTCTGAACGTGTGGATGAAATCCTTAAGAAAGCTATGCTTTGGGATGTGATGGGCGGCGTTGCCCGTCGTTCATGGGCCCGCAACGAGAACGCGATGTCAACCGTGAAAGAATGGAACGAGACACAGGGCGACAACGGCTTTATGATCACAGAACCGTTCATAGCCGATGAAGCGTATCTTAATGAACTTATAAAGAAGTAAAAGTATGGGCAATATGATAATTGACCATGCGACCATCGTAACTCCTTGTGGGCATTCAGCCTGCAAGGGGGATGCGATGTCCCGGCTCACTACCATCAAAGACGGGTGCGTGATAGTGCGCGACGGATTGATAGAATATGTAGGCCCGAGAGCCGATGCACAAGACCTGATGGCTGAATACAAGAAGGATAAAAGTGATATTTCCTTTATTGATGCCGAGGGACGTGCTTTGCTGCCTGGATTCGTTGACAGCCATACGCACTTGATTTTCGGCGGCTTCCGTCCAGACGAATTCGAGTGGCGTCTCAAAGGCGACACGTATATGTCGATCATGCAGCGTGGAGGAGGAATCCAAAGCACTGTCAATGCCACAAGAGCCACTTCTGAGGATGAACTCGTCAACCGCGCCCAATGGTTCCTTGACCGTATGTCTTCTATGGGTGTTACCACAGTTGAGGCAAAGAGCGGCTACGGGCTTGACGCTGAGACAGAAGAAAAGATGCTCAGAGCCATCAGGCGTCTGGCCGACAAAGACGGGCAGCCGATTCGTATCGTTTCCACTTTTCTGGGGGCGCATGCGGTGCCTAAGGAATATGCCGGACACACGGATGAATATGTGGATCTCATCATAAAAGAGATGCTTCCGCGTTTCAGGGAGATGGCAGACTGTTGCGACATATTCTGTGAGAAGAACGTGTTTGAGATTGAGGAGTCGCGTCGTCTTCTCAAAGCCGCCAAAGATATGGGTTACAAGCTCAAGCTCCATGCGGACGAGATAGTGCAGCTCGGAGGTGCGGAGCTCGCTGCTGAACTCGGTGCTCTTTCTGCCGACCATCTTCTTCATGTGAGCGATGCCGGTGTGGAAGCTATGGCCAAGGCCGGCGTTGTGGCCACTCTCCTGCCGCTTACAGCTTTCACACTGAAAGAACCTTATGCGCCGGCACGCAAATTCATAGATGCAGGTGCGGCAGTGGCCCTCGCCACTGACCTTAATCCCGGTTCATGCTTCAGCGGCTCCATACCGCTGTCGATTGCCCTTGCGTGCATCTATATGAAGATGAGCATAGAGGAGACAATAACTGCATTGACCCTCAATGGAGCCGCCGCCATAGGCAGAGCAGATGAAATAGGTTCCATAGAAAAAGGGAAGCGTGCAGACTTCGTGATGCTCAATACAGACAATATCAACATTCTGCCTTATTACGTCGGCATGAACTGCGTAAAGACCACCATCTTCGGCGGTCGTGTGGTATGTGAGAATCCCTGATTTAGATTATAATAACAATAACGATATGAACAGACTCGAAACTTATGCAATCGGTTCGTCGGAACTTACCTACGATCTGATAGAGCGCATACTCAATGACAACACGAAGCTCGTCCTTTCCGATGAGGCTCGTGCAAAGATAACCAAGTGCCGCGAATTCCTTGACCGCAAGACTGACGAGAACACCGTGCCCATCTACGGCGTAACGACCGGCTTCGGCTCACTCTGCAACAAGCATATCTCGCGTGAAGAGCTTTCCACGCTTCAGGAAAACCTCGTGAAGAGCCACTCATGTTCAGTAGGTGTGCCTGTTGACAAGGTTGTGGTAAAACTGATGCTTCTCCTCAAGGCACATGCCCTGTCTATGGGTTTCAGCGGCGTACAGGTGGAAACTGTGGAACGCATCCTTGACTTCTACAACAACGATGTGCTTCCGATGGTCTATGACCGTGGGTCGCTTGGAGCGTCGGGCGACCTTGCTCCGCTTGCCAACCTTTTCCTTCCGCTCATCGGCGAAGGTGAGGTATGCTACAAGAACAAGGTGATAAAAGGCAAGGAGGCTCTGAACATATTCGGCTGGAATCCCATCAAGCTTAAATCTAAGGAAGGTCTTGCGTTGCTCAACGGCACTCAGTTCATGAGTGCCAACGGAATCAAGGCCCTTATAGACGGTTGGCATATGGTCAACTGTTTCGACCTTTTCGGTGCGATGTCGCTTGAGGCTTTCGACGGACGCATCGAACCGTTCTGGGACTGCATCCAGCAGGTTCGTCCCCATCGCGGACAGATTGAGACCGGCAAGGTGTTCCGTCAGCTCCTCGAAGGCTCTGAAATAATAAAGCGGGAGAAGGCTCACGTGCAGGATCCCTATTCGTTCCGTTGCATTCCGCAGGTACATGGCGCGGTGAAAGATGCTATGTATCATGTTACAGAGGTGCTTCACACAGAAATCAACTCAGTAACCGACAATCCCACAGTCTTCCCGGATGAAGACCTTGTGGTGAGCGGCGGCAATTTCCACGGTGAACCGATAGCTCTCGTGTTCGACTATATGGGCATTGCGCTCCATGAGCTTGGAAACATCTCTGAGCGCCGTGTTGCACAGCTTATCATGGGATTCCGTGGCCTTCCGGAGTTCCTTGTGGCACATCCGGGCCTCAATTCCGGCTTTATGATTCCCCAGTATGCTGCGGCATCGATGGTGAGCCAGAACAAGATGTACGCATGGCCGGCGTCATGCGACAGCATCGTAAGCTCCAACGGGCAGGAGGATCTTGTGTCGATGGGTGCGAATGCAGCCACCAAGCTCCATAAAATCATCGCCAACCTCAAGTACATTGCGGCCATAGAGCTTATGAATGCTGCTCAGGGCATTGACTTCCGCCGTCCGCTGCAGTCGTCTCCCTATATAGAGAGCGTTATGAAGGCATACCGCGAATGCGTGCCTTTTGTGGACGAAGACGTGGTCATGACCGACTACATCACTGCTACTATGCGCTTCCTCGACGGTTTCAACGTGGAGATAGAAAAGTGCTGAATCGTGAATCGTAAATAACAAGAGGGTTAACCGTTTTTACCTAGGTTGACCCTCTTGTCTTTATGTTTGGATTTTTTGTTTTCCTTCTTTTAGCTGAATCGCATCTCAATCACCGACCAGTCCACTATGTCCCAAAGCTTATGCAGGTAGTCGGCGCGGCGGTTTTGATAATCAAGATAGTACGCGTGTTCCCAGACATCAAAAGTGAGCAAGGGCTGTAATCCTTGTGTCAGCGGATTTGACGCGTTGCTGCCCTGGGTGATGAATAGCTTGCCGTTTCTGTCGGTTGACAGCCATACCCATCCTGAACCGAACAATGTCGCACCGGCCTCCTCGAATTTCTTCTTGAACTCATCGAGCGAACCGAACTGTTCCTCGATTTTCTTGCGCAGTTCTCCTCCCGGCTCTTTGAGTCCGTCGGGAGCGAACTGGAAGAAATAAAAGATATGGTTCCAGGCTTGCGACGCGTTGTTGAATATCTTCCCGTCGCTTTTGACAATGATGTCTTCAAGAGACATGTCCTGATATTCGCTCCCCTCAATCAGTGAATTGAGATTGTCGATATATGTCTTTTCGTGTTTGCCGTAGTGATACTCTATCGTATTCTGAGAAATCACCGGAGCCAATGCGTCTGGCGTGTACGGCAGTTTTGGTTGTGTGAATTTCATATTTTTTTCTGTTTATGTTTTACTCTAATAAAAACGGTTTGAGTGGTTCAATGTTCATTGGTTTGCTCCGTTTTTAAGTAATGAACATTGGATTGGCACGGATTGTAGTATAAGAAAAACATGAATTGCATATAATATATATGGATACGGCAGTCGCAAATACAGTATTGTCCCCGGCTCAGGAGTCGGAGGCTTCCGGTTTAACAGAATCTCCGTTGCATTTTTTGCCTGTTACACAGGAGGCGATGGATGGTATTATGCCTTTCTTTGAAAAGGAGAATGGACGCACCACGGATTTCTCTTATGGGGGTCTGCTTATGTGGGTGGACTATTTCAAGTATGAATACTGCATTTACCGCGACACCTTGTTCATAAAGGGTCTTGTTGAAGACAACACCTCTCTTCCTGCGTTTTCTCTGCCAATAGGGGCTTTGCCGTTTTCGGAGGCAGTGGGACTCATAGCCGGATACTGCCGTGAGAACGGTATTGAGATGGTGTTTTCCGCCATACCTGAATATGCTGTGGAAGCTTTCAGGTTGCTGAATCCTAAGAAGATAAGTCTCTTGGAATATTGGGGAGACTATATGTATCCCATAGAGGCGTTGGCTTCTTTAAAAGGTAAGAAGTTGGGCAAGAAACGCAATCATATCAATAAGTTCATTGCAGAAAACCCTGATGCTGAGGTGAAGGCCCTGACATCGGAAAATGCTTCAAAGGCTATGCGTTTTATGGAAACATATGATGCTGAAGCAGACGGAGCTCCTATGGAGATGATAGAGAGTTGCCTGACGCGTAAGATGATAAATTATGTTGCCCAAGGCGACAGGCATCTTGAGGGCATAATCCTTGAATCAGGCGGCCGCACGGTAGGATTTTCCATAGGAGACATAAAAGGTGATACTTTGTATGTCCATATCGAAAAGGCAACACGTAATACCAACGGCAGCTATGAGGCCGTCAACAAGGCTTTTGCTTCGCGCATGCTTGAACTGCATCCGGAGCTGGTGTATGTCAACCGTGAGGATGACGGAGGAGATGAAGGGCTGCGGCAGGCAAAGCGTTCATATCATCCCATTGAAGTATTGAAAAAATACAATATCGTTTTTTAGACCGTTTTATTGCCGATATTTTGGTCAAAATTGCTATCTTTGCACCGTAGTGTTCATTTGGCACAAATGAAATAATGCAAGATGTCGTTGTTATAATTCCCACATTCAACGAGATAGAGAACATCTCGAAGATGCTTGAGACCGTGATGTCGCTTCCGGTCAGATTCGACGTGCTGGTGGTCGATGATAATTCCCCCGACGGGACGGCTGCTGCTGTGCGCGATGCGATGCGGGTGTATCCGGAGCGCATATTCCTTGAAGAACGCAGAGGGAAGCTCGGTCTGGGCACTGCTTACATACATGGTTTCAAGTGGGCGTTGGCGCAAGGATATGAATATGTCATAGAGATGGACGCCGACTTTTCCCACAATCCTAAAGACCTTATGAAGCTATACCGGGCCTGTAAGGAAGAAGGGGCCGATGTCGCCATCGGCTCACGCTACATAACCGGTGTGAACGTGGTGAACTGGCCTATGGGACGGGTGCTTATGTCTTACTATGCGTCGGCGTACGTGCGTATTGTTACCGGAATGAAGCTTAGGGACACGACTGCTGGGTTTGTGTGTTATCGTCGCCGGGTGCTTGAAAACATCGGTCTCGACGACATTGAATTCAAGGGATATGCTTTCCAGATTGAGATGAAGTTCAAGGCTCATCTCAAGGGGTTCAGGATTGTGGAAGTTCCGATAGTGTTCATCAATCGTGTTCTTGGCACATCGAAGATGAACGGGAGCATATTCGGTGAGGCGGTGCTGGGGGTCATTAAATTGCGCCTCAAGAGCTTGGCAAGCAGATTCTGACATTGCGCATTCATTTTTCATAATTTGGACATGAACGATATTCTTTTCCACAATGCCACTGTGGTGAATGGGGGCCGTAGCTTCCACGGTTTCGTGGCAATCAAAGGGGAACTTATTTCAGCCGTAGGCGAAGGTGAGCCTTCACCCGAAATGATTGAAGATTCGAGGGAGACGGTTGACCTGAAGAACAAGATGATTATGCCTGGTGTGATTGACGACCAGGTGCATTTCCGTGAGCCGGGGTTGACCCACAAAGCCGATATGGGTTCGGAAAGCCGGGCTGCTCTTGCCGGAGGCGTAACGTCGTTTATGGATATGCCAAACTGCAAACCTCCTACGGTAACGGTCGAAGCTTGGCGAGACAAGATGGAGAGGGCTGAAAAGTCATCTGCGGTGAATTACGCATTCTGGATGGGAGCCACAAACGATAATACAGAGGTTCTTTCTGGAGCTGATTATTCAAAAATCCCTGGTGTCAAGGTTTTTCTCGGTGCGTCAACAGGCAATATGCTTGTGGATGACGAAGAAGCCCTCAATGCCATATTTTCCCTCGGGAAGATAGTTGCGATACATAGCGAAGACGAAGGCATCATTCGTGCCAATATTTCTGAGGCCAGGAAAAAATATGGCGATCAGGTTCCTGTTTCCGAACATCCTAAAATCCGAAGCACTGAAGCGTGTGTGGCATCTACCGTGAAGGCGATTTCGAGGGCCAAACGGTTCGGCACGCGTCTTCACATATTGCATCTTTCCACTGCGGACGAGGCACGGATGCTGTATGCCGGAGAACCTTCTGATAAGCTGATAACGTCAGAAGTCTGCGTACACCATCTTTGGTTCACGGATAAGGATTATGCACGCCTTGGAAGCCGCATCAAATGGAATCCTGCGGTGAAGACAGAAGCCGACCGTGATGAACTGCGTCGGGCCGTGGCTGACGGACGCATAGACATAGTGGCTACTGATCATGCTCCTCATCTGCTTTCTGAGAAAGAGGGTGATGCGACCCACGCAGCGTCAGGCGGGCCGTTGATACAGCATTCACTGCTTATGATGCTTGAACTTGCCAGACAAGGACATTGGGGTGTGGAAAAGGTGGTGGAAATGATGTCCCACCGTCCAGCCGACCTTTTCGGCATAAATCGAAGAGGATACATACGAGAGGGCCATTATGCCGATCTTGTTGTGGTCAATCCCGGTGCGGATACTGTCATAACGCGTGAGAGTCTGTTGACAAAATGCGGTTGGTCTCCTCTTGAAGGTGAACGCTTTTCTTGCCGGATAGAAGCGGTTTACGTCAATGGCAGTAAGGCTTATGAATACGATTGTGGACATAAGTTTCTTCCCCATGTGTCCAAACCGTTGAATTTCAATCATAGAAATGACTGAACTTCCTGAAAACTTTGACCTTGCCAATCCGGAATTCCTGCAGGCCTGGAATCTTATCCGGCATACGTCGAAAAGCGTGTTTCTGACAGGCAAGGCGGGTACAGGCAAATCCACGTTTCTTCGTTACATCTGCAAGAACACCAAGAAGAAATATGTTGTGCTTGCTCCGACGGGGATTGCGGCGGTAAACGTCGGTGGAGTAACGCTCCATAGCTTCTTCCAGATTCCGATGCGTCCTGTTCCTCCCGACGATCCGGATTATTCCACATCGAAGATTCTGAAGAAGCTGAAGCTCAGGAAAGAGAAGTTCAAACTCATAAAGGCGTTGGAACTTCTGATTATAGATGAGGTGTCTATGGTGCGTCCGGACATCATCGATTTCATAGACCGTCTTCTTAGGGCAGCCACTGGCAACAGAAAAGACCCGTTCGGCGGAAAACAGCTTCTGCTCGTCGGCGACATATTCCAACTCGAGCCTGTCGTTACCTCCGACACGCGCACCATCTTAAGCCATTATTATCCTGATTTCTTCTTCTTCAACGCTCTCGCCTATCAGAAAGTGCCGCTTGTGTCGATTGAACTCAAGAAAGTGTATCGTCAGACGGATTCAGAATTCATATCGCTGCTCGACCGCATCCGTGTCAATCAGGCCACAGGTGATGACCTGAGACGGTTGAATACCCGTATGATTAGCGGAAATGAAAGTAAGGGTTGCGACGCAGACACAGAAGGGTTTGTCATGACTCTTGCATCGCGCCGCGACCTTGCCGATGCCATAAACGCGCGGCAGATGGAGCATAATCCCAATCCGGAAAAGGTGTTTGCAGGCAAGGTTGAAGGGGATTTCCCGGAGCGTTCATTGCCCACCGACCTCAATCTTGCAGTTAAGAAGGATGAACAGGTCATACTTCTTAAGAATGACAAGGACAAAAGATGGGTGAACGGGACTCTTGCCATTGTAGACGCCATAGAAGAGGACAATATCCGCATCAGACTTGAAGACGGGTCTGTGCATGCCTTGGAACGTGAGATATGGGAAAACATCAAATACACTTTCGACGAGGCTGAAAAGAAGGTCAATGAAGAAGTGATTGGCCGGTTTGTCCAGTTTCCGGTCAAGGCTGCGTGGGCATTGACGGTGCATAAAAGCCAGGGCCTTACATTCAATAAAGTCGCCATAGAACTCGGTAACGGTGCTTTTTCCGCAGGACAGACTTATGTGGCGTTGAGCCGGTGCCGTTCGCTTGAGGGACTGACGTTCCACTCCCCCATTTCCCGGCGCGATGTGATAGTGAGCCGCGGGGCGGTGGAATTTGCCGGCAGCTTCAATGACCGTAGGCGCGTAAGCGAGGCTCTTGATGAGGCGAAAGCCAAGATGCTTTATGCCGATGCGCTTGATGCTTTCGACAACCGCGACATGGAAGAGGCTTCAGCCAAGACGGTGGAAGCCATGACGCTGTCGTCGGGCATTGATACAAAAGTGGTGGCTCGTTTCATAGGACGCAAACTGAAGATTGTGAACAGGCTTGAAGATGAGATTCAGCGTATGCGCGACGAGATGCGTTCACTTGCATCGGAATACGTTGAAATGGGCGAAGAATGCCTGTCGGTAGACGGTGCGGCAAAAGCTGCGCTTTCCAATTTCGGGAAAGCCTTGCGCCTTGATCCGGCACTCCCTGAAGCGATATGCGGACGGGTGAAATCCCTTATGCTCCTTGACCGGTTCATAGAGGCAGAAAGCGACATTGACAAAGCCGAACGAGAAAAGACGCTTCCCGCGTTTGACCTTAATGTGCTGAAAGGAAATCTTGCAGAGGCTTCCGGATCGCCAGACGAAGCATTGCTTCTTTATTCCAATGCCTTGAGACACAACAAGAAATGTGCAGAACTTCACGATGCTCTTGCCCGTGTCTATGATTCTCTTGAAATGGAAGACCTTGCGGAGAAGCATCGGGAGACAGCCCGAAAGCTCCGAAAGTCACGAAAAAACGGCTGAAACGCTTGGTGGTTTTACCTGAATCGTGAATAAATCTCCACTCCTTTTTGTTTTGCCCTTTTCACGTCTGCCGGATCGTCAGGACTGACCCCGAATTTGGACAATGGCGGAATCTTCACTTTCGTGCCGGGGCGTATACGGTCGGGATGACCGAGAATCGTTTTGTTTTCTTCATATATGTAAGGCCAGAAATGGTAATTGCCGTAATGATCCTTCGCCATCGTTGTCAGATAGCGGGTTGTGGTTATTGTGTCATATTCCGGTTCAGGCTTGGTCGGTTGGTCGGACGGTTGTGTGGGCACGCTTACCGTATCAGGTTCATTGGGAATGTCTGCGGCTTTTTTGTCGGCAACGTTTTCTGTGGCTACAGGCAATGGCAACGTGTCTGTTGCGACCGTGGGGATTTCTGTATGGTATCCGTTCAATCGGGTAACTTTGTAATACAACACCATATAACAAACTCCTGCCGCAGCAATGGACATTATTATTCCGGTCAATATGCCGAATATGAAATGCTTGCGTAGTCTGTGATGCTGTCTCCGATTATCAGCAGACTGTGTCTCATTCTCGGAAAATGAAGGCTTTTCATCGTTGTTGCCTATAGGTGATGGGAACTGTTCAAGCACAGCCTGTTCGTATACCGGTGTTTCCTCCGGTTCTGGTTTGGGGAGAGGCGTGTCAGTCGTTTCTTCAGCTTTTGGATTCAATGATGGATCGTCCGATGAAGAAGTATGGTATTGTGTTTCAGGATTGTTGTCGGCAGGTTCGGTTTTGATGGAACTTTCCAAAGACTGTTCGGCTAAGTCGTTGTCTTCAAAAATATAGGAGGTCTCTTCGATTGCGCGTTGTCCGGGTGAATCGGCGGCTTCCGTGTATTCAGTGATGACGGAAGTGTCTTCTGCCTGGGCATCTTCAAAATCATCGGCAAGCTCTACGGCTTCGAATGCTTCGAATGGGGAATTTATGGCTTCGGCAAGCTCCTTTGCAGGGGTGAATGATATTCGGAAATGCCCGGGTATTTCCATCTCTTTTCCGGAGGAGACGTTGACGCTCTTTCGTGGCTCGATGGCATTGAGCTTGAATGTCCCGAATCCTTTGATTCGGACGTATTCCCCTTCTGCGAGGGCGGATGCTACTGTAGCGGCATATTCCCGCAGAAAGTCCTCGCACGCCTTTTTGCTGAGGCTGGTGCGCAGCGAAAGAAGAGCCGCAAGTTCTGGAAATGAGATCTTATTGTTCATGTCGTGCAGAGGATTGGTCGGTTATGGTTGTAGGCTGGTTCACTTTCTGCTTTAGTATGGCGGAAGGCTTGAACACGAGGGATATTTTGGGCGGAATCAGCAGACGTTTTCCTGAGGCCGGATGGACGGCCACTCGTTCAAGACGTTTTTTTGCCTCGAACGCGCCGAATCCCGGCAAGGCGACGCTGTCGGATTCGGAGCAACGCTCGGCTATCGTATCGCGCAAAGCGTCGAGCAGAAGACCTGTGTCTTCCTTGGATATTCCTGTCTTGGCGGATATTGCATCAATAAAACTTCGTCTGTCCATCTGTGTTTTTTTGTTTATGATGCGAAGATAGCAAAAAAAAACGAATTAGCTGATGGCTGATGCGGAGTTTTCTTCAATTGCGGCTTCGATAAGCCTGCGTCTTGAAGGGATTGCGAAAGACTGCGATGAATACAATGCCAATCGTCTTCGTTTCAAGAAATCAATCTGTCTCTCCAGTTCATCGGCTGAAATGTTGGTCAGTGAACTCAAGGATTCGATGGTGCAGTCCACTTTTATGTTTTTGGAATCTCTTTCGGTAAGTGTTTCCAGCCAATACGCCAGATGACCGAGAAGACTTCCTGAATACAGTTGGTTAAGGGCATCTACAGATCGCTGAGTCCTTAAGGAAAGGTAATTGAGTATGTTCATTAAGTATATCTCATCGCTGGCCAGAAGCTGAAGATACTTATCCTTGCTGAATTTCATTATGCACACATCGGAAAGGGCAACAGCGGTGTTTGTGTAGACGGTGTTCATGCCGAAGAGACGGTCTGCGCCGATAACGCTACCCGTAGGGATTTCCTCATGGATGGAACAGGAGCCGGAGACATTGCTGTGGATTATGCCTACTTTTCCTGAGATGACATATCTCATCTCGTTGCATTGTTCCTGTTGGTGGTGAAGCTCATCTCCGGGAGCATATTTGACAAATTCAAGCCTTGTCTTTTCAAGGAAAGCCGAAACATGATCAGTAGAGATTCCCTTGAAAAGCGGGAGATCCATTATTGTAACGTACATTGAAGCCATTGGACGGTGATTAAGAAATATGTGGTTCAAAAAAGATGACGGTTATCTGTTTTTGACACTATGTGTCGCGTGAATACAGAAATATTTGCCAAAGTTACAACTTTTTCTACACATATCCAATTTAAGGCACTTAGTGGCATTCTTCAGGGAGTTGGTTATTCCATAGACTTTGCTTAATTTTGCAGTCCTGAAGCGGAGAATGCCGCAATTTCAACAGGTTCTAAACAAAAGAAATCATTGTCATGAATTACATAACCGGAAATCCTCTGTTGCAGCGTCTTGAGGGTCTTGATGCAAGGTTTGAAGAGACGGCTACGTTGATAACGGATCCTGCGGTCATAGCAGACAGGGCAAGGTATGTCAAGCTCACCAAAGAATACCGCGACCTTGAAAAGATTCTCGATGCGGTGAAGCGTTATCGTTCGGCACTATTGTCGATTGAGGAGTCGCAGGCCGTCATGTCGGATGAGGCTGATCCGGAGATGCGTCAGCTTGCCCGTGAAGAATTTGAAGAGGCTTCTTCAAAGCTTCCTGGTCTTGAGGAAGAGATAAAGCTCCTTCTTGTTCCGGCAGATCCGGATGATTCCAAGAATGCGATTGTGGAGATTCGAGGAGGGACTGGAGGCGACGAAGCTGCGCTTTTTGCAGGCGACCTTTTTCGTATGTATCAGAGATATGCGGAGACGAAAGGCTGGCAGTTGGCCGTGTCGAGCGTTTCGGAAGGTGCGGCTGGCGGTTTCAAGGAGATTATTTTCAGCCTGACTGGCGAAGGTGTCTATGGAATCATGAAGTACGAAAGCGGTGTGCATCGGGTGCAGCGTGTTCCTGCCACGGAGACACAGGGGCGTGTGCACACTTCTGCCGCCACGGTTGCCGTTCTGCCTGAGGCGGAAGATTTTGAGGTGGAAATACACGAAGGGGAAATCCGGTGGGACACTTTCCGTTCGGGCGGTGCCGGTGGCCAGAACGTCAACAAAGTGGAGTCAGGTGTCCGTCTGCGCTACAACTGGCGCAATCCGAACACCGGGACTGTGGAAGAGATTCTGATAGAGTGCACCGAGACGCGGGATCAGCCCAAGAACAAGGAGCGCGCTTTGTCGCGGCTCCGCACCTTCATATATGACAGGGAGCATAGAAAATATCTCGATGATATAGCATCGAGAAGAAAGACTATGGTAAGCACTGGAGACCGTTCGGCAAAAATAAGGACATACAATTTCCCGCAAGGACGCATCACAGACCATCGTATCAATTATACGGTCTATAATCTTCCTGCCTTTATGAATGGCGACATACAGGATTGCATCGACCATCTCATTGTGGCTGAGAATGCAGAGAAACTCAAGGAATCAGAACTTTGACTTAATGCTTATGCAAAGAGGTGACGGAAAAGTTCCTCGACTTTAGAGACTTCCACAATATTTATTGAGTAATCTGAAGTTTTGACGCCTTTGAGATTGTTTTTCGGTATGTAGATGGTGTCGAATCCGAGTTTCTGGGCTTCTGCCACTCGGCGGTCGATTCTTGCCGCAGTGCGTATCTCGCCTGAAAGCCCTACTTCTCCGGCCATTGCTGTCCCTTGCGGCAGGGGGATGTCGAAGTTTGAAGACATGACTGCGGCCACGACTGCCAGATCAAGCGCAGGGTCGGCTACTTTCAGTCCACCGGCTATGTTCAGGAAGACGTCTTTCTGCGACAGCTTGAACCTGGCTCTTTTTTCGAGTACGGCCAAAAGCATATTCAACCGACGCTGGTCGAATCCGGTTACAGAACGCTGAGGCGTGCCGTAGGCAGCGGAAGAGACGAGAGCCTGCACTTCGATGAGAAGCGGCCTGATGCCTTCCACCGTAACGCCGATGGCTATGCCCGACATGTTCTCTTCCCGGTTCTGCGACAAGAGCATTTCCGACGGGTTTCTGACCTCGCGCAGCCCCTTTTCCACCATCTCGTATATACCTATTTCCGCAGTCGAACCGAAGCGGTTTTTGATTGCTCTCAGAAGCCTGTACAGATATTGCCTGTCTCCTTCGAACTGAAGCACGGTGTCAACTATGTGTTCGAGCACTTTGGGACCGGCTATCGCCCCGTCCTTGTTTATGTGTCCCACGAGAATCACAGGCACAGATGATGTCTTTGCGTATCTCAGCAGACGTGCGGCGCACTCCCGCACTTGGCTCACTGATCCCGGTGCGGACTCCATTTCAGTGGAATACACAGTCTGGATGGAGTCTATGACCAGCAGCTGTGGCTTGACGCGTTGAGTCTGGTCGAATATCCTTTCGAGCGACGTTTCGCACAGTATGAAGGTGTTGTCGGCCGCTTTGCCTATTCTGTCGGCGCGTAGCTTGAGCTGGGTGGCCGATTCCTCTCCTGATACGTAGAGGATTTTCTTGTTGCGTATTGAGAGTATGTTCTGCAGCAGCAGCGTGGATTTGCCGATTCCAGGCTCACCGCCGAGGAGAGTCAGGCTTCCGGCTACGAGGCCTCCGCCAAGCACACGGTTTAGCTCTTCGGACGGAAGATGTATCCGAGGCTCTTCAAGTGCCTCGATTTCAGAAATCGCGACCGGGGCCGAATCGGAGTCGAGCAGGCCGCGACGGCTTTTGCCGTAACCTTTTTCTGCCGTAACGGTTTCTTCTACCATCGTGTTCCATTGGCCGCATCCGGGACATTTCCCTACCCATTTCGGAGATTCGTGTCCACATTCGTTGCAGAAAAAAACTGTCTTTGTCTTTGCCATTTCAAGTGGGTTATAACGTGTTGTGGATTTGGGAACGGCGGAATTCAGCCAGAACCACGGCTGCGGCTGCGCCTACGTTGAGTGATTCCGCATGGCTTGCAGGATTGAAAGGCGGAATCAGAATCGGACGGTCTATCAACTCACGGATTTCAGGAGACAGACCTTGGCCTTCATTGCCGAAGACCACCATTCCGGAGGCATTCATATTGGTTTTGTATATGTCGCAGCCGTCGAGCAGAGTTCCGTAGACCGGAAAGGAAGGATTGGTTCGTATGAGATCGGGAAGGTTCAGATATCTGATTCTTACCCTCGCCAACGATCCCATGGTTGCCATCAAAGCTTTTGGATTGTATATGTCAACTGTATCCGGAGAGGCGAATATATCTCTGATTCCGAACCAGTCGGCGGTTCTTAGGATTGAGCCAAGGTTGCCGGGGTCTTGGATGCCGTCAATCAGGACATAAAGCTTGTCTTTTTCGAGTTTTGGAATGCCGGTGTCATCGTCAGGAAGCCAGTATACGGCTATGACGTCGGGGGCGTTCTTAAGGGAAGACATCTTCTTGAGCTGTTGAGGAGATGCGGATGATATGAGGTTCCTGTAGGCTTCAAACGAACTTATGTTGGCATTGATCCATTCAGGTGTTGCGCATATATTGACAAGGTTGAAAGCCCCGATGGTGTCGATGACGGATTTGTGGCCTTGTGCAATGAACATATGATGTTTGCTCCTGAATTTCTTTGATTCAAGCTTAGCATACAGCTGTATTTTGGCTTTTGATATTTTAGGATAATCGTTGGGGATAGACGTCATATTCTGTCTTGAGACTGTTTGTGGGCATAAAGTTACTAAAAATTGGAGTCATACGGAAATTTTTTAGTACTTTTGTGCCTGACAAAACGAGTTTTTACAGATGAAATATGTAGGAGCACATGTGAGCGTGCAGGGCGGCGTATCAGCCGCACCACTGAACGCCAACAGCATAGGGGCCAAATCTTTTGCGCTTTTTACAGGCAGCAGCTCACGATGGCATTCAAAAAGCATAACAGAAAAAGAGGCACAGGCATTTAAGGAGCGATGCGCGGCATACGGTTATCCGGCACATCTTATTCTGCCGCATGACAATTTCCTGATCAATCTTGGTTCGCCTGATCCGGAGAAGCTTGACAAGTCGAGGAAGTCTTTTCTGGATGAGATGAAGCGTTGCGCCCAGCTTGGGCTTACAATGCTCAATTTCCATCCCGGAAGCCATCTCAATGTCATTCCGGAGGATGATTGTCTCGACAGGATAGCCGAATCCATCAACCTTGCCCTTGAGCAGACAGACGGGGTTACGGCGGTAATTGAAAACACGGCAGGTCAGGGTTCAAATCTCGGACACAGGTTTGAGCAGATTGCCCGCATCATCGACGGGGTGGAGGACAAAGGCCGTGTCGGGGTCTGCATTGACACATGCCATTCATATTCGGCGGGCTATGACATTTCTTCGCAGGAAGGCTATGACTTAACATGGCGCGAATTCGATTCAGTCATAGGTCGCGGCTATCTGCGCGGAATCCATCTGAACGATGACAAACGCGAACTGGGTTCGCGAATAGACCGTCATGCAAGTCTGCGTACAGGCACACTTGGTGAGGAGTTTTTCCGACGGTTTATGAACGATCCGAGGTTTGACGATATGCCCATAATCCTCGAGACCCCGGATGATTCACTTTGGAAGAAGGAAATAGAATGGCTCTATTCGCTTGTAGAATAAATACTTGTTGATTACGATGGCCCCAGCTTCCGGAGCAGCAATTATCTTACGCGCTGAACCTTATGCTCTGTGCCGCAGGATTTGTCTTTGCCGGGCTGATAACGAACCGGTATCTGCTTTTCATTCCGTTTGCTTTTATATGATCGCCTGAGCCGCCATGTTCGCCTGGCAGTTCACATCCTGGCAAATTCATTGCGCGGCGGCAACATCGGTGCTTATCTCGGCCTGTTCAACTGTTCTATATGCGTACCGCAGATCATCGCGGCTATGACAGGCGGGTGGATCTTGGCGGCATTCAGCGTTCCTGGTGAGATTGCACCTCAACAACTTATGATGATTGTGTCCGGAATCTCTATTGTTGCCGGAGCCGGTTGTGTCTGTTTCATCAATGAGGGGAAAACCGGTTGCTGAGCCTCCAATGGTTTTATCGTCTTATCTTATGCGGAACCAATATCCGAGACAAAGGCTTACAGACATCTGGTTGGATGCATTGAAAGGTTCGGTGCGTCCTGATTTGACTATGTTGCCGAGCCCATAGTAGAATCGAGCTTCCATATAAAGCGCATTATGTCGCGTGATGCTGAATTCTCCTCCTATTCCAGCAGATATGCCATAGTCTACTTTGTGTGAAATCGGCAAGGTCTGTTGTGTGTTTGTGCGGTTTGTGTTCGGAAAATCCGGAAGCTCGGAAGTGTTGAACGGGTCAAAGTTTGCCTTGGTGGATTCCCCCAGGAAAAAGCCTATTTCCGGTCCGGCATTAAAGAAGAACCTTCCCCGACGACCGAAATATATGTGTGCCATCACCGGAATCTGTATATAGTTGGAAGTGCGGGAATAGTTGTAAGGGGCTTCTTCGAAAGACTCTTTCCATCCGCGTTGTGTCCAGTTTACTTCCGCAATCAGTCCGAAGTGGTTCTCTTCCACATACCGGAATGTCATGCCGGCCACGCCTCCGAATATGAAGCTTTGCCTTACTGACGGATTGAAAAATACCCGCGACATGTCCGCACCTCCTTTGACGCCTATGGCGATGTTGGCTTTATAGTGGGTCTGTGCGGAGGAATGCATAGCGCCTCCGAGAATTGCAGAGACTGCAAGAGCCAGTCTGAATATTAATCTCACGGTCATTCTATTCTGATTTTCTCAATGTATTGGAAAGGCGCGAAGCGTATCATATAGCATATTGGGTTGAGATAGCCTCCGGAGGGCATTCTTGACAAGTCCACATCGACCTGCAGTTGGGGGGTGGCTGTCTGCGGAGTCATTGAGTAGTCTTCCGGCGCATATGCCTGAAGGGGGAGGAAGTAATTTGCAACATCGTAGCCTGAAGCTGCGTATACGGGATATGACTTCAGTGGAGGATGCCTGAATATCCTCTTGTAGTCGGCAAGGAAGTTTTTGCTGTCAGCGTTTTCCATATCGAAATAGAAACGGGAAGGAATATATACGTCGGCTTGGAACAGCTTTTCCTTTAGGCCGTCGGCAATCGTGACCCAACTGGGGCGTCCGATGACAGCTATTTCCGTGAGTGGCGATTCCTCTTTGGCGGTAAGGATGATGTCAATGAGAGAGGTAACGTCGCTCTTTTTTGTAGGCGTGGCATAGACTATGTACTTTTCCGTCTCGTAGAAAGGATAATCCCGGAGTTCCTCAAGAGTCAGCTGGAGTATTCTTGAAGAATCGGTCTGGTCTGCCACAAGGTTGGCAATAAGGTCATCCTCGATGTTGGAAGAGACAATCACCATTTTGCGGTCTTCGAAATTATCGAGTATGTAGCGAGCCACAGATTCGTTGAACTGTGTCGATGGAGGCATCAATTGTATCGCTGCGGGATTTGTAAGAAATCCTTCAGATTTCAGATCGAAAGGATTGACTACCATCGCATAGTTCTCTTTGGCGTATTCGTTGAGATAGGCAGGATAATCCTTGTCTGCGGTTGTGATGATAAGACTCGGTTTGAAATCTTTGATGTCTGCAAGCACTGCATCTTTGTCGCGGTCTCCACGGATTATTTCGAGGTCGGTTTCAAAACCGGCGTTTTTATAGCGGTCTACGGCTGTTATGAATCCACGGCTGAACTCCAGGTCTTTCTTGGACGACGGCGTGTCGAGCACTATTGCCACTTTCACTTTGCCCGGTGTCCGCGTCAGGCTTGCCTTTACATCTTCGTATATTTCCATACGACCTTCTGCCGTTTTTTCTCGAGGGTCTTCGGCCACATATTGCCGTTCCACTTCTATCTTCTCATATTTTGGAACAGCTATTATTGTGTTTTTCTTCAGTTCGACTTCCGGATTGATTTCTTTCAGGTCGTCCACATCGACCCCGAGTCTGCGGGCTATGCCCTCCCACGACTCATTGGATTTTGCCTTGTACGTGCCAAAGCTGTCGAGCTTTTCAGCCTCCACGGTCTCTGTTTTGATTCGGTGCACGTTTGCGTTGGCCATTATGCGTATTGTGGAGCCCGCTTTGAAATTCTTTTCGCTCACACCAGGATTCTCCCTGAATATGTCCTCCACGGCGCAATTGAATTTTTTTGCGACGCTGTAAGGCGTGTCTTTGCTTTGTATAACATAAAGCTCGGCTGAAGCCATTTTTTCATCCGGGATGATCGTAAGCGTCTCACCAGCCTTTATTCCTGTCCTTGAAGAAGGATTCTGGTAATAAATCAGGTCGGTAGGCACATTGTATTTCTTGGCAATGGAATATATCGTCTCGCCTTTTGCTATGGTATGGCGGATTTTCCTTTTCTCCCGTGTCTGCGGTTCTTGGATTTCCGCAAGACGGGATGCCACTGCGTCTTTGTCGCTCACAGGATAATAGAGTCGCGCACCTTTCTTCAAGTCAAGCGATACGATAGGATTAAGCTCGCACAGCTTGTCTGCGTCCCATCCGTTGTTTTTGGCGATTCCATAGAGTGAGTCTCCTTTTTTGACTTCATAGTAATAATAGGGCTTCCCTTGTATGTTGACTACAGGGAAACTGCTGTTTGCGGAGACGCACAGGCACGAGGCCGTTGTCAGGAGAAATGCGAATAACGTTTTGCGTTTCATAACATTATGTTACAAAGCCTGTTCCGGAAGCCGTTCCCGTCAGCTTTGAAAGATAGGCGCAAAATTAATGAAAAAAGCCGGAACATCAAGCATAATCGGGAAATATGAATGAAAGTAAAGGCTGAATTTGCACAATCGCGGGAAAACTGCTAACTTTGCATGACCAACATCGATGAGCAAAATGACCGAACAGACAAAGGCCACATTAGTGCTCGAGGACGGCTCCCGGTTTGAGGGAGTGTCGTTCGGATACGAGCATCCATGCGCCGGAGAAGTGGTGTTCAACACTGCTATGACCGGCTATCCGGAAAGTCTTACTGACCCCAGCTATGAGGGTCAGATTTTAGTAACCACATATCCGATTCTCGGCAATTACGGCGTTCCTTCTGCCGGAATAAAGGGGGCCGACGGCGTGAGCGAATATTTCGAATCAGACCGTATCCATTGTGAAGCGATAATATGTCAGGAATACAGCGATGAGCCGTCTCACTGGCAGTCGGAACGCCCTTTGAGCGAATGGCTCAAAGAGGAGAAGCGTGTCGGCCTGTACGGAATAGACACACGCCGACTCACAAAACTGCTTCGGGAAAAGGGAAGCATGCTTGGCAAGATTGTGTTCGGCAATGATGACGAGATTGATTTCAAGGACCCCAATACT
This sequence comes from Muribaculaceae bacterium, assembly GCA_910573745.1. Classification (GTDB taxonomy): domain Bacteria; phylum Bacteroidota; class Bacteroidia; order Bacteroidales; family Muribaculaceae; genus Lepagella. The sequence continues at coordinate 48,411 of CAJSYI010000003.1, read as the reverse complement.
GAAAACCTCATTGCGAAAGTGTCCACTAAGGAAGTGCGCACTTTCGGCGACGGAGACAAACATGTGGTGCTTGTGGACTGCGGCACAAAATACAATATCATCCGTTGCCTGACACGGCGCGGAGTTAAGGTTACGCTTGTCCCGTGGGATTTTGATTTCAACACGCTCGACTATGACGGCCTTTTCATAAGCAACGGCCCCGGCTCTCCGGAGTTTGCGGAGGCGACTGTCGGGCATCTTCGTGAGGCAATGAAGAAAGACAAGCCAATCTGCGGCATCTGTATGGGAAATCAGCTTATGGGACGTGCGGCCGGAGCGAAGGTTTTCAAGCTTAAATATGGTCATCGTGGGCATAACCAGCCTGTAATCATGGCGTGTTCGGACCAGTGCTTCGTAACATCGCAGAACCATGGATTTGCAGTTGACAACGACTCTGTGCCTGCCGACTGGGAACCCCTGTTCATAAATCTGAACGATGGCTCCAATGAGGGACTTCGCCACAAGAGCAAGCCTTTCTTCTCGGCCCAGTTCCATCCTGAAGCAAGCAGCGGCCCGAAGGACACTGAGTTCATATTCGACAAGTTCATAGCAATGTTATAATCCACTTCCACAAGACAAGACTCAAATGAACGACATAAAATCAGGGCCGATGAAGCCCATAAAGAAAGTGTTGCTGCTCGGTTCGGGTGCGCTTAAAATCGGCGAGGCCGGTGAATTCGATTATAGCGGTTCGCAGGCACTTAAAGCCCTCAAGGAGGAAAGCATCGAGACGGTGCTCATCAATCCGAACATCGCGACTGTGCAGACCTCCGAGGGGTTTGCCGACAAGATATATTTTCTTCCGGTAACTCCGTATTTTGTCAAAAAAGTAATTGAAAAGGAGCGTCCGGATGGAATTCTGCTTTCTTTCGGAGGCCAGACGGCTCTTAACTGCGGAGTGAAGCTTTACGAAGAGGGCATTCTTGAGGAATTCGGAGTGGAAGTGCTCGGTACGCCCGTACAGGCAATTATGGACACGGAAGACAGGGAGCTTTTCGTGGAGAAACTTGACGAGATTGATGTCAGGACCATCAAAAGCGAGGCTGTATGCGATGTGGAAGGTGCTGTTGCCGCAGCCGACCGTTTGGGTTACCCCGTAATAGTCCGTGCCGCTTATGCCCTCGGCGGGCTTGGAAGCGGATTCTGCGACACCAAGGATGAACTTGTGCATCTTGTGGAGAAAGCCCTCTCCTTCTCGCCTCAGGTGCTTGTGGAGAAATCCCTTAAAGGCTGGAAAGAGGTTGAATACGAAGTGGTACGAGACCGTTATGACAACTGCATAACGGTCTGCAATATGGAGAACTTTGACCCTCTCGGAATACATACCGGCGAGAGCATAGTGGTTGCTCCTTCACAGACTCTTTCCAATGAAGACTATCATTATCTCCGTAAACTTGCCATAAAGATAATACGTCATATCGGCATCGTTGGTGAATGCAATGTGCAGTATGCCTTCGATCCGAAGTCGATGGAATACCGTGTCATTGAGGTCAATGCCCGCTTGTCGCGCAGCTCTGCGCTTGCCTCGAAGGCTACTGGATATCCTCTTGCCTTCGTTGCGGCTAAATTGGGCTTGGGCTACGGACTGCACGAGCTAAAGAATTCTGTTACCAAGTCCACATCGGCTTTCTTTGAGCCTGCATTGGACTATATAGTATGTAAGATTCCACGTTGGGACATGGGCAAATTCCATGGCGTCCGCCGTGAAATCGGTTCGTCTATGAAGTCCGTCGGTGAGGTGATGGCTATTGGCCGCACTTTTGAGGAGGCGATACAGAAAGGCCTGCGTATGACGGGACGCGGTATGCACGGATTTGTAGAGAACAAGGAGGTGAGCCGCGACAACATAGAGCTGGCACTGAAAGAGCCGACCGACATGCGTGTCTTTGCAATCGCAACGGCTCTGCGCCACGGATTCACTGTTGAGCAGATTCATGATTTGACCAAGATTGACCGTTGGTTTCTTGAAAAGCTCCGCCATATAGTAGAGACCGGCAAGGAGCTTGAAGGCTATGACAAGGTGGAAGCTCTGCCTTTGGATTTGTTCAAAAAGGCGAAACGTCAGGGATTCAGCGATTTCCAGATAGGCCGGGCTCTTTTCGGCAATGCCATGAATGAGCGGAGTGAAGAGTTGTCTGACAGCGTAAGGATTCGTCGTAAGGAACTTGGCATAGTTCCTGTGGTCAAGCAGATTGATACGCTTGCCGCAGAGTATCCTGCACAGACCAACTATCTCTATCTGACATACAACGGCAGCGAGAACGACATCACTTATGAAAACGACGGTAAATCCGTGGTGGTGCTCGGTTCGGGCGCGTATAGAATAGGAAGCTCGGTGGAGTTTGACTGGTGTGGTGTGAACGCGCTTCTCACTGTAGCCAAAGAAGGTCTACGTCCTGTGATGATCAATTACAATCCGGAGACAGTATCTACTGACTACGATATGTGCGACCGCCTGTATTTCGACGAACTGACATACGAGCGTGTCATGGACATATTGGAGCTTGAGAATCCTCACGGCGTTATACTTTCTACCGGTGGTCAGATTCCTAACAATCTTGCCATGCGTCTTGACGGTGCGGGCCAGAAGATTCTCGGGACACAGGCTTATGACATCGACCGTGCAGAGGATCGCAACAAGTTCTCGTCGCTCTGCGATTCAATCGGAGTGGATCAGCCGCGTTGGCGCGAGCTTACGTCGCTTGAAGCAATCAACGAGTTCGTGGCTGAAGTAGGCTTCCCCGTTCTCGTGCGTCCGTCATACGTTCTTTCCGGAGCGGCGATGAACGTATGTTCCAATGAAGAGGAGCTTACACGTTTCTTGCGGCTTGCGGCTAACGTGTCGAAACGCCATCCTGTAGTCGTGTCGGAATTCATTCAGCAGGCCAAAGAGATAGAGATGGATGCCGTGGCCCAGAACGGTGAAATCAAGCTTTATGCGATTTCGGAACATATAGAGTTCGCGGGTGTGCATTCGGGCGATGCCACAATCCAGTTCCCTCCTCAGAAGCTTTATGTGGAGACTATGCGCCGCATAAAGAAGATTTCCGGCAAGATAGCACAGGCATTGCATATTTCCGGCCCGTTCAACATCCAGTTCCTCGCCAAGGACAATGACATAAAAGTGATTGAGTGCAACCTTCGTGCGTCCCGTTCGTTCCCATTCGTCAGCAAGGTGTCGAAGCAGAACTTCATAGATGCGGCTACACGAGTCATGCTTGGTCTTAAGGTGGACAAGCCGGGAAAATCGGCTTTCGATCTGGACTATGTGGGCATCAAGGCCTCACAGTTCTCTTTCTCTCGTCTTCAGGGTGCAGACCCTGTGCTTGGCGTAGATATGAGTTCGACAGGAGAAGTTGGATGTATCGGTGATGACACGGATGAGGCGGTCTTGAAGGCGATGCTTTCCGTAGGCTACACGATTCCGAAGAGTTCGGTGCTCATCAGTTCCGGCGGAGCGCGCCAGAAGGTTGCGTTGCTTGAGCCTGCGCGTAAGCTGCACCGTAAGGGTTACACGATTTGTGCCACTGAAGGGACTCATCGTTTCCTTAATGAAAACGGAATCCCGGCAATTCGTGTCTATTGGCCGACGGAAGAGGGTCAGCCGCAGCTTCTCGATATGATTCGTTCGCACAAGATTGATATGGTTGTCAATATTCCGAAAAATCTGTCTGACAAGGAGATAAGCAACGGATACAAAGTCCGTCGCGCGGCAGTTGACCTTAATATTCCTCTTATCACCAATGCCCGGTTGGCTTCGGCTTTCATCAATGCCTTCTGCAATCTGTCTATTGATGAAATCGGAATCAAATCGTGGGATGAATATTGATTTATGGGCTTTTCAGGCCAATAATCAAGCAGGAAGCACATAGTTAAACGAAAAGATTATGACTGAAATTAAAGACGAGGCCGTCGTCAATGAGAACGGCCTCAACTTCATAGAGCAGGAGATAAAGTCCGATTTGGAGGCTGGCAAAAACGGAGGCAGGCTCAATACACGCTTTCCGCCTGAACCCAACGGATACCTGCACATAGGCCATGCCAAGGCTTTCATTATGGACTTCGGTGCGGCTGAAAAGTTCGGAGGCACATGCAATCTGCGTTTTGACGACACTAACCCTCAGAAGGAGGACACTGAATATGTGGAGGCAATAAAGCGGGACATCCATTGGCTCGGATATGATTGGGAAGACCGTCTTTATTATGCTTCTGATTATTTCCCTCAGCTTTTCGACCTTGCCAAACGGATGATCAGTGAAGGAAAGGCTTATGTGGATGAGCAGTCGAGCGAAGAGATTGCCGCGCAGAAGGGTACGCCTACCGAACCCGGTAAGGACAGCCCTTACCGCAATCGTCCTGTAGAGGAAAACCTTGAACTGTTTGAGCGTATGAACAACGGTGAGTTCGAGGAGGGTTCGATGGTGCTCAGGGCCAAGATAGATATGGCCAATCCGAATATGCACTTCCGGGATCCGATCATGTATCGCATCATCAAGACTCCGCATTGGCGTACAGGCAACAAGTGGAAAGTCTATCCGATGTATGATTTCGCGCACGGGCAGAGCGATTATTTCGAGGGCGTTACCCATTCTATATGCACATTGGAATTCGTGCCTCACCGTCCGCTTTATGAGTATTTCGTCAAGGAATTGGCAGATGAATCATATTGCCCTCGTCAGATTGAATTCAATCGCTTGAACCTTACCTACACTGTCATGAGCAAGCGCAAACTGCTTCAGCTCGTCAAGGAAGGTTTGGTGAGAGGTTGGGACGACCCCCGTATGCCGACTATATGCGGGCTCAGACGTCGCGGCTACACTCCTTCTGCAATCAAGGATTTCATAAATCGTATCGGCTACACCAAGTATGAAGCGCTCAACCATATAGAGCTGCTTGAGCATTCTGTGCGCGAGGATCTCAACAAGACGGCCACTCGCGTTAGTGCGGTGCAGAATCCTGTCAAGCTCGTCCTTACCAATTATCCCGAAGGGCAGACTGAGATGATGGAGATGGACAACAATCCGGAAAATCCTGTGGAGGGCAAGCATCAGATGCCGTTCACGCGTGAACTTTGGATAGAGCGTGAAGATTTTATGGAGAATCCTCCCAAAAAGTTTTTCCGTATGTCGCCAGACAAGGAAGTGCGTCTCAAAGGTGCATATATAGTGAAATGTACCGGTGTGAAGAAGGATGAAGATGGCAACATCTTGGAGATTTTGGCTACTTACGACCCTGAGACGCGTAGCGGACTTCCGGGTGCGGACAGGAAGGTGAAAGGCACACTTCATTGGGTGTCGGTTCCTTCCGCAGTGAAGGTTGAGGTCAGGGATTATGACCGGCTCTTTGCGGTAGAGAATCCGTCGGCAGAAGAAGGCGATTTCCGCGACCTCCTCAATCCCGACTCGCTCATAGTGCGCGAAAATGTCATGGTTGAGCCATGGCTTGCAGAGCGCGCCATGGCCGGAGATCATTACCAGTTCCAGCGTCTGGGTTATTATACCGTAGACACGGATTCTTCTGAAAAGAAACTTGTCTTCAATAAAACCATTGGCCTGAAAGACTCTTGGGCCAAAGAGATGAAGAAAGAAGGCAAATAAACAGTCATAAAGGCAATTGATAACGACTGCGGGGGCCAACCGATCGGTTGGCCCCCGCAGTCGTTATTGTGGAGATTACAGATTTGCGGCGAGATGGGCGGCCATTGCGTCGCGGAGTTTATGGGCTTCGCGTGATGCTGCTTCGGCGAAGTCCTCCCCTTTTGATGCGTAGATGATGCCGCGGGATGAGTTGACGAGAAGGCCGCAGTCTTTGTTCATGCCGTAACGGCATACTTCCTCAAGGCTTCCTCCCTGGGCACCCACGCCGGGCACGAGAAGGAAACTGTCAGGGACAATCTTGCGGACATCGCCGATGAGTTCGCCTCTGGTGGCACCAACCACGTACATCATCTCGTCGGTTCCTGCCCATTCCCTTGAAGTCTCGAGCACTTGCTCGAAAAGGCGTTTGCCGTTGGAGAGTTCCTGCATCTGGAAATCCATAGAACCCGGATTTGAGGTCAGGGCAAGAAGCACTACCCATTTTCCCGGTTCGCCAAGGAAAGGCTTCACGCTGTCAGCACCCATATATGGTGCGACCGTAACCGCATCCACCCCGTAATGGGAGAAGAACGAACGAGCGTACAGAGCCGACGTATTTCCTATGTCGCCGCGTTTTGCGTCTGCGATGATGAATGTCTCAGGATAGTTGGTTCGGATGTATTCTACGGTTTTCTCGAAAGCTTCAGTCCCTGCTGTGCCTTCGGCTTCAAAGAAAGCGAGGTTTGGTTTATAGGCCACTGCGTATGGAGCCGTTGCATCTACTATTGCCTTGCAGAATGCGAATAGCGGATACTCTTCGCGCAAGAGATGCTCAGGTATTTTCTTGATGTCAGGGTCAAGACCTACGCAAAGGAATGATTCTTTCTGGCGGATTTGGGTTATGAGTTCTTGTCTGGTCATATCTTTGTGTTTGTTATGGTGGTACGACTACGGTGCCTCGTGCCACAACTTTACTTTATGTCTATATGCTGGCCGTCGAAGGCAGGGCGTATTTCGATGCCGAGGCGGTCTGATTCTTTTTCCATCCTTTCGGAAAGCTCCTTGTGTGTGCCGGCTTCATGGCATATATGCGTGAGATATGCGCGTTTCGGCTTGATTTCCTCTATCAGTTTAATAGCCTCTCCTATGGTGAAATGTGCGAAATGGTCGCGGTCGCGCAGCGCGTTTACAATAAGCACTTCCACTCCGTTTAGTTTCTCTTTCTCACTTTCGTCAATTGTCTTGGCATCTGTTATATAGGCGAATTTGCCTATTCTGTATCCAAGGATTGGCAACTTGCCGTGTCTGACGCCGATCGGGATGATTTTCAGTCCTTCTATGTGGAAAGGTTCAAGACCTGTTTCTTTCAGTTCAAGGCTTGGGACCCCGGGATATGCGTGTTCCTTGAAACAATAATCATACCTCACGCGCAACGAATCAGCTACATCCTTCTTCAGGTAGACCGGGATGGCACCGGAATGGCAGAATGGCCGGAGGTCGTCGATGCCGCCGACATGGTCGGTGTGATTGTGTGTTATGAGCACGGCATCCACGTTGTCAATGTCGTTTGTGAGTGCTTGAATGCGCATATCAGGAGATGAGTCTATTAGGATGTCAAGGCCGTGGGTGCGTACATATACAGACGACCGGAACCGCTTGTCCTTTAAATCTTTTGACGAACACACTTCGCAACTGCAGCCGATTTCCGGAATTCCTTTCGATGTCCCGCTTCCGAGAACAGTTATTTGGACTGAGCTGTCGATGAAATTGACTTCTGGCCTAAGACGGATTCCGAATCGTCGGTTCACTTCATTGACTACTGTCTTTGAAAGTCTGCATACGTCTGAGGCGGTGGCTTCGTTTATGTTGGCTATCACAAGCGGTTGAGAAGGATAAACCTCGGCTCCGCCTGTCCTTTTGCCTTTTAGACCGGCATGGTCTATTAGCCACGCCGCAGAGATTTTGACGTTTCCGTCAGGAAGTTCAAAACATGGCACGTCGGAATCTCGTCTTAGCACTTCTCCTTCATAGAAGGCTTTGGAAACAACCGGATTCTTGAAGAAGCTTCCCGCGCTTCCGATGCACTTCGGGTCGGGAAGCTTTGAGGCGCGGATGGATTCTACTTCACGTTTCACTTCCGCAATGGAAGGATGATGTCCGAGGCGTTGTTCAAAATCCTTTAGCGGACCATAGCCGAGAACCTCGGCTTCTGTGGAAGGACGAAGCCGGAAGCTGACGCGAAGCACGAAGTAGCGTCCTTTGGCCTCGTGCTTGAAAATGCTGTCGCGGTAGCCGAAACGGCACTGTTCGGCAGTTAGTCGGATTGTTTTGCGTGCTTCTGTATCGAAGCATTCCACTGCGTGTATCACGTCTTTGGCTTCAACGCCGTATGCGCCGACATTCTGTACGGCCGATGCACCTACCTCACCTGGAATCCCGGCAAGGTTTTCGAGTCCGGCAAGTCCTTGGGCGATGCACCAATCCACCAGCTCTGTCCATTTCTCGCCTGCCCCTGCTATTACGAATGCTGTTTCGGAATCTTTGTCGTAACGCTCGATGCCCTTGATTCCGCTGTGCAGGACAAGCCCGTCGAAGTCGTTCACAAACAGAAGATTGCTTCCTCCTCCTATGTGAAGCACTTCGTTTTCGAGAAATTCGGGTTTACGCGAGATTTTTGTCAGTTCCTTGACGGAGCCGTATTCGGCAAACAGGCGTGCTTTTGCGGGGATGCCGAAAGTGGTGAGATGCGTTATGTCGTAGTCTTGTTTGAACATATCTGATTTCATTTCATCAGGTCGATGAGCAGTCCGTCCTGAAAACGGAGAAAAGTCCCGTCTTCATATTTCCATATGTCTATTGTAGAGCTGTAGTCGTGTCCGGAATCGGTTGATGTAGGATTGCCGAGAGAAAGGCGGCATTCCTCTTTGGTCATACCAAGGCGTATCTTACCTTTCTGGATCAATGCCCAATTCTCGTCGCTTATGGCAGGATAGCTTGTGCGAGGGTCGGAGAGACGGAAAAGTTTGGCGAATGAACGGCTTTCATTGCTTCCGTTGCCGATGTTCATGTATTGGATGAAAATGAGTCCCGATTCGTCGGAAAGAGTAAGCCTTAGAGGGAATACCATTGTGCCAGGCTCCACGCGTTCCACGGTTACAGGGATGAACTTTCGTCCGGCCATGCGGTTGCCGTCAATGTCGTACCACAGGGCTGTCCGTATCCAAAGCTTTCTGCCCGTAAGCAGCCTGTCTGCGTCTTTTACCATATCAAGGTCTATCAGCATCGGAATGTCGGAGCTTTGGACTCCATATCTTGATTCAAGCGGACTTTTGCCGGTGGGCAGACGGAATTCGTTCTTTTCGTCGGAAAGAAGCAGCACGGTTTCTTCGGAAGCATCCGGAAGACGTCGATGGCTTATGCCTTTGAAAGCAAGATGTCTGCCGGTCATTCCGGAAGTGTCAGAGTGTTCGTGATATCCACCTGAACGGTCGAAAAGAAGCGAGATTCTGCCGTCGGAGACTATGAATTGCTTGCCGGTGTTCCATTCGGCAAGGGGCTGTCCGTGGATTTTGTTCAGGAATGTGTCTTCTTCGGTGAGGGTTAGAAGCTTGCGGTCTTCACGCGTGATGTTGATTTTTTGGGTGCTTTCTATTCCGGTGAAGCATCCGGCAAGCATAAGCATCAAGGGGAGCGACGCAAAAAAGAGCGCCGCCCTCCCTGATGATTTTTTTGGGATGCTTTTTGCCTTCTTCATCAACGGACGGAGATGTTGGCTTCAATCCAACGGCGTGCATTGACGAATGCGGTGAGCCAGGGCGTGGCATCGTCCTTGAGGCGGGTGGATGGGTAGAATCCGCACTGCCACGGGAATATCGCACGCTCAAGATGCGGCATCATGGCAAGGTGCCGACCGTCGCGGCTTGTAATGGCTGCCACGGAGGCACGAGATCCGTTGGGGTTGCCAGGATACGATGCATAGCTGTATTTGGCCGCGATGTTGTAGTCCTTCAGAGAGCCGGGGAGCTGGAATTTGCCTTCTCCGTGAGCCACCCATATTCCGAGACGTGAACCGGCGAGGGAACCGAGCATGACGCTGTTGTTGTCGGGTATGTCGAGCGAAAGGAATGTGGATTCAAATTTCCCGGAATCATTGTGGAGCATTCTCGGCTTCTTTTCAAGTTCCGGAGTTATCAGTCCAAGCTCAATCATTAGCTGGCATCCGTTGCATATGCCAAGCGAAAGAGTGTCGTGGCGGGCATAGAAGTTGTCGAGGGCGCGTTTTGCCTTTTCATTGAAGAGGAACTGACCAGCCCAGCCTTTGGCTGAACCGAGAACGTCGGAGTTGGAGAACCCGCCGCAGAAGACTATCATATTCACGTCTTCCAGTGTTTCCCGACCTGATGTGATGTCGGTCATGGCCACATCTTTCACGTCGAAGCCGGCAAGATATAGGCTGTAGGCCATTTCCCGGTCGCCGTTCACGCCTTTCTCACGGATGATTGCAGCGCGTACACCCGACTTTTTGGGGCGGTGTTCAGAGAGCCCCATACTTTCGAGGGAGCCTTTGAAATCGGCAGGGAAGCGGAAGCGCACAGGTTGCTTGCCGAGATTCATGAAGCGGGCCTCAGCACATTTCTGCGCGGTCTGGTCCATATCAAGAATGAACGAGGGACGGAACCATTGGCGGCGCATTTCCTCTATCGGAAGCGAGAGCCGGAAGCTTCCTTTTGACAGGTTCAGCTTGCGGTATTCCCCCTTTGAGGAGATTTCGGCTTTTCCAATAATCCTGTAATCTGCCTGAGCTGTGTCGAGTACATCTTTTGCCAAAGGCATTTTTGAATCGGCCACCTGAATCACTATGGCCGGGTTTTCTGCAAACAGAATCTTTACGATGTCGGTTTCTCCGAAAGAGTCAAGACTGATGTCAAGGCCTCCTTTCGTGTTAGCAAACGTCATTTCAAGAAGTGCAGTTGCAAGTCCACCGGCACTAACGTCGTGTTGGGCGAGGATGAGGTTGCGTTCAAGAAGCTTTTGTATTGCATTGAACACACGGGCGAAATATGCCGGGTCGGTAACGGTCGGAGCGGCATCGCCGATGCGATTGAGCGACTGCGCGAATGCGGATCCGCCGAGGCGCATTTCGTCGCGGCTCATGTCTATGTAGATGAAAGAGGACTTCTTCAGTTGGGCAACCGGAGAGGCCACGCGGCGGACATTGCGCACTTCACCTGCGGCAGAGATGATTACGGTTCCCGGTGCCATCACCTTCTTGTCTCCGTATTTTTGGGTCATGGAGAGAGAATCCTTGCCGGTCGGGATGTTGATGCCGAGAGCGCATGCAAAGTCTGAACAAGCCTTCACGGCTTCGTAAAGGGCTGCGTCCTGTCCTGGATTCTTGCATGGCCACATCCAGTTGGCCGAAAGTGAAACCGACTTAAGCCCTTGTTTCAGCAAGGCTCCGGATATGTTGGTCAGGGCTTCGGCAATAGACAGCACAGACCCTTTGGCCGGATCTATAAGGGCAGCCTGAGGGGCATGTCCTATGGAGGTGGCTATTCCAGCTTTGCCATGATAGTCGAGAGTCGCCACGCCGCAGTCGCTCAGCGGCAGCTGGAGTTCTCCTTGGCATTGCTGACGTGCTATGCGTCCGGTTACGGAGCGGTCAACTTTGTTGGTAAGCCAATCCTTGCACCCGACGGCTTCAAGTCCAAGCATATCTCGTATGTAGCCTTCCACATCTGCGGGAGAAGTGGAGTATTCCACAGGCATGAACGTGCGTTCCGTCTTTGAATCGGTCATCACAGTCTTGGGCGAGTTTCCGAACATGTCGGCCATGGCGAGATCTATCGGACGGCAGCCGTCTTCCTGTTCAAACACGAATCGCGCATCGTCGGTGGTCTCTCCCACCACATAGAACGGTGCCTGTTCTCGTTCGGCTATCTTGCGCACACGTTCCACATCTTTGCTGTGTATGACAAGCCCCATGCGTTCCTGGCTTTCATTGCCTATGATTTCCTTGGCAGAAAGCGTCGTGTCGCCCACGGGCAGTTCTTTCATGTCAATCTTTCCTCCTGTTGCTTCCACAAGTTCCGAAAGAGCGTTCAGATGTCCTCCCGCGCCATGGTCATGGATGCTCACACATGGGTTCTCTTCCATTTCTGCCAAAGCGCGGACTACGTTGCTGACGCGCTTCTGCATCTCAGGGTTGGCGCGCTGCACCGCGTTAAGTTCTATGGCATTGGCGTATTGGCCTGTTTCAACAGAAGAAACCGCGCCGCCGCCCATGCCGATGCGGTAGTTGTCGCCGCCCATGACCACGACTTTCATGCCCGGTTCCGGAGTGCCTTTTACGGCATCCTTCATAGTTCCGAACCCTATTCCGCCGGCAAGCATTATGACTTTGTCGTAGGCGAGCGTTTCGTTGTTTTCTTCATGCTCGAACGTCAGTACCGATCCGCAGATCAGAGGCTGTCCGAATTTGTTGCCGAAATCGGAAGCACCGTTCGACGCCTTGATGAGAATCTGTTCAGGGGTCTGATAAAGCCAAGGACGTGCAAGCGGGGCGCCGCATTCCCATTTGCGGCATTCGTCTGGCCGAGGATATCCGGTCATGTATACCGCAGTCCCGGCAATCGGAAGGCTTGCCTTTCCTCCCCCCAAACGGTCGCGGATTTCACCGCCGGTGCCGGTGGCTGCACCGTTGAAAGGCTCCACGGTCGTGGGGAAGTTATGGGTTTCCGCTTTAAGCGAAATCACTGTTTTCACTTTGCGCTCCTCGAAAAAGTCGGCTGTTTCCGGGTTGGCCGGAGCGAACTGCATTGCTTTTGGGCCTTCGACAAAAGCCACATTGTCCTTGTAGGCCGACACGAGGGAATTCGGATTCTCCTTTGAGGTTTTCTTGATCATGGAGAAAAGGGATTCCTGCATCTCTTTTCCGTCGATTATGAATCGGCCGTTGAATATCTTGTGGCGGCAATGTTCGGAATTTACTTGTGAAAATCCGAACACTTCGGAGTCTGTGAGCCTGCGTCCGAGCCTTTCAGACAAGGCTTTGAGATAGCTCACCTCTTCGGAAGACAGGGCAAGACCCTCTTCCGAGTTGTATTTTTCGATGTCTTCGATTTCTATTATCTCATCAGCCTTTATGTCGGCGGTGAAGATTGATTTGTCGAGTCCGAGGTAGAGGTTCTGAAGCATCGGGTCGAATGCCGGATGCGGGTCTGCCGTTTTCTCATATTGTTCAATCCGGCTGATACCGGCGACGCCCATATTGGCCGCCATTTCCACGGCGTTGGTGCTCCATGGGGTTATCATCTCCTTTCGCGGGCCGACGAAAGTGCCGCTGATTTTGCGTGCTTTCAGCGGGGTTGCTTCGCCGAAAAGCCAAGAAAGCCGGGTGATGTCGTCCGGTGAGAGACAATCGTTGCTTTCCACCGCAAGGATTGTCGTTGAGCCTTTTTTGAAAAATGTGATCATCGCTGTATGTGATGGTACGTACAAAGTACTGGTGTTTTAACGGATTTTTACAGACTGCAAAATTACGAAAAAATCTTGAATCGCGAAACAGAGCAAGCATATAAGCCGTTATGAAGACAATCAAGATTTAGGGGGGCATTAACAATTGTTATGAAACACCCCCTAAACAGCCTCTTAATGGTTCCGTTTCTTTAGACGTCTGATCCACATATAGTAGCCTGTTATGGGCAGGCTCGCACCTAATATAGACGCAAAAAACCACATTATCCGAGTGGTCATTCCTCCAAAACTGCCAGTATGGATGGAATATATCCATCCTCGCAACTTGTCAGCCGGATCCGAGTCTGCATACTTTGCCGAAGGGCTGATTGCTTCTGTACGATTTTTATATACATATGAATCAGAGGCTCGTCCGTTGCCCATTGAGCCAAGTTTAACTGTTGCCTTTTCAATTCCAATTGTTATCTGAGGGGCATCAGGATTCTGAATCTTCAGTTCATCATAAAACTGCTGCCAGTGTCCGAATTCCGAGTGCTGACGCCATGTCTCGATATCTTCTTTCCCATCATCAATGCGCTCCCGTTTGATTCCATGCGCATTATGACTGTCTCGACTGTTTTTTGCATTTCTGCCATTGTTGTGGCGTGGAGCATATTCCACGCCACACACTGCATAAAATGCGCTCCTATACCAGTCGAAAGACCAAGTAAGGCCAGTCAACGCCATTACCAGAACTATGACAAGGGCATACATTCCTCCGGCGACGTGGAGACTTTTCCAAAAAAAACGCCAACCGTTTTTTGTCGTGATTGTAAGGCTGCGTCTTAATCCCGTGCGTACTCTCGGCCACCAAATCACTACTCCGGATATCAGGGCGATTACAAATATGCATGTAGACACTCCAACTATGAGTTTACCTATTTTCAACCCACCTCCGTGCGGATTGGAACTGTCAAGCAGCCAGCGGTGAAGTTTGAACATAATCGAGAAGAATCCTATACGCTCATATTTACCGGTGATATTGCCGGAATACTGGTCAATGAACATTGAGGCACGGCGAGGCTTTGACAGATTGACCTGATAGGTGCGGTCTTTGTCGGCAAACACCGTTATCCCCGTTATGGATACGGAATCTGGAAGCGTCGCTTTTACCTTTTCCATAAGTACATCCATAGGGAGGGGCTTGCCTTCGGATGAAGTTGCATAATATACTTCGCTCCTGATTATCCGCGTTATATCCGGCTCAAAGACGAGCATCGCGCCAGAGAAACATATCAAGGTGATGATAATGCCGAAAGGAACGGACAGCCAGAGATGAATCTTGTGAAAAATCTTTATCATGTCTTCACTTCTTTGCTTCAAGGAATCCGAATCCCGTAATTTCAGTAGCCTCTACAGTCAGACCCTTAGTCGCTGTTGCCGTTGACGGATTTATGCGGTAGATGGCCGGGTAACTGTTCTCAACATTTATGGCAATATATACGGCTCCGTTATGCACATATACCGTTTTCCCAAAAGAAGATATCCCGCTGGGGAGATTTTTAACGAATGTAAGCTTTTTTGAGTCGGCATCAAATATGGCAAGGTCTGTGGCTGCAAATCCTTTTTGAGTCAGAGGGCGGTCATACATCAGAAGAAGGAATCTGTTGCCTCCTGCGGGCCAGCAACGCATGAACGAGCGACCTTCAGACTGTTCTTCAATGTTACAGTAATAATCGTCAAACTCAGTCTTTCCGGCAGGGATGCGAACCACACCGGCAGGCAGCTTCGTTTGCTGGCGAGAATCAGTCATGGTCTTGGCATAAGAGGGCGAGAACACATAGATGTCACCGTTGTCGGCAGCCCACACAGTCTGATAATACTGAGACTTGAGCCGTCCGCAAGGGTAGCTGATTCTGTCGGACTTGACGAGTGTCGGATTGGTCATGCCGGAATCATTGAAAATAGCCACCCATCCTTCATCTGGATACTGAGTCCATTGCAGTTCCCCTTTCTTGTAGCTGCTGCTGTTGGAGCCGCCGTCGGCTGTCTTCACAAGATCTTCGTACCCCTTACGTACCCACTTGCCTCCGTCGATAGCAGCTCCATACTGGCTCAGACCCATCGGAACCGCGCCTGAATAAATCCTGTTCCCGCTTTGCTGGATACCTGCGAGTGTCACATATTCCCCGTTGCCGAGGAAATTTTCCACTGAGTATGCACCTGAGGAGGTGTCGTTGCTCCTGGATGTCTCTGCATTCACGTCAAGGTACGTCAGAAGTAGTGTCTTTGGAAGATAACCGTTTGCATCAGCCTGAGTATCCGGGCCATTTCCGGTTGACATTGACATGATATAGTTGTCGTAAATACCGTAGGAGGTGAAGCGGCTGACCTTATACTCCATATCGCGGGGCTGCACAGAACCGTTCTGACCAAGGAAGTAGCTTCGTGTGGTGCCGGCATTGCCTTGATTATAGGTAAGAGCATAGAGATAGTCCTGACCATGGAACACCCATTGGCTTGCGCCGTCGTTGACCAGCCCTGTTCCTTCAGCCGACAGGTTTCCGCCGTCAAGAGATTCTGCGGTAAGGAGAACATGGGATGTCGCGTTTGACCCTTGCACTGATGCAGAGATTACAAATCTGCCATCCACGGCAGCGCCCTTGTCATCTCCACCAACGGTTTCTTCCGAGCATGATGTGAGCGCCAGAGGCAATGTGAGCGCGGATAATGCGCCTAATCGAAAAAGTTTTCGCATTGTTTTATATATTTTAGTTAGTTGCCAAAATAGATTCTTAGTTTACCATAGAATGCGCGTCCTGCTTTCTGGAGGCTGAAGTTATCATAAAGTTTTGCGTCCGTGAAATTGCGGCATTCAAACGAAATGTTATACCGTCCGTTCTTAATCCCATAGGATAAAGTGAGATTGTGGGAAAACTGATCAGGCACCATATAGTCGTTGTTATTTGAGCCGATGTTGGAAGCGTAATAACAGAATCGATGTGTGTACTGGTTGTCGTAGGCTACTGTAAGCACGTTATGTTTTCCGCCCAATCCGTGCCAATGGAAGTTGACATCTGAATCAGCGAACAAATACGGAAGATTGGGCATACGTTCACGGTATGCTATATTGGTGACAGAACTTCCTATTGCGGTCTTCATGTTGTCGCGTACGTTCATCTGAGTGAAGCTCCCTCCCAAACTGAGCCATTTTGCAAATGAGTAACGAGCCGTGACACTTATGCCTTTGGTATCAACTTTCCCGTAGTTGACGTAAGTGGCAGCTGATTTGCCTCCGCCAAGCGATAAGATGTTGCGTTGTATGTAGTCTCTGGTGTCACGATAGATGAATCCGGCTTCCACATAGATTGTGCTGTTGCCGAAAAAAGCATTATAGCTAAGGTTCAGGTTTAGATTGTGGCTCGATTCAGGCTTTAGCGCCATATCACCGACTTCAAGATCTTCATCGCCGAACATTTCCTCTATTGTCGGAAGCCTATATGCTTTTTCGTAAGAAGCCTTCAACTGAAATCCCAACGGCATAAACCATGTCCCTGCCGCACCGTAGCCGAAAGCATCGACAGATCGGGTGATTTTGACATATTTATCCTGTGCAGCAGAGGTGGCCACCGGTCCTGCCACGTACTGATGGTATTGTTTCCCGAATGCGGTTAAACTGAATTTTGAATTTGGTCTATAACGATAGGAAACGCCAAATATGTTCTTGCTTGTCTCTTTTGCGATTTCATCGCTACTTGCCACGGCTGCCAAAAGATTGTCATTCGATCGGCCGAACGTGTTAAAAACGTTATTCACTGTAAATTGATGTTTTTCGTTGATGCGGTAGTTGGATGTAAAAGCCGCAGACCAACTGTTGTTATTGGACCGATAGTTTTGATAAGACTGCTCTCCTGGAGTGTTAAGCTTCTCCGTTTCGCCACGCCAATTATACTTTACAGATGCGGTGTCGACATTTATCATTACACTCCGGTTATAATTGGCATTCAGTGAGACATCAAGACCATTTGTGAAAACATTACGTCTGCCATATTCGATCGAACCGATTATTGAATGTCCATGACGGTGTTTCTGCCCGTAAACGATTTCCTGCCGTACACCTGTCTGAATTTCCTTATACATATGTGAGTATGTAAATCCGGCCAGCAGACGGTCAGCCCAAGGTTTGTTCACGACCCCGAATTTGGCAATCACAGCCTCGTTGTGGTAAGTGTCGTTGAAGCGACGGACATGCTCATGTTTTTTGCGATTAATGGCACCGGTAACAAAATTCTCAACAGGCGAATCAACCCAATAATTATTGTCTGAATAATTCTGAAACGCATTTAATTCGTATTTAAAGCCGTTGGACAGAGTTTGACCTAAGTTGACATAGCTTTTGTGGGTATTAAAAGAACCATAGGAATACGATGCATCCAAAAACCATCGCCGCCGATGCTTAGGCGTAACAATATTTATTACTCCGCCTATGGCGTCTGCACCGAAACCCACCGGAACAACTCCACGGTATACCTCTATTCGTTCCGCAAAGTTCACCGGTATGTTGTTGAGTCCGAAAGAGCTGCCAACGCCCTCCTGGGGTATGCCGTCGATAAAGACTTTGACATGTTTCCCGCTGAAGCCGTCCATTGTAACGGCCATATCAGACCCGACACCACCGCTTTCTCGGATTTTCATGCCGGGTGCTTTCGCCAATGCTTCGCTCAATGTTTTTGTCGTGTTTACAAATTCCTCAGTATTAATAGCTGTAGCATTGAAAGCGGAGTTGCGTGTTTTGCTCAAAACATTGCCTACGACAACCACCTCGGCAAGTTCCGTAGTCGGTTTTAACTTTGCAGTCAGTTTTGTGCGCTCACCTGCATTTATCTGCACCGTTAATTCCTTAGATTCATAACCCGGTGACGAAAATACAATAGTATATTTACCCGCTGGCGCTTTAATATGGTATATTCCTCTTTCATTGGCTGAACCTGAATAATTCGTACCTTTAAGATATACGGTGGCATAATCGACTGGAGTGCCGTCGGCTTGCACCACTTTGCCGGATACCACTCCAGAAACTTGCATGGCACCGGCTGATACAGTTCCAAGAACTGATATTAACGATATTATAAAAATCCGATAAATCATAATAATTAATTTTGGGTGCAAAATTACAACCTTGGAAGGAATAGGGAAATACCTAAAAATTGTAGAAATGTGCCACTATTCTATGTGTTGTAATCCTAAAAATAGGATATAAAGCGAAGTCTTATACCGGATTGACAGTATTGCGTATAAAAATGCAGAGTGTTTTTAATCGTTCTTAGGTATGGCATGTTTTACGTATTGGAAGTAATTTTGCACCGGGATTCTTTACATTTCCTGTAGCAATAGATATGATTCAGACATCAGCTATATATACTGCTTCCGACCGCATCCGTGACATTATTGAGGATAATGGTCTGTTGCTGTTGGTGCTTAGCCGTTTCAAGATTCCATTCGGATTCGGCAATGGCACAATACAGACCGTGTGCGCCGACAAAAATATCGACTGTCCCACCTTTCTTGCAGTAGCAAACCTCGTCAGTAACAGGAACTTCAGCGGATTTCCCGTCCATCTCCCTACATTGGTAGGCTATCTGAAAGAGGCGCACTCGTATATTCTGGATTTCTCTTTGCCCTGTATCAAGGCGACCTTGGTGCAAGGAGTTCAGCATCCGCAGTTGACAGATGTGGCATTGTATATAATCAAGTTTTTCGACGATTATATGGAGGAAGTCAGAAAACATATGACATTTGAAAATGAGGTTGTGTTCCCTTACATTGACCAGCTGGAGAATGGAGTGTGTAGCTCAGATTTCCGGATAAAGGATTTTTCCACCAAACATAACAGTATGGCAGCCAAGTTGACAGAACTTAAGGATTTGTTTCTCCAGCATTATCCCATCCCCAACACGCGCGTCCTTAATCAGGCTCTGTTTAGCATAATGGCTTGCGATGAAGATCTCATTTCACATTGTGAGATAGAAAACAGCTTGCTTGTGCCTGCTGTTGAGGCACTTGAGAAGCGTACGTCATATCTAATGCAGAAACAGACAAAAGAAAAGGACGTCATACCCTCTCCTTCCAACGAAAAAACAGGAACTTTGAGCGAGCGTGAGAAGGAAATCATACGCCTTGTCGCGCAAGGGTTATCCAACAAGGAAATTGCAGACCAGCTATGCCTGTCATTCCACACTATCACCACCTATCGCAAGAATCTCAGCACAAAGCTCAATCTGCACTCGACCGCGGCTCTTGTAATCTATGCTATCCTGCATAACATCGTTGATCCGAAAGATATTGAGCTAAAATAAGGATGCTTGCTTTCAATTCAAAGCTGAGAGTGTGTGGATTCGCACCTCGATTACTTCAATATGGCACCGTCTTACTTGTAAATGATGTCGTTGTCGTTGAAAAACCATGATGACAGTGTTGCTGCAAGTTGGAAAATTACGCCTTTGCTTTCGGATATTAACGGGAAAAAGCCTAACTTTGCAGTCAATTTCTATATAAGGCGCAAGACTTTGGCGTCTACAGACATTGGATATGGGAAGAAAAAAGAAAGAGCACCCTTTGCTTGAGGCCGTGGAAATCATGGCCGTGGCGGCTGAGGGAAAGGCTATAGCGAAAGTAAGAATGCGTCCGGATGACGAAGGCGAGATGGTGGTTTTCATCCCTTTCGGCGCTCCGGGAGACGTGGCCGACATAAAGATTGACCGCAGGAAACGCCATTTTGCCGAGGGGCATATAGTGAGGATGATTGCTCCGGCCAATGAGCGGGTGGAGCCTGTCTGCGCCCATTTCGGCACGTGCGGAGGCTGCAAGTGGCAACATCTGCCCTACCCCCTTCAGCTGCGTTGCAAACAGCAGCAGGTGGAAGACGCCCTTGAAAGGATTGCCAAGGTGGAGATTCCCGAGATATCCCCTATTCTCGGTTCGGAAGAGATATGGCGTTACCGCAACAAGATGGAATATACTTTTTCCGACAAGAAATGGCGCAGTTGGGAGGACATAAGGTCAGGAAAGGAATTCACCGATTCGCCTGACGCGCTCGGATTCCACATTCCCGGTGCGTTCGACAAAGTATTGCATATAGCCGAATGCCATCTGCAGGGTTCTCTCGGGGATGAAATCCGTAATTACATCTACGGATTCGCTGAGGACAACGGTCTGACGTTCTATAACATCCGAGAGAACCGAGGCCTTTTGCGTACACTTATGATACGTATTGCCTCTACAGGACAGACGATGGTATGCTTGGCATTCGGGGAAGATGACAAGCAAGGGATAAAGATGGTGATGGAGGCTTTGGAGACAAGATTCCCACAAATCACATCGCTCCTTTATGTGGTGAACCTCAAGCTTAACGACACGATAGGCGACCTTGATGTGAAGTCTTGGCGCGGAAATGATTACATAGAGGAGGAGATGGAGGGACTGAAGTTCCGCATCAATGCCAAGTCGTTTTACCAGACCAATTCTGCCCAGGCATACGAGCTTTATAAGGTGGCCCGCAGGTTTGCCGGTCTGGATGGAGAAAATGGCGGCAGACGGCCTCTTGTCTATGACCTTTACACAGGTACAGGCACAATAGCCAACTTTGTGGCGAGAAATGCGGATAAGGTCGTGGGCATAGAATATGTTCCTGAAGCCATAGAAGATGCGAAGCTTAATTCCCGCGTCAACGGGATAGACAATACTCTTTTCTATGCAGGAGACATGAAGGACATGCTTACTGACGCTTTCATCGCTGAGCATGGACGTCCTGACGTTATGATCATTGATCCTCCGCGTGCCGGTATGCATCAGGACGTGGTGGACACAATACTCCGTGCTGAGCCTGCCACACTTGTGTATGTCAGCTGCAATCCGGCCACTCAGGCCCGCGACATTGCTTTGCTCGATGCCAGATATGAAGTCGTGGCCGTTCAGCCTGTGGATATGTTCCCTCATACCCATCATGTGGAAAATGTGGTGAAACTCACATTGCGCAAGTAACAGCCTCTAAAAATTTTTTCAATGAACATACTCATTATAGTGGCTATGCAGAAGGAGATGAACCTTCTGCTTCCTTTGCTCGAAAACGATAAAGAAATCACGGAAGGAGGCCAGACCTATCATTGTGGAAACATCGGTGGACATCGCGTATCTTTGGCAAAGTGCGGAATAGGAAAGGTTAATTCTGCTCTTTCCACACTCAAGCTCATCCGGTCGGTGCGTCCGGATCTGGTGATAAATTCAGGAGTGGCCGGAGGTGCCGCAGAAGACGTGCATCCTCTCGATGTGGTGGTGGCGTCGGCAGTGGCATATCACGATGTATGGTGCGGACCTGGCACGGAATACGGCGCCGCCGACGGTTTCCCTGTCCGTATGCATACGAATGAGAGAATTGTCGATGCAGCGGTGAAGGCTTGTCCGGGTGTCCGCAAAGGTCTGATATGCAGTGGAGACAAGTTCATAGATTCCGTCGGGCAGGTGGAGGAGATATGCAGGCGTTTTCCTGATGCTTTGGCTGTGGATATGGAATCCGCATCGATTCTTCAGACGTGCATTTCGGAAGATGTGGACTGTGCCATAATAAGGGTCATTAGTGACAGCCCGCGCAGCGGCGATAATTTTGCCCAGTATGTCAATTTCTGGGACGATGCCCCTAAAGCCACTTTCGCCGCATTGACTTCGATTTTGGAAATTTTGTAATGATAATGACAAAATCCGCAGCCAAATCGCTTATGCTTCCGGCCGCAATGGCCGCAGGTGCCCTGTTTTACAGATGGATGGGGTATCTGACGTTCCTTTCGCCGTATCTGATATTCATTATGCTCACCATCACATATTGCCGTGTGAAGCCGTCTGAGTTCAGGCCGAAACGGTTTCAGTGGCATCTGCTTTCTGTACAGATGGCACTTGCTGCTGTAGCGTATTTTGCGCTGGTGACGTGGGATCGCACTTTGGCGGAGGGGGTTTTTATATGCGTGTTCATCCCTACGGCCACAGCCGCCCCGGTGATTACCGGAATGCTCGGAGGAAGCATATCTGCGTTGGCCACATATTCGCTTCTATGCAACGTTTTTGTTGCAGTTTCCGGACCGGTGGTGCTTGCTGCGGTAGGAGAGCATCCGGAAATGTCATTCCTGCAAAGCTTTCTCATAATATGCCGCAACGTCTTTCCTTTGTTGATCCTGCCCATCATTGCCGCATTGGGCATGGAGAGGTTTGTTCCGAAGGCTCATGCCTGGTTGGTTAGGAGGCAGGAGCTTTCGTTCTATATTTGGGCTGTTTCGCTCTTCATAGTGGTTGGGAGTTCCGTGAGTTTTGCCATAAACAGGTTCACTCCCGGTTCTGCCATGACTATGGTTCTTCTCGCTTTGGGTGCGCTTGTGGTCTGCATATTGCAGTTCGCTGCAGGACGCAGGGTCGGACATCATTTCGGCGATACAGTGAGCGGTGGCCAGGGCCTCGGACAGAAGAACACGCTTTTGGCCATATGGATAGCCCTCACGTACCTCAACCCCATTGCATCGATAGCTCCGGCTGCTTATGTTGCGTGGCAGAACATCATCAATTCGTGGCAGCTCATACTGCACGAGAGGCACAAGCATCAGGTTTTGGGTATCAGACATTAAGAATTTGATGATTATGAATACGGTAAAGATTTGGGATAACGGAATTTCAGGGCGTACGCTTGATGAAATAGTCCGCGCTGTCCGTTCCGGCGCGGTGATGGTATGGCCCACCGATTCGCTTTACGGAATGGCTTGCGATGCCCTCAACCCCAAGGCCATCGAACGTGTATGCCGTCTTAAAGGATTGAATCCGGACAAGAACACGCTCTCTGTGATATGTTCCGACATATCGCAGGCTGCCGAATACGCCCGCATTGAAGACGAGGCTTTCAGGCTTATGAAAGAGAGGACGCCTGGCCCTTATACGTTCATTCTTCGTGCGGCTTCAGGGCTTCCGAGAGCCTTCAAGGGGCGCAAGACAGTTGGAATACGGATTCCCGACAGGGAGATATGCAGGGAAGTGGCCAGAGTTCTCGGCAATCCGCTCCTCAACACTTCCATTGATTATGAAGACGAGGACTATGCAGTGTCTCCGGGGCTTGTGGCAGAGATTTATGACGGACGTGCCGACATCTTCATCGATGGAGGGGAAGGCGGCACTACGCCTTCGACTGTGATTGACTGCACATCGCCTGATTTTCCGATTGTAAGGGTGGGTCTTCAGGCTGACTTATGAATCCTGAAAGGCTTTGCCGTATGGGAAATTTTTAGTAATTTCGCGCCATAGAACGGCCGCTCGAAGCAGTGTCCGTCGTTCAACGAGAATAACCCAATTAAAACAATAAACTAAATAGAACTTAATTATGTCGAAAGTAACAGTTGTCGGCGCCGGTAACGTAGGCGCTACTGCGGCCAACGTCATCGCACTGCGCGAAGTGGCCGATGAAGTTGTAATGATCGATATCAAGGAAGGCGTATCCGAAGGCAAGGCTATGGATATGATGCAGACTGCCAACCTCCTTGACGTGAACACCCGCATCAAAGGCGTGACCAACGACTATGAGGCTACGGCCGGCAGCGACGTGGTTGTAATCACTTCCGGTATCCCCCGCAAACCCGGTATGACTCGTGAAGAGCTCATCGGCGTGAATGCTGGCATCGTGAAGCAGGTTACTGAAAGCGTGCTCAAGCACAGCCCCGACGCAATCATCGTATGCGTTTCCAATCCTATGGATACGATGACCTATCTTATCCACAAGATTTCCGGTCTTCCCAAAAACCGTATCATCGGCATGGGCGGCGCGCTTGACAGCTCTCGTTTCAAATATTACCTTTCACAGGCCCTCGGTGCCAACCCCAATGAGGTGGAAGGCTTCGTAATCGGCGGCCATGGCGACACCACTATGATTCCTATGAAGCGTTTCGCTTCATATCGTGGCATTCCCGCTTCCGATCTTCTCGACGCTGCGACTCTCGACAAGGTGGTTGCCGACACTATGGTAGGCGGTGCTACTCTCACCAAGCTTCTCGGCACTTCCGCATGGTACGCTCCCGGAGCGTCTGCATCTGAAGTGGTGGAGGCTATCATCCACGACCAGAAGGCAGTAATCCCCTGCTCTGCTCTTCTTGAAGGCGAATATGGTGAAAAGGATCTCTGCATCGGTGTTCCTTGCGTACTCGGCAAGAACGGTATCGAGAGAATCATCGAGCTTGACCTTAATGAAGAAGAGAAGGCTCTCTTTGCAAAGAGCGCAGCTGCAGTCCACAAGACCAACGAGGCTCTTCCCTGCTGATAAGGCAATTTTTCATACGAACACATCAGGCGCACCGATCTATAAGATTCGATGCGCCTGATTCATAAACCCGCTGATTCAGAACAGAAGGCCTATTCTGTAGACTATGAATGACAGAAGCCAAGCCAAAGCTGTATTGTAGATGATGGAAAACGCTCCGTATTTCCATGAGCCCGTCTCCTTTACTATAGCCGCAATAGAAGCGATGCATGGGAAATAAATAAGAACGAACACCATGAACACCATGGCTTTGAGGGGAGTGAACGGCGGCTGACCGCTGACGGGGGATGGCGACTTGAGGCGTTTGGCAAGCGCATCGGCGTCATCGTCGCCGACGTAGAGGACTCCGAGTGTAGAGACGACCACTTCCTTGGCTGCGGCTCCGGCAAGAAGCGATACGCTTATTTTCCAATCGAATCCGAGCGGACGAACCACGGGTTCGCAAAGATGGCCTATTTCTCCGAGTATGGATTTCTCCTGTTGGTATTCTTTTGTGGCGAGGGCTATGGCATCGTTACTGTCGGTCTTAATGGAATCCACAGCCTGCATTTCGGTAAGTGCCTCCGTCAGATACTCTGCAGGAACGTCCTCCGGAGTCCTTTGCGGGAAATAAGAAAGAGCCCAGATGATTATGGATGCCACCAGAATCAGTCCCCCCATTTTTCGCAGGTATTGTTTTGCCTTTGCCCACATGTTGCGCATCGTGGCTTTTGCGGTAGGTATGCGGTAAGGAGGCAGCTCCATGACGAAAGGCGTCTCGTCTTTTTTGAACCAGAAGCGGCGCAGCATCCACGCCGTGGCCACGGCCACGATTATTCCGAGCAGGTAAAGTCCGAGGAATATCAGCGATCCGTGTGCCGGAAAGAACGCTCCTACAAGAAGGACGTATATAGGGATGCGTGCAGAACAACTCATAAAAGGATTTATGAGTATGGTTATCAAGCGGCTTGACTTGCTTTCTATTATTCTCGTGGACATTATGGCAGGGACGTTGCATCCGAATCCCATCACGAGCGGGATGAACGACTTTCCGTGAAGCCCCATCCTGTGCATGAGTTTGTCCATTATGAATGCCACACGCGCCATATAGCCGGAATCCTCCATAAATGATATGAATGCATAGAGAATCAGGATATTGGGCAAGAATACTATGACGCCCCCCACGCCTCCTATTATTCCGTCGAGCAGCAGGTCTTTGAGCGGCCCGTCCGGCATATGGGTGCCGGCTAAAGAAGAAATCCAGCTTACGCCAGCCTCAATCCATTCCATAGGATATGAGCCGAGTTGGAATGTGGCCCAGAACATAAGCCACATCACAAGCAGGAAAATCGGGAAACCGAAGAGCTTGTTCGTTACAAACGAATCGATTATCTTGGTCGACTTTTCTTCCTGTTTCTCGTTTTCTGCCATTGTCTCGGCAAGGGCTCCGCGTATGAATCCGTATTTTTCTCCGGCTATGGCCGAAGCTGCATCTTCCCCGAGTTCGCGTTTGACGTTGGCCGCTTCTTCATCGCGCATACGTTTCCATTCTGGAAAAGAATCGTAGGGTGAAAGGGTGCGTTCTATCTCAGGATCGCCTTCAAGGAACTTGATGGCGAGGTAGCGTGGAGAGAAATGATGGCCGATGGTTTCGTCCTTCTTAAAGGCATCCTTGAGGATGCCGACGGCCGACTCTATTTCAGGCCGCATCTTGACGTGGATGTGTCTCACGTCTTTATGTCGCATCTCATAGACATCAATCACTGTGTCGAGCAGTTGCTCCACTCCTTCGCCTGTGGATGCGGTGGTTGGGACGATGGGAACTCCGAGCATTTTTCCGAGAGTGGAATAATCCAGATTGTTGCCTGAACGCTTAAGTTCGTCGTACATGTTCAGGTCAATCACCATGCTGCGGTTCATGTCGATGAGCTCGGATGTGAGATAGAGGTTACGCTCAAGGTTGGAGGCAACAACTACGTTCACTATAACGTCAGGTGTTTCCTCACGCAGATAGCGCATTACGTACAGCTCCTCTGGCGAATATGCCGAAAGAGAATACGTGCCGGGAAGGTCTACGATGTTGAACTTATAGCCTTTGTAGCGCAATGCCCCTGCCTTGGCTCCTACGGTTACTCCGGCGTAATTGCCCACATGCTCATGCGCTCCGCTCACTATATTGAAGAGGGATGTCTTTCCGCAGTTGGGGTTGCCTATGAGTGCAACGTTGATTACGCGGTCTTTTCTGAAACCGCCTTGGTTTTCCGTATCATGCTCTTCGGTGTCTGCATGGCCTTTGTCATGGGTTTCGGCATTCCATTCTTCTGGACTGACGACTTCTATCAACGCTCCTTCGGATCGGCGCAGTGAGACTTCATAGTCCATTATGGAATACTTTACAGGATCCTGCAAGGGAGCATTGAGTACAGACGTTACTTCGCGTCCTTTGACAAACCCCATCTCTATGACACGTTTGCGAAACGCCCCATGGCCGAGTATTTTTGTGATGACACCGGTCTGTCCCGGTGTCAGTTCAGATAATCTCATAATGCGTGGATGGCTTTATTTTTGTGCAAAATTAATGATTATCAGTTGTTGAAAGGCAATGTGGAACGTATTAATTGGCTTTTGTCTCATTAAAATACCTATATGTAGGTAGCAGGTGGAGGAGTAAAGTACAGAGAAGGAAGTACGAAGCGGGATTTGTATGTTTTCCCGTTCCAGTACTTCCTCCTCTGTGCTTTTTGCGGTTCGGTTAATCAAACACGGCATCCCAGTCTTTCCAGACCGGATCGTAGCCTTGGGCGCGGATAGCCACTTCTACTTCGAGGGGCGTACGTTCGTCGCTCACTTCAAACTGTTCAAGGGCTTCAGGAGTGGAACAATAGCCTCCCGGCTCTGTCTGGCTTCCTGCACTCATCGAAGTCACTCCGAGCGTCATTATCCTGTCGCGGTAATCCGGAGCCTCGCGTGTCGAGAAGGAAATGTCCGCATCGTGGTCAAAAAGCCTGAATGCGAATGTGAGCTGGGCCAGTTCTTTGTCGCTGATGATGCTCTTGGGCTGGAAACCGCTTTCCGAAGGACGCATTCTGGGGAAATTGACGGAATAGCGCGAACGCCAATAGCGTTGCTGAAGATAACGCAGATGCCTGGCAAGCATGACCGCGTCGCCGCGCCAGTCCTCAAGACCGAGGAGCGCGCCCATCCCTATTTTGTGGACACCAGCCTCCCCCATCCTGTCAAACCCGTTGAGACGCCAGTCGAAGTGGCTCTTCATCCCCCTCGGATGATAGGACTTGTACGCTTCACGATGATAAGTCTCCTGAAAACATACCACACCGTTAAGTCCTGACTTTGTGAGCCTGTAATAGTCGGCGGAGCGCATCGGCTGCACCTCTATGGTCAGGTTGTGGAAGTAAGGACGGACTGTGTGCAACGTCTCTTCAAGATAGTCGATTCCGCATAGCGTCGGGTATTCCCCGGCCACTATGAGCAGGTTCTCGAAAGGTCCGAGCTTTTTTATGGCTTTGCATTCCTCCGCTATCTGAGCCTGTGTCAACGTGGTCCGTGTGAAAGGATTGTCATGGTTGAATCCGCAATAGACGCATTTGTTTGTGCAGGCGTTGGAGACATACATCGGAATGTAGAGGGAAATCGTCTTGCCGAAACGCTCCTGTGTGAACTTGCGGCTCAAACGTGCCATCTGCTCTATATAAGGTGTGGCGGCACGCGATATGAGCATCGCAAACTCGTCGGGAGTGAGAGGCTTCACGTTTCGCTCGGCCTTGGCAAGCACTCGGCGCACGTCTGCATCCGTGGCTTCTTCCACCTGACGGATTGTTGCGTCCCAGTCGTATTGGTCTATTATGTCGGCGAAACCGTGTCCGAAGACGGCGGTAGTGTCCGGGTCGCTCTTCATCCTGCGCGGCTCGACGCTTGCGGGAGCATTCGGATTCATTGTTCGCAGGATTCGGCTATGTTCTGTGAAATGCGCATGGCGCAGAAGTTGGGTCCGCACATGGTGCAGAACTTGTCGTCTGCGTCCGGGGCGTTGCGGCGCGATTCAAGATAGAAACGTTTTGCCTTTTCCGGGTCCAGAGACAGGTTGAACTGGTCTTTCCAACGGAAATCATAACGGGCCTTGCTGAGAGCGTCGTCGCGCACCTGTGCTCCGGGGAAGCCTTTGCAAAGGTCTGCTGCATGGGCAGCTATCTTATAGGTTATCACGCCTTCGCGCACGTCTTCAAGTGTCGGTAGCGAAAGATGTTCCTTTGGAGTAACATAGCATATCATTGCAGTTCCAAGACTTCCGATTATGGCTGCGCCGATAGCAGATGTGATGTGGTCGTATGCCGGGGCAATGTCTGTGGTCAATGGGCCGAGCGTGTAGAAAGGAGCTTCGTGGCAAGCTTTCTTTTCACGTTCCATATTGGCCGGGATTTTGTTCATAGGCACGTGTCCGGGGCCTTCTATCAGCACCTGCACGTCGTGTTCCCATGCTTTCTCGGTGAGTTCTCCGAGCACGTCAAGTTCCAGGAACTGGGCGCGGTCGTTGGCATCATGGATTGAGCCGGGACGCATGCCGTCGCCGAGCGAAACAGCCACGTCGTATTTGTTGAGGATTTCGCAGATTTCGTCGAAATGGGTATAGAGGAAGCTTTCCTGGTTGTGGATTACGCACCATTGGGTCATGATTGAACCTCCGCGGCTTACGCAACCCGTGAGACGTTTTCCTACGAGCTCGGCATGGGCACGCAGTACACCGGCGTGGATTGTGAAATAGTCCACTCCCTGTTCACACTGTTCAATCAGCGTATCCCGGTATATTTCCCATGTGAGTCTCGACACGTCTCCGTTGACTTTTTCAAGAGCCTGATATATTGGTACGGTGCCTACAGGCACGCAGCAGTTGCGGATGATCCATTCGCGGGTCTCATGTATGTTGTCGCCAGTGGAAAGGTCCATAAGCGTGTCTCCTCCCCAATAGCAGCTCCATACGGCTTTTGCCACTTCTTCCTCGATTCCGGAAGAAAGCGCGGAGTTGCCGATGTTCGTGTTGAGTTTGACGGCAAACCGTGAGCCGATAATCATAGGTTCAGCCTCGGGATGGTTGATGTTCGAAGCTATTACGGCGCGTCCGGCGGCCACTTCGTCGCGCACGAATTCGGGAGTTATGTAGCTTTCTATGCCGAGGGCTTCGTTGTTTAGGTTTTCGCGGATGGCCACATATTCCATTTCTGGAGTTATGATTCCTTTCCGGGCATAATGCATCTGCGTGACCCTGTGGCCGTTTTTGGCTACCCTCGGTTTGTGAAGAACCGGGAAACGGAGCTTGTCAAGACTGCTGTCCGCAAGACGTGCGCGTCCGTATTCGCTGGTTATCTCGGGAAGTTCCTGTGTGTCGTCGCGGTCGAGCTTCCATTGCATACGGTCGCGCGGCAAACCTTTGTTGATGTCGATTGCGATTGCCGGGTCAGTGTACGGGCCGCTCGTGTCGTAGACCACCACGGGAGCATTTGGATGTTCGATGCGCTTGCCGTCAACGATTTCAACGGTCGGGTAAAGATTGATGCGGCGCATGCCGACTTTCACATTGGGGAAAAGTTTCCCGTTGACGTATATTTTCTCTGAATTCGGATATGAAGAAACGTCGATGTTCTCGATTTTCATGATTATTTAAGCTATAAGAATTATATGAATTGTTGTATTGGCCGTGATGCTGAATCAGTCAAGCCACGATGTCAGAGGACTTGTGGCCTGTGCGGTGTGGCTTACTGAGCCGAGTCCAGCATTGAAGGCGTTTCGCCCTGCAATCACGGCCATGCGGAATGCATCGGCCATCATTACCGGGTCGGAAGCGACTGCGATTGCGGTGTTTACAAGCACAGCGTCGGCTCCCATCTCCATCGCATCGGCGGCATGGGACGGTGCGCCAAGGCCTGCATCAACTATCACAGGCACGCGGCTTTGCTCGATGATGATTTCAAGCATGTCGCGGGTTACGAGGCCTTTGTTTGTGCCTATGGGGGCGGCAAGCGGCATCACGGCGGCTGATCCCGCCTCTTCGAGAAGCTTGCACAGCACGGGGTCGGCCTGAATGTAGGGAAGCACCACGAATCCGAGACGTGCAAGCTCTTCAGTGGCTTTCAGTGTCTCTATTGGATCCGGCATCAGATACTTTGGGTCGGGATGAATCTCCAGCTTGATGAAATCGGTATGGAAGATTTCTCGGCTCATCTGGGCCGCAAGAACCGCTTCCTTGGCATCCCGCACGCCTGAAGTGTTGGGAAGGAGCTGGACTTTCTCACGGTTGATATGCGTGAGCATATCATCAGTTGCCTCGTTGAGCATATTAACACGCTTCATAGCCACGGTTATCATCTGGGACTCAGATGCTATGATGGCTTTCTGCATTATGTCGGGTGAAGGGAATTTTCCGGTGCCGACGAAAAGGCGCGAAGAGAACTCGCGGCCTCCGATATTCAGATTATCGTTCATGATATATCAAAAGTTGTCTAAATTGGTTATTTGCTGCGTCGTTCGGAACGCATATGGTCAAACTTTGAATTTGGCCAGAATGCGGCGGGTGGCTTCTGCCATATCGTCGGCGAATGCTATTGCACCGCTTACGGCAACCCCGTTGACGCCGGCTTCAATGAGAGCTTCGATGTCATCGCTTTTGATGCCGCCAACCGCGACACGGGCTATCTCTATGCCGTTGTCGTCCATACGGCGGCAAAGTTCCTTTATACCTTCTATGCCGAGCTTAGGCGCGAGATTCTTTTTGGTTTCGGTGAACTCAAACGGCCCAATGCCTATGTAGTCGATGTCAAGGCCTCTTACTGCGAGTATGTCGTCGAATGTGTTTGCGGTAACGCCGATTATTGCCGACGGGCCGAGTTCGAGACGGGCTTTTGAGGGAAGCATGTCTGTCTTGCCCAAATGCACTCCGCTTGCTTCCAATTCTTTGGCAAGGTGTACCCGGTCGTTGATTACGATGAATGCTTCTTTCTCGGCACACATAGGCTTGATTTCTTCGTAGACCTTGCGTATTTCCTCGTCTGAAGCATCCTTCATACGAATCTGAATCCAACGGCAACCGCCTTCAAGCACGGCCTTTACCTGTTCTGCCACGGAGTGTTGACAACTGGTGTTGGTTATGTATTGCAGCATAATTCTTTGTTTGTAATTATTTCATCTATTAAATGATACAGTCTGGAGATGTTTTGCCATACGTATCCCAGCATTGCGGCTCCGATGAATCCAGCCCTTTTCAGTTCTCTGAAATGCTGCGGCATGACACCTCCTAAAGCAATAACGTTCAAATCACTTATTTTCCCTTTCAGTTCGGCGGCATTGAACCGTGAGTGATAGTTCTGTTTCGAGATGCTGTCGAAGACGGGTGATAATGTCTGATAGCAGAAAACGTCGGAATTGTCTGAAAGCTCTGCGACCGAATGGCAGCTGCGGCTTGTGTATTCTGTGTTTTCGGGACGAGCCGGATGCCGTGAGTTGAGATGGGCGCCTCCGAGACAGAATTCACCGAGAAGGCTGAAATGACTGTGGATTTTAAGACGCGGATGCAGCCTTGCGGGAATTGTCTCTATCATGTGTCTGAAATCCTGATAACAGGCATCCGGTTTCCTGAGGTGTACGAAATCGGCTGCACCAGATTCAAGAAGCATCGTTATGGCCGTTTCTTCCCCAAAGGTCGGTTCTGGATTGGTGATGACTATTGCGGTAAATCCGTTCATCCTCCGAAAGCGGCAGATATGACAGTGACGGCATCTCCGTCTTTGAGATTTGTGGAAGTCCAAGCGTCAGCTTTGCAGATGCGCCCGTTGATGGCAATGGCAGTTCCTTTGGCAGAAATTCCTTTGATTTCTGCGATTTCGGCCACGGTGGTTGTCTCTTTGGCGCAGACGAAAGCTTCGCCGTTGATTGTTATGTTCATTTGTCTGTATCGTTTTGCCTGAAGCCGTCGCCGAACAGATAGAGCGGGCCGTTGCCTTTTCCGAAACTGTAAGCTGAACCACGGCTCAGGGCATGGTTTATGAATCTTTTTGCGAGAGAGATTGATTTTTTCAAGGACAGCCCATTTGCCAGACCGCATGCTATCGCCGTCGAAAGCACGCATCCTGTCCCGTGGGTGTTAGTCGTTTCTATGCGTTCGTCTGCAAATTCTTCCTGTCCTTCTTCGCATATCAGTATGTCGGCTGATAATCTGCCGGTTGAATGTCCCCCCTTGATAAGAATGGATTTTGCATTCATCCTTTGCAAAACGTGATAAAGCGTATACGGTTTTGGTTCAGATAGACTGATTCCGCTCAAGAACTCGGCTTCCGGGATGTTTGGTGTTATCAGTCGCGCCATGGGGAAAAGAATTTCTTTCATGACTTTTGCGGATTCGTCAAGGGGATGTGTCAGCGGCGTTCCGGAAGTGGAAATCAGGACAGGATCCACTACGATGTTGCTGCAACCGTGCTTCCCAAGGACTTCTGCCACCGCTATTGTTGCGTCGGGAGAAGGCAACATGCCGGTCTTTACGGCCATAGGAGGCTCGTCGGTGATTATCTGTTCCAGTTGTTGGCGCAGCACATATGGATCGACATCCATCTTTGCGGATATGCCGGTGGTGTTTTGGGCTGTAACAGACGTTATTGCCGTGCAGGCATATACTCCGAGAGCCTGAGCCGTTTTTATGTCGGCCTGGATTCCCGCGCCTCCTGAACAGTCAGAACCGGCTATCGAAAGGATTGTGGTGTATCGTTTTCCTGTGCATCCCATTTTCAGAAATTTTCGTACTTATGCGATTCTTGCTTAGCACTTGTCAATCGGGATGTTCCTGGGAAAGGAAAGATTATGCGTTCTCCCTGTATCGGCATTATCCGTGTCAGGTGCGAAGGGTATGATCTCAGCCTGTCCTGTCCGTCATATGTCACGGACTTAGGCACCCCTGATTGTAACCGCAGCCGTCATTGTTGCGGCTGTGGCTGCAAAATTAATACAAATCGGTCAAACAGACAAATTATTGCGGGTCTTTGTCTTTTTCCGGCAGTGCGGAGTTTATGGCTTCGCGGCATTGGGCCATAAGTGTGCGGGTGTTGAATCCTCGTTCTCCGGGGAATATGGGTTCATGTATCGTAACGTTGATTGTCGTAGGCGTTACGTTGTAGGTGTCGCGTGCCATTGCCTTGAAAGAGCCGTCTATCGTGATCGGCACCACAGGGAGCCTGAATTCGGCGGCAAGCATAAATGCTCCGCGTTTGAAAGGAATCATCTTTCCGTCCCAAGACCGGCTGCCTTCAGGGAAAATGACCACCGACATACCGTCCTTCAATGTCTTTTCCGCTTCTTCTATAGTTTCTTTTATGCTGTGTATCTTGGAGTCGTCAACAAATACGTGTCCTGCGGCCTTGCAGGCACGGCCAACCAGCGGGATGTTTTCGAGTTCCTTTTTCATCAGCCATTTGAAGTTATGGTTGAGATAGCCGTAGATGGCCCAAATGTCAAAGGCACCTTGGTGGTTGGCCACAAAGACATATGATTGGTCTTTATTGATGCGTTCACGGCCAACCACCTTTACTTTCACCAACCATAAAGAGCAGACGCATCTTGACCAGAAATGAGCAGGCCAATATCCCCAGAAACTGCGTTTCCCAAAGGCTGTCCCTATAATCGTGGTCAGGGCTGTGATTGCCGTAAGGATCAGCAATATCGGGGCTGCGATGAGCCATTGGTAGATTCTGTAAAGAATAGTCATTGTCGGAAAGTTGTTTGCGTGTGCAAAATTAGTCAAAAAAGCAGAGACTTGCAAAAAAGGGAATCCCCGGAATCAACAGAGCGGCTTTGACGGTTTATTGATTCCGGAGACTTTTTTAAGAGGTGCGCGTCAGAGTTGCGGCACGACTTCATCCGAAGCGTCAGGAGCGATGAGCTTGTACCCTTTGCCGTGGATGTTTATGATTTCCACCGACGGATCTCCTTTGAGGTGTTTGCGGAGCTTGGTGATGTAGACGTCCATGCTTCTTGCATTGAAGTAGTTGTCGTCGATCCAGATTGATTTGAGCGCGAAGTTGCGTTCAAGTATGTCGTTGGCATGAGAGCATAGAAGGGAGAGAAGCTCGGATTCCTTTGTTGTGAGTTTCTGAGATTTGCCGTCGGCGATAAGCGTTTGTTTCTGTGTGTCGAACGTGTATTTGCCGAGGCGGTACATAGTAATCTCCCTGTCTTTTTTGCCACGCACGCGGCGCAGTATGGCACCGATGCGGCTCACCAGCTCTTCCATCGAGAAAGGCTTGGTTATGTAGTCGTCCGCACCTATCTTGAATCCCTCGAGCACATCGTCTTTCAGAGTCTTTGCAGTAAGGAATATTATGGGTACGTCGGCGTTGACATTGCGTATCTCTTGTGCAAGCGTGAAACCGTCTTTTTTCGGCATCATCACGTCAAGCACGCAAAGGTCGTACTGGCCTTTCAGGAACGCCTTGTAGCCTCTTTCTCCGTCGGAGCAGAGGTCTGCGTTGAATCCTTTTGCCTGAAGGAACTCCCTGAGAAGCATTCCCAGGTTTTCGTCGTCCTCACAAAGGAGTATTTTTACTTTTTCTTCCATAATTTATTGCTTTATTATTTGTTGTATTATTCTTGTCTATTGTCCGGCTCGCCTTTTTCTGCATCTTCCTGCACGGAAGGGAGGGTTATGATGAAGCATGTGCCTACACCAAATTCGCTTTCCACGTTGATTTCCCCTCCGAAAACGCTCACCATTTTCTTGACGTATGCCAGACCGAGACCGAACCCTTTGACATCATGGCGGTTGCCGGTGGGCACACGGTAGAATTTCTCGAATATGTGTCTGAGGTCGTCTTTCTTGATGCCGATTCCGTTGTCCCTGATGCGTATTTCAATCCTTTTGTCGTCGGGATTCCGGGTGGATATTTCAAGGCGCGGCGGCACGTCCTCACGCATGTATTTCACCGCATTGTCCAAAAGGTTGAAGATGACATTGGTGAATTGCATCTCGTCTACCATTACGTCCGGATTGTCGGCGGTAAGGTCGCAGCTCAATGCCCCGCCGAATTTCTCGACTTTGATCTTGAAGGTGTTGACCACGTTGGATATTGTCGAATCGGCGTTCACTATTGTGAATTTCAGTGCTCCTCCGGTATTGTCGAAGACAGAGAGCTGAAGCACCTTGTCCACTTGAAAACGCAGTCTCTTAGACTCTTCGGTGATGACTTGAGAAAGATGTTTGAGAGAGGTCGGCGATTTGCGCACGGAGTCGTCGCTGAGCATCTGTCCGGCAAGGCTGATGGTTGAGATCGGAGTCTTCAGCTCATGCGTCATATTGTTGATGAAGTCGCTCTTCATCTCAGTGAGCTTCTTCTGCCGGAATGCCAATATTATTGTATATAGAAAGATTATCAGGAGTATAACCGTGAAAGACAAGGTCGGTATCAGGAACCATACTGATGAGAATATGTAGGAGTTCTTTGTCGGAAACTCGATTATAAGATAGAATTTTGCGCCAGAATTCTGGAAAAGGGCTTGTGTGTACACTCCTTTTTCCAAAGCAGGGTCGTAACCTTCTGTTTGATATACGATATTGTTTTTATCATCTGTTATTGCGAAGACGAAAGGCTCGTTCAGTCCGTTGTTCGCGAGTTCCATCGTCAGGTATTTCCGTACGGTCGCGGAATCAGCCCTTTCGGTGATGGGTCGGTTTCCTGATTCTCTCAATATATTGAGTATCACCTCATTCAGAAGACCTCTTTGATACAGATATTGGCTTCTTATCACTTCCTGCATGCTCTTGTATCGCGAAGAGATGTCTTCTATGGGTGATGGAAATCTGGCACTGGTCTCGTTGGACTTATATCCGTTGGCTGTCGGTAAACCATAATTTGTGATGGTTCCGTCGGGGCTTTCTACAGAATAGCTTATTGCACCGGAACCGGCGTAAGAGTCGTACAGGCTCGATTCGATTATGTTTACGTCTTCTTCAAGGAAATGAAGTGTCTCCTCACGTTCGAGGTAACCGGCTGTGGCATAAAGAGACCGCATCACGTTTTCTGAGAACTGCGCTTCCCTCATCTTCACCATGTTTTCCAGATACATTATCTGGAAATAAAGCAAAGCACCGAACGTGATGGCCATAACAATGGTCAGTAACCAAATTGTCGATTTCTTCATATCCTTTGTGGTGTATTTTGGCCTTGTGAAGCCTGCAAACCGGGTTGAATTCTACATTTCTTTTATTGAGTTAACAATTAATTAACAACTAAGTTTAGAATGTGTTTGTGATTTTTATTCTGATTTTTACAGGCAGTTTTACAGTGATTTTCCGGGCCTTGGAACGAGGCGCATAGCGGCCTGTGCAACGAGTGAAAGACCGGAAAGGACGTAAAAATGCCGTGATATGCTCTTTGGTGTGCCTTTATGGGTCTTTCGGTCGTCTTCTCGCCTTTGCCTCGGTCATGCAGCCCGCTGCACTCCCTCGCCTGCATGCGCTAATCCGTCCCGAAATCCTCCATAAAAAATCATGAAGAAAAATTCCAAACACACTCTTAGTTGCAGTAAATCCAAAACAGGATGCTTGTTTAACACTTAAGTGCAAAATTAACAATTAATTCTTAAAACCCAAAGTTTTCGGATAAAAAAATGAAATTAGCTGTAGTTGTGTTTTGAATTGGCCTTGTATTGTTGTAATTTTGCGGTTGATTTTTAACTCGATAATTTATGTGCAAAGATTTAAGCCACAGTGTCATCATATGTTTTCTTTACGTCTTGATGATGGTTTTCCTGGCGGTTATGCCGGCTTGCGACAAAGAGACACCACCACCTCCTCCGGAGCCGGAACATTTTGAAAATGTCGTGTTGGTATATGCGGCTTCGGCCAACAATCTTTACGGCAATATGCTGGATGACAAATCAGAAATGCTCCGTGGATTGTCGGACGCCGTTTCGCCTAATTGCCGTCTTATGCTTTATGAGACGGTTCCGGCATCCGGCGGAAAAGAAAGATCGGCTGTTCTTTATGAGGCCAAGAAATCGGGGAAGGGAGATTATGTGTTCAAGGCGGTAAAGGAATATCCGGCCACGACGTTCACTACGGATCCGGATAGGTTGGCCGAGGTGATACGTGATGTCAGGGATAAACGTCCTTCCGACAGATACGGACTGATGTTTTGGAGCCATGGCGGTGGCTGGGAGCCGGGGTTCACCGATCACGAATATCCCAAGTCGCCGGTAGTTGCAGCGGGTGATCCGAGTGAAGATGAAGACAGGCTTGGTATGGCCAAGTGGTGGGGCGTTGATGCAGGAGGTGGCATCAGCGACAAAATGGATATAGATGAACTTGCCGATGCCCTGCCTGATGGTTGTTTTGATTTCATTTGGTTTGACTGTTGCTATATGTCGTGCATTGAACTTGCTTATCAGCTTCGGCATAAGACTCGTTATTTCGTGGCATATCCGACTGAGGTCTATTCTCCGGGGTTGGACTACTCGGCAGCAATTCCTGAGTTGTTGAAGCCTGTTGCCGACCTTCCGGCCGCAGCCAAAACAATTTACGATTATTATACCTACAGGGTTTCGTATGCTCCGGCTGCGGTAACCATAGGCGTGTTCGACCTGTCAGTGATAGAAGAGGTGGCCGCTGTTGCACGTCGGGCATATTCCGGATACGTAAAGCCGGAGACTTCCGGTTTACAGCAATATACGAGAACCGGGGTTTTGCCTGCATACGATTTTAGGCAGTCGATGCTCGCATCGGCGGTTCTTGCCGGAAACACACTTGACAGCAACAATGTGGATGACGTTTTCAGACGGTTTACCGTATGCAAATATGCTTCTGAACGAGATTTCAACGGAAGACTGATAGAAAGTGAAAAATATTGCGGCATGTCGGCACATATATACAATCCGGATAGCTTCACGGCCTCGGAACGTTTCTACCGTTCACTCGACTGGTTCAAGGCCGCATACGTTGAATAACAGCTTCTTTTGTCGTTTAAATTTTAACAGATATTTATTATTTCAAATCAGGTTATGATTCAGACTTCTGATGTGCCGGGGATTCCGGTGCCGGAAATCCCTGAAAGCGGTTCAGGGTGGTTGAAAGCCCTTCAGGGACTTTCTTTTGATGATGCCATATCCAATATGGCCAACGGTCTTGTGAGCTTCTCTTTCAAGCTCCTGATAGCGATACTTGTGTTTTATGTGGGCAAATACATAATACGCAAAATATACAAGGTGGTTTACACTGTGATGGTAAACAGGAATATGGATCCGTCGTTGACCACGTTCGTATTGTCCTTTATAAAGATGGTGCTTTATTTTATACTGATAATCACCGTAATAGGGATTCTTGGATTGGAAACAAGCTCATTCCTCGCCCTGTTTGCTTCCGCAGGTGTGGCAATCGGTATGGCTCTGAGCGGGACTTTGCAGAATTTTGCTGGCGGTGTGCTTATATTGCTCCTTAAACCTTACAAGGTGGGCGATTACATAGAGGCTCAGGGGTATGCGGGGACTGTAAAGGCCATACAGATCTTTCATACCGTGATAAATACAGCGGACAACAAGGCCATAATAATACCCAACGGCGGTCTTTCCACAGGTTCCATAAACAATTATTCACTTGAGCATTACAGACGTGTGGACTGGAAAATAGGACTGTCTTACGGTTGCGATTTCAATGCGGCAAAGGCAAAGATTCTTGAGATGCTCGACTCTGACGAGAGGGTCGTGAAACATTACATCGAGGAAGATTCCCTCAACCATGAAGTCGCCAATAATGATTCGGACGAATGCAAGGACGGCCTGCCAGGGTGTGCCGCCCAAGGTAAGGAAGAATTGTCCTGGTGGCAGCGTTTACGGATGCGCCGTCGCAGACATCAGGAAGAGATACAGGCAAGGCTTAAAGAGAAGATAAGCCTTAATGCCGGTCTTCCTGTAAAAGTGGACAGAAGTCCGTTTGTGGGACTTGATGAGCTGGCCGACAGCAGTGTCAATCTTGTGGTGCGTGCATGGACGCACTCGTCGAATTATTGGGGACTTTATTTTGGTATGAACGAACGCTTCTATAAGGAGTTGCCGGAGGCTGGGTTCGACTTCCCCTTCCCCCAGCTCGATGTGCATTGCATACATCCGAAAGAATGAAAAAGCATATCGGTTGATATATAAGACACCGCGATTCAATGTCTTGACGACGACACTGAATCGCGGTTTTTTCTTTTTATAGTCCCCTTTTGCGTATGGTCAGTTTATTATAAGATTCGGCGCAGATATTCCATTCAGATAAGTATAGGATTCTGCAAACTGCCTTACGAAATCCAAGGTTGCCTTTCGTGGCGACCTGACTATCGAGGGGCGTCTTGTCTGGGATGAAAGTAAAGTAAAGTCTTTCGTCATAGGCGTATGAAATTGATGATTATACCAAAATAACGCCTTAACCCTCTTTTTATTGCTTTGCAACCAAAAACGTCGCTATTTTGAAGACATGTCAAGAACCGTATTGGTTTCTTGTTTGGTAAAGTCTATTTTTGAGTTCATGCAGGCCTGCATATATCCGACGATTGCTTTTGTGAGTCTGGCCTGTTCTTCAGGAGTGAGTTTCTGTTGTCTTATGTTCAGGTTTTCCAACTCCTTGCTTGTATCTTCAGTGATTTTGATGGCTTCGTCTTCGGTCTTTGCTTTCTGAACCTTTTCAGAAGACTGTTCGAGGATTCTGACGGCTTTGTCTATAGGGTCTGACGGGCCGCAGGATAAAACCACGAATGCCAATGCTGTTGCTATTATATATATGAGTTTGTTCATTGTATGCAGTATGATGGCGGGCGCAAATAGTCTTGCGCCCGCCAGGTTTAGTTTTTTCTCTGTGTTATATGTTTTCCTTCTTTTCCTCCTTCTTTCCGTTTTTCAGGTATTTGTCGAGGAATTGGAAGAATGTGCGTTGCCAAAGAACAGCGTTCTGAGGCTTGAGTATCCAGTGGTTCTCGTCGGGGAAGACAAGCATCTCGGCTTCAAGACCACGCATTTTTGCGGCGTTGAATGCCATCATGCCCTGCGATGCGAGGATGCGGTAGTCGAGTTCGCCGACAGTAACGAGAATCGGGGCTGTCCATTTGTCGATGAACCTGTGCGGGGAATTTGCGTAAGTGCGTTGTGCAACAGCATTCTCTTTGTCCCAATACGGGCCGCCGAGGTCGAAGTCGGCAAACCACATCTCTTCCGTCTCAAGATACTGGGATTCGATGTTGAATATGCCTGCATGGGCCACAAGAGCAGCGAAGCGGCCTTCGTGATGGCCTGCAAGCCAATATACAGAGAATCCGCCGTAGCTTGCGCCTATTGCGCCGATACGGTCGCCGTCAACATACGGCTTCTCTTTCATATAGTCTACTGCAGCGAGATAGTCTTTCATGTTCTGGCCGCCGTAATCGCCGGAAATCTGTCTGTTCCATTCGGCACCGAATCCGGGAAGACCGCGACGGTTGGGAGCAATCACGATATAGCCGTTTGCGGCCATAATCATGAAGTTCCAACGATAGCTCCAGAACTGGCTGACAGCCTGCTGCGGACCGCCTTGACAATAAAGGATGGCAGGATACTTCTTGCTGGGGTCGAAGTCCGGCGGAAGAACCACCCATGTGCACATCTCTTTGCCATCGGTGGTGGGAACCATCACTTTCTCTACTTTGCCGAACTTGCATTTGCCGAGAAGTTCACCGTTGATGTCTGTGAGGTCTTTTACTTCAGCTCCTTTGGATGCCGTGCAGATTTCATTCGGACGGGACATACTGTGGCGCAGAGCTATTACCGCATTGTCGCTTACAGGACGAACGCCGGCATAGTCCCAAGTTCCTGCGGCAATCGTGTCTATCGCCATTGTGGCCACATCAATCTTGAATATGGGCTCGGTTCCTTGATAGTAGCCGTTGAAGAAGATGCTCTTGCCGTTGGGCGACCAGGCAATCGCCTCAGGCCAATAATCCCAGTTTGCGGTCAGGTCGCGTTTTTCACGATTGGACATATTCATCACCATCAGGCGTTTCTTGTCGCTCTCGAATTTTGCTGTCTCCATAGACAGCCATGCAAGCTGGCTGCCGTCGGGCGAGAATACGGGATTGGTGTCGTAGCCCTCAATGCCTTCTGTGAGGCATTCCGTCTTGCCGGAAGCAAGGTCGTAGAGATAGAGGTTGGAATCGGTGGAGAAGGCGTATTCCTTTCCTTTAAGTTTGCGAGAAGTATATACGAGCTTTTTGCTGTCCGGACTCCATGCGAACGTTTCGGCTCCGCCGAAAGGCTTCATCGGGCATTCAAAAGGCTCACCTTTCATGATGTCGGTCTCGTTGGCCACCTCATAGCCCGAACCTGTCTTGAAGTCGGCTACGAAAGGATGTGGAATTTCCGTTACCCATTCGTCCCAATGCTTGTACATCAAATCATTGATTACACGGCCGGAGGTCTTGGGCAGGCCTTCAAAAAGAGCTGGGTCTTTGTCTTCGGAACTGATCAGAGAACCGAATACGATTTTGGATTCGTCGGGAGAAATCTCGAAGCACATCACTCCGTTCTCCAAGTTGCTGACACGCTTCATCCCTGAACCGTCAGGCTTCATCGTGAACACCTGAGCCTTTTCTGTTTCCTCGTCTTTGGCAATGAATGCTATGAGGTTTCCTCCGTCGATCCAACGCAGGTTTGACTCTGAAGAGGGTGTCGTGGTGAGACGCTTCATGTCCGTGCCGTCGGCATTCATCCGATAGATTTCAGCATTGGAAGCGTTTTCTTCGATGCTTTCGTAGGTAAGTGTGAAGATGATTGTCTTGCCGTCGGGAGATGGGGTGGCATTGTCCACCCTGCCGAGAGCCTCGAGCACTTCGGCGGAGAACATGCCGTCTTTCACCTCGACAGAGGGCTGCTCGATGATGGTCTTGTCTGAAGTCCCGTTTTGGCCGCATCCGGCCAAAAGGGCCGGCAGTACGAGTGCGCCCATTGTGAGTTTCGCTTTGTTCATATGTTTTCGGTTATTGTTTGTATTTCATATTTATGGCGCGAAAGTAAGCATTTTTTCCGTGATGACAATGGAAAATCATCTTTTCTTTCGAGTCTTTTTCGGATTTATTGGTTTGACAGGACGTGTTTTGGCAGGAAAACGGCCATAAAGACGTTCCAGGAGATCTGTTCGGTTTATTCGTCTCAGAGCTTCGGAAATCTGTGGACGTGCTTCCGGTTTGTACCAGAAGAAAAAACGACGTTGTGCCAGTTTTTCTTCCGGGCTTTTAGCCGTGAAGATGCGCTCCATTGTGTAGGGATGGAATCCCGTATAGTATATTTCAGTGGCAAGAGTCATCGGTGTAGGAGTGAAGTCCTGCACTTGTTCAAGGTGGAAGTCAAGACTCTTCGTTTCAACTGCAAGTTCTGCCATGTCTGCCTCTTGGCATCCTGGATGCGACGATATGAAATATGGAATCAACTGTTGTCGCAGACCATTTCTGCGGTTTGTGTCGTCGAATACCCGTTTGAACTTATGGAAAAGTCCGAATCCTGGTTTCCTCATGATGCTCAACACCTTCGACGATGTATGTTCAGGCGCGACTTTAAGTCGTCCGCTCACATGATTGCAGATAAGTTCATTGAGATATTCGCGGTTGGTTCGGTCGGTGTTTTCGTTTCCGGTCTGATGCATCGCGAGGTCGTAGCGTACGCCGCTCCCGATGAAGCTTTTCTTTATTTCCGGAAGCGCGTCTACAGAACGGTATATGTCGAGAAGTCGCGAGTGGTCTGTGTCAAGATTTGGACAAGGCTTGGGATGCAGGCAGGATGGTTTCCTGCATTTCGCGCATATGCCGGGATTCTTTCCTTGCATTGAGTACATGTTTGCCGACGGGCCGCCGAGGTCGGAAATGTAACCTTTGAAATCGGCCATCGCCGCCACTTTTTTTGCCTCATTCAGGATGGATTCTTTCGAGCGTGAAGCGATGTGTTTTCCCTGATGGGCGGAGATGGTGCAGAAAGCGCATCCGCCGAAGCATCCGCGATGCATGCAGATTGAATGGCGGATCATTTCGTATGCAGGGATGCGTTTGCCTTTGTAGCGGGGGTGCGGAAGGCGAGTATAAGGAAGGTCGAACGAAGCGTCTGTCTCCTCAGTTGTAATATGCGTATACATAGGGTTGATCTGCACGGTCTTGCCCAGAGCCGATTGTATTATCACCTTCCCTTGGAAACTGTTGGATTCCTCCTCCACTATTCGGAAATTCATGGCCTGTTTTCTCTTGTCGTTCAGGCAGTCTTCAAAACAGTTGAGCACCAAGGCGTCTTTCACAGGCTTTTTTGAAGTAAGGAAGACTGTCTGCGGAACGTCCGTGATGTCGGCAATCCTCTCTCCCTGTTCTATTCTGTTGGCTATTTCCACCACAGGCTTCTCCCCCATCCCGTATATCATCATGTCAGCATCGGTGTCGAGGATGAACGGAGGCCGTAGCCTGTCCTGCCAATAGTCGTAGTGGGCCACCCGGCGAAGCGAAGCTTCTATGCCTCCGGCTATTATTGGCACATCAGGGAAAAGCTTGCGGAGTATTTTAGAGTAGACCACTGTTGGATAGTCTGGCCGCATTCCATGTCGGCCTTCAGGAGTGTAGGCGTCGTCATGGCGCAGACGTCTGTTGGCAGTGTAATGGTTCACCATTGAGTCCATTGCGCCGGCCGATACGCCGAAGAACAGGCGTGGTCTGCCGAGTTTCTTGAAATCGCGCAGGTCATCCCGCCAGTTGGGTTGAGGGACTATGGCCACTTTGTAGCCGGCCGCTTCGAGAGTGCGGCCTATCACGGCCGCCCCGAATGAAGGATGGTCTACATAAGCGTCTCCTGAAAATATGATTACATCTGCCTGTTTCCATCCGAGACGATCCATCTCGTCTTTGGACGTAGGAAGAAAAGGATATCTGGTTTTAGGCCTGTCGTTCATGCTTCTTCGGCTTTGGTTAGAAGGTTCAGTTTTTCTTGGCAT
Source organism: Muribaculaceae bacterium (assembly GCA_910573745.1). Lineage (GTDB taxonomy): Bacteria > Bacteroidota > Bacteroidia > Bacteroidales > Muribaculaceae > Lepagella. The sequence goes on along the minus strand of CAJSYI010000003.1, from coordinate 4,013 downwards.
GCCAACAGCTCGTCGCGGAACTGTGCGGCCTGTATGAAATCGGTGTTCTTTGCCGCGTTCTGCATGTCGAGTGTGAGACGCTGTATATGCCTTTCAAGCTCTGCCCGCGACATTATGCCGATTACCGGCTCAGCGGCTATGGCCGGGGAGTTCATGCCCTCTATATAAGGGACAGGCTTGCCCGACCTGATTGTCTTGAGTGGCCTGTTTTGGTTCCTGCCGTCCTCTTTCTCGGCATGCTTTTGTTCGCCGTACAGTTCGAGAAGGTCGTCGGGAGAAATGTTTTTGACAATCTGTGTCGGTGTTATTCCATGTTTCTCGTTGTATTTCATCTGCTTCATCCGCCGCCGCTCGGTCTCATCGATTGTCAGTTGCATGCTTTCGGTTATTTTGTCGGCATACATTATTACCTTTCCGTTCACATTGCGTGCCGCTCGCCCGGCAGTCTGGGTAAGGCTGCGGTGGTTTCTGAGAAATCCTTCCTTGTCGGCATCGAGAATCGCCACAAGGCTGACCTGCGGCAAGTCCAGTCCTTCGCGTAGAAGGTTGACTCCTACAAGCACGTCGTAGATTCCGGCGCGCAAGTCGTCAAGAATCTTTATGCGGTCGAGCGTCTGCACGTCGCTGTGGATGTAAGCGGTGCTTGTCCCCCATTTGTTGAGATGGTCGTTGAGTTCTTCTGCCATACGCTTTGTGAGTGTGGTTATCAGCGTACGTTCGCCGTTTTCGATTCTTTGCTGGATTTCCTCCATCAGGTCGTCGATCTGGTTCAGGGTAGGTCTCACTTCTATTTCGGGATCGAGAAGGCCGGTTGGCCTTATGATTTGTTCTGTAACCACGCCTTCGCATTGCTGGAGCTCGTAGTCTCCGGGGGTTGCGCTTACGTAGATTACCTGGTTGGTAAGCTTCTCGAACTCTTCAAATTTGAGCGGACGGTTGTCGATGGCCGCCGGAAGACGGAATCCGTATTCCACGAGGTTCATCTTTCTGGAAAGGTCTCCTCCGTTCATTCCCCTTATCTGCGGAAGCGTAACGTGGCTCTCGTCGATGATTGTCAGGAAATCCTTGGGAAAATAGTCAAGAAGGCAGAAAGGTCGCATTCCTGGTTCGCGTCCGTCGAAATATCGTGAATAGTTCTCGATTCCGGAACAGTGCCCGAGTTCCTTTATCATTTCTATGTCGTACGTTACACGCTCTTTCAGTCTTTGCGCTTCAAGAAGCCTGCCTTCACGCTGGAAAAAGTCTACTTGCGCTCCGAGGTCGAGGGCTATCTGGTCTACTGCGGAAGCGGCTCTTTCTTTTGTTGTTACGAATATGTTGGCAGGATATATGTTGAAGCCTTCAAGATTGGTCAAGACTGTTCCGCTTTCCGGGTCTACGGTCTGGATTCTTTCTATTTCGTCGCCCCAGAATAGAACCCGCAGTTGGATGTCTTCGAAGGAAAGCATGATGTCCACCGTATCGCCTTTTGCACGGAATTGACCGCTTCCGAGGTCGGTTTCCGTGCGTGAATATAGTGAGGCCACGAGTTTTCGCATAAAAGCATTGCGGGAGATTCGGTCGCCTACGTTGATGCGTACTACGCTCTGTTCGAAATCTTCCGGGTTGCCCATACCGTATATGCACGACACGGATGAAACCACAATAACGTCGCGCCGCCCAGACAGGAGCGCGGCTGTGGTGGAAAGCCGCAGTTTCTCTATCTGTGCATTGATCATCAGGTCTTTCTCGATATATTTGTCCGAGGTCGGGATATAGGCTTCCGGCTGGTAATAGTCGTAATAGCTCACGAAATACTGCACTGAGTTTTCCGGGAAGAAACTCTTGAATTCGCTGTACAATTGGGCAGCCAGGGTCTTATTGTGGGAAAGAATCAGGGTAGGACGCTTCACTTTCTGGATTACGTTGGCCATAGTGAACGTCTTTCCGCTGCCCGTAACGCCGAGAAGAGTCTGGCAAGGCATGCCTTCCTCGACTCCTCGCGAGATTTCGTCGATGGCTTCCGGTTGGTCGCCGGTAGGCATATATTCAGATGTCAGTTTGAATTCCATAACCTACAAAGTTACTACAAATTCTCCATCTGTTGGAACTTTGATGTGTAAAATTTTGCTAATATTCATTAGTTCACTTATAATTAGTGGTTTGGATGAATGCAACCAAGCTGTATTAGGCTGTTTTACCATACGGTTTGAACCGAATGGGGCTTGTTTGTGTTTTGAAATATGCAAAAAAATAGGTAACTTTGCATTATATATATGGACAGCATCGTAGATTATAAGAAGGTAGACATTTCCAGAGCCGAAAGGATTGTGCTTAAGGATGTGGGCTTTACTTTGAAGAAAGGCGAGTTCTGCTATCTTGTCGGCAGGGTCGGCAGCGGAAAGAGTTCTCTGATGAAGACTATGTATGCCGATGTCCTTCCCGAATCAGGGGAAAAGGCCGAAGTGCTCGGTTTTGACCTGTTGCATATAAAGCCAAGACAGGTTCCTCAGCTTAGAAGAAGAATCGGCATAGTGTTTCAGGACTTCCAGCTGCTTCAAGACCGCACTGTGAAAGCAAACCTTAGGTTTGTGCTTGAGGCCACAGGATGGAAAGGCCGCACGGATATGGAGAGCAGGATTGAAGAGGTGCTTTGCGAAGTAGGAATGCAGAACAAAAGCTATAAGATGCCTCACGAGTTGAGCGGAGGTGAGCAGCAACGTGTGGTCATAGCACGCGCCTTGCTCAACAAGCCATCCCTTGTAATAGCCGACGAGCCTACAGGAAACCTCGACCCGCAGACAGGTTTCCATATAGTCAAGCTTCTGCACCATCTGGCTGAAGAAGGTCATACGGTGCTTATGGCCACCCACAATCTTTCGCTTGTCGATGAGTTTCCGGCGCGGGTGCTGCGTTGCGAAGACAAAAGGCTTGTGGAATGAATAAGAGAAAGGAAGGCATTATGCCTTAAAGATAAAGCGGATACGGCCATAGAGCCGGTTCGCCCAATGGTTAAATTTTAAATGGTTATTAAATCAAGGAAGGTCAGACTGTGAAGTCGGGCCTTTTTCATATGCCTGAAATTTCCAAGCCTCCACCCTCAAAAAAAGACCGACATGAATTGAAGCATGTCGGTCTTGGTAAGGAATAGGGGCGACCGTATGCCGCCCCCAAAAAAACATTAAAACCTAAATATCGTATGAAACATGATAATCTTAAATTCCTTTTGTTTTTCGTGATGATTCAATTCAGACATTGTAGTCTTTGAGTTGTTCGCGGAGCTTCTTCCGCGCAAAGAATATGCGGCTCTTCACGGTGCCGAGCGGGAGATTCATCTTTTCCGCAATTTCGTTGTATTTGTATCCGGCGAGGAACATGCTGAACGGCTCGCGGTATTCGGGGCTGAAAGCGTTGACTGCGGCTGAAATTTCTTTTACGGCGAAAGAGCCTTCCGGGGTGTCGAGTCCGCTGTCCTGGCTAATGTTGAGGTGGTAGAGGTCTTCTGTCTGATCGATCACAGTGGCTTTTCTTACGGTCTGGCGGTAATTGTTGATGAATATGTTCCGCATGATCGTGAAAATCCAACCCTTGAAGTTGACATTGTCAACATATTTCTCTTCGTTGTCGAGAGCCTTGAGGGTAGTGTCCTGAAGAAGGTCTTCTGCAGCTTCACGATTGGTGGTGAGCTGATAGGCGAAACTCAGAAGGTTGCCCTGAAGTCCGACAAGACGCTGTTTGAACGATTCTTTGGTTTTCATGTTTAAGTTGATTTTGCTGTTGTTTTAATGTTTATGAAATGATAACAGCGCATTCCCGGAAATTGTTCACTCAAAGCAGTGAAAATGGCGTTTTATCTGAGATTTTTTTATTCTGCAGAGTCCAACAGCAAATGCAAATTTATGCAACCTTATCGAAAAAACGCTTCTTTGGAGTGTCGAAGTCAATTTTCTCCCGTGGACGACGGTTGAGTTTCTTTTGTATCTCCATAATTCGTTTGTCTGAAAAGTCATCAAAATTGGACTTTTTAGAGATAT
>CAJSYI010000002.1 GCA_910573745.1 Muribaculaceae bacterium | reverse complement strand
AAGTTCCTGAAAACTGCTGAGGGGGCTTGTCAAATACAAAAAGTAAGCCCAACTTCTGCCGTTCAGGAAGTTGGACTCGCCTTTTTATGGTTTAGCGGACAGTAATAATTTTTTATGGAGGATTTCGGGATGGATTCGCGCATGCTGACGAGGGAGTGCAGCGGGCTGCATGACCGGGGCAAAGGCGTGAAGACGGCCGAAAGACCCATAAAGGCACACTCGAACGGCACACTACGGCATTTTCACGTCCTTTCCGGCCTTTCACTCGTTGCACAGGCCGCTATGCGCCTCGTTCCAAGGCTCGGAAAGCCCTGTAAAACTGCCTGTAAAAATCAGAATAAAAATTCAAACACACTCTAAAACAAATGCTCTGACCGACCGAAGGCAGGATAATTTGCATTATTTCACAATCCAATAGATTCAGTGCAGGCTTTTTATGAATGCAAGCAATATTCCATCAAAACCCATGATTGGCAAATTGCAAGCACAAATGCCGCGCTGATACCGCCACCGGCGCCCTCCGCTGGCAATTTGTCAGAATAAAAGCAAAAGATGAAATTTGGCAAAATTTTTCCGGAAACATATTTGGATATCCGGAAACAATGTTGTAACTTTGCCCGCAACATAACACGTCCATCTTGTCGGAAAGACGATCGGACTCAAACAAAAACCAAATGCCTATGACATATTTTGCGTTATTTTAACAAACACCCGTCGTTTCCTCCCATGCTGCGGCTTTGCAAAGGCAGGAACACAGCCCCAAAGCGTGAAGCCTTCTTTACCTTTTGGATTCCATTCAATCTTCAACTAACAAACACCATCCTTATGAGCCTCATGAGAAAACCAATTTCAGCTGCAATCCTTGCGCTCGCGGCGGCACATTGTGCCATCCCCGCATATTCCACACAGCTCTTCGTAGTCACCGGTGCCGACTCATGGACAAAGCACCAAGACGGCGTGGCGCGGTTCTCTGCCGAAGACCCGTCGGACTACATCTTGATATATGATGACATAAACGCATGCAACACCGGCAATTGGCCCGACTGGTACATGAAACAGACGTCGCTCTACTACTACGCCGGCGACAACAAAATCATGGGCTACCATCCGCGACGCGTCTCGCAGGGCTTCAGCTATTATTTCGAAAACATCTCATGGGCCACATACGCCTACGACGGCGAGACGTTCACACAGTCATCAGCCCAGCACGGCATCATCCCCGGAGGCCCCGGCACCAATGAGTCGGCATTTCCCAACATGTTGGCCTACAACCCCGTCAGCGGGAAAGTGTACGGGTCCAACGTGGAGAAGGACATCGACACCCAAATGTGGTCTACCGTAATCCGGGAAGTGGACCCTGAGACAGGAGTGCGCGGCGAAGAGGCTGCACGCCTCGTGAACACGCTGATCAACTCAATCACCACGGACGCAAGAGGCGTTACGTACGTTACCCAGTCCAACGGCAATCTGTGCACGCTCAACCTTGTCAGCGGCGAAATCACCGTCCTTGGAGACATCGGCATATACAACGGGGAGACGGCATGGAGCTGCTTCGACTATTCCTCAGGCAAACTGTATATGGTATGGGGCACAAATCTTTACGAAGTAGACGTAGAGAACGTGTCGGCGAAGAAGCTCGCCAGCATACCCGTCCCTGAAAACACCAAGATACGCGGCCTGTTCTGCTTCGGCAAGGCCGACGTGGGGCCGGTCGCAGCCCCCGGCGCCCCTTCGGGCCTTGAAGCCACATTCGACGCCCCCGGCTCACTCACCGCGAAGATAAGCGTCGCCGCGCCGCTTTACTGCTTCGACGGCACCACTCCCCTGACGGGCAAGGTAGGCATAAGACTGTTCATCAACGGCGGCACCGAGCCGGCGGCATGCATCGAAAACCTGACGGCCGGACAGACGTCTTCGACAGACATAACCTTCGCAGCCGCAGGAAGCCATACGCTCACAGCCGTGGCATTCAATGAAATCGGAGAAAGCGCACCGGCCACATTGATCACGTGGGCAGGGTTCGACGTTCCGGCCGCACCCGGCAACCCGCTTCTCTCAATCGCAGAAGACGGAGCCTTCACCGCTTCATGGGAAGCCCCCACTGAGGGCGAGCACGGATGCGCCATAGACGGCAACACGCTCACCTACAAGGTAACACTCCATCCTGAAGGGCGCGTGTTCGACAACATCACCGGCACAAGCCTTGCCGGGAATTTAGGAAGCGACGACTTCAACTCGTATCACATAAGCGTGGCCGCAACAGCCGGAGGTCTGGAAAGCTCGACGGCCGTGTCGCCCAAAGTGTGGCACGGAGCAAGCGCCGAACCCGCCTGGACCGACGATTTCAGCGATGCCGCCACCTACGGGAAATTCGTCGTGGTCGATGCCAACGACGACGGCACCACATGGGACTTCAAGAGCTACTTAGACATCCCCTGCGTGCAGGTAAACGGATTCAGGTCTCCATCGGCAATGGACGAATGGCTGATCACGCCACCGATACGCATACGCAAGGACGCGACATACACATTGTCGTTCCAGGCTTTCGCCGGAATGACGGACAAAGTGCCGGGAAAACTCGAGGTCCATGCCGGGACTTTGCCGCAGACAGGGTCGATGGCACGCATATCCGCAGATTCCGACGAGACGGTCGCAGTCCATCCCGGAAACGGAATGCGGAAGATCACATACACCGCACAGTCTGACGGCGACATCTACTTCGCGTTCCGCGCCCTGTCCCCGGCAGGCTCCACCATATGCCTTCAAAACGTCGCTGTGGAGGCCTCCGTGCTGCCCGCCGCACCCGCCGCAGCCACCGGCATCGCCGCAACCCCGGGAGAAGAGGGGCTGCTGAAGGCGACTGTGGGATTCACAGCCCCCACGGCCGACAACACGGGCAAGCCCCTCACGGGCATAAGCGAAGTCAGACTCATGCTCGACGGCGGACTCAAGGCAATGGCACGCCTGACCGACGTCGCCCCGGGCGAACAGCGCAGCATGACCATCGACGTGCCGGCCATCGGCAAGCACACATTCACCGTGGTATGCTACAACGGAGCTGGAACCGGCGAAGCCGCCGTCACGGAAGCCTGGATCGGAGAAGACATGGCCGGGAAGGTGCAGAACCTCGAAATACAGGAAACCGGCGACAGCTACATGGTGACATGGGACACGCCCTCCGAATCGCTCCACGGGATGTGGGTGGACTACGGCAACCTCAAATACGACGTGATGCTATGGTACACCGGGCTTGAAGAGCCAATCACCTATGCGTATGACCTTGAAGAGCGTTCCTGCGAGGTGTTCTACGACGACATCCTGCGCCGCATACCCGCATTCACAGGCCAGATAAACGTGGAGATATACGTCTTCCCGGTTTCGGCGGCCGGATACGGCGAGGCGGCCGGAGCCGTGACGGTCTACGGAGATCCGTACACCATCCCGTTCGCGGAGTCGTTCGCCGGCGGAACGATCTCAACATCCCCCTGGACCACAATCGAGGCAGGCTACGACTACCAGAACGCATGGGCCGGCTTCCATGAGGAATCTGCCGTGAATCCCGACAAGAACATGACTTCCGCCGACGGAGACGGCGGAATGGCGGCCTTCTACCAGAACCGCATACCCCAATACTCCGAACGGCTCATCTCCCCACGCCTCAACAAGCCTCAGGGACAGAGATGCGAACTCTCGTTCTACGTCTACCATCTGCCTGACGCGGAAGACGGCAACACGCTGCAGGCCGAAGCCAACGTAGGCATCACCGACTTCCTGCCCGTAGGAGAAGCCGTAGTCCTGAACCAAGGGAAGGGATGGACATTGCACACCATAAGCCTCGACGAGGTGCCGGACGGAGATTTCCGCATCGCGTTCAAAGCCACCGGCACTGCCGGGACACCGATATACATCGACGGCATCCGCGTCGAGAAGAGCTCAGGCATCGCCGATGCCCACGAAGACGGCATCGCCATAAAGACGCTCAAAGGAGCGGTCGCCATCACAGCCGAAGAGGCGGGCTACACCGTGCATGCCTCCAACGGGACAGCCGTCGCCACCGGAACCGTCCGTGGAACCGTCAACGTGCCGCTCGCCCCCGGAATCTACATCGTCCGTGCAGGAGGCACGACCCGCAAATGCGTCGTGAACTGAAATAAACGGACACCGACCACGTCCGCAGAAACACCAAGAACGTCAGCTCAGACACATAAGACGTTCAGACGCTTGGAGACGTTCGTCTAGACAAAGGAAACGTACGTCAGAACAGATCCCGCAGCTCATTGAAGAATCAAGAGCTGCGGGATTTGCCAATACCGTCATCCGCTAGGCATTCCTCTTCTGCCTCTATTCCGGATTGCGATTCGCAATTGCAAAAAAGACGAACGAACATAGCAGAAAAACAAAAAAAGGATTAACTTTGCAATTCATATTATGAATCGCAATGCAACTGAAAAAACCGATAATTCATGAAAATCGACAACACCAACATTGAGCTACCCATATCTGTCTCTCTTAAAGACGCATATGAACGATACAACCTCTCTGAATATGCCGACTGCGACAACCCTTACGAATCCCGCATACCCTCTGACAAGCAAAGCGAAGACGCTCTCAAAAGCGATTATTCAGGCCGGGAACTGTATGAAATAATCCAAAATGCCGATGACGCGAAAACGTCGGTCATAGAAATAGAGTTTGACGGCCAGAACCATCTTCACATAAGGAACAACGGAGGGTTGCCTTTTACCAACAAAGGCATTCTGTCCGTGTTGCGTCCACACCAATCCCCTAAAAAAGAGCTTATGGCAGGCCCTGACGCGCCTATCGGGAACAAGGGGCTTGGAATCAGGTCTCTCCTCAACTGGGGCGATGGGATGACCATCCATTCCAACGGAGTGAAAGTGGAATTCTCCAAAGCCATAGCGCAAAGGAAATGGGACCATATTCTGCAACATTCGCCCTCACTAAAACAACTTGACAAAACGGGGGAATGCCCTCTTCCGATACTGTCTGTCCCGACAGTGTCCAATGATGATGTAACCGGACATGACAACGATGGAGGCTGGACAACAGAAATAGAGGTGCTCTGCCACTCCGACGTGGCAACAGACGTAAAGTCCAAAATGCAGGGGCTGAAAGCTGAAGTATTGCTGTTTCTGAAGAACATACGCAAAATATCGTTGAAGACAGCCGGGGAAGACGGCATCGACTTAGCAAGAGAAGATCGCGAATCGGAAACAGCCGACGGGATAGTTCGTGCCGCCAGCCTATTGCACGAATCCGGCCAAACGTTCACCTACCGCATGTTTCGCAAGAATGTTTCGCTCACAGACGTTTCCGATCCCGGCAAACAGGAATCGGCTACGGTTGAAGTGGGATACACAATCGACGCGGAGCGGCACTGCGAATACCTTTTCTCATATTTCCTCACACAGATTCCCTTAAACCTGCCTTGCGCCGCACACGCGGATTTCCAGCTGACAATATCTCGCAACGGGCTGGTACGCAACAAATTCAATTCCCGGTTGATGAAAGAGCTGGGAAGCCTGTTAATAACTGCCGCTGAAGACAGGGCTGAGCTTATAAGAAACAAAAAAGCCCAGAATCCACTCATTCCGATACAAATGCTGTCATTGGAAAAGACAGTGGCCCAAACATTGCCGGAGTTTGCCGAAACCGTAAACAACAACTTTGACTCAAGCAAAGTGATTCCGACGATTGACGGCAGTTTCAAATCATTCAATCAGGGCGTCTATCACTCGGCGGGGGTCGAACTTGACCGTTTTGCCTCAAAACTCAGCAAAGACAGCCTGCTGAACAATTATATTGACGCCGCCGCCAATTCTGCCCTAAGGAAAATCAATCGAACTCCGACTGGACTTGACAAACTTCATGCGGAGCTGTCGGATCTGGCGTCAGAGCTGAGTATTGAAGAATGCGGGGATTTGGTGCTGAGCCTGTTAAAGGTTCAGAAATGGGACATAAGACCGTCCGTACTCAGGTTGGACACCGGCGGTATGGCCGATCCCGAGAAGACTCTCTACGTTCTTGAATCCAAGGATGTCTCAGATGCATCAAGCCAAGACGGCAACCACCTCACTGCCGCTCCCCGCGAACTTGGACTGAATATTCTCCATCCATATTTATCCAAATATCTTCAAAACGCACTCGACACCGATCCGCGCGGATTGACAAAAGAGCTGAGAAGACTCGCCACCACCTCTGATGCCGATTTCAGCAGTGTGAAACAGGTGATTGAAAACAAATCCTCCAAATTATCGAGATACGAACTGATCGGCGTCCTTTCGTGGCTATTCAGAAGATGGGAAAAATACAACAACCCCAGTTCATGCGATTCCTATTCTGCGGCTCCTGAATGTCATAAATTCAACCTCTTCAACGAATGCGGGGAACGCAAACCGGCAAGTTCGCTGCTTTTACAATCCGACAACCCGCACTATCGCCTGGACCCAATGTATATCAACGTCATTCCCGAGAAGTCCAGAAAGGCGTTTTTCATTGATTATCTTCATTGCCCGGAAGCAATGCCGCTGGAAGGACATGATTTCAGCAACGAAACGGGATATATTTCCCAAATATTAGGCAGTGACTGGATTTCATACGTAGCAAAAAGCAGGGAACAGAACCTCGCCCTCATCCCATGCGAGGGTTTTATCCGTGATAAGTCCGCAGAAGAGATTCTTACCCTGATTCTTAAAGACGCTCGTTTTCTAAAGGAAATTCAGGACAACAGAGTGATTTCTTACAGTTATTATGGTGATAAATCAGATATTGCCAAGTTGAGTTACAGTGCCTATTGGCTTACTCGCGACAATGGGCCACTCTCAGCATTGACCAACTACATCATCCCCAGAAATGAATCCTTTGATGTCCTGAATTCCGGCATCATCAATCTTGAGTTGATAAACGGATTTACCAAAGATGAAATCTACGGCCTCCTTAAGCAATTGGGAGCCAAAGAGAACCCGATGGAACTCTCCTTTGCCCAACTTTACCACGTGCTGGAAAGACAGGAGGATGCATCCAAAGCCCAAAAGAACTATAAGGAAATCCGCTATCTGATGATGGATAAAATAAAGATCCAAGGCATCAGTCCGGAAGACTCTGACAAAAAGATTCTTACAACGGTCTGGGCAAAAGGGCCGGACGGGAAACTTGAACGCAGGCCTAAAGAAGACGTCTATTACTGGGACAATTCCAGACTGCCCAAAAGATTTCTCGACTCCCTATGGAAACTATGCCTCCCTTCGAGAACAGGAGAACAATCAGTGCACGACATTTTCGGGATCAGACTCCTCTCTGACCTTAATCTGCATGTCTGCAATACTGAAGAGTATGACAAGCAACTCACCTCCCAGGTGAGGGATTTTCTTAAACAGAGGTATAAGCATTTCGTGGCCATATCCCTGACTGGAGGTGAATATAAAAACGACACCATAAAACAGAAGGCTTCGGCTATCCGAAGTTTCCTGGACAATTTCCGCATCTCCCCCTCGATCACCTACAGGAGTGAACGCGCGGCCTTGAAGGCTGTAGAAGGTGATGTGGTAAACGATGAAGGCCGGTTCTATATCTGTTCCTCACTCTCTTCCATAGAAGAAGCATTGGAGTCGCCGCAGTTGATTTCCAATCTCGCCAAAGGGTTATGCCTGAAACTGACGGTCGGGACAGAAAACGAGTTGCGGTTCATCCATGTGATACAGTCCCCCCGGAAGAGTCTGGATTTTGAGTGGGACGAACTTGACGAGACTGTAAGGGAAGACATCACGAATGCAATAGGATTGTCCGAAAATGAGCGCAGATTCTGGAAAGCCCTCAATGTCGTGCTGGACGAGGCTGACATCAATCCTGAGACGAGAAAAGGCAAGATTCTGTCGGTTCTTCCGGACATAGTCCTTCCTCAGCCTTTAACCGAGATTAAGGACTTCACCGACACTGACCTTTACAACCTCTTGTCAAGTCTTGACGAAGCTGGCAGGGATGCCTTGGAAGGCCTTTACTCACTTGACGGCTTCTATCGGGAACAGCTTGAGCGTGAGGCAGAAAAACTTTACTCACTATACAGAAATGCGACCTTTCTCAAAACCAGCCTCATCATAAAAACAAACCGGAATCGGAGGACTATAACAGAATGGCTTGAAAAACTGGAATCTTTCGACAAAGAGATTAAAGAGATGATAGCATCTCAAAGGAACAGCCGTTTTATCGGACTTGAAAACCTGTTAGACCGTTTCAGGACAGACGTTGAAGACAAGCATCCGCTACTGACGCCACCGATTCATCCCGAAGAACCAGCCATCCTTCCACAATATGCAGCGATTCTGAAACGATATAATGTCGCGGCAGGAGAATTGACATACGAAGAACAGGCTATCGGATACTTTGAAGGTTTTGAAAGTGATTTCGAGACGATAGTAAAGGAAAAGGTTTCCGCCATTGCTTCCGAGGAAGCTTCGGACAGTCTGCAAGAAGAGGACAAGGGATCCATATCCTTTACCAAACCTTCAGACCTAAAGGGAAACGGAACGGGAAAAGGGGGCTTTACTGGTTCTCAGACCAAGGAGCGTATAGGCAAAAGTGCGGAAAAAAGGGTAAAGAGCTATTTAGAGGCACATCCAGAGCGATATGAATCCGTAACGGATGTTTCTCAACGCCATAAGCATCATTGCGACCTGATATATAAACGCAAGGGAAATCCAGTGTTACGGTATCTTGAAGTCAAAAGCGTGAATGGAAACAAGATCCATTTCACGCCCGGCGAAATCAATAAAGGCAAAGCCAACCCGGAAACCTACGACCTGGCATTGGTGCATAACGACCGTATACGGATTGTTCCCAATGCTTTCAGACAGGACGGCGAGTTACTTAAAAACCTGTCGCCGTCCGGCTATGAGACCGGAATCGATTTTTCAAAAGAGGATTGAACCGTAACAACCGACGATGCCAGCGGTCCCTCGGCACATCAGCAGACAACCAGTGGCCTGAAAGATTCGGCCGTTTGTTTTGCCGAGACATATTGCCATATCAGAATGACTTGGCGGAATGCCCAAACCGACTGATACGGCAATATGTCCCGAGAGACGACGACTTTCCAACATTTACACCGCATTTTCAAAATAGGGCGCAGACTAAACTGAATCGGAAGCCGCATGAGAAACCGAATTCTTCCACTCCTACGGCAGAGTCCTTCAGGCATTGACGCCAATCCTGCGTTCGGCCTTGGACTCTGCAACATTTGTTTCGGGGGTCATAAAAATGATTAAAACGGAAACGGGGCATTGGCTTTCGGAGGATTTTCATTAATTTTGTGGTTCGAACCAGCAACAGCAATCCAACTCCGTACTCTGTACCCAGTACTCTGTACCACGAAATACAAGATGAAGATATTCAATTCGCAGGCTCTTAAGGAGCTGGACCTCGCCACATGCGAGGCGCAGGACATAGACAGCATACAGCTTATGGAACGTGCCGCCGAGGCCGTGAGCCTCGAGGTGATTTCGCGTTTCCTGCCCCGCCAGCGCATAGTGGTCATCGCCGGCCCGGGCAACAACGGGGGCGACGCCCTTGCCGTGGCCCGTCTCCTCATCGAGCAGGGCTACAAGAAGGTGGAGGTGTTCCTTTTCAACGTCGGCGGCAAGCTGAGCCACGACTGCGACGAGGAGCGCAAGAAGCTCATCACCATCGAGGGGGTGGACTTCACCGAGGTGCGCCGCGAGTTCAACCCGCCTTACCTCGACGAGAACGACGTGGTGATCGACGGCCTTTTCGGCTCCGGGCTGCGTATGCCGCTCCAGGGGGGCTTCAAGTCTGTGGCTCAGTTCATCAACGAGTCCGGGGCCTACATCGTCTCCATCGACGTGCCTTCGGGGCTTTTCGGCGAGTGGAACTCAGGGGCGGTGCGCCGCGACATGGTGCATGCCGACCTCACGCTTTCGATGCAGCTGCCGCGTCTGGCGTTTTTCTTCGAGGAGAACGCGGAGGTGATAGGGGAGTGGAAGCTCCTCGACATAGACCTCGACAAGGAGAAGATGCGCGAGATGCCGTCGGACTTCATGCTTATGGAGGCGCGCAGCATCCGTCCGCTCGTCCGCCGGCGCGATCCGTTCACGGCCAAGCGCGACTACGGTTCTGTGCTGCTTATGGCCGGAAGCATGGGGATGATGGGCGCGGCGGTGCTTTCGGCGAGAGCGGCGTTGAAGAGCGGTGCGGGGCTTGCCACGGTGCATTCCGCCTCGTGCGGCATGGCGGTGGTGCAGACGGCCGTGCCTGAGGCCATTTTCGAGCCTGACCGCAAGGAGCACTTCATTTCCGACATGACTCCCCACCACAACCATCAGGTGATAGCCGCCGGTCCGGGCATAGGCACGCGCGACGAGACCGTCAACGCCCTCGAGTCGCTCATAAAGACCACCACGACGCCTCTCGTGCTCGACGCCGACGCGCTCAACTGCATCGCGAAGCGTCCGGCGTTGCTCCAGATGCTTCCTCCGGCCACGGTGATAACGCCCCATGTCGGCGAGTTCGACCGCATATTCGGGGAAAGCGGCTGCAGCGAGCAGCGGCTCATGCGTGCCGTGGAGGCTGCGAAGAAATACAACATCATCATTGTCCTCAAGGGGCATTTCACTGCGATCGTGCGTCCTACGGGCCGGGTCTACTTCAATTCCACCGGCAACGCCGGAATGGCCACCGCCGGTTCCGGCGACGTGCTTACGGGGGTGATCGCGGCTTTCATGGCTCAGGGCTACCGTCCTGAGCACGCGGCATCTGTCGGGGTGTATGTCCACGGCATGGCGGGCGACATCGCCGCTGAGGAGAAGGGCGAGTTCGGAATGACGGCAGGCGACATCGCCGACAACGTGGGCCGTGCCATCATGAGGATCCTGAACGGGGAATTTTGAATCTAAACAGTCTTTATTATGAAACAACGACTGATAATGGCTTTGGCCGGGGCGTGCGTCTGCGCCGCTTCCGCAGATGCGCAGCAGACCAAGATGCTCACGGCCGACAAGCATAATGAATACGGCATCGTCTATTCGCTGCCGCTGACGGAGCTGAAGATCGAGGTTACGGCGACGCGCACCGTGCAGAAGGCCGGCCCTTACTGGCAGTATGCCAAGAAATACATCGGCACCGACCGGGTGATACGCGAGGATGCCGAGAACTGGACCATCAGCTCGGTGGATGTCAGCACCTACGGCGTGGCCGACCCGGAGCAGCGTTATCTGATGCAGCTGAAGCCGGGCGCGACCACCAGCGTCGCAGTGGCCGAAGACGGCATGCTCCTCGCCATCAATGCCGAGGCTCCGGAGATGCCTGGCCGCGCCGGGGCGGAGACGGCCCGCAAGGCCCCCAAGGCGTTTTCCGGCAAGGAATATCTGCAATATGTCAGCGAGGACTTCCTTGCCTCGCAGTCGTCGGCCAAGCAGGCGCAGCTGCTCGCCGAAAGCCTGATGGAGGTGCGCGACGCCAAGGTGTCGCTCACGCGCGGCACGGCTGAGACAATGCCCTCCGACGGCCGCCAGCTTGAGCTGATGCTCACGTCGCTCGGCGACCAGGAGGCCGCGCTCACCGCCGCCTTTGCCGGAAGCGAGACAGTGGAGACGGTGGTCCGCACGTTCACTTTCCGCCCCGAGAAGGCCGGGAAGACGGTTCTGTTCCGTCTCAGGGACTTCGGCGGCTTCACCTCCGCCAACGACTACAGCGGCGAGCCTGTCTATATAGAGATTGCCGACATAGCTGAGGCGGAACTTCCGGCCGACGCATCCGGCGAACCCAAGAAGCTGCCGAAAGACGCCGTCGTGTATGCAGTTCCCGGCACGGCCAATGTAAAGGTCTCGGCCGGAGGGAAAAGGCTTTTCGCCGGTGAATTCGGCTTCGCGCAGTTCGGTATGACGTTCGGTCTGGCCCCTTCGCTCTTCACCTCAAAGAAGGAACCCTCTTATGCCATCTTCGACCCCGCTACCGGGGCGTTGCGCGAGATAGCCGAGATCAGGAATGAATAACGCTGCGCTCACTCTTTCGCAGTTTGCCATGGCCGTCGGCGACACCATCCGGCGCAATCCGGCTCTCCAGGGGGCGTGGATCGTGGCCGAGCTTTCCGATGTCCGCGTTGCCGGCGGGCATTGCTATATGGAGCTGATCGAGAAAGACGGTCGCGGGGCCACGGTGGCCAAGATGCGTGCCATGATATGGCAGTCGTCCTTTCACAGCCTGCGCTCCAGGTTTTACGAGGCGACGGGCAAGGACATCGTGAGCGGGCTAAAGGTCATGGTGAGGGGCACGGCCACGCACCACAGCGTCTACGGCCTTTCTGTCAACATCACCGACATCGACCCTTCCTATACGCTCGGCGACATGGAGCGTCTGCGCCGTGAGATACTGGGCCGCCTCGAGCGCGAAGGCATACTGGACGAAAACAAGCAGTACGTGCTCCCGCCCGACACGCAGCGCATCGCTGTCATTTCTGCCGAAGGCGCCGCCGGCTACGGCGACTTCATGAAGCAGCTCGGCGGCAACGCCTACGGTTTCCGGTTCTATACGAGGCTCTTCCCTGCCGTCATGCAGGGCGACCGCACTGCGGAGTCGGTGTGCCGCGCCCTCGATGCGGTGGAGGGCAGCCAGGAGCTTTGGGACTGCGTGGTCATAGTGCGCGGCGGAGGCGCCACCTCCGACCTCAACGGTTTCGACGATTACGGGCTTGCCCGGCGTGTGGCGCTTTGCCCGCTTCCGGTGCTCGTAGGCATAGGCCATGAACGCGACCGCACGGTGCTCGACGAGATAGCCAACACACGGCTCAAGACCCCGACGGCGGTCGGTGCGTTCCTGGTGGAACGGCTCGCCGACGCGTGGCGGCAGGCAGCTTCGCTTGCCCGGCAGGTGAGCGAATATGCAGCCGAGCGCATACGCGGCGACCGCCTGCTGCTTTCCCATGTCGAAGCGTCGGTGCCGATGCTTGCCAGAGCGAGGGTGGGGGATGCACGTCTGAGGCTTACGCGCCTCGCCAACGCCCTTCCGGCGGTGGCTTCCGGGCGCATAGGCCGTTCGTTGGCGTTGCTCGATTCCGTGCCACAGCTTTTGAGGAATGCAGCCGCTTCGCGGCTGAGGGCCGAGGATGAACGCATTGCCCGCCTTTCGCAGACTGTCTCTGACGCCTCTTCGCAGAGGCTCAAGGAAGCCGGAGAACGTCTCGCCTCGACCGAGGCGCTTGTAGGCGTGCTGAGCCCGGAAGCCACGTTGAAGCGCGGATATTCGATCACGCGCCTTGGCGGCGAGGCCGTCCGCGACGCCTCCCGGCTATGCCCCGGCCAGGAAATCACCACCGTGTTCGCTTCCGGCGAGGTGGTTTCCGAAATAAAATGACACACTCTCCACTCAGTACTCAGTACTCAGTACTCAGTACTCTCTACTCTCTACTCTCTACTCTCTACTCTCTACTCTCTACTCTCTACTCTCTACTCTCTACTCTCTACTCTCTACTCTCTACTCTCTACTCTCTACTCTCTACTCTCTACTCAGTACTTTCTACTCTCTAAAAGATATGGACAAAGAAACGACATATACCGCCGCGCTTCAGGAACTTGAAGCCCTGGTGGGGAAGATGCAGTCGCCCGACTGCGACATAGACCGGCTTTCCGGATACACGGCCCGTGCGCTCGCCCTGCTCAGATTCTGCAAGGACAAGCTCACCAAGACCGATGAGGAGATACGCAAATGCCTCGATGAGCTAAACGCAGACACGGCCGACTGATGGGCAACGCCGCATTGAAGACAGCCGCCTATTTCACTCTCGGCTGCAAGCTCAACTTTTCCGAGACCTCTACCATCGGCAAGATTCTTGCCGCCAAGGGCATCGCGCGCTGTCCGCAGGGGGAGACGCCCGATCTGTGCGTGGTCAACACCTGCTCGGTAACGCAGATGGCCGACAAGAAGGGGCGTTCGCTCATACGGCGCATAGCCGCTAAATATCCCGACGCCACGATTGTCGTTACGGGCTGCTACGCGCAGCTTAAGCCTGAAGAGGTGGCGGCGATTCCGGGAGTGGACATCGTGCTGGGATCCGACGAGAAGCTGCGCATAGAGCGGTACGTGGACCGCTGGCTTGAGGAGCGTCGCGGCTGTGTGGCCGTGACGCCGCTGAAAGAGATACGCGACTTCCTCCCGTCATGCGAGCGCGGCGACCGTACGCGCTACTTCCTCAAGGTGCAGGACGGCTGCGATTATTTCTGCTCCTACTGCACCATTCCCTTTGCCCGGGGCCGCTCGCGCTCACCGAAGGTGGCCGACCTCGTGGACCAGGCCCGGCGCGTGGCCGACGAAGGAGGCAGGGAAATAGTGCTTACGGGGGTAAACGTCGGCGACTTCGGCAAAGGCTCCGGCGAGACCTTCTTCGACCTCATCCGCGCCCTCGACAAGGTGGCGGGCATCAGCCGTTACCGCATTTCCTCCATAGAGCCCAATCTGCTCACCCCGGAGATCATAAGCTGGGTGGCGAGGGAATCGCGCGCGTTCATGCCGCATTTTCACATACCGCTCCAGTCGGGCAGCGACGAGGTGCTTTCGTTGATGCGCCGCCGGTACGGCACCGGCCTGTTTGCCCGGCGCATAGAAGCCGTGCGCAGGGAGCTGCCCGACGCCTTCATTGGCGTTGACGTGATAGCCGGGGCGAGGGGCGAGACGCCGGAACGCTGGCGTGATGCCCTGCGTTTCATCGAGTCGTTGCCCGTTACGCGGCTGCACGTGTTCCCCTATTCGGAACGTCCCGGGACGCTTGCGCTCTCCCTCGACGAATGCGTGGTGGATGTCCACGAGCGGCACGTCAGGGTGGCGAAGCTCACCGAAGTCTCCGACCGCAAGCTGCGGGCCTTCATGGAGGCGTCGGTCGGCAAGGAGGCCGACGTGCTTTGGGAAGCCCCTACGCATCCGGATGCGCCGATGCACGGGTTCACGCCCAACTATCTGCGCGTCGTGGCTCCGTACGCACCGGAAATGGTCAACACCGTAACCCGCGTCCGCCTTGCCGGACTGCATCCCACCGAACCTGAAAGCATGTCCATATGAAAAAACTTGCAGTGATAATCCTCAACTGGAACGGCATCAATCTCCTGAAGCAGTTCATTCCTTCGGCCGCCGGGCATACCTGCGGCGAGGAAGCGGATCTCATCGTGGCCGACAACGGAAGCACCGACGGTTCGGTGGAATGGCTCAAAGAGAACTGGCCTCAGGTGGTCTGTCTTGAGTTCGGCCGGAACTACGGCTTTGCCGAAGGCTACAACCGTGCTATAGAGCATTTCAGGGATTATCCTTACACGCTTCTCCTCAATTCCGACGTGGAGGTCGGGGAGGGATGGTGGCAGCCGCTTCTGCGCTTCATGGAGGGGAACCCGGATGTCGGGGCGTGCCAGCCCAAGATACGCAGCTGGCGCCGTCCGGACTATTTCGAGTATGCCGGGGCCGCCGGAGGACTTCTCGACCGCCTGGCCTATCCTTATTGCCGCGGACGGCTCTTCGACAAGGTGGAGAAGGACGAAGGCCAGTATGACGGCGCGGTGGCCGACATCGCGTGGGCCTCGGGGGCCGCTCTGATGGTCGATACCGCCCTCTACCTGCGTCTTGGCGGACTCGACACGCGTTTCTTCGCCCATATGGAGGAGATAGACCTGTGTTGCCGCATCCATGCCGCAGGCCGCCGCGTATGCTTTGTGCCCGACAGTGCGGTCTTCCACGTGGGCGGCGCGTCGTTGGCGCAAGGGGATCCGCAGAAGACTTACCTTAACTTCCGCAACAACCTTCTCCTCATCCATAAGAACCTTCCCGAGAAGACGGGGCGCAGACGCACGTTCGTGCGCCGTCTTGTGGACACCGCCGCGTTGATGATGTTCCTTGTCAAAGGGGACTTCGGCAACGTGAAGGCTGTCTGGCGTGCGCACCGCGACTTCCCGAAGATGGCCCGTGAATACAGGGATTTCCCGGCATACGACGTGCTGCGTTCGCTTCCCGGCTCAGGTCGTCGCATCCTCCTCGACCGTTATCTCTTCCTTTCTAAGAAAGATAAAGATTAGGAGTAAAAAACCATGAGTATGTTATCGATTGCGCAGGTGGCCGAGGAACTCGGCACTACCCAGAAAGCGGTAAGGCGGCTTATTGCGGCGGGAAGTCTCAAATCGGAGAAGAAGGGCTCCCGCTACCTGATTGCCCCTGAGGCTCTTGACGAATACAGGCAGTCGCCGTCCGACCGGGATCCAGCCGTCTGCGGAATGTTTGGTGAAGCGGAACCTTCGTTGCCGGAAGGCAAAGTGAAAAACGCGTCGGACGAGGTCAACTGGGCGGATCTCTCCCCGTTCTGGCAGTCTCCTTCCCGATCCCGGATGACTTTCGTCGATCTTTTCTGCGGTGCCGGAGGGCTTAGCAAAGGCCTTGAGATGTCGGGGCTTGAAGGCATATGCGGGCTTGATTTCTTCAAGGAGGCCGGTATGACGTATGAGCGCAATTTCAGCCATCCGTTCATCAACGGCGACATCAAGCTCGAAGAAAACAAACAGAAGTTCTACGAGACCGTAAGGAGGCGGCTTGGCGGCAGGCGTCTCAGCATCGTGGCCGGAGGGTTCCCTTGCCAGGGCTTCAGCATGGCCGGCAACCGCATAGTGGATGACCCCCGCAATTCATTGTATCTCGAACTCATAGAGATAGTAAGGGCGTTGCAGCCTGATTTCGTCGTTTGTGAAAACGTCAAGGGGCTCCGCAGCATGCTCGGAGGCATGGTCGAGAAAAAGATCATATCTGATTTCCGCGAAATCGGTTATGAAATCAACGTCGCCGTCCTTTGCGCGGCTGACTATTATGCTCCTCAGAAGCGTGAGCGCGTCATCTTCATCGGCAACCGCATCGGCGTGAAGAACCTCCATCCCAAGCCGCTCATCCCGCCTTCACGGTATGTTACTACCGGTGAGGCCATCGGGGATCTCATGTCCCGCCCCGCCGACCCGGATTTCAACCATGTGCCTACCAGGCATCGTCCGGATATGGCGCAACGCATGCTTGAACTCGCTGAGGGGCAGAGCCTTTACAAGGGTTATTCCGATGCATGGAAGAAATGCCCGTGGGGCGAGGCCTCATGTACCGTCAAAGAAAACCATGGCGGGGTGAACATCCATCCCCGGCTGCCTCGGGTGCTGACAGCCCGTGAGATGGCCCGGCTCCAGTCATTTCCCGACGACTTCATCTTTATGGGGCCGAAGAACAAGCAGTTGGTTCAGATAGGCAACGCCGTCCCTCCGCTTTTGGGCAAGGCGATAGGCCTCGCCGTACGCTGTTCGGCCGGCGACCTCTGATTCAGATACACTCAAAAACGACATATCCCCGGATTCATCGCGTGGATGAATCCGAGGTGCGTTTATGTGTGTATGACACCGCCGCGCTTTTCCATGGCGGAAGCGGCATTGCGGTTGTCGGTTGTTATTTCGCGGGAGCTGCTGGCTGGGCTGGTGCGGGAGCCGGGGCAGTGGTCTGCGCGGGAGCCTGTTTGATGCTGGATGAGTTGATCGGCGTCTTCACTGCGAAAGAGGTGCAGATGCTGAGCACGCAGATGAATATTGCGAGTCCCCAGGTTGTTTTCTCGATGAAGTCGGTCGTCTTGCGGTAGCCCATATACTGGTTTCCGCTGGCGTAGTTGGATGCGAGGCCGCCGCCTTTGGACTTCTGGATCAGCACTGCGCCGACGAGGAGCAGCGATGCCAACACGATGAGGATGCTTAGAAAAATATACATTTTTAACGTTGTTTTTTAGATTCGTTCAGTATCAGTTTCCGCAGGAAGCGGATTTGGTCTGCAAAGTAAATACTTTTTTCCGGATTATTCAAGCTCAGAGCCTCTATAATTTCAAGAGCCTTGTCATAATTGCGGTTTTTTATCATGATGCGGGCGAAACTCTCGGTCAGGGCGGTCTGTTCGGCCTGTTTCTGGGGTTGCGGTGCGTTGCCGAGGAACGAGTCGAGCATTGCCGATGTGCCGTCGGATGTGCCTGTTTCCGGCATTTCCGGATTGTCGGCAATCATCGTGGCCGCATAGTCGATTGCGGGCGGGGCTATGGGGATTTCGCCTTCGGCGTGCGCCTCCATCTTGTCGCCGAACCGGTCGAGGAACGAGTCGATGGTGTCTTCGGTGGAAAGTTCAGGCTTGCGCTGGTCGGGATAGAACGACAGGAATTCCTCCGGCTCTTCACCGAAGAGGTTGGCGAGCGTGTCGCGCGCCCCCACGGAGCATGCGATTCTCATCTTGAGCCGTTTCCGCTCGTCGGCATCGGCGTTGGCGAGGGCGGCCACCGCCGGGACGATGAAGTAGGGATGTTCCTTTGCGAGCGCGTCGGCCTCGGCCACGCTTACGCTGGCACCGGCGGCTGTTTCTGCGAGTCTGTCTGTCATGTTTGTTCTGATGTTTGGGGCGGGCTACCAGTCGCCGAGCGTGGCGTTGAAGATGAGGTTGACCAGCTCTTCCGATATCTCGCGGCAAAGGTCGTCCTGCACGTCGGTGAGCATCAGGTCGGAGGAGAACTGGCGGTAGGCCGAGAAGCTTTGGTCCATGTTCTTCGCCGGGTTCTTGTTGTCGGTGTATTTCACGCGCACGGTGATGGTGAGGCGCGTCTCGGTGGCGTATGCGTCGGTGCCTACGGCCTGCGGCGAGAGGGAATATCCGGTTATTTCGCCGCTAAGCTCAAGGTCGGCCGGGCCGTCCACCTCCTGGAGGCGGGTGTTGCGCGTTACGTAGTCGAGGAGCTGGTTCTCGAATGTCTGTTGGAGAGGGGGATACACGAGGGCGGCGCGTATCGGGAATTCGGAGACGTTGATTGTCTTGTAGACGTCGTAGTTGATGGCGGTGCCGTTCATGCGCCAGCTGAAGGAGCATGACGCGAGGATGGCCGTCATCGCCAGTGCTACGGCGGCTAGGCATGCGTTCCGGTATTTTCTTGGAAATCGTTTCATTCGGTCGGTCAGTCGGTTATGCCAAGCTCCTTGATTTTGCGGTAGAGCGTGCGCGGGGAGATGTCGAGTTCTTTTGCCGCACGCTGCCGGTTGCCCTCGTTGCGTGAGAGCGCGGCTATTATCGTCTCCCTTTCGGAATCCTCGAGGGTCTGGGCAGGCTCGGCCATGTGGCGTTCTTCCGGCTCGTATCTGATGATGGAGCGGATTGTGGGTATGGGCTGTTCACGGTCGGCCAAAGGGGGCTCGCCGTAGATCCGGCCGTCCCCGTGCATGGAGGCCATCTCCGCCCTGAGCGAACCGATTTCGTTCTGCAGGCCGAGGATTGTCTTCCAGAGCATCTCCCGCTCCTTTTCGTAGGTCGGGATGTCGTCGAGACGGGCCGGTGTGGCGTTTCCGTCGGCGTGGGGGAGAGCCATGGCAAGCGTGTCGCGGCTGATTTCCTTCCCTGCCTCGAAAATGGCGAGCTGCTCCACTATGTTCTTGAGCTGGCGTACGTTGCCCGGCCATCGGTAAAGCTCCATCAGGTGCTGTGCCTCGGGAGAGAACGTGATGGGTTCGGTAACGTATTTCTCGGAGAAGTCGCGTGCGAACTTCCGGGCGAGCAGCGGTATGTCCGCGCCGCGGTCGTGGAGGTTGGGGACGCGTATTATTATGGTGGATAGCCTGTAGTAGAGGTCTTCGCGGAATTTGCCGTTGGCTACGGCCTTGAGCAGGTCTACGTTTGTAGCTGCCACGATGCGTATGTCGGTCTTCTGCACCGTCGATGACCCGACCTTCAGGAACTCGCCTGTCTCAAGCACGCGCAGGAGGCGCGCCTGGGTGGTGATCGGAAGCTCGGCCACTTCGTCGAGGAATATGGTGCCTCCGTCGGCCTCCTCGAAATACCCTTTTCGTGCGCTTATGGCTCCGGTGAAGCTTCCCTTCTCGTGTCCGAAAAGCTCGCTGTCGATTGTGCCTTCAGGAATCGCGCCGCAGTTGACGGCGATGTACTTCTTGTGCTTGCGGGTGCCGAAATAATGGATGATTTTCGGGAAGAACTCCTTTCCGCTTCCGCTTTCCCCGCTCACGAGCACGGAAAGGTCGATCGGGGCGACGCGCAGCGCCCTTTCCACAGCCTGGACGAGGAGCGGCGAGTTTCCCACGATCGAGAAGCGTTGCTTCGCCCTCAATGCTTCGGCGGACATTTGTGTATCTTGCGGTGTCATTTTTCTTGGTGTCTCAATGAGTCGGTGCTTTGGCGCAGGAACGCTCCGAATTCCTTCAGGTCGGGATGGCGGTCCTGTTCCTCCGGCATTATGGGTTCGCCGATGGAGACGCGCACGGTCTTGCCCGTCTTGTTGAAAAGTTCGCGCGGCAGGCGGAGCGTGCGCAGACGCCAGTCGATGAGTCCGAGTATGTTGAAGAACGTGCCGTTGTGTCCGTGGAAATACACCGGTATCACAGGCACGCGCATCTGTTTTATCAGTCGAATTATCGACGGCTGCCACTGGCGGTCGCGTATGCGCAGCGAACGGTCTATCTTGGATACTGCCCCGGCCGGGAAGAACCCCATCGGGTGTCCCTCCTTGATGTGGCGCATGGCCTCCTTGATGCCCTGCATGGTGGCACGGCGTTTCTCCGGGTCGTCGCTTTTTGAAGGGTCAACGGCGATGAACGAAGGCCGCATGGCCCGTATGTTGTTGAGGAACATGTTGACCATCACGCGGAAGTCCTCGCGCTTTCCTCCGAGGATGTGCAGCAGCAGTATTCCGTCGAGCGCGCCGAAAGGATGGTTGCTGACCGTGATGAAAGGCCCTGACCTGAAGCGGTCGAGGATTTCTTCGCGGTCTATTTCGAGGTTTATGCGGTATTGGTCCTCAATGAGGAGATGCGAGAAAGGGATGCCTTGCTCGTAGCAGTATTTCCCGTGGACGAAGTTGCACTTGTCGAGCCACAGCCACTTCATGACGCGCTCCACGAGCCTGCGGTGCCCGGCGAGGGCCGGCACCTGGGCCACGATGTCGTCTGCGGTCAGCATGTCGGGACGCACGAGGCACTTCCGTCCGCCTCGTGTCCCGAAAGGTGCGCCGGGCGAGCCTTCCGGCAGGTCGCGGCCGTCGGCAAGAGCCGCGTTCTGACGGCGTATCTCATCATTGAGCAGTTTTTCGTCTTTCATCCGGTGGGGTGGTTTAAGGATGCAAAATTAGCAATAAATCCCCGGCTTGGCAAACCGGAAACTGTTCTGTAAGTCAGTTTTTGTCGTCGGTCAGCTACAGGCTGGCGAAATCCGCCGGAATGCCGTATCTGCGCATGAAATCCACCCCGGGCGCGCCGTCGATGAATACCGGCGGACTGCCGCCGTCGAGCGTGGCGACGGTATGGTTGGCGATGTTTACGCTGAGGATTGGTGTTTCGGAGGGTTCCCTGAAAGGGTCGCCGCATTCCTTCGCGCTTGAATGCCTGTTATGCACATTTTACGAGTTCTATTCTGAATTGCATCAGGGCATAGTCTTCGATGCTCATCTTAAGGTCGTCAAGAAAACATTCGTCGCCTTCTCCCTCAGCCACGTGCCTGCGGCACGGGCCGGTGCAGTCCGGCAGCATCTTGCACTTTCGGCATCGCTTAGGAGTAGTGTCGTTGTCAAGATAACGTATCTTTTCTTCATACCAGTGTATCTCTCCGGTGTCTGGATTCAGTTTTGTCGGGTCGCGCCCCGGCCCTATAGGCCGTAGACGGCGGACTGCCCTCCGGCGTTCTCCTTCGCCTCGTTGTGCCGGTCTATCTTTTTCCCGTATCCGAACGTGTATGTCGCACCGACAAAGACTGACGCATGCCGGCTGACGCCGTATGTGGTCCGGCGGCAGGTGTATAGCTCGCCGGAAAGCTCGGAGACGGACTCCTTCCAGCCCCTGCTGAAGATGTTGGACGCCCCGGCGTAGACGTTCCAGTTGCCGTTGCCCCAGCCTGCCGAAATCTGGTAGTAGTCTCGTCCCTTCGTCCTGAATCCGCTCCGGGGGTCTATGGACCTGTCCCCGTTCTGGTAGTGGAGCCCCGCCCAGAAAGGCCCCTGGTACCAGTATGCGTTGGCCTTTACGGCAAAGGGGGAATACGTCATGGCGTTCAGCCCCGTGGACTTGTAGAACTTCTGCACCGGCGTGGCGGAAAGCCTCAGCCTGCGCCCGAACAGCGTCAGACGCAGCGAGACGCCTATCTCTGCGGAGGTGAACCTGCCGGAATTGACCAGCGTCCGGAGCAGCGCGGCCCCGTCGTCATGGCGTCGGAAATCCGCCGTGATGCGGTCGCCGACAGTGGCCAGCGAGCCGTAGGCGGTCATCGTGAACATGTCCGAGGGGATCCAGCTGTAGCTGAGGTTCATGTCGAAATGCAGCGGCGCCTTCAGGTGCGGGTTTCCCGAGACGTACATCAGGTCGTTGAGCCGGATCACCGCCTCCGAGTTGTCGGCCGGGGAGTTGCCGCTCTTCGCCGCCTGCGCCCACAGCGAGAACTGGTTCCTGGAATCAGGCGTGAAGCTGGCCTGCAGGTGCGAGACGAGCGTGAAGAAGGAGTTGACGGTGTTGTTGACCTTGCTGCGCTCCCAGCCGGGGGCCACGTCGAAAGAGAGGTTGAAGCGGCTGATGTTCAGTCCGTACGAGAACCGTGCCGACAGAGCCGGCGACGAGAAGCTGTTCTTAGCCGGGCTCGTGCCGGAATACACCACGCGGTTGTTGGTGTTGCTCCCGCTGAGATGCAGGCCTATCCTGTGCGCCCCGAGGCTCTTGTTGGCCATGAGGTGGAGCCTGTAGTCGAACACGTCCTCCTTCGAGATGGTCAGTATGCCGCCGGCATAAGGGCTGGAGTAAAGCGTGCTCCCGTCGTTGCGGTCGTAGGCGAAGCTGCCGTTGTAGCCGAAGTGCCAACCGTTGTCCGTCCACAGGAACGCGTCGCCGTACCAGCTGACGCTGCGGCCGCGGGAGTCGGAGAGGCGCGATGATTCCCCGCTCTCCGGCAGCAGCGGCCAGAGCGAAACCGTGCCGTCCTCGCGGTGGTCCTTCCTCTCCGCGAAATTGAACGAGACGCTGTTGCGGGCAGAGCATCTGGCACCGCTGTACATCGCGCTGAACGTCAGCGGATAGCGGTCGGCACGGCCTTTCCTGCCCGACAGGCTTTCGCGGCGTTCGGCCAAGAAAGGCGCCCCTCCGTCGCCCGTCAGCGAGTATGTCTCCTCCGTGGAGGATCCCCGGTGCTTCGCCGCCGCGCTGTTGGCCGCGCTGGCGTACAGGTCGAACGTCATGCTCCTGTACGCGAACCGTGAGAAGATCCCCGCCCGGCTGTCAAGCCCGGCGAGGAAGGCCTCCTGGAGCGACAGGCGGGTGTAGCCCCCGTACCGGTACTTCTCCACTATGTAGTTGATCACATACTGCGCCCCGAGGAACTTCGGGTCCGGGGGGGCCACGAGGTACTCCACCCTCTTCACCTCCATTGTCCACACCGACTCCGGGTCGGACTTCACGCCGTTGACGAAAATCTGCACGTCTTTTCCGGCGAGCGTCTTGACGCTGAACGACTGCGGGTCCACGTCGATCTGGGTGATGCCGATGTGCCTCAGGAGGTCCTGGGCGTTGCGTGCGGCCTTCTTTTCGTTTCGGGTGGGGATGTAGACCACGCCGCCGTCGATGGCATATTGGCGTTTTCCCTTCACTACAACCTCGCCGAGCGTAGTGGCGGCAGAATCAGTGCTTTCAGTTGCGTAAACCGAAATGTGTATGAGAATAAATGTAATTAATAAAAATACTTTTCTCATATTATATTCTATTATTGGTTATATCTTTCTCAAAATTCTCAATGTAATCAATGAGTGCATTCTCTATAGTTTCGTCTACGGATTCTTTTTTGCATTGGCAGTGTCCATTGATAAAATCTCTCGGACAATTTCCCATGCAGATTGGTAGTTCTTTGCAGTTCAAGCATACCTCATTTTCAAATGATTTGCATTGATATCTTTTGTCAAACTCGTTATTCCATAAGATTGTACCGTCTTTTTGAAGCACTCCTTTTGGTTCTTCTTCGTAAAGGTCATTACAAGCTGTACACTTGACAGCATTTCCGTTGTAGTTTATTGCATTGTAATATTTTTTGTTTGCATAACAAGGAATATAGTTGGAAATAGGACTCCAGCGTGTCGTTATGTATCCTGATTTGCTAAAGCCGTCGAGTATTTCTTGCAATTGAATTGAATAAGACTTATCCACATCGGCTTGCCAAACTTTTCTCGTGACGACGATCACCCGTTTCCTGTTTTCTTTTGAAATGAAAGGGTTTATTTCTTCTACGACATCGGGCGTAAGATTCTCGTGATTGTAGTTGAATCGCAAGAAAACTCTGGCATACGGATTGTTGTCAAGAATGCCATTGATGTTTGTCAAGGCTCGTTCAAATGTGGACTCACATCCATTCTGAAATTTCACTTTGTCATGGAATTTCTTGTTACCATCCAAAGAAATCTGGAAGTGGGTAAATCTTAATGATTGGAGCTGTTTGGAAATTTCAGATGTGATGAAGTAGCTGTTCGTAGTTGCACTTGCTTCAAACGGAATCTTGGCTTCTTCGCATATGTCTTTTGCATATTGAGTAATAGGTTTCACGATTTTGTTGAAGTACATAAATGGTTCGCCTCCGAACCATTCCAGGCTTAATGAGGAGATTTCCTCATTGTGGACCATATGTTTGATATGCTGTTTGATACGTTCAAATATGTCATCGTCCATCATTGATGGAATATGGTTTTGAATGCAGTACCAACACTTGAAATTGCAATTCAATGTAGGTAGAACTACAAGCATATAGTCTTTGCTATGAATTGCTTTTTCGTTTCGATTTCTAATTATGTCGATTTCATTACAATCGTCATCAATGACAAAACCATTGTCAAATAGTTTGTTCCTGAAAGATTCAGGAATGTCGTGGATTGTTGAATCGCTTTCCAATAGTGGTTCTATTTTTGACGATAAATCATTTGGCAGAATGAAATGTCTAAATGACAATGCATTGAACCAGTATGCTTTGTCGTTTTTGTGGAGGATGAAGTTGTAGAAACTCTGTTTCATGGTTTTTGTAGGCTTTGCATAGGCGACAAACGTATATTTACCGCCTATGCAATTGTTAGTTTACAATGGATTCTGGACACATTGGAAAACAGGTAGTTCCGGGTCTTTTATTAATCCGCATTTTTCTGCGGTGTTGGAACATTTGTTTTGCAGAACTCCACCACCGCAGTAAGCGATGCTATTGACGCATTCGTACTGGGTGGCAGTGCCACTGCCGTTTGCACCGCCCTTGATTTCGAGGGCTTCAAGGGCTTGAAGCTCTTCGTCATTAAAGAAATTTTTCATAATCTTTTGATTGTTTGTTATGATTGACGTCCTACCTGCAAATGACTCGAAACATTGCTTTGGGACTTTTTTATTTAATCGTTTGTTTGTACCTGTATCTATTTTGAGGGTTGAGGCTGATGGTGTCAGTCGATGGAGCCGAAGTATTCGTGTCCGTTGGCGGTCTGTATTTCGATGCTTCCTGTCTGTATTTCGCCCACGAATATTTCGGCAGGCTCGGCGGAGTCGAAAGAGTATTGCGTGGATATTCCGGAGAATGAGTCGGTGACGGTCAGGAGGCATTCCCCTTCGGGAAACGCGAAGAAGAAGTGTAACGTCCCTTCCGTGTACACGCATTCGATGTGCTGCTGCGACGGTATCTTTGGGCGACCGGGATTGCTTTTGCTTCGTTCGTAAATCGGGATGCTTTTTCCGTTATCCATGGATGGATTTCCGTTGCCGTAGGTTTGTGCTATTGCCGATACTGGGATGGCGAGGAGAGTGGAACAAACGAATGATGTAAACATGTTAGATTTCATTCTTAATAGTTTTTGGGGTTAGTTCTACGGATGCAAAGTTAGAGGGATTTTTTGTATAAAGAGAATTCAAGAGGTAAAAAAGAATCTATCAAAATGAAAATCCGTTCTATGTGA
This sequence comes from Muribaculaceae bacterium, assembly GCA_910573745.1. Classification (GTDB taxonomy): domain Bacteria; phylum Bacteroidota; class Bacteroidia; order Bacteroidales; family Muribaculaceae; genus Lepagella. The sequence continues at coordinate 113,068 of CAJSYI010000002.1, read as the reverse complement.
TATGTTGATTATCAAATGTTTACAAAGTGATAGAAAACTGAAAATCTATCACTTTTGGATCAGAAGTGTTGAATCCTGTCAATCAAGGTGTTAAGAAAGGCGGTGAAGCGGCGTTGACAGATGTTTTTTTATGGTTTGTCGGTCATTTGAATATGGTGTCGAGGAATTCCTGTTTGTCTGTGGAGTCGGAGTTCTCTATTTTGCGTCTCAGACGCGAACATTTGTTGTAGTAGTTGGCTTGCTTGTTTTTAGTGATGAGACATATTGCGTTTCTTGAAACTCCGGCCGCGATGAGAGTCAGGAAGAATATGTCTTGGTCTTTTATTTTCGGCAACTGGTTTCTTAGACGCGTTATAATGCCTTGGTGTTTGTTGTTCACTATTCGTTCAAGTTCTGCCTGAGATTCAGGATTTGCCATAATGTCCAGCTCTTTTTTGAAATCACTGACTATTCCAGTTCTGGGGGATGATTGATTGGTCAGTGTGAGATAATCCTTGCTGAGTGCATTGAGAGTTTGGAATCTCTTTTCGAGAATGGAATTTGTAAGCAAGGTTTGCGTTTTCAGCAGAGAGTCTTTGTCGCTGACGGTTATGGAAAGTTCTTTCAGGTCGTTGCGTGTCTTGTTGAGTTCATTGATGGCGGACTGTAAAGATTCGTCTTTTTCGTCAAGCTGTGCTGACAATGACTGTGCTTCGAGCATCATTGTCTCGATTTCGGCCTTTTTGCGTCGCATCTTCTCGCGGTAGTAGAGGAGGAACCCGATGCAGACGGCTGCGAGGAGGATGCCGAGGGCGGATGCGGTCATCGCGGACAACCGGGCCTTGTCGGCCTCTTTTTCGGCACGGGCGGTGAAGAAATCGCGCTGTGCGGAGACGACGGACTGCTTGAGTACGGCTGCGACCTCGGTGTTCTGGAGCGTCAGTATGCTGTCTGTGTATGCTTCGGCCTCCCGGCTCATCCCCTTGGACTTATGGTAGTCGCGGTAGAAAACGTAGACGTGCACTTTCTGGGATGTGTTCGTGGCCTCATCGTTTGCTGTCTTTATTATCTGAAGGGCTTCTTCATCATTGCCGTCATTTGTGGCCAGTCGGGACATGTATGAGTACTGTTCGGAGTCGGGGAAGTAATGGCTTTTGAGAGAAAGCATCTCTTCAAGTATTCTGTGCGCCTCGTCATTTCGTCCTGAATCCACATACATTCCAAACAGTGTCCTGTCTGCGTATACTATGAGCGTGGTGTCGGCCGGTTCGTTTATGGCGATTCTGCGGACGCTGTCGAGCAGGGCAATGTTCTTGTTGTCATCTACGCCGTCATTGCTGCGCACAACGGCAAGGTCGCAAAGGGCAAACAGGTGGTTTCTGGCTTTCCCTGCCTTTTTGTAGTGTTCCGCCGCCTCTTCTGTGTATTTTACCGCCTCGGATTTGTAGTGTGTGACGGAGTAAATGTCAGCCATCAGCTCTGCGGCCTTTGCGCGCCAGTAACTGTCGTTGAATTCTGTGGCGAGTTCCCGCGCGCGTATGGCCGGGACGATTGCGGCGGCCATGTCGCCACGGTTGTATTCCACCTGTGCCTTGTAGAACAGGGACTTCATGAGGCGGGGGGAGTCGTCGCGGTCGGAGTAGTGTCTGACGGCGATGTTTATGAGCGAGTCGTTGTCCACGATGTGCCCGTTCTTGATTTGCGCCTGTGTCAGCAACAGCGCATGGAGGGCGCGGTCGGCGGAGGAATTGACATCGGCAGACGGTATCGCGCCGAGGATGGCGAGGGCGGAGTCTGGATGCTCCTCCATCACCGCTTCCGCGCGATTGAGGCTGCGTGCCGTCTCTGATTCGGTACAGCCCGATAAGGCGAGCGCGAACGCCGCCAGCATCGACATTATGAGTGACAGGTGTTTCATCCGGCAGTGAATTGCTTGAATTAGGCTGCAAAGATACGAAAAAAAGTTGTCAGGCTATAGTCGTTGATTGTGTTTGGTTTCGATTAAGAGGATATGGATAATAGGGGTTGATGAACGTGGTCATCAGGATCGAGGGCTGGGATCGGAGTGGAAAAGATGCTGTGCGTTTGGGGTGTCTGTGGAAGAAAATGACTAATTTTGCAGCTATGCTAAAGGAATGTATGATGACCGGCGTGGTGGAGGCCGGGTGCGACGAGGCCGGGCGCGGATGCCTGTGCGGCCCTGTCAGCTGCGCGGCGGTGATTCTGCCGCCGGGTTTCAACGACGAAACGCTCAACGACAGCAAGCAGCTTTCGGCCAGAAAGCGTGAAGAGCTTAGAAAGAGGATAGAAAGCGAGGCGACGGCCTGGGCCGTGGTCATGGTGCCGCCGGAGGAGATAGACGAAATCAACATACTGAACGCGTCCATCGCAGGCATGCAGCGCGCTCTCGACAAGCTGGAAGTCCGTCCGCGGCACGTGCTTGTGGACGGCAACCGTTTCAAGCCGTATCTCGGGATTCCTTTCACCACCGTGGTAAAGGGCGACGCGACCTATATGAGCATAGCGGCGGCGTCCATATTGGCCAAGACCCACCGCGACGAATACATGCTCAGGGCGGCGGAGGAATACCCCGGCTACGGCTGGGAGACCAATATGGGCTATCCTTCGCGTCGGCACCGCGAGGCCATAGCGCGCCTGGGGCTGACGCCGCTCCACCGTCTTTCCTTCGGCCCCTGCCGGGCTTTCCTCGACACGCTTCCCCTATGATTGCTCGTCCTTCAAGGAATTGATGAATGCCACATAGTCGAACGAGTCGATGTAGCGGTCGCGGGCCAATGGGCGCGTGTCGAAGACGTTCATCCCTTTTTCGGGGCGATAGCCGGGCAGACGCACTGCCCATGGGTATCGGGCATAGTCCTTGTCGGTAAAGGCCACTTTGTGTGCGAACGGCAGGCGGTCGAACCGCTCAAGCGTCTCTGCGGCCAAATTGGCGTCTTCGCCCGTGCTTTTGAAGTTGGTGAGCATCACGGCCATATTGCCGCGGTCGATGCGCGGTATGCGCTCTTTCCATTTGGATGCGGCTTCTTCCCACGACCTGTAGTGGAGGAAGAAGATCCGCACGCCTTTGTATCCGATGCCTACGGGATATTCGCGTATTCCGGACTTGTCTTCTTTCAGTTCCGTGGCAAGGAAGTCGTCGAGGTTCTCCATGGCGGTCAGGAAGTCGGAGTTGGTCATCCACAGGTTGATGAACGGCGACCGGAATTCGAGTCCGAGCCAATGGTATATCATTCCCGCCGCGCAATTGGATGAAATCAGCGTAGGCGACACGTTGGTCAGCCTCTTCCTGTTGCGTCTGTCTATGAAAAGCTTCCTCAGGTCTTTTATCTTTGTCATGTGGTTGAGTGGATGGAGAAAACCGATGTTCGGATAAACAAGCTCTTAACGCCGGCCGGACAGGGCTTTGATGGCGGCGTCTGTGTCGGCGGCTATCTGGGCTTTCAGCGCGTCGAGCGACGGGAAGCGGCGTTCTCCCCGGATTCTGTCCGCGAACAGCAGCGTGAGCGTCTGGCCGTAAAGGTCTCCTTCCCAACCGATGAGATGCGCTTCCACGGTGGGTGAAAGGTTGTCGCCTATGGTGGGGCGCACGCCGACGTTGACCACGGCGGGAAAAGTTTCGCCGCCGGGCAATACGGCATCGGCGGCGTAGACGCCTTTTCCGGGGACGAGCCTGTCCGTGGGGGCGTTGACGTTGGCCGTGGGGAATCCGAGAGTGCGGCCGAGCTGCCGCCCTTTGACCACTTCGCCCCCCAGCCGGTAGTTCTCGCCGAGCATTCCTGCGGCTTTCCCGGTTTCGCCTGCGAGGAGCGCGCGGCGCACTTCCGAGGAGCTTGCGCCCGGCACGAACGGGGCGGCCATGACTTCGATTCCGGTTTCCCGGCCTATGGCTTTGTAGTCGGCTATCGACATGTCGATTCCGTCGCATCCGAACGTGTTGTCGTAGCCTGCCACGAGTATGTCCACGTCCATCGTACAGTGCATCCTCTGCATCCATTCCCGGGCGGTCAGCGACATCAGGCCGCGTGTGAACGGTATCATCTCCACTTCTACCCCGAGGCTGCGCAGGCGGCATTCCTCCTCGCATGGCGACATGAGACGCTTGGGCGCACGCTGGGGGGCGATCACTTCGAGCGGGTGGCGGTCGAAGGTGATCACGAGCGGGGAAAGGCCTTTGCCGGATGCTGCGTTTTTGAGAGTGTCGATTACCGCACGGTGGCCTATGTGCACACCGTCAAACGTCCCGACCGTCGCCGCTTTCCTCATTCTTGCGGGAAATAAGAGCCTTTGCTATCTCCATGGCGTCGCGTCCGCTTCCGGGCAGACCAACCTCTACGGCACGCATCCCTGCGCGGCGGGCGCCCTCGCAGTTGGCGGGGGAGTCGTCGAGCATCAGGGTCTCTTCCCCTTTCAGGCCGTAGCGTCGGAGCGCGATGCGGAAAATGTCCTCGTCAGGTTTGCATACGCCTTCGCGGAACGAGGCCGTAACGCCTTCGAAATAGTCTTGGATCGACAGGCCTTCGGCCATGAACGCCTTGCGTATCCAGGAGTCGTACATCACTGCGTTCGTGTTGCTGAGGGCGAAGATACGGAATCCGTGGCTGCGGAGGTCGCGCAGCATCTTCAGGCGTTCTGTGGGGAGGCCTGCGAGGAACGCGTTGAAGGCGCGCTCGATGTCCTCATCGGTCGTCCCGGGGCGGCATCGCTCCCTGAGGGTGTCGAAGAAGCTTGCGGCGGTCATCTCCCCTGTCTCCAGCTTCAGGAAAGGGCCTTCCTGCCGGTAAAGCCCGAGCAGGCAGGCGGCGTCGGCAATGCCGAGAGCCTCAAGGGCTGCCACGGCGTTTTCGCGGCGCAGGTCTATTATCACCCCGCCGAGGTCGAAGATTATGTTCTTTATCCCTGTTGTGTCCATTTTTGATAGAGTCCTTGTGGCCGGAGCCTTCCGGGAGTGCAAAATTACGAAATTTCCGCCGCACCGGGCGCAAAAGCATGAAAAAACCGTGCAGACGGGTTCAATCCTGTCTGCACGGCCTGGTATGATTCGGACAGCCTTTCGGATGTTGCCGGACGGAGGGGTCAGCAACCGCCGCAGCAATGGCCCGACTCGCACCCGCTCCCTTCGTCGCAGTGGCTGCCTCCGCCGCAACCGCCGCAGCCACAGCCTCCGGCAGGCTTTATTTCGTCGGGAGTGGCTTCGCGCACCTGTTCGATGCGGCCGTCGTAGCGGACGGTGAGGCCTGCGAACGGATGGTTGAAGTCCATGCGGATGTGCTTGTCGCCCACTTCCAGCACCCGTCCGAGGATGCGGTAGCCTTCGGCGGTCATCATCGGGAGTTCAGCCCCGGTTTCCACTTCTTCGGCAAGTTCGCCGTCGCGCTCGAAAATCTCGCGCTCCAGGCTCACCACGTTTTCTTCAAAACGTTCGCCGAATGCTGTCTCAGGCGGAAGGGTAACGCCGAATCTGTCTCCTTCCGACAGGTCTTTGATTGCGGCTATCAGCCCGGGGACCACTTCCTGGCTCACGCCATAGACCATCACGTCAGGGGCGTCGGGCTTTGCCTCGAAAAGGAGGCTTCCGTCTGCATCGTTGTAGAGCTTATAGGAATAGGCCACAAACATTCCGGGGCCTGCTTTTTCTTTCTTTTCCATTTTTTATGATTTGTAAGTCTGTTTAAAGCCGGTTTAACTGTTTAAGGCCGAGCAGACAAGGCTCTGGCCGGGTCTGGATTATTCGGCAGGGATTTCGTCGGGGTCGGTGATCACGGCCTCTTCGCTCGCGCCGACCGCGTTCTCTGGCGTTTCTTCCTCGCCTTCGGGATGTTTCAGCTCATATTGCTGTCCGGGAATCGCCACGTCGAAGTAGAACCCTTTGGCTACCTTGTCCTTGAGGCGTTTGGCGGTTTCCGGCTCCGGCTCCACCGTAAGGTAGTCTATGCCCGGATCGATGAACTGCGCGTCGGTGGCCTCGTAGCCGAGGAGCTGCACCATGTCGTATTCATGCATCGGGTATATCACGAACCATGCGTTCTTTATGTCTTCGCCCGTGCCTGTGCTCTTTATTGCGCCGAGAAGATGTTCGAGGCGGTATTCCCATATCTTCGCGCTCATGTTTTTGTCCTTCTCCTTGAGGACATGGACAAGAAACGACATCTGCCTCAGGTCGAAAGGGTTGTCCTGAAGGGAGAGTTCGGCATATTTGCGTATGGTGTCTATTTCCTCCTTTGTGTGGGTTGCCTTTCCGCGCAGGGCGTCGGTAACGCCGGAATAGGGCGATGTGCGATACGGGTCGTAATCTTCCTGGAACATGTAGCCCAGATAGAGATTGCGGTATTCTTCGTTGGTCATCACAGTGTCGTTGCGCCAGTATTTTTCCAGCAGCTTCGGGTAATAATAATTGCTTCGCGGATTGAGGGTCTCCTCCTTTATCTTTTCAAGGTCGGGCTTCTCGACCTTTATCTTCCGCTTGTTTTCCGCAGCCTTCGCCTGGGCGGCACGTTCGGCTGCCGTTATGTCGCGGCGTTGCTGCGCCTCGGCGCCAAAGGTGGCGGCCGCCGCTGCGAGGAGCATGAGGATGAATATGCGTATGGTTCTTGTTTTCATGGGTTGACGAATTTCTGGAGGGCGATGGCGAGCACGAGGGCCACGCCTATCTGCATCACTGTTATGGCCGTTGGGAAACCTTTGGCCAGAAGGTAATTGAAGAAGTGTCCGGAAGAGGGGCCGAACCCGGCTCCCCTCGGGGTGCGTGAGAAGAGGAGGAATCCGAAGAACACGCCTGCGGCTACGGCTACGACCATGATGCCGTAAAGCATCCCGAGGTCGGGCGTTGCCGAGAATCCGAGAAGCCCGACGGCCAGTCCGGTCAGTGCCCCGCCTGTCATGTATCCCGTGCCCTCGGTGCCGTCCCTGACGGCAGATGGCTGGAGAAGCACCGCCATTGTCACCACTGCGGTCATGGCGAGCCATCCCCAAAGGATGGACGGCGAGATGGGGAGGAGTGGGAGGTTGCCGTCTTTCGCGAAACTCAGGCACAGGAGTCCGAGATAGCCGAGGGCAGGCGCGGCGATCTGGCGGCGTAGGAGCGCGGCCAGGGCGGCGAGCCACAGCAGTATGCTGAGTATGATGATGAAGACGGCCATTTCTTAAGTGTCAGAGTAAAAAGGGGGTGAATCCTTTCCACGAAGTGCGTATTACTTGTATGCTGTCTATGGTTCACGCGTCGCACGATTCGCTACGCACCTTGTCTCAAGTGCCTGTCAGCCCCGAAAGGCTGCCAACGGGAATCGGAACGGGGAATCCGGACACACTATGATAACGTTTCCGGGGCTGAAAATATTGAATCGCCCCGTTCCTCCGTTTTCACGGACTGTCCCTCATAGGCTTTCCTTGCTGTCGGTATCGCTGGAGGCAGTGGCGGGTCTATGGAGCTCCGGATATGCCACGCGTCCGTGGTAGATTGTGGCGAGCCGCTTCTTGAAGGTGGCCTTCACCGTCTCTATGTCTTTGAAAGAGATGGGAGAATCCTTGTAAAGCCCGTCGGCTTCCTGCGAAGATATTATGCGCTCCACGAGCACGTCGATCGAGGCCGGGGAATAGTCTTTCAGGCTTCGTGAAGCCGCTTCGACCGAGTCGGCCATCATCAGTATGGCGGTCTCTTTGGAGCGTGGGTTCGGCCCCGGGTATGTGAACTGCGACCTGTCGATTTCCTTGTCGGGGTTGTCGTTGACGGCCGTGTTGTAGAAATACCGTGTGATCCCGCGCCCGTGGTGCTCGGCTATGAAGTCGCGTATCACCTGCGGAAGCTTCTCCTTCTGTGCGAGCTGAAGCCCTGCGGGGATGTGGGATATGATTTTGCGTGCGCTCGTGGCCGGGTCGAGTCCGGCGTGCGGGTTTATGCCGTGCTGGTTCTCGGTGAAGAATATGGGGCTTTCGAGCTTTCCTATGTCGTGGTAGAGCGCGCCTGTGCGCACGAGCTGCGTGTTGGCGCCGATGGCGCGTGCCGCCTCGGCCCCGAGGGTGGACACCTGCATCGAGTGCTGGAACGTGCCTGGGGCTTCTTCTGCCAGACGCCGCAGGAGCCTGTTGTTGATGTCGCTGAGCTCGACGAGGGTTACCGTGGATGTGAACCCGAACGTCTTCTCGATCACCACTATGAGGATGTATGCGAACGACAAGGCAATGGAGTTGACGCCGAAAACGCCGACGATTCTCCACTGGAAGTTCTGCAGGTCGCCTTCGTTGATGAGGCAGACGGCCAGGTAGCAGACCGTGTAGACAAGGAAGGTGATGAGGCCGGTGCGCAGGAGCTGTGAGCGTTTGCTGAGCTGGCGTATGCTCAGGGTGGCGGTTATCCCGGCCATAAGTTCGTAGAAGATGAACTCGAACTGGAACGTGGCCACGGCCGCCGATACCAGCACGACGGAGAGGAGCGAGAATATGGCCGTGCGCGAATCGAAGAACACCATTATTATCACCGGCAGCGCGGCAAACGGGACGAGGTAGAACCCGTTGTGGAAATACTCGAACATAACTACGGCGAACACTTCGAAAAGGGTGATGAACGTGGTGAGGAACGTCATTTTCCTCAGGTCGTCGTAGAAGGTGGAGCGGTAGCTGCGCAGGTATATGAACAGCACGGAGAGTATGATCAGGATGTAAAGTCCCTGCCCGATGGTGAAGAAGGTGCGTTTCTCCTTGTCGCCGCTCTGCTGGCTGACTGTCTCCTGGTATGTGTTGAGGTTGGTGAAGACCTGTGGTGTTATGATTTCGCCTCGGTCCACTATGCGCTGGCCCTTCTTTATCACTCCGAGCGCGCCGTTGACCGTTATGTATTCCTGTTCACGCATCTTGGAGTCGGCCGCGGAATCGACCACCACGTTGGGGTTGAGGCTGATGTTCAGGGCCCGCTGCACGTTCTCGTCGAGCCGGGCGTCTTTCACTCCCGATGCCTGTGTGTAGGCGGAGTCGATGAAATTGAATGCCTTGGCCGGGGAGAGCATTTCGGAGGCGTCGATCGTGTGTATGGTGTTGTCGCCGCCGTTGTTTTCGGCCACCCTGAGCGTCTTGTCGTTTCTGGAGCGGATGTTGTCGAAGATTTCAGTCTCCACTATACCTTTGGCATACACTTTCTTGAGCATTCCTGAGAGGAACCTGTGTTCGGAGGCCGGGAGTCCTTGGCCTACGGCGGTGTTGAACCGCTGCAGGTTGATGTGGGCCACGTCGCGGTCCATCCTGACCACAGGGATGAACGAGCGGTCGATGCTGTCGCGCATCTGGCGCAGGCTTGTGGAGTCGCGCAGTATGGGCATGTCGGCGGGAGCCGTGAGCAGCTGGTATTTCCACGGCTGGTTAAGCTCGTAGGTGAACGACTGGTGGTCGGCTCTCGGCATCACCAGGAGCATCACGGCTACCGACGCAATCAGGAGCGCGAGGCGTATGAGCGAGTTTCTTGAAAACGACTTTTTAAGGTTCATCGGTCATGAAGTCCGTTTTGCGAATTTTATGTCTTTGATTCTCTTCAGTTCGCGGCATATCACCTCCACGGTCTCCGTGGAGTCGGTCTGTACCGTCAGGTCGCAGTGGAACAGCTCCTGGCGTGCCGCGATGTTCAGTCCGCGTATGTTCACTCCGAGCTGCTGCGATACGGTCTGTGTGATTTCCTCGAGGATTCCGTGGCGGTCTATCCCGTCGATGGAGATGGTTACTATGAACTTGTCGGCTTTGCCTCCCCAGCGCGTAGCCACGAGTCTGGAGCCGAACGCGCTCTTGAGCCTCATTGCGTTGGGGCAGCTCACTTTGTGGAGCACCACGTTCTCGTCGTCGTCCACGAATCCGAGCACGTCGTCGCCCGGAATCGGCGAGCAGCATGTGTCGAAACGGTAGTTGGGTTCGGCGTCGTCGGGATGGAGCACGTACACCTCCTTGCGGTTGACCGGCTGCCTCTTGTCTCCGGTCTCCTTGCCTGTCTTCTTGGAGGCGAAAGGATTGCGCAGGATTTTAGACATCAGTGAGCTGCGGCTCTTGCCGAGTTCCTTGAGCTTCTTGGCGGAGATGTTGATTTCGTCGTTGGCGAGCATGATGAAGAAGTCGTTCTCGCTGGGAAGCCTGTAGTTGCCGAGGATTTTCTGCATCATCTCCTTCGACGGCTTCATGCCTTCCTTGGCGATGAAGTCGTGGTATAGCTTCTCTCCGCGTTCGGCAAGGGTCTTGCGGTCTTTGCGCAGGATGCTGCGCAGGCGGCTCTGTGCCTTTGCCGTATGGCAGAATTCCATCCATTCCGCCTGCGGCGACTGGGAGTCGGAGGTGATTATCTCCACCTGGTCGCCGGAGTCGAGCCTGTAGGAAAGCGGCACGAGCCTGTGGTTGATTTTTCCGGCGATGCAGTGCATGCCGAGCTCGGTATGGATAGCGAAGGCGAGGTCGAGGACGGTGGCGCCTGAAGGCAGGCGTTGCAGGTCGCCTTTCGGCGTGAATACGAATATCTCGGAAGAGAACAGGTTGAGCTTTATCGTGTCGAGGAAGTCGACGGCGTTCGGCTCCGGGTTTGCGAGGATGTCCTTGATGGTGTTCATCCATTTGTCGAGCTCCGCGTCGTCGTCGTAGACCCCGGTCTTGTATTTCCAGTGGGCGGCGTAGCCGAGCTCGGCCACGATGTCCATCTTCCGGGAGCGTATCTGCACCTCGATCCACCGGCCTTCGGGCCCCATGGCGGTGAGGTGGAGCGCACGGTATCCGTTGGCCTTTGGCGTGCTTGTCCAGTCGCGCAGGCGGTCGGGATGCACGCGGTGTCCGTCGGTGAAGAAAGTGTATATCTGCCAGCACCTGATTTTCTCCATGGCGTCGTCGTCGTTCTCGAATATGACGCGCACGGCGTAGACGTCGTAGATTTCCTCAAACGGCACCTGCTTGGTCTCCATCTTGTTGTAGATGCTGTATGCGCTTTTCACGCGGGCCTTGATTTCATATCTGAATCCGGCTGCGTCGAGCTTCTCGCGCACCGGGCGCACGAACTCCTCCACGATTTCCTCCCGGTGTTTCTCGCCCTGCTCCACCTTGGCCATGATTTCGGCGTATTTCTGCGGATGCTCGTACTTGAAGGCGAGGTCTTCGAGTTCCTGCTTTATCGAGAACAATCCGAGGCGATGGGCGAGCGGAGCGTACACGTAGAGCGTCTCCCCCGCGATTTTGTACTGCTTTTCGGGGCGCATGGAGCCGAGGGTGCGCATGTTGTGCAGACGGTCGGCCATCTTGATCAGCACCACCCTTATGTCGGTGGACATGGAAAGCAGGAGCTTTCGGAAATTCTCGGCCTGGATCGAGGCCTTGTCCCCGAAGATGCCGCCGGAGATCTTGGTCAGCCCCTCCACGATGGAGGCTATCTTGGTGCCGAAGACGGCCTCGATGTCCTCTTTCGTGTAGTCGGTGTCTTCCACCACGTCATGGAGGAATGCGGCGCATATCGAAGTCGAGCCGAGGCCGAGTTCGGATATGACGATCTTTGCCACGGCGATGGGATGGAGTATGTAAGGCTCCCCGCTGCGGCGGCGTACGCCCTTGTGGGCCTCCTTGGCAAACCGGTAGGCCTTCTCGATGATCTCCACCTTCTTGCGGTGGTTGCTTTGCAGATAGGCCTGTAGCACTTCGCCGTAGGCCTTTTCTACAATCCTATCTTCCTCTTCGGGTGTATAATGCGGATAGTCAGACATCTTTCTGAGCTTTTGAGGGTTTTTGCCGGTTGCGTCAGGACAATGCCGGCCTTACAGGATTAAAACCACAAATTTAGTCATTTATTTCGACAATCCGGCGCGATTCGGACAGAAATCGGGCAAAAATCGGTTGAATGCAACGATTTGCGGGTGGAAACCGTTGTAAATTATGATATGCCGGATCTGTCATCCATACTGATCGCTCTTGCCCTGACGCTCGTGGCCGGTCTTTCTACCGGTCTGGGCGGCATGATCGCGGCCTGCACAGGCAGGCCGGACACCCGTGTGCTTGCTTTCGCCATGGGGTTGTCGGCAGGGGTGATGACGTACATTTCTTTCGTGGAGCTTCTGCCGGAGGCCACTGCGGGATTCTCGGCTCTGGAAGGCAATGCCGAGGCTTTCACGTTGCTCGCCTTTTTCGGCGGCATAGGGCTGATAGCGTTGATTGACTGGCTCGTGCCGGAAGACGAGAATCCGCATGAGATGCGTTTCCCGGGCGATGCGGTTCCTGCCGACAGCCATAGGCTGCGCCGCACCGGCACCATGCTCGCGTTGGCCATAGGCATCCACAATTTCCCTGAAGGCATGGCCACTTTCGTCTCTGCCCTCGACGGTCTGGACGTGGCTCTTCCCATCGTTGTGGCCATAGCGATCCACAACATTCCCGAAGGAATAGCCGTCTTCGTGCCGATTCATCACAGTACAGGGAATCGGCGGCTGGCTTTCCGCTACACGTTGCTTTCGGGGCTTGCCGAACCTGTAGGGGCTTTGGCGGGGGCGGCGTTCCTGCTTCCCTTCTGGTCGCCGGCGGTCAATGCGGTGTGTCTGGCGGCAGTGGCCGGAATCATGGTCTACATTTCTTTTGACGAGCTTCTGCCGGGAGCCGAACGCCACGGGCACCACCATATGGCCTTGGCCGGGGTGGTGGTCGGAATGGCTGTCATGGGCGTTTCCCTGCTTCTCGTCTGATTCCCGTCTCGTGAACGGTCGTTTTTTGTGAATTTGATATGCGAATGCAGGGAGGGTGTTGCACGACTGATTGGATTCTGCTTGGTCAGTCGGGAAGGAGGCTCACGAAGCGTGAGGAGGCGAACTCGGTGTAGCTTTTCAGGTCGGAGGCGCGGCCTCCGAGGTCGCGGTAGCGTCGGTAGAGGGCGGCTTCTACGGAGTCGTTCTCCGGGAAACGCGCGAGCCGCAGCATCCGCCTCAGGGTGGACGACTTTTCCCATTCTCTTTTCTCTTTCGCCATGTCCAGCCCTTTGAGCGCAGGCATTCTGCTGAGTTCCGAACGGCTTCCTCCGAGTTCGAGCCAAAGGGCCACTGGTGAGTACAGCTGGCCTTGTTCGATTCTCGGTTTCCCTGACATTGCTTTCTTGCGCCATGCGGGCAGCGACGTGTAGAAGCGCCGCCAATGTCCGAGCCTTTCTGTTTCATCGCGGAGCAGGGCGAAGGCCTTTTGTTTCAGTTCAGGCTTTCCGAGCGTTCCTGAACACTTCCCGTAGATGCGGGCAAGCTCGGTGGCTTCGCTGAACGCGAGGTAGTTGTCGGTGAAGACGCGCGATTCGAGCGACGAGAACGGTATTTCCCTTTCTATGGCCTGTGCTACGGCAAGGGCCTTTTCAGGCTTCCCTTCCTCGAGCAGCTGCAGGGCGAGCCGCAGCATCGACTGCCGGAGGCGTCCTGTCACGGATGCGCTTGTAGGGTCTACATAGCATCCCGAAGCGTTGCCGAACCGGAAGCGCGGCGACCCGGAGGTGAGTGTCCGGAAGAAGCGTTCGGTGTCGATGGAGTCTGGCCGTTCCTTGCGTCCTGTGTAGCGGCGCGCGAGCCCTTCGTCTACAGTGTAGGGGAACGCGCCGGCGAAATGGTAGGGCTTGAGCGGATGGAGCCAGTAGATGGGGCGGGGATTACGGGAGGCCGCGTTTGTGGCCACAATGTCTATGACGAGCAGCGGAGAGAGGCCGAGTGTGCGCTTCCCGGCAGAGACGGCCTTGAGAGAAATCCACGGCCGGGGGCTGCCTGCGGAGGCTGGAAGGAGGAGCGTGTCGGCTTTCAGCCGGGGCGTGTTGCCGCCGGTCTGGGAATAAAGGTCGGCCAAAGCCTCGATGGCGTCGCGTGTGCGCGCCTCGCCTGGCTTTGCCCCGTAGAGCGATATGGCGAAGTTGTCGTAGGCAAGGTCGGAGGCCTTGGCGGTCATTTCCACAGGCCGCGACTCGCGGTCGGCCATGGTCATCTGCCGGGCATACCACGGAGTGCCGAGGTATGCGAGATTGATTATCCGCACGTCGGGACGGATGCGCTCCACTTCGCGTGCGTACCACAGAGGGAACGTGTAGTTGTCGCCGTTGACGAATATGATGGCGTCCGGCTCGAGAAAGGCGAGCGCGTCGAAAGCCATGTCGCGGGTGATGTAGCGTCCGCTGCGGTCGTGGTCGCTCCAGTTGGAGCAAAGCATCCACGCCGGCACGGCGAGACACAGCGCGCCGACTGCAGTCGCTGCGACTGGGCCGCGCTTGCCTCCGGTTTTACGGAGCGCGTAACGCATCATTGCGTATGCCCCGGCTCCTATCCATATCGCGAAGGCGAAGAACGAGCCGACATAGGAATAGTCGCGTTCGCGTGCCTCGCCGGGGGTCTGGTTCACGTAGATGACGATCACCACGCCTGTCATGACGAACAGCGAACCGATGACTGCCGCCGACCTGCGCCCTTCCCTGCCTGAGGACAGTTCGCTGACGAGGCCGATGATGCCGAGAAGGAACGGGACGAGGAAGAAAACGTGCCGTCCGGGGTTGTCTTTCGTGTGCCGGGGAGGCATCAGGCCTTGGGGGCCGAGCATGGCGTCGTCTACGGCGCCGATTCCTGTGATGAAGTTGCCGTTGTCGGCCTCTCCGGTGGCATGCACGTCGTTCTGGCGTCCGCAGAAGTTCCACATCAGATAGCGGAAATACATATAGCATATCTGATACGTCGCCATATACCTGAGGTTCTGCAGGAAAGTTGGCTTCTTGCGCCATTCCTTCTCGCGTTTTCCGGTTTCTGGATTCAGTTTCCCCACGGCGTTTCCGGCGGAATCCACCGCAGTGGACGCAAGCACGCTGTCCATCGTCTCCGGCGACATTCCGCTCCATGGCTCGTAGGCCTTTATGTCGGCAGGGTCGCCGCTGTAGAGGCGCGAAAGCCACATGTCGAGTTCCGGCGCGGTGCGGTACCGTATCTCACGGTGGCTCACGGCATAAGCGTCGCGGCCTTTTTTCGCGTTGCCTGAAGCAGCTGCGTTCAGGCGGCGGTCGGCGGAGTCGAGCGAAGCCCGGGAGCGGTGCGGCTCTGCACCCGGGACAACCCGGGCGTATCTGCGCCCTTTCACGTCGCGCCACGGCTGGGCGTATGTGGCGGAAACGCTGTCCCCTTTGCCGGAAACGCACTCCTTGCGCAGGATTTCCGACTGCGGGGTGCGTCCGCGCAGGAGCGGTTTGGAGCCGTACTGTTCACGGCCCAGGTAGGCCTTCATGGCGAAGACGTCGGCCGGCGCGCCCTCGTTGACAGGGGTTTCCGCAACGCTCCTGATGATGATGATGCCATAGGTGGAATAGCCCGCAAGCAGCATCCCGAGGCACATCAGTCCTATGTAGGCACGCCGCCTTAGCCTGTCCCAAAAGATGAACAGGGCGATGCCGCAAAGGGCCGAGACGGCCGCAGCGGCGGCCTCTCCTCCGCAGAAGCTCCATATCCCCGAGAGCCACATTGCCGCCCCGGCCGCTGCCGCTGCCGGAAGCCTGTAGCCTTTACCGCAAAAGAAGACGGCGAGGATGAAGACGGCCGTTGCCGTTGCCGCGTATGCCAGGGCCCCGCTGTGGTACGGCATGCCGAGACCGTTCACCGCCGCGAGCTCGAAGAGGCCTGCCACGTCGAAGACCCCCGGCATCACGCCGTATAGCACGGCGGCGATGGCCACGAGGGAAGCAAGGCAGGCCAATGCAGATTTCCAAAAGCATCCGCGCCCCGGATTGCGGCGGAAGACGTATATGAGCGCAAGGGTAGGGAAACAGAGCAGGTTGAGCTGGTGCACTCCGATTGAAAGCCCCGTGACGTAGGCGAGGAGCACGAGAAGTCTCTGTCCGTGAGGTGAGGACGCCACGTCGGTCCACCGCAGCATCAGCCACAGGCACAGGGCGGTGCAGAATATCGAGAATGCGTAGACCTCTGCCTCGACGGCGGAAAACCATGCCGTGTCGCACCATGCGAACGCCAACGCTCCCGTGAGCGCGGCCACGATGCGGGCGGCATGTCCGGTGCGTGATTCTTCCCCGGACGGCCTGAACAGCCGCAAAGCGCACAGATACAGAAGCATGGCCGCCAACGCGGTGAATACGCCGCTCGTGAGGTTGACCGCGAGGGCGATGTGTTCCGGCGACGGCGCGAAGACCGCCGCCATCTTTGCCGCGAGCATCCACGTCGGGTTGCCCGGCGGATGACCCGTCTCGAGGAGTGCGCCCACGAGAATGTATTCCGGGCAGTCCCAATAAGAAGCCGTCGGCTCCACGGTGAGCCAATATACGCACAGCGAGACGAGCATGACGAACCACGCGCCGCATCTTTCAATGCGCCGCATCGCCCGGGAGGCCTCGCAATCGGTCAAATCGAGGGAAAACATCACGCAAAGTTAGCAATAATTCCCGGCAGTGGCTGCGTCAATGCGGGCAAAAAAACGGCATATGTAGAAACGTTTTTGCCTCCGTATGCGTTTACACATTGAAAAGGCTCTCTTCTCCGCTCTCCGCCATTATCATTTTTGTAACTCACACTTAATCTTTTTCCGTTATGAAGAAGCTCTTAGTCTCATTGGTATTGGGCGCAGGCGCCCTTTCCGCATCGGCTGCCAATCCGTTCCTGGAGTTCCAGCCTGTAATCGCAGGCGACGACCATGTGTCGTTCAATTTCCAGGGCGGCATCACTGGCAAGGTGCATCCCAACATCGCTCTCGGAGCCGGATTCGGCATCACCGAGAAGTGGAATTTCGAGCATGCGCCGTTGATTCCCATTTTCGGCCGTGCGCAGTTCGAGACCCGTCTCGGAAGCCTTAACCCGTTCCTGTCGCTAGACGTGGGATATGAAATCAACACCGACGACACCCATTGGGGCGCGGTGCTCGTCAATCCTATGATTGGCCTGAAGTTCGGACGCTGGTATGGCGGCATAGGTTATCTTGCGCATTGCTGGACTCCTTCCGGCGCAGATGCCACAAGCTGCTTCAACATGAAGATCGGCTACAATTTCTGACGCCACGGGGCCGTAAGGCATGAAACTAAGAGTGTGTTTGAATTTTTATTCTGATTTTTACATGCGGTTTTACAGGGCTTTCCGGGCCTTGGAACGAGGCGCATAGCGGCCTGTGCAACGAGAGAAAGGCCGGAAAGGACGTGAAAATGCCGCAGTGTGCCGTTCGAGTGTGCCTTTATGGGTCTTTCGGCCGTCTTCACGCCTTTGCCTCGGTCATGCAGCCCGCTGCACTCCCTCGTCTGCATGCGCGAATCCGTCCCGAAATCCTCCATAAAAAATCTTGAATAAAAATCCCAAACACACTCTAAGCAGAGGCTGCGCCGTAATTGATGTTTTTACGGTGCGGCCTCTTCTTGTGAAAAACAGTGTTTATTCGCTGGTAGGTCGCTGCATGCAGCGACCCCTATATGCATCTGTGATTTCGTGGCAAGGAAGCATATAAAAGAAGTTGTGCCGTAAATTCTGATTACGACACAACCCTATGCAGATTGCTTCACCTTAGCACAAAGTGTTTGCGTGTACGCTTATTGCGGCTGGAGGGAGAAGGCCATGTTGGCCATGTCGATGGCCGCGGCCGCCCCTTCTGAGCCTTTGTTGCCGAGAAGGCCGCCTGCCCTCTCAAGGGCCTGCGCTTCGTTCTCCACGGTCAGCACGGAGAATATGACGGGGACGCGGCCTTCTGTGTTGATTTGCGTTACGCCTTGCGTGACGGACTGGCACACATAGTCGAAATGCGGTGTGTCTCCGCGTATCACGCATCCGATCACGATGACGGCTGACGGCTTCAGGGCTTCCATTGCACGCCGGGCTGCGAACACGAGCTCGACGGCTCCCGGGACGGTGAGCGTCGTTATGCGGTTCTCGTCCACCCCGGCTTCGAGCAGGGTGGAGCGTGCGCCTTCGGCAAGCGGGCCGGTGATGTGGCTGTTCCACTGCGCCTTCACTATGACGCAGGAAAATTCGGGGTCGAGGGGGGAGGCCACGGCTCTTGCCGCGCCTTCGGCAGCGAGTTTTGTTGACAAGACTTTGAGGTATTTTTTAACTTATTGGTTTTCAGGCTGCGTTTTCTCCTCCGTCTTTTTTCGTGAAGGGAGGGAAAGCTTGTGCATGAAGGCTTTCCATCGCGGTTCGCGGCCCTCGTCGGCATTGACCATTTCGAGCAACGCAAGGATGTTTTCTTCCAGTTCGATGGTCTCGAGCGCGATGGCATGCGGAAGCACGGCTTCGAGCAGGCGTTTCGCGCGGGGACGCATCTGTTTTATGCGCATCATCGTCTCAGCCATTTCGATTGTCATCGTTACTTCTTTGCGCGTAACGCGTCCGGTGCGCCGCTTGCTGAACTTTATTGCCTCAGCGAAGAATTTCATGGCGGCTCTGTAGTCGCCGGCCGACGAAAGGAGCTGTCCGGTCTTGCGCAGCGAGTCCACGAGCTTGTCGGTGGCCGCGACCACTCCGGAATTCACCTTCTCGTAAAGCTGCCCCGTGTTTATCTGCTGTTTCACGAGCATGTCGAGGGCCTTCTTCCGCGAGCGGAGTATCCGGGTGGAGAGTTCCATTGCGAGGATGTGGAACCGTCCGAACCGGTCTGAATCCTCTTTCAGGAGCGTTTCCAGCACCTTGAAGAGCGTCTCCAGCTCCTTTTCGCTCTGCTTGTAGTCCTTGAGGGCGAAGTGTATCTCCGCGAGGTCGAAGAGGAGGGCTACGAGCAGCGAGCGGAATTCACGGTCGTCGAAATCGGGGAATTCCCTCATTGTCTTCAGTGCCGACACCGTGCGTTCGATGGCGTCGATGTAACGCTCCTCCACGGTCATCTCAAATGCCGTGGCCCGCGCCGCGAGGGCTTCGTTGAATATCTCAAGTTCCTTTGAATTCTTGTCGAATTTCTTGAGGTCTAATGGAATGTCTACCTGTGTCATTGCTGGGGTTGGTATTGGGGTGTGATAAAGAAGGGTCAGTGCCGCGCCGCCTCTTTCGACTTGTGGCCGAGATAGCCGCCGTGGTGCCGCTTGGCGTATTCCTGGATCGTGAACCCGATTGCCTCCATCGCTCCCACCACAAGCACGTCGCCCATGACGGTCATCATTGTGGTGGATGTGGTCGGGGTCATGCCGAGCGGACACACTTCGGGCGAGCCGCCTGTGAAGAGCGCCACGTCGGCCGTGGCGGCCAGCGGGCTGGCGGGGTCTCCCGTTATAACAATCATAGGCACGTCAGGGTTCAGGTTCTTGGCCAGTTCCACCAGTTCCACTATTTCGCGCGTCTTTCCGGAATTGCTCAGGAGAAGCATTACGTCGTTCTTCTGAATGATGCCGAGGTCTCCGTGCTGTGCCTCGGAGGGATGCAGGAAGACCGACGGTGTGCCTGTGGAGCAGAATGTGGTAGCTATGTTCATCGCAATCTGCCCGGCCTTGCCCATCCCGGATGTAACGAGCTTGCCTCCAAGGCGGTTCACGCGTTCGGTTATGATTTCGACTGCCCGGGCATACCCGTCGTCCACAGGTATGTTCTTTATCGCCTGCGCCTCGGCTTCGAGGATTTCGCGCATGCGTAGCTTCAGGTCTTTCATTGTTCTGACAGATTCTTGTTCTCGTAGTTGCATATCGCGGCTTTCCAGTCGTCGGAAAGCGACATTGATTTCTTGGCCTCAGGGTCGTAGCCCACCATCACGGTCTCGCATACCGACTTTATCTGGTGCTTGTCCGTGTCGTAGAGCATCTGCAGGAGGCGGAAGCTTTTGTCGTGTATCGCCTCGCAGCGGGTGCATACGGCTATGTTCTCTCCGAAGACGATGGGGTTGATGTAGGCGCAGTTGACGTTGGCTATCACCGTGTCCACATGCTGCCAGTCCATCTTGTGGCCGCGCACGGCGGTGAAATAATGGGCCTTGCCGGTGTCGTAGAAAGAGAAGTATACGGTATTGTTGACATGTCCGAGCACATCGACATCGTTGAAGCGCAGCTGCAGCGGGGTGCAGTGGCGGAAGTCGGCGGGGCTTGGAAGGTTGTTCAGATCTATCATGTTGCTTGTATGATGTTTTTTTGTGCTTTGAATCGTTTGCTTTGTTCTTGGGCGTCAGCTTCTGAAGCGCAGTTCGCTTATCGCCTCTGCGCGTGCGGCCTGGTTGAGGAGCTTCACGAGCAGCGACTTCTGCATGGACAGCTCCTGCCTGAGCGCCGCGCTGCGGCACACGACCGTCATCACTCCGGCCTCCACGAACGGCCTGCCCGTCTGTCCCGCGATGTGGCTGCCTACCACTGCGGGCCACGCGGCGGCGGCGCGGGTCTCGGCCAGACGGCTTTCCATGTCGCTGTCCTCTATGGCCTGCCGCAGCACTTCGGCTATGCTTACTGACTCTATGCGCTTCATTTCCCGGAGTCTTTCATGAGGGAGAACGTGCCGTGGCTCACTTCGAGCAGCAGGCGGTCTCCGCCTATTCCGTCGATTATCTCGTCGAGATGCTTGCGGTTGGTGTCGGTGATGAATATCTGCCCGAAGTCCCGGCCGGTGCTGACGAGTTCCATGATTCTGCCGACGCGGCCGGCGTCGAGTTTGTCGAATATGTCGTCAAGGAGCAGTATCGGTGTCTTGCCGCCGGTGTGCTTCAGGTAGTCGAAGATGGCGAAGCGCAAGGCGATGGTGAAGGTCTTCACCTGTCCCTGGCTTCCGAGGCGGCGCGCGCTGTATCCGTCGAGCTTCATCTCCAGGTCGTCCCGGTGCACGCCGTGGGACGTGAAGCCGAGCGCGAGGTCTTTTGCCCTTGTCTCTTTGAGCACATCGGGAAGCGTGGTGCCTTGGAGCTGGCTCCGGTAGGCCAGGGATGCCTTTTCCGCCTCGCCGCTCACTTCTGCGTAGTAGCTGGCAAATACGGGCGATATGCGCTCCGTCCATTCCTTGCGGGCGGCGAAGATGGATTCCGAGGCCGTCTGCATCGCCTGTTCCACCGATTCGTAGAGCAGTGCGTCCTTCATTCCGCTTCGGAGCATCCTGTT
The DNA here is from genome assembly GCA_910573745.1 of Muribaculaceae bacterium. Classification (GTDB taxonomy): domain Bacteria; phylum Bacteroidota; class Bacteroidia; order Bacteroidales; family Muribaculaceae; genus Lepagella. Next base: position 92,097 of record CAJSYI010000002.1, on the reverse strand, counting down.
GCGCGAATCGAGGGCTTTCCCGTAGCGGATCAGATGGGAAAGGTATGCGCCGTCGGCCTGTGAAATCACCATGTCCATCAGCCTGCGGCGTTCCTCGCCGCTGCCTTCCACGAGGCGGCTGTCGGCCGGAGAGACCGTAACGATCGGGAAACGCCCTATGTGTTCCGAAATGCGTTGATATTCCTTGCCGTTGAGCTTCAGCGACTTCCCTTTGCCTGAAGTGATGCCGCATGCCACGGTGTCGGTCGTGCCGTTGTCGGAGGAATATTCGCCTTTCACCAGAAGCGACTGGCTTCCGTGGCGGATTAGCGCATTGTCGGGGATGGAAGACGCGCTTCGGGCAAAACTCAGGAAATGGATGGCTTCCAAGAGGTTGCTCTTGCCCATGCCGTTCATCCCCAGAAGGCAGTTCACGCCAGGCGAGAACTCGAGGCCCGCGTCGGCGATGTTTTTGAAGTCAAGTATGTCAATCTTGTTCAGAACCACTCACGAATCAGCTTTTTTCGCCATAGGCGAGGTCTCCCGCGTCGCCGAGCCCCGGCACTATGTAGCTGTGTGCATTGATTTCGGGGTCGATTGCGCCGCACCACACCGTGGTACGCTCCTGAGGGAAATGTTCCGACACATAGTCCACGCCGGCCTGCGAGGCTATCACCGATGCCATATGGATGCTGGCCGGCATGCCTTTGGAAAGCAAAGCCTTGTAGCCCAGCTCCATCGAGCTTCCGGTGGCGAGCATCGGGTCTACGAGCAGCAGCGTTTTCCCCTCGATCGAAGGGGAAGCGAGGTATTCCACGAGCACGTCGAACGAATCGCCTTTCTCGCGGTATTTCCTGTATGCGCTCACGAAAGCGTTCTCTGCGCGGTCGAAATAGCTGAGGAATCCTTCGTGGAACGGCAGCCCGGCACGCAGAATGGTGGCTATCACCAGCTTGTCGGCGGGTTCCTGGCAAACGCAAGGGCCGAGCGGGGTCTGGACTCCAACATCGGAATAATCCAGGCGTTTAGAGATTTCGTAAGCCATTATCTGTCCGATGCGCCTCAGGTTGGAACGGAAGCGCAGCGGGTCGTTCTGGATATTCACGTCCCGCAGCTCACGCATATAGCGGCTCACCAACGACGGCCGGTCGGCAAAATTTATAATTTCCATCATAATATGATTGATTCGGGTATCCACATAGATACAATCAAACGTGCCACAAAGTTAGTCATTTTTTGCCGACAAGCCAAAAAACGGCCGTTCCACCTTTGGAAGAACCACAATGACCACCTTCACCACACAATGGTATCCGTGGTTCGTGTGGTTTTTGAAAATCCACGATTACCATGTTTACCACGGAAGATGGATTATTTATAAAATGGTATCCGTGGTTCGTGTGGTTTTTGAAAATCCACGATTACCATGTTTACCACGGAAGATGGATTATTTATAAAATGGTATCTGTGGTTCGTATGGTTTTTGAAATCCACGATTACCATGTTTACCACGGAAGATGGATTATTTATAAAATGGTATCCGTGGTTCGTGTGGTTTTTTTATTATGGAAAGAGCCGGTCGGGATTGCAGTGTGGGCGATTTTCGCTATATTTGCACTTTACTGACAAAGTGGCGTTTGAAGACTACAGCTTCCTTGAGTCGGCAATCGCCTGCAGCCGCAATGCTATGCATCTTACAGTCAAAGATATATCCGAGATATTGACGCAAGGGACAGACTCTTGCGGAGTGCTTTACGCCGATGCGGCGGCCGATGCCGGTCGCCGCATAGACATACTGCTCACCGACTCGCGTTCGCTTACCGACGCCGAGCATTCGATGTTTTTCGCCATAACCACACGCGGAAACGACGGCCACAGGTTCGTCGCCGACCTCTATAAGCGCGGAGTGCGTGCGTTCGTGGTCAACAGGGTTCCGTCAGGATGCGAGACGTGTCCGGATGCGGCGTGGTTTGTCGTGCCCGACACGGTGGCCGCGCTCCAGAGGATATCCGCCGCCCACTCCGGCGGACACGTGGTGGCAATAACCGGAAGCCGGGGAAAGACCACACTCAAGGAGTGGATTTTCCAGCTGATGGAACCTTTGGCGGAAGTGATACGCTCGCCGCGCAGCTATAATTCGCAGATAGGCGTGCCTCTCTCGCTTTGGGAAATCGAGCCGTCCACCGACCTTGCCGTCATAGAGACCGGAGTGTCGCAGCGCGGCGAGATGCGTAGGCTTGCGGACATCATACGCCCTGACACGGTGATTCTGACCAACATTCTTGCCAACCATGACGCGGGGTTCGCGTCGAGGCAGGAGAAAAGCGATGAAAAAGCGCTCCTTGCATCCGCAGAATCAGTGAAGACCCTGATATTCAATGCAGACGACCCTCTCATTTCCCAATCCGTGTCGCCTTATGCAAGAGGCAGACGGGTGGTTTCGTGGTCGGCTGAAGGGCATCCTGAGGCCGCCGTTAAGCTGCTGCGGCTTCCCTCGACGGTTGCCGGAAAGGCCCGGCTGGGGTTCGTCTCGGAGGGCTGTTCAGGCGAGATAGAATATCCCGCCGGAAAGGACTATTCATTGGAGAACGCGGCCAACGCGTTGGCATTCATGATTTCACAAGGCATTCCGTCGCGAACCATAGAGGAACGCTTCCGCCAAATCACCCCGATAGGGACTCGGCTAAACGTCAGCGAAGGCGTCAACTCATGCTCTTTGATATTCGACAGCTATACCTCCGATTTCTCGTCGCTCGGCCCGGTGCTCGACTTTATGCGGCGGCGAACTGCCCCTGGACAGACAAAGACATTGATTCTTAGCGACCTGCGCCATGAGTCGCATCCCGGCGGAGACATCTACACTGCGATAGCCGAATCCGTGAGGCGTGCCGGGACAGACCGTTTCATCGGCATCGGACCGCAAATCAATGCCAGAAAGGACGTATTCCCGAAAAGCTCGCAGTTCTTCGCCTCCACCGACGAAATGCTCGCCGCGATTGACCCTTCTGATTTTTCCGACGAGACGATACTCATCAAGGGTGCGCCGGAGTTCGGCTTCATGCGCATATTCGAGGCCTTGGAGGCACGCAAGCACGAGACCGTGCTTGAGGTCAACCTCGATGCATTGGTCAGGAACTTCAACCGTTTCCGGTCGCTGATGCCGCCGCAGACAGGGCTGATAGCGATGGTGAAGGCTTCGGGCTACGGTGCCGGGAGCTTCGAGATAGCCAAGACCCTGCAGGACGCCGGGGCGGCATATCTTGCCGTGGCGGTGCTTGACGAAGGGATAGAGCTGAGACGCAAGGGGATATCCATGCCCATAATGGTGATGAACCCGAAAGTGGTAAATTACAGGTCGATGTTCGTCAACCGCCTTGAGCCTGAGATTTACAGCTCCGAGATGCTTGCCGACGTGATAAAGGCGGCGAAACGAGCCGGGACGAAACGCTATCCCATCCACATCAAGCTCGACACGGGGATGCACCGCACCGGCTTCGTGGAAGAGGAACTCCCTGCGCTGATGGACGCGCTCGAGGGGCAGGATTTCGTGGAGGCGAAGAGCGTATTCTCCCATCTCGCCACCGCCGACTGTACGGATATGGACGCGTATACCGAGGCCCAGCTCGCGCGCTTCGCGCGTTTCACCGATTATATGCTTTCGCGCTCGCGCCGTCCGTTCAAGCGGCATATCCTCAACACTGCCGGGATAATGCGCTATGCCAAGGACGCCCATTACGACATGGCGCGCCTCGGCATCGGACTCTATGGCATAGATCCGCTTGGAGGCCGTGGCACGCTGACACCCGTTTCGCGTCTGCGCACGGTGATAATTTCCGTACGTCGTTACGAGGCCGGTGAGGCGGTGGGCTACGGAAGGCGCGGAATGCTCGACAAGCCTGCCACGATAGCGACCATTCCCATCGGCTATGCCGACGGGATGAACCGCCGTTTCGGCTGCGGTGCGCTCAAGGTGCTCGTCAACGGTCGGGAAGCCCCGACCGTAGGCAGCATCTGCATGGACGCGTGCATGATCGACGTGAGCGGAATAGACTGCAAGGTGGGCGACGAGGTTGTAATCTTCGGCCCGGAAGCCCCGGTGGAGCGTATGGCCGAAGTGCTCGGCACCATTCCGTACGAAGTGCTCACGGGAGTCTCCCCCCGCGTCAAGCGCATCTATTACCGCGAATGACGGAAACCTATTTCTGGGGCGTTCTCACGTAATGCGGCATGTCGGCAGGCAGAACCGTGGAAAACTCCACGAGTCCGGCTATTTTGCCTTCTTCGTCGCGCCAAGGCGTCTGGTGTATTAGCTTCTTCACCCCGTTCTTTTCCACGGTGTAGGTGTTGGTGGTCCCTTCGGCCAGCATCTCGCGGATTTTGGCCTGCGCGTGGGCGGGATGGTATTGCATCAGGTCGTGGCCTATGATGTCGCCATGCTTTGCGAACGTCTCACGCGAGCGTCTGTTCATGAAGAGTATCTTGCAGTCGGTGTCGCAGATGGTTACTGCGCATTCTATTCCTTCGGCCCAGTTGAAATCCATGGTGGTCATATGGTATAAGAGGCTGGCGCCTTCTCCCGTGGGAGAAAGCGCCAGTGTAGTTTTGAGATTTGCTTGCTTGTTCCGCAGATTAGTTTGCGGGAGTTTCAGCGGGAACCTCGGCAGTAGCCTCGACAGCCTCAACAGCGACAGTGGTGTCTTTTGTTGCAGTGTCAACAGTTTCCTCCACAGCAACCTCTGCGATGGTTTCAGTTGCTACAGTTTCAGAATCAGTTGTTTCGGCAGTCTTGTTGCCGCAAGATACGAGTGCTACGCTGAAAAGGACAGCAAGCGAAAGAACGATCTTCTTCATTGTTGTGTAAATCTTTAAAAATAATAAAACAATATTTTGCTATCAAAAACGCTGCAAAGTTATTGCGAATTTTCCGTTGCTCCAAATTTTTCCGGCAAAAAATTGCAGGTAATTTTATAATAAGCTGATTTACAATGGTGAAGTTATATGCTTTTTCTGCGGAAAATCGCTGCCGCGACATAATAATACGGCCGGGGGTTCTGATATCCCGGCCGTATTGTTATGTCTTGTCGTAAAAAGCGTTTTTATTTTGCCTTGCCTTCCGAGCCGAGCACGTTGATGATTTTGTGCTTGTAGAGCTTCACCATCTCTTCGCGGGCCGGGCCGAGGTATTTGCGGGGGTCGAACTCCTCCGGATGGTCGTGCATCACCTTGCGGACTGCGGCCGTCATTGCCAGGCGCGAGTCTGAGTCGATGTTGATTTTGCATACGTCCATCTTCGCGGCCTTGCGGAGCTCGTCTTCGGGGATGCCGATGGCGTCGGGAAGGTTGCCTCCGAATTCGTCGATCATCTTCACGTATTCCTGCGGCACCGAAGATGAGCCGTGGAGCACGATGGGGAAGTCGGGGAGCTTGGCCTCTACGGCCTCAAGCACGTTGAATGCCAACGGCGGCGGCACGAGAAGTCCGGTCTTTGGGTCGCGCGTGCACTGGGCGGGGGTGAACTTGTATGCCCCGTGGCTCGTGCCGATCGAGATGGCGAGTGAATCGACGCCCGTGCGCGTTACGAATTCTATCACCTCTTCAGGGTCGGTGTAGGTGTGGTGGTCGGAGCTTACCTCGTCTTCCACTCCGGCGAGAACGCCGAGTTCGCCTTCCACCGTAACGTCGAACTTGTGGGCATAGTCCACAACCTTCTTCGTCAGGGCCACGTTTTCCTCGAAGGGCAGGTGGCTGCCGTCGATCATCACGGACGAAAATCCGTTGTCCACGCAGTCCTTGCACACCTCGAAGCTGTCGCCGTGGTCAAGGTGAAGCACGATTTGCGGATGCTCCCAGCCAAGCGATTTGGCATATTCTACAGCCCCTTGAGCCATATAGCGGAGGAGGATCGGGTTGGCATAGTTGCGCGCGCCCTTCGACACCTGGAGGATTACAGGCGATTTGGTCTCGGCCGAAGCCTTGATGATGGCCTGGAGCTGCTCCATGTTGTTGAAGTTGAACGCGGGGATGGCATAGCCGCCATGTACGGCTTTGGCAAACATCTCGCGGGAGTTGACCAAGCCAAGTGATTTGTAGTCTACCATAATATATGTTTTTTAGATAGGATTCCGGGTCGTTTTTTTATTATTTTGCAAAAATACAGACTTTTATCCACGCGGCCAAATTTATCACTGACTATTCTCGTTTTGACTTGCAGATGCCCGTATATGTTACAACAATGTCGCCGTGTCAAAGTTGTGTTTTGGAGTCGGGTGTGGCCGGCGGTTTTCCCGAATCCTGCTTTTCAGGGAAGTCGCGTCGCAGTTCGGCTTCAAGGTTCTCTTCCCGGTTGCTGATGCGCTTGTTGTATTCCTTCACCTTTGTGGTTATGAATACGGTGAAGAGCGGAATCACCATCATGCCCAGCAGTGGCAGCACTGCGCCCAGGATCTTTCCTATCACCGTTACCGCGCTGATGTAAGAACCCACGGTGGTGCAGTCCATGCATGCCCAGTAAAGGGCATCCCAATAAGTCAGCACATTGGAATTGACGTCTTTCTCCTCGTAGTAGAATATGAGCGACGAGAAATAGAGTATGCTCACGAAAATCACCGCATATTGGGTCAGGAGCGAGAATGCCCGGTTGGTGGAGACGAACCCCACCACGAACGTGAACGCGTATGCGCCGCGCACAAGCGGTATGAAACGTATGAAGTAGAGTGCTTCGGGGCTGAAGTCTATCCCTGACGTCCCGATCAGGTTGAGGTACGGCACTGAGATGACGAAGAAGAACCAACGCCCTTTGAGATAGCGTTTCTTGTCCGGGGCCACGGCGAGCTGGAGGAAGAAATCGGTGAGGAACACTATGCACACCCAGAACTGGAAGTCCATGTACACGCGGCTCTCGAGGAAGTTTATCCCCTTGAACGTGTCGTATGAGATGAACACTATCAGGGCGATTGACAGGATCATGACCACAATCCTGCCAAAAGTGCTCAGCAACGCCTCGGATTTCCTGAGCCTGTCCATGAAACCGTAATGTCCCTCCATGCATTGAGCCATTTGCCTGAAACGCACTTAAATGGAAAGCCTGCGGAGCGTGGAAAGAAGCTCTTGGTTGATGGGCTTGTCGTTCTTGATGGCCTTGGTGAACGGCACGTAGACAACCTCCTCGTTCTTCACGCCGATCATCACGTTGCGCTGGTCGTCGAGAAGCGCGTCGATGGCCGCCGCGCCGAGCCGTGAAGCCAGGATGCGGTCGTAGGCCGTAGGCGAGCCGCCCCGCTGCAGGTGCCCGAGAATCGTAACACGTACGTCATATTCGGGATACTCCTCCTTCACGCGCTGCGCGAGTCCCATCGCACCTCCCGTGACCGGCGACTCGGCCACAAGCACTATCGACGAGTTCTTGGACTTCCGGAAGCCGTTCTTTATCAGCTCAGAGAGCTGGTCGGTCTGCGTTGAGATTTCCGGTATGATGGCCGCCTCGGCTCCTGAGGCTATTGCGCCGTTGAGGGCGAGGAAACCGGCGTCGCGCCCCATCACCTCGATGAAGAACAGGCGTTCGTGGCTCGTCGCCGTGTCGCGTATCTTGTCTACGCATTCCATTATCGTGTTGAGCGCGGTGTCGTAGCCTATGGTGGAGTCCGTGCCGAAAAGGTCGTTGTCGATGGTTCCCGGAAGTCCGATGATCGGAAAGGAGAACTCATTGCCGAAGATTCGCGCCCCGGTGAGCGAGCCGTCGCCGCCTATCACCACGAGGGCGTCTATCCCGTGGCGGCGCAGCACGTCGTAGGCGCACTGCCGCCCTTCCGGAGTGGTGAACTCCTTGCAGCGTGCGGTCTTGAGTATGGTGCCGCCGCGCTGTATGATGTTGCTGACGTTTTGCGTGGAGAACTCCTCGATTTCATCGGTGATGAGGCCGCGGTAGCCTCTGTAGATGCCGTAGACGCGGAAGCCTGCGAAGATGCCTGCGCGGGTTACCGCGCGTACCGCCGCGTTCATGCCCGGCGCGTCGCCGCCGGAAGTGAGGATGCCTATTGATTTTATGCTTGTCATGACTCTCAAAAACTTATAGTGGTCGGCTGCGTGGAAGAGGCGCAGTGCGCGCTCTTGCCGTCATAGCCTTACCAACATAACGTTTTCCCGAGGCATTTTGTGAACTGTCTTGGCGAAAAAAACAGAAACTGCGCGACAGGCTCTTGGTTGCAGTGAGGGTGTCAGGGGCGGCGGATGCCACGGTCGAGCATACGCCGCTTGATGAGCATCCGGGCCGGAGTGGGCGTCACGGCGATGAGGAAGATGGAGAAGCGGTTGAGCCAGCCGTTGATGTACTGCCTCTTCTTTTTCAGCATTTTTCCTACGGCTTTGCGGGCGAAGGCTTCCGGCGTGTCGAGCACGCGGATGCTGACTGCAAGTCGCTTCAACGGCTCCGGCAGGCCGAAAAGGTCGGTGGCTATGCCGCCCGGGCAGGCCACGGTAACGCCCACGCCGCAGTCGCGCATCTCATAGTGGAGGGCGCGCGTGAAGACCCTTATGTAGGCTTTGGTGGCTGAATACATCGCGATTCCCGGCATCGGCATCCAGCACGACATGGAACTCATGTTCAGTATGTAGCCATGGCCGCGCCGTGCCATCCTTTCCGCGAAGAGCAGGCTCAGCCCGGTTACGGCACGCACGTGGAGGTCGATGAAACAGTCGAGTTTCCGCTTGGGGGTGTCTGCGAGCGTGTTGAAGGAGAATATTCCGGCGTTGTTGATCAGGATGTCTATTTCGAGTCCTTCCCCGTCGACGAAGGCAGCCGTTTTCTGCGGTGCGTCGTCCCGGGAAAGGTCGAGCAGCAGGTGGTGCGTCTTGACTCCGTATGTCTCGGAGAGGGCGCGGCAGCTTTCGGCGAGTTCCTTTTCCTGTATGCTCACCATCACTATGTCCGCTCCACGCTTGGCGAGCGCGCGGCAGAATTCAAGCCCTATTCCCGACGAGCCTCCCGTCACGAGCGCGGTCATTCCTCTGAGGTCAGTCTTTGATGCCATTCCTTCGCCTGATTTAATCGGTTGATGCCATTCCTATTGCCTCCTTTATGGCGTCGGTGGTCGGCAGCATGTTCCCTTTGGTAACGTAGGATGCCACTCCTATGGGTTTGTGGATGTCTTGGAAAGACCACTCCACAACAGTCCGGTCTTTGGATCTGCAAATAAGCAGACCGATGGTGGGATTGTCGTCGTCTCCTTTAAGAAGCTTGTCCACGGCTGTTACATAGAAATTCAGCTTTCCTGCAAATTCGGGTTCAAATTTCACTGTCTTGAGTTCAATGACCACATAGCACTTGAGCCTTATGTGATAAAATATCATATCAGGGATGAACGTCTGTCCTCCAGGCATCCTCAGTTCCATCTGACGTCCTACGAACGCGAATCCTTGCCCCAATTCAAGCAGGAATTTGGAAATGTTCCTGATAAGCTCGTTTTCAAGCTGTATTTCATCGTAACCTTTATTGACTGAGACAAAATCGAATGTGTACGGGTCTTTGAGCAGAGATTGGGCCAGATGTCCTTGGACGGTTGGTAGTTTTGTCGAGAAGTTGGTGATGCCTTTTCCAGAATGACGGTAGAGGTCGCTTTCTATGTTGTCTTCGAGCTGTCGGCGGCTCCAGTTTTCCTCAATCGTCTTTTCGACATAGAACAATGCCTCCTCAATGGACTTTGAATGTGTGAATATCTCTATGTGATGTCTCCACGGTACAAGTCCGAAATCAGCGGGCATATCAGAATCGTCACCAACATGGTGACGATTTGTTGTGGGGGCGTTATAAAAGAGATACCAGCGTCTGACGTATTTAAGGTTTGTCGCCGAGAATCCTGATTGTGCCGGGAACTCATGTTTCAGGTCGAGGCTGAGATTGTCGAAAAATGCCGCTCCCCATTTGGCTGCCGCCCTCAAGGCTGATATTTCACGGCCAAGCTCCCAATAGAACTCCAGCAAAGCGGTGTTTATTTTTACGGCTGTCTTGATTCTGGATTGCCGATAGCGTGCCTTTATTCTTATGACAAACTCTGTATATTCCTCGTCTGACAATGATGTGTTTCTGCTTACAAAACGTGGTGAGTCCATAAGGTCAGTCTTTGATGCCATTCCTTCGCCTGATGCCTGAGATTTCTTTCTGGATCCGGCGCGGGAGTCCGGGGCAGTCTTTGTGGCACCGCATCTCTTTGGAATACATGCGGGCTATGCAGTAGTTCACGTGGTCGCAGTCGCACCGGTGGGCGGCGTCGGCGGCGAGCCGGTTGACGAAGTCGGGTTCGCGCAGGAGCGCACGCCCCATCTGCACGAAGTCGAAGCCTTCTCGCAGCACTTTCTCTATGCCCTCGCCGTCAACCGCGCCTCCGACGTAGACAAGGGGCAGTTTCAGCTCGCGGCGGAATGTGCATGCGTCGTCGAGGAAATAGAGGTCGCGGTAAGGCTCAGTCTTTATCATCATCCTCCCGGCCATCCTCACGCCGTATTTCAGCCATAGCTGCTTCATGTAGTGCGTCATGGCGTATATGGGCATCTCGCCGCGCATGACGTACATCGGGGCCTTGCTCACGAATCCTCCGGAAAGCACGAGCGCGTGCGCGCCGAGGCTTTCGAGTTCACGCGCCACGGTGAGGCAGTCTTCGATTTCGAGGCCGCCTTTGAAGCCGTCGCGCATGTTGGTCTTCACGAGGACGCCGATGTCGCTTCCGGCAGCCTCCATCACTTCGCCCATGCACATTCGCATGAAGTCCATGCGGTTGTCGAGCGTCCCTCCGAAGCGGTCGCGCCGCCTGTTGGTGTAGGGCGACAGGAACTGCGATATGAGGTAGCCGTGTCCGGCATGCACCTCCACGCAGTCGAACCCTGCATCGCGTGCCGTCCTCACCGCGTCGCCGAACGCTTTGGCTATTTCCTTCAGTTCATCCTCGCGGAGGCCGCGCACGAATGTGGGTGAGTACAGGTTGAAGCCTGTGGATGCCCCCACGGGCGTGCCTCCGGCAGTGGAGCGGTGGGTCATGTTGCCGCAGTGTCCTATCTGGATCGACGCCTTTGCGCCGGCGGCGTGTATGCCGTCGGTGATTTCCCGCAGCGGGGCCGTGATTTCGGGGCGCAGCCAGAGCTGTGTGTCGAAAGAGAGCGCGGAACGGCATATTCCGGCGTATGCGAGCGTGGTCATTCCCACGCCGCCGCGTGCCACTGAGAGATGGTAGTCGCGGAGCATCCGGGTAGGGCCGTTGTCCTTGCCCATGCCTTCAAAGGCGGCCGAGCGTATGGAACGGTTTCGCAGTTCGACGGGGCCGATTCTGCCGGGAGTGAAGAGTCTCATTTTCGTATGTTTTTTGTCCGGCTGCGTCTTGCCCCGGCAGTGCGGAACATGACGGCAGGGGGTGTGGTGGTCAGTAGATGAAAGGGATTATGTAGCGGCGGTTGAGGCTGCGGTACTCGTCGCCGAATTCCGAAAGGTATCGGCGATGAATCTGCATGGCGCGAGGGGCGAGGTTGGCGAATGTCCATAGCGCGAACACGGCTCCGGCCACGCTCCATGTCAGGATGGCGAAGCCGGCCCATTCGGTGAATTCTCCGAAATAGTTGGCCGATGTAACGAACCTGTACATTCCTCCGCGAGGGATGTAATGGCGCGTGTCGCCCGGTCTGCGCAGATTGCGCACGATGTGGTCGCTCTGCCAGTTTATGGCCATCCCTGCGAAGAACACGGCCGTGCCTGCGATGAAGAGCGGGCTGCTGAGCCATGAGCTTGAATATGTGTCTGGCGGCGAGACGTAGAATAGCCATCCGCCTATCATATAGGCGTTGATGAGGTTGAAGGCCACGCCCATCGCTATTATCGCGAGCGGCATGCGGCTTTTCCCCCTGATGAGCATCGGGAAGATGAAAGACCGCTGGAAATAATGCAGAAGGAAGAGGAGGGCCATTGCGGCGGGAGCCGCCTCTGCCTTGCGTGGGCTGAGAATCCACAAGGCCAGCATGGCGATGAAGACAGGGGCTTCCATAAGCACCCATCCCAGGCGGTTGCCCACGGTGGGGCCCCACCGGCGGTCGTACATCATGCCGTAGCCGGCCGTGATGCGTTGCAGGGCAAAGAAAACGGCCACGGCCAGGCAGGCCATGGTGGCTACGATGCTCCAGTATATGTCGGGATTGAACAGGTTGTCCATATTCGGTTGTCGGACGGCCTCTTGTGGCCGTCCATTATGCGCATTTACGGCAAAGGTAGCCATTTCAGCCGGAACCGCCAAATAAAATGTCTCTTTTCGTCCAAATTGTGGTAAAAACTCCGCACTCCGGGCCAATGGGATTCCCTTTTTTTGCGGAACGGGAATTAATGACTAACTTTGCAGGCCATTGTTTGACGTGTCAAAAAGACAGGATTGTGCAGAACGTAGCAGGAATGAACATTTGGTCGAAATACAGAATCGAATACAAGGAACTTGTGAGTCTCGGTCTGCCGGTGCTCGTTACCCAGGCTGGAATCATAGTGGTGAGCTTTGCCGATACCATGATGGTAGGCGCGCATTCCACCGACGAACTTGCGGCCGCCGCTTTCGTCAATTCCCTGTTTGTGGTGGCTACGGTGATGATGATAGGCTTCGCGGCGGGCATGATTCCGCTTGTCGGCGCGCTTTTCGGACGCGGCGACTCTTCGGGCGCGGGCAGGACGCTGAAGGCCGGGCTTCAGGTCAACGTCTCAGTGGCCTCGGTGTTCACCGTCATCATGGGGTGCCTTTATTTTTTCCTCGACTGTTTCGGACAGCCCGCGGAGCTTCTGCCGATAGTAAGGCCGTATTACCTTACGGTGCTTTGCAGCCTGGTGCCGATGTCGGTCTTCAACACTTTCCAACAGACATCCAACGCGCTTAATTCCACGAAGATGCCCATGTGGATAATATTGACAGCCAATGTGCTGAACATCATAGGTAACTATGTGTTGATTTTCGGGCATGCGGGCTTCCCCGAGCTCGGGCTGCTCGGTGCCGGCATAAGCACGCTTTTCGCCCGCGTCGTGGCCGCCTGCATAATCGTGGCTGTGTTCAGAGGCAAGATGCGCTACCGTCCTTATGTCGATGCTTTCAAGGATGCCGGCAGTCTGGCGCCGCGGCGCATCGAAGTGTGGGAGACGTCGTATCCGGTGATGATACAGAACGGCATCGAATGCGCCCTGTGGACTCTCGGCGCGATAGTGTGCGGATGGTTCGGCAAGCTCCAGCTGGCCGCCTATCAGGTGGTCAATACGATGGCGCAGCTCGGGTTCATGACTTATATCAGCTTTGGGGTGGCAACTTCTATACGAATCGCCAACGCTATGGGCATCAGTGATTTCCAAGGCATACGCCGCAGCGCGTCCGCCGGTCTCCACATCACCCTTCTGCTCGCCACTTTGGCCTCTGCGGTCTTCATCCTGGCCGGAAAGGGGCTGATAGGGCTTTTCACGCCTGATGTCGGCGTGGTCGGCGCGGCGCGCCTGCTCATAGTGCCGCTGGTACTGTATCAGTACGGCGACGCGGTTCAGCTCACTTATGCCAACGCGCTCCGCGGCACCGGCGACGTCAAGCCCCTGCTCTGGGTGGCGGTAGTCGCATATGTCCTGGTGGGCGTTCCGTCGATGCTTGCCCTCGGCGACTGGCTGGGGTTCGGGAGCGTAGGCGTGTATTACAGTTTCTCTCTGGCCCTCATTGTTGCCTCGCTCCTTTTGTGGCTGTCTTTCCGAGGCGCGGTCAACCGGCGGGAACGCATTAAGAGGCTGTTTAAAAATCATTGTTAAACGCAGAGTGGTGGATTTTTTGTTAAGGCGCACTTTATGAGGAGGGAGCATATCGGGATATGTGACCGACGATTAAAGTGCGGATTAACGGAAAAGACACCATTCAGACTGAAACATCAAATTCTTTTAAAGAGGCTTTGTGGTAATGCCTGCCGCCATTCCGGAATCTTTGCGCGTCTTTATCCCTTCGGCTCAGTCTCATAGCCCGCTATGCTCCTTCGCTGAAGGGATAAATCCATCACAAATCTTCCGGCTCTGCGTCAACAAGCATTTTTAAACAGCCTCTAAGTTATCGACAAATTAAGAGACTTTAAGAGAAAAAATTGTGAATTCTCGCCAAAAACCAGTTACTTTGCGGCCTGAAATCCACTGAGGCGCGGTGTGCGCGCCTCGTCAACGCTTCAATATGGGTAAAATCATAGCCATAGCCAATCAGAAAGGCGGGGTCGGCAAGACCACCACTTCGTTCAACCTCGGCTCATGCCTTGCCGTAGACGGCAAGAAGGTGCTGCTTGTCGATGCCGACCCGCAGGCCAACGCCACTTCCGGTATGGGTCTCGACCCGCGCGGCGACCATCCGTCGATCTACGAATGCCTCGTGGACGGCTATCCAGCCGATGCGTCCATCCAGCACACCTGCATCGGGGGATTGGACATGATAGGCTCACGCATCGACCTGGTGGGGGCCGAGCTTGAGCTTATGAGCCGCCGCGACCGCGAAAAGGCGATGGCCGGGGTGCTTGCCCCGCTGCGCGACAAGTATGATTTCATCCTGATTGACTGCTCCCCGTCGTTGGGAATCATCACCGTCAACGCGCTCACGGCGTCCGACTCGGTGATAATCCCTGTTCAGTCGGAGTATTTCGCCCTTGAAGGCATATCCCAGCTCCTCAACACCATACGCATCATAAAAAGCCGTCTCCGTCCTTCGCTTGAGATCGAGGGGTTCCTGCTGACTATGTACGATGCCCGCCTGCGCCTTGCCAACCAGATCTACGAGGAGCTGAAAGGGCATTTCGGCGACATGGTGTTCCGCACCGTGATTCCCCGCAACATCAAGCTTTCCGAGTCGCCGAGCCACGGCCTGCCCGTGATACTGTATGATCCGGACTCGCGCGGGGCAATCGCATACACGCAGCTTGCCCGTGAGCTTCTGGCTCGCGGACGGCGCAAAACCAAAGAAGAGAAAAGACAATGACCATAAGACGCAATGCACTCGGACGCGGACTCGACTCGCTGATTTCTGTCGGCGACGTGCAGACCGCAGGCTCGTCCGCCATAAACGAGATTGAGGTGTCCCTGATTCATCCCAACCCCTCGCAGCCGCGCACCAACTTCGATGCCGAGGCTCTTGGGGAACTTGCCGCGTCGATACGCGAGCTGGGGGTGATACAGCCCCTTTCGCTCAGGTCGATGCCCGACGGAAGCTATCAGATCATAGCCGGCGAACGCCGTTGGCGCGCCGCCAAGATGGCCGGGCTTCTTTCCGTGCCGGCCTACGTGCGCACGGCGAGCGACTCGGAGGTTACGGAGATGGCCCTCATCGAGAACATACAGCGCGAAGACCTCAACGCCATAGAGGTCGCGCTCGCGTTCCGCAAGCTGATAGACACCTACAGCCTCACGCAAGACAGGCTTTCGGAGCGTCTCGGCAAGAAACGCGCCACGATAGCCAACCATCTGCGCCTTCTCAAGCTTCCCGCTGAAATCCAGCTCGGCCTGCGCGACCGCAAGATAGACATGGGGCATGCCCGTGCCCTTCTTGCCGTGGACGACACGAAGACGCGGCTCAGGCTCTACAACCGCATCATAGAGCAGGGGCTGAGCGTGCGGCGCGTGGAGCAGCTTGCCCGGCAGTATGCCGAAGGCGATTCCGCCGGGCCGTCTGCGCCCAAGGCTTCGGCCGCTTCGGGCTACGAATCTTTCCAGCGAGAGCTTTCCAACTATTTCCCGACTCCCGTCAAGTTCTCGCGCAGCGAGTCCGGAAAAGGGAGCATAACCCTCCGTTTCGATAACGACGACCAGCTCCAGCGTCTTGTGGAGCTTTTCGAGAAACTGAAATGACCCGCGAAAGGAGCATCCGCCGTTTTGCCGCCCTCGACCGCCTTTCTGCGGCCGTGGTCGTGTTCCTGTGCGTGTTGATGCTTGTGCCGCCGGAAGCCGTCGAGGCGGCCGTGATGGCTCAGGCTCCGGCGGTGCCGGAGCTTCCCGTTCCCGGGCGGGAAATGCCCGGCGGGGCGGGAGACCGCGATGCCTGTCTGGATGCGGAGGCGCTTGTAAGGGTTCCTGAAGAGGAGGCCGACACGGTCAGGACGGTGGTCGTGGACCCGAAGTCGCCCTACGGACTCGACGGCAAGATCAAGTTCAACCCAAAGCCGGAGCGTGCCGTCTGGCTTTCGGCCCTTTTCCCCGGATTGGGACAGATATACAACCGGCGTTACTGGAAGCTTCCCATCATCGTAGGAGGCTTCATGGGTCTGGGCTACGCCACTACGTGGAACAACTCGCAGCTTCAGGATTATTCCCAGGGATACCGCGACCTGCTCGACAACGACCCCTCCACGGATTCATATATGAATTTCTTTCCTCCCAATACGGATGAAGCCTCGCTCGACAAGACATGGCTCCAGTCCACCCTGCGCAGCCGCCGCAACTTCTACAGGCGCAACCGAGACCTGTGCATCATCTGCATCGTGGCCCTTTACCTGCTTTGCATGGTGGATGCCTACGTAGACGCCTCCATGGCGCATTTCGACATATCCCCGAATCTCTCCATGGACGTCGCGCCGGCAGTCATGGTCTCCCCGGGACGGCGCAGTCCCTCTTTCGGCCTCAACTGGGCCTTCACATTCTAACCGTTATGAAAAGATGACCTTACGCAAACTGTTTACGATTTCCGTTGCCGCCTGCGCAATATGCATGTCGGGCGCCCCGCGCGCTCCGAAAGGCAATGTGCTTGATGTCAAGGAAAGCATCACCGACAGCAACATAGTGTTTCCGGAAAGCTTCGAGACAGACACTCAGAAGCTTCTCGAAAGCTGGTACATGAAGAACTACACGGCGACCGACGACAAATACATGTCTTCCGACGTCAAGACCACCGACGACCAGATCAGGCAGAGGCTTTCGCAGTTGCCTACGGTGATTGAGATGCCCTTCAACAGCATCGTACGCACATACATAGACCGCTACACGCAGCGCGGACGCGCCCAGGTGGCCGCCACGCTCGGCCTGGCCAACTATTACATGCCCATCTTCGAGCAGGCTCTGGAAGAGGCCGGCCTTCCGCTTGAGCTTAAGTATCTCCCTGTGGTGGAATCGGCATTGAACCCCAATGCCGTGTCGAAGCACGGGGCCACCGGGCTTTGGCAGTTCATGCTTGCCACGGGCAAAGGGCTCGGAATGGAGGTCAATTCGCTCGTGGACGAGAGGCGCGACCCTTATGTGTCTTCAAGGAAGGCCGCCAGGTATCTCAAAGACCTGCATTCCACCTACGGCGACTGGAGCCTGGCCATAGCGGCCTACAACTGCGGCCCCGGGGCGGTCAACAAGGCCGTGCGCCGTGCCGGCGACGGGAAGCATGACTTCTGGTCCATATACGAATATCTTTCGCCGGAGACGCGCGGATACGTCCCGGCGTTCATAGCGGCCAACTACGTGATGAACTATTACCCTGAACACGGCATCAGCCCCGTGATTCCGACCAAGCCGCTCGTTACCGACACGGTCGGGGTGGCCGGAAGGGTGCATTTCAACCAGATTTCGGAAGTGCTCGACATACCTGTGGAGGAGCTGAGGCTTCTCAATCCGCAGTTCCGGGCCGACCTGATTCCCGGCTCGCCGGAAAAGCCATATATGCTCATCCTGCCTTCGCAGCAGGTGCATGCCTACATTGTGAGCGAAGACCAGATCAAGGGGCACGAGGCTGAGAGGTATGCGCGGCGCGACGTGGTAGAGCCGGGAGACATGCCTTCCGAATCATCGGTGGAAATGGAGATGGCGGATCCGTCGGCTGCGGACGTAAGGCAGACGCTTGCCGCCGACAACCTCCCTGCCGAGGAGCCTGCCATGCCTGCACGCCAGACACCGGCTGCCGGCAGGCCGGCCACTCACAAGGTGGCAGCCGGAGAGACCCTCGCTTCCATCGCGGCTCTTTACGGCGTAACCCCCGCGGAGGTGAAGCGATGGAACAACCTGCGCCGCAATTCCGTGCGCGTGGGCCAGCAGCTGCGTGTCGCCGTCGATGCCCAGGCGGAGACTTCCGTGTCTGCCGACAGTTCCGTTCCGGCTTCGCGCCAGCAGGTATCGCCGGCAAAGGCGAAGAGGCAGTCCAAGTCGGCGTCTTCCTCCAAGAAAGGGAAGAAGGGCAGGAAAGAGGCCAAGCCTACGCAGCATTCCATCAAGAACGGCGAGAACCTGACCGTGATAGCCAAGAAATACGGCGTGAGCGTGGATGAGATCAAGCGTGCCAACAATATGAAGGACGACGACATACGTGCCGGAAAGTCCATCAAGATTCCTTCCAAGGGCACTTCCAAGAAGAAAACCGCTTCCAAAAGGAAAAACAAGAAGAGAAGAAGATGAAGAGACCGTTGGTTCTCGTCAGCAATGACGACGGCATCGAGGCCGCAGGCGTGCACAGGCTTGTGGAATGGCTTTCTCCGATGGCCGATATAGTGTGCGTATGCCCTGACGCTCCGCGTTCAGGCCAGTCCATGGCCATAACCGTCAATTCTCCGCTCAGGGCCGTCCGTGTGGCCGACCATGCCGGGGCAATGATGTTCAAGGTCAACGGCACTCCGGTGGATTGCGTCAAGCTCTCCATGCACAGGATTCTTGACCGCCGTCCGGATATGGTGGTGTCGGGAATCAACCATGGCTCCAACGCGGCCATCAACGTGGTGTATTCAGGCACTATGGGTGCGGCCATGGAAGGATGCGCATTCGGCGTTCCGTCCATAGGTTTTTCGCTTACCGACCATTCCCCTGACGCCGATTTCAGCCCGTGCCGCCCGTGGGTGGAACGCATAAGCCGCGGCGTGCTCGAGCACGGCCTGCCTGAAGGCGTGTGCCTCAATGTCAACGTTCCCGATGTGGATTCGGAGCCGGAGGAGATGCGTGTCGTGCGTGCCTGCCGTGGCAACTGGAGCGACGAATACAAGGAATACACCGACCCCCACGGCCACAAATTCTATTGGCTCACCGGGCGTTTCGAGAACGGGGAGCCGGAAGCCTCCGACACGGACGAATGGTGCCTGGCCCACGGAATAGTCTCTGTGGTGCCGACGCTCCTCGACCGCACGGGGCCGGTGGCCGGTCTCGAATGGCTTCGCGGAATACGTTGATTGTCCGTTGACGAGGCGGAATATGCATCTGCGCCGTAATTTGTATTTACTTTATTCTTGTGGCCATACATCTCCATAATGCCTCAGTCTGCCGCAGTATTCTGGGTCGGTTGTTTGCGTTTTCCGTCATCTGCCTTGCCGGTGCCGGAGTATGTCAGGGAAAGCCGCGTTCCGGAGACCGGCTGATTGCGGAGTGTGAGGAGAGCATGGTCCGGGCAGACTATCATAAGGCCGAGCGGCTGTCCCGGCAATTGATGGCGTATGGCGAGAGGATTGATTCAGACAGATGCCGTTCGTTCGCTAACGCCTATATGGGTTCTTTTTATGTGGCTCGCGGCAGGCTGGAAGAAGGGCTGCGGATGCTTGACAAGGCGAGGGTGTGGGCCGAGGAGGAACACAACGACACCGTGCAGGCCATATCGCTCAACGGTCTCGGCATATATTACGTGATGGCCGAGAATAATCTCGTGATAGCCCTCAAGTATTTCAATGAGGCCAAGACGTATGCCGTGAAAGCCTCGTTGCCGCCGCTGCGCTTCCGCATAGAGAGCAATGTGGTGCAGACGGCCATAATACGCAATGACACCACCATGCTGGATTATGCCATAGGCTGCTTCGAAGAGGCAGGGAAGCTTCAGGTGCGTCCTGCTATGCCTATCATGGCACGTCACATAGCCAGACTGCTCATATTGAAGCGGAGGTTTGCCGACGCTCTCTCTTGGTTGGACAAGGCCGACGCGATGGGTTTCTGTGATGACGATGACCGTATAGTCGGGGAGATGCTCCGAGGCGAAGTGTACCTTAGGCAGCGGGACCACGGGAAGGCATACGGGAGCTACCGCAAGGCTTTGGGGCTGGTGGGCAGTGCCACCCAGGAAATGGAAGCTTACATAGGTCTTGCGCGCGCGAAGCTCGTAGGCGAGGACTACGCTGCATGCAAGGCATATGCGGCCAAGGTGCGTTCGTTGGCCGACAAGACCGGCATAATCGCCTATGATGCGGATTATTACTCGATAATGAAGGACGCCTGCGCCGCTCTCGGCCAATGGCGCGAAGCATACGGATATTCCGACAAACTCAACAAGTGCATCGAGGAACAGGCCGACACCGGCAAAGAGTACGTGCAGAAGCAGATAACGACCGCTATGCAGGTGGAGCGAAAGGAGCAGGAAGCCGAGATGCGTCGTCTGGAGCTGCAGTCCGAACGCCGACGCAACATCATCCTTGGTGCAGTCCTTGCGCTGGTGCTTCTCCTTTCGGCGGTTCTTGCAATTGAAATAAGGGAGAAAACCGGGCTTTACAGGACTATCGTGAGGCAGTTCCGGGAAGCCATAACCGAGAGGGACGATCTTCGCAGGCAGCTTAGGCAGCAAGAGGCCGATGCCGCAGATGACGGCAAAGAAAAGCATTCTTCGCCGGATGCCCGTATGGCGGAGGGATTGTGGCGTGCGTTGATGAAGGAGATGGAGGAAAACGAAGTGTATCTGGAGCCGGGGATGTCCCGCGAGGCTTTGGCGAAGCTGCTGGGCACCAACCGCACGTATCTTTCAAAAATCATATATGCCAACACCGGCCTTGGCTACACGCAGTTCATCAACAGCTGGCGGATAGAGGCGGCCGTGAGGATACTCTCTGACACGTCGCGCGCCGATTATCCCCTCAAGGCCATTTGCCGTGACATAGGATTCAGTTCCATGACCACATTCTATAAGCTCTTCAAGGCCCGCACGGGCATGACGCCGTCCGTCTTCAGGAAAAATGCCTGAGAATCGGATGCTATAATTGAGAATGTGTTACAATTCCGGCAATTTTGTCAGTATTGTAACACGTCTGTTTTGCATCACATTGAATCGTAGCTAATTTTGCCGCAGTAATTGCGTCCATACCGTAGTGGGAGTATGGACATGTCGATAATCAATACATAAGGAAGAATGGCAAAATTATCTTACTGGTTTCAGCTCGGCTTGGTTTTGGCCGCATCCAGTGCCGCCGCATCGGACATTGTTTCAGACCGGCCTTACGGCACAGAAAAAACTTATGACCTGACAACGCAGCAGATTCACGGCGGGGAGACATACGACTTCAGCGGCATCCTTTCCTCTGTGGTGTTTGACGGTGATGACGTATGGTTCGGGAATCCCATCACCGCTTTCGGTTTTGGCTCCTGGGTCAAAGGACAACGTCAGGGAAACAAAATTCTGGTGGAAAGCGGTCAGATGATACACCATCAGGATGCCGGCGACGGTTGCCCGGAGCTTGATGTGAGCGTGGTGAGCGGCAGCTGGCTCGGCGACATGCCGTGGCCCGACGGAGAGGAGTATGCCGAATTCTTGGTGTCGGGCGACGGGACCATTGTCTTGCCTGAGGGAAAGATGCTTCTTGCCACAGACCAATACGGCAGCATCCTTGCGTCCAACAACGGTTATTATTTCCGTCCCATCGACCTGGAAGCGGCTGTATGCGCCCCTCCCTCCGGTCTTCAGCCTGAGGAGTATTGCCTGCATTACCGTCAGTCCTTTTTCGGAGAGGACATGTATCGTCTTGTGGAACTCGTCAAAGACGGCGACGCATTCTATGTAAAGGGGCTGTGCGGCACATATGCGCCTGACGGCTGGTGCGTTGGCCGCCGAGACGGTGATTATGTCAGATTCGCTTCCGGCCAGTATCAGGGGGTTGCCAAGGAAGCGTTCCTCGATTATATGTACGGAGGGCGGGTTGACCCGCTCGGATCCCTTGACGGCCATGAGCCGGAGAGGTCG
The DNA here is from genome assembly GCA_910573745.1 of Muribaculaceae bacterium. GTDB lineage: Bacteria > Bacteroidota > Bacteroidia > Bacteroidales > Muribaculaceae > Lepagella. Next base: position 70,228 of record CAJSYI010000002.1, on the reverse strand, counting down.
TTGCAGTTCAGCTATTCTTCAGCCACCGGTGAGCTTGCGTCGTCTGGCGTGGTTCTTGAGACCATCGGAGACCGGATTCTGGTGGACAGTTATGCCGAACCCGAGCTGAAGCCGTATCTGCCGAAGGAAGCTGTTCCTGCCAAGCCTGAGATGAGAGGATACACCGAGTATCCTGACTTCACTGTGGTGCGCTTCAACATACCTCCCGTAGACGAAAACGGCGATTACATCGACCCGAAAGGGATTGTCTGGCGTCTGATGCTCGACGGCGAGCCATATGTGTTCGACCCTGAGGTGTTCGGCCATCTTTCAGAGAGAAAAGAGGTATTCGCATGGGGTGAATGCGATGGCGAAAAAGGTGTGGACATAGTTTTCGAAAGCTGCGGACTCTACAACATCTGGCTTTACGAGAACTTCAATACGGTGGCCGTGGAATGCACCTTCACGCACGACGGCAAGAGCCATACAGTGATAAGCGATGCCATGGAGGTGGGACATGCCGGCATCGATAGTCCCGATGCTTCATGTCCCGATGGAGACGGCGAGGCTTATACGCTTGACGGCATACCCGCCGACGGGTCGGCTCCCGGCATAGTGGTCGAGGCGCGGAAACGTCTCAAAGTCCTCAATAAAAAACCTTGAAGAGAAATCCCAAACATATTATAAACCCGATAATATCATGTTTATGCTGAAACAATCTACATTCGTCGTGATGATGGCGGCGGCTTCTCTTTGTGCCGCCGATGTGCCTGCACCTGCCAATCCTGAGGTAACCGGCTATCAGCGTCGTGGCTTCAGGTATGAGCTTAAGTTGGACGTTCCCCTTGTGGATGTCGATGGCAACCATATCGACAAAGAGAACCTGAGCTACCGTCTGTATGTGGACGGCAAGCCTTTCACATTCACTACCGCCGAATACGGCTACATCGAGGCTGACATGGCCGAAATCCCTTGGGATTACCAGGATGCCAACGGAGTCGGCAACGACATCATGAAATGGGTGGGAGGCGACAACTGCCGCCGCATCTTCCTTTATTCCCAGGCATCGACCATAGGTGTGGAATCCGTGCATAGGATTCCCGAAGGGGAAGCCGTGTCAGCCAGATACGTGTATGACACGGTGTCAGGCGAGGGTTATGTGGAAAGCTCCGGAAATCCTACAGGAGAAGACGTGATCGTGTCTCTTCCCGAAAATGCAGTGTCGCGCCTCTACACGCTCGACACTTGGCTCATGGCCGGCATAATGCTCCAGCGTTACACTTGGAGCGGACGTTTCGATTACCTCGGTTTTGACGGCGACGATGTGTATATCAAAGATATCTGCGGATACTACCGCTTCGGCACATATGTGAAGGGCACTGTGATGGATGACGGCGCCACACTGCGCATCCCCATGAAGCAGCATGTCTTCCATCAGGAGGAAAACCAAGACGAGGGGCTGGAAGCCGCCGATGTCTACCTTCAGGCCATACGTATCGACGAGACCGGCGATGACCTCGAGCTTCTCCCGAAGCAGGAATACGTTGACTTCACAATCGACGCGCACGGCGTAATCAGGCTTGCCGACGGAATGGGCGTCGCATACGTGGGTCATGACGGTCATCTTCTCGCCAAGAATATCGGCTACGAATACCGTCCGTTTGATATGGAGCGATCCACTGTAACTCCTCCCGCCGGTATGGAAAGTGAGCCGTACAATCTTGTTTATTGCAGCGAGCCAGGCGGCAACCGCAGCTCCAGGTCCGGACTCAAGGTGGTGCTTGACAAGGAAAACGGCGTTGTTTACGTGCAGGGGCTTGCAAAGACCATGCCGGGCTGGGTGAAAGGCTCCATCGAGGGCGACAAGGTGGTATTCCCGTCCGCGCAGTATGTCGGAACCTATGTCAATGACATGAAGGATGAATTTGCCGTTTACCTGAACGGTGCATACGACTCTGGAGAATACGATCTGTTCGGACGTGTGTATGCCACCCAGGACAATCTCACCTTCACTCTGGACAGCCGTCTGGGCACGATGAAGTCGGAAGACTGCGTAACCGAGACGATCGGCTCTGTCAACCCGCTTTCCAGTATGGTTTCGCCCGAGCTGACTCCCGTAGGGCTCAAGCCGTTCGAGCCAGCCGTTCCGGCCAATCCTGCCATCGTTTCCTTTGGCCGACGCGGATTCATTTGGGAGCTGTATGCCGACATTCCTTCCGTGGATGCCGATGGACATCCTATGGACATCGACGGGCTTGTCTATCGTTTCTATCTGAACGGCAGCGATGAGCCTTTTGTCTTCTCTGCCGATGTCTATGAATATATTGAGGGCGACATGACTGACATTCCGTGGGGATATCAGGACAAAGATGGCATAGGCTACGACATAATGAAATGGCCCGACGGGAACTCCCGCCGCATATTCTTCTATGAAGAGCCGACGATGATTGGGCTTGAGGCCTCCTATACCTGCAAGGGCGAGACCCGCACCTCTCTCCGCCATGTCTGGAATGCGGACACGGGCCAGAGCGGATATGTGGATCCTGCCGGAGTTTCCGCGATGGCCGGTGATGAGGCTGTTGTGGGTGTCGCTTACACTGATATGACAGGTCTGGAAGTGTCCGCGCCCTCACGGGGCATTTATGTGAAGACCACCCGTTATGCCGACGGCACTGTAAAGAACGAGAGGATATGCTTCAGGTAAAGAGATGTTTTTTTTGATTTGAATCACGGGGGACGCGGGAGTCTCGTCCCCCCCAATGCCGTGCATAAGCGTCATTGTAAGCTTGTTTTTTTTGGACTAAATCGTGTCCGTTTTAGTCCAAAAATCGGGGGGGAATTCCCGATTATGGCTAATTTAACAACTTTTAATTAAATTTCCGGCACATCAGAAACGGTTTTTGAGCCCGGTTTTTTTGATTGGGAATAAAAAGTTGTAACTTTGCACCACTCATAATATTTGATTTTAAGGTTTGACGGTCCGGATGGATATGGCAGAGGCAGCATCCGGACTGAAAAAAGGAAGAACGGTTTTGTTCTTCCAGACAAGTTAATCGTTTCATTGACACATGTTTTTATTGTTGCATTAGTAAAGTTATGGATTAATAATTAGGATTAGGACTATCCGTGAATTGTGATGCGATTCTCGGTTCACGGAGAAAAACAGGGTACGTAGTGATACGAACCCTGTTTTTTCATATGTGCCATTGCAAGATTTGGCGCCGGTGGAGCGTTATTCCATAAATGCAATCAATCAAGACCCAATAGATATGGAAAATAAGATGACAAGGTTCCTGTCGTTGGCGGCGTGCTGCCTCATGCTGCTTGCCGCGGCATGCTCCAAGGACTCCGACGGCGATGTGGCGGAGCTCCTGAAGACCGTCCCCGCCGATGCCGGGACGGTGGTTTCGGTGAATGTGAGGTCGCTTGCCGTTAAGGCCGACTGCAAGGTGGAGGACGGTAAAATCACGCTTTCTCCCTCGCTGCAGAAATCCCTTGCTTCGATGAAGGACGCGGGGATGAGGAAAAAGACGGAGATGCTGCTCGACGGGAAATCTGGCATAGCGGTTACGTCGCTGGTGGTGTTCGACCGTGGCTACCACCGCTACATCACAGGGCTTCTCGACGACCCCGGGGCCTTCAAGTCGTTTCTGGCGTCAGGCGACAAGAAATACCAGTTCAAGGAAACGGGCGGGATAGAATATGCCGCCGACGTGGCCATAAAGGGCAACCAGTTCTGGAGCCTTTCAGTCGGGGAGATAGACCCTCTCGACGTGAAGGAGTTTTCTGAGCTTCCGGAAGGCAAGTCGTTCATCTCCACCGACTATGCTGAAAAGCTGGTTTCCGGCGATTACGACGTCAAAGGTCTGGCAGACGTCTCCCGGCTCATGGGCGACGGAGGCTTCGTGAAGCAGGCGCAGACACAGATGGCCTTGCAGACCGTATTCTCCGATGCTGTCTATCTGGAGTTCATGGCAGATTTCAGGAAAGGCTCCCTTGCCATGGAAGCCTCTGTGCTGACAAGCAAGTTCAAGCCGGCCAAATGCAATTTCCCCCTTTCCAAGATAGACACGGATGCGGTGAAGTCCATTCCCGGCACAGGAAATGCGGCTTTTGCCGTCGGCGCGTCGTCGAAACTTGTGGAGAAGGTGAATGCCATGCTTTCGCAGGCAGGGGCCATAGGCAAGATATACGCGCAGATACTGGCTCCTGTCAGCGGCACGGTGGCTGTGTTGGGACAGTCAGGCGGTCAGCCCGGGGACATGCGTCTCAACGGCCTCGTGCAGACCGGCGGCAAGGAGCTTAACCCTTTGACCACGGTCGTCGGCGAATACGGAATCCAATGGAGGCTCGACGGCAAGGATCTGGTGCTTTCCACCGCGCAGCAGCCTCAGGGCGGAATATCGGCCGAGGCTTTCGCCAAGGAATGCAAAGGTGCGTTTTTCGCCTGCATGGCCGACTCCCGGCAGCTCAAGTCGTATTTCGGCAACGACCGTCTTCCGGTCAGACATGCCGTGGTGAGGATGGAGCCTTCGGAAGGGAGCGTCAAGCTAAAGGCCACTGTGGAGTCTGACACTGAAGAAAAGAACCTTCTTGCAGCGGCCATTGAAGCCATGATGTAGGGACGCGCCGCTTTGCGGCGGCCTATGATTCTTTTGATTGCTTACCATCATGAACCGGATTGACCGAATAGAAAGCATCCGTCTCGAAGGGATGCTTCCGAAAGTGTTTGAGAACGAGTCTATACCGAATTCCGAGGTATGGCGGTCCGATGTCGTCTTCCGTCGCGGCGAGCGTTGGCTCGTCGAGGCGGCGAGCGGCGGCGGCAAGTCGTCGCTGTGCGCCTATATGTTCGGGTCGAGGACCGACTATCTCGGACGGCTTTATTTCAACGACGTGGATGTCTCTGGCATTCCGGTGGCCGAATGGCAGCGTCTGCGACGTTGCCACATAGCCTACCTGCCTCAGGAGCTTGCGCTTTTCCCGGAGCTTACCGCTTTGGAGAACATACGCCTCAAGGCGTCTTTGGCCGGCGACGTGCAGGAAGAGCGGATTGCCGGGTGGCTGAAGGAGCTTGGCATAGACTCGCGGGCCGACTATCCCGTGGGGCGCATGTCGATAGGCCAGCAGCAGCGCGTGGCCATCATCCGCAGCATCTGCCAGCCTTTCGATTTCATTGTCCTCGACGAGCCTGTGAGCCATCTCGACGAGGAGAACAACCGCATCGCCGCCCGGATGGTCATGCGTGAGGCAGACCGGCAGGGCGCGGGCATCATAACGACCTCGGTGGGCAACCGCCTTCTCCTCGACTCACTCAAGACGATTAAGCTATGATCATCAACCGCCTTTTGCGCAAGAACATGTCTCCGGCCAGGATAGCCGGATTCGTGCTTTCCAACTTCATCGGCCTGGCGATTGTGGTGGCCGGCCTTCAGTTCTTTCAGGACGTGAAATCGATATATTCCGACGACGACGGCTTCATAAAGAAAGACTATCTCGTGGTCAACAAGAAGGTTACGTCGGCAAATACGGTCGAAGGGAAAGCTGCTGCGTTTTCCGCAGAGGAGATTTCCGACCTCGAACGCCAGCCTTGGGTGAGGAAGGTGGGACGATTCTCTTCTGTCGATTACCGGGTTACGGCCTCCGTGCAGACCGGGGGGCGCGGCATGTCCACCTATATGTTTTTCGAGTCCATCCCGTCTGAGTTCATCGACGTCGCCGGTTCGCAGTGGGGCTACCGTCCCGGCTCCGGCGAAGTGCCCATAATAATTTCCAAGGATTATCTTACGCTCTACAATTTCGGCTTCGCCTCCTCAGCCGGGCTGCCGCAGCTTTCAGAGTCGTTCATGGGAGGAGTTCCGCTGCGCCTCCACGTGGCGAGCGAGGACGGCATCAGGTCGGCAGACTTCAGCGGACGCGTCGTAGGATTCTCCAACCGGCTGAATACCATTCTCGTGCCGCAGGAATTCATGGAATGGAGCAACGAGCGTTTCGGCTCATCATCGGTCAAGGATGCCTCGCGCCTCATTGTGGACGTGAGCAGTCCCGGGGATGTGGCGATCGGGTCTTATATTGAGGAGCACGGACTGGAGGTGGCCGGGGACAAACGCAGTTCCCAGGCGTCTTTCCTCCTCAACGTCATCACGGGCATAATCCTTGCCGTGGGAGTGGTGATTACCGTGCTTTCGTTCTTCATACTCATGCTTTCGCTGACCGTCCTGATGGAGAAGAACCGCGAGAAGATACACACCCTTCTCCAGCTCGGCTATCCGCTCCGGCGTGTAGGCGCGCCCTACAGGGCGTTGATTGCGTGGTCTTGCGCAGGAGCCTATCTGCTTGCCCTTGCGGTGGTCTACGGCTTCCGTCTGAGCTACCTCCATCAGCTTGAAGGCCTCGGAGGCGGCCACGGCAACCTGTGGCTCGCTCCGGCGGCAGGTCTGGGGCTTACGGCGGTGATAGTGGTTCTGAACTCGCTTGCCGTGGGCCGGCGCGTGGAACGTGCCTGGCGCATCTCCCGCTGATCCATCACGCTCTCGCTCCTGCATACTCGCGCCTGATGGCTCGCCCACGGCGTGTTCTCTCTTACGGCAAACGACATGGCAATCTGCGGTTTGATGCTGTGGATGCGTCGATTTTGGTTTTTGTTCAGGCGGTATCGGATATTTTCGCTAACTTTGCAGATTATTTGTATAAATCAGGTTGCGCTCTCGATTGAGCAAGGCGGGCTTTTGGTGTGTTATTGGCTTAGGCGGTATGCCTCATGGCGGGGTCAGATAATATGCCGACTGGCGCAAGCGGCCATAATTCCAAGACACCAAAAATGAAAGAAGAAAATCCAGAAGAGACCATACCCGCAGTAACCCCCCCAGACAGTGGACGCGGACATGCTGCTCGCCGCAGAGGCGCAGGCCGTGGACGATGTGGAGAAGGATGTATATGAAGGCCACGATTCTGGCGTAGCCGTAGCCGAGGACGATTTCGACAATCTCGGCATAGAGCCTCCGATACTGAAGGCAGTGAAGGAGCTCGGCTTCGTGCGCTGCGACAACATCACCGTAGGCTACACATGGCCCTCTCTCCTGAAGGAAACCCTGCGTCTGCGCCTTTACGGCGCGGTGCAGAAACCTTTCGTCATAACCGGATACAAAGGCATAGACCCGGAAATATACGGCGGCATAGACCGCTCCGTTTATCCGCGTCCTGTGTCGTTCACGGTGGGCGTGATAGCGACTTTCTGATTCTCTCATGACCATGCTTCTGGAGTGTGGTTGGAATTTTTCTTCAAAATCATGAAATCAATCATAAGCAGACTTTTCATTGGGGTCGCGCTCATTGCGGCGGCAGGGCTCGGCTCATGCGTCGGCGACCTCGACCAGCTTCCCGACGACCCTTCCACCATCATGGAGCCTTCCTTCAAGGAAAACCCGCGCGAGGCTCTGGGTCGAGTCCTTGCGAAGTGCTATCAGGGGCTTGCCGTTTCCGGACAGACCGGGCCTGACGGGGACTGCGACATCAAGGGGATAGACGGAGGCACTTCGCAGTACACGCGCGGACTCTTTATGCTCAACGAGTTCACTACCGACGAGTGCATGTGGGTGTATCAGGATGCCGGTGTCCCCGAGCTTGTGCAGGGCACATAGGCCAACGACAATGTGATCAACTACGGCATCTACAGCCGTTTCTACGTGCACATCGCCATATGCAACAATTTCGTCAAGGTGGCCCGCGACCTGCGCAAGAACGGCATCCCCGTCGGTGGCGACGGCCCTACGGCTATTTCGCAGGAAGAGATCGACCAGCTCGTGCGTGAGGCAAAAGCCCTCCGGGGACTTTCCTACTACAACGTCATAGACCTTTGGGGACGTGGAGTGGTGGCCTGGGACAACGACGGGTTCGGCCGCCGTCCGCCGCAGGCCGAAAGCCGAGCCGCGCTCTATGACAAGGTGGTGGAAGACCTTGAGCAGACCCTTGAGTGCTGGCCTGAGGCCAACAACGGCGCGGGCGTGGTCTACGGCCGCATCGGAAAGGATGCCCTTGAAGCCCTCCTTTGCCGTTACTACCTCAATTCCGAGGTGTGGACAGGCATTCCGCGCTATGACGAATGCTGGGAACATGCGCAGAACATAATACGTCGCCACCGTAACGGCGGCTTTGTCTACAACGGCAAGGCTACCGGTCTGGCCGTTGACTATCTGTCTCTTTTCTGCGGCACCAACAAGATGTTCATGCCCGGAGGATCGCTCGCCGGGCAGAACGAGATTCTGTGGGGCGTGCCTTACGACGAGACGTACACGCAGCCTTACGGCGGCACTGCGTTTCTCTGCAACGCCCCAGTGAAGGATGCCGGCACCGCACCGCTCAGCGAAGGCTTCTGCGACCTGACATGGTACGGCCTCGGCAACGGCTGGGGCTGCATGCACGCACGCCAGCAGTTTGCCGAGAAGTTCGGATTCTCCAACGGCGTGTCGCATGACGGCCGCACATATCTTTGGATTACGGAGACCGCCGGAGCCGACATCTCCAACAAGGACTATGCCGACTTCTTCTGCGGCTATCTGCCCATCAAGTTCACCAACCTGGCCTGCAACCCCGACGGCACCATGCCGAAATGGAAAGACGCCGTCAACGGGCTCAACCGCGCGGGCGTGCAGCCTGTGGTATGCACGAAGTATTATCCCGACACGTGCCTGCCCGTCATCCGCCTCGCCGACGTGTATCTGATGGCGGCCGAGTGCGCCATGCGCGGCTTCGGCGACAAGGCGCAGGGGCTTGAGTGCGTAAACGCGCTCCGGGCGCGTGCCGGAGTGGAGGAATACACGCTGGCCGACCTTACTGAGGACAATGTGCTTGACGAGCGTGCACGCGAGCTTTACTGGGAATGCACGCGCCGCACCGACCTCGTGCGCTTCGGCAGGTTCGTGGGCGGGTACACTTGGAACTGGAAGTGCGGTTCCTACAACGGCGGTTCGCTTGAAGCGCACCGCGACGTGTTCCCTCTTCCGGCAAACGTAATGGCAATCTACGGCTCGGAAATGGAGCAGAATCCGGGATATTGATTTCAACCGCGCTCTTGCTCCTGCACCCTCGCCGCAGAATGATATCCGCGCGTCATCTACAGGTCTCTGTCAACCTCTTTGGGGCTGATGCCTGAAAAAAGCCACTCGACCCGGATTTTCCCGGGTCGAGTGTTGCGTATATGTGCATATATTTGTACCTTTGCATTTTACGATATGATTATGTTGAGCCTAAATAATGAAACAAGCCTACGCACATTGGTCAGAGTCATCATAACGGCTATTGTGTCAATTTGCCTATTGCCACTGCCGACATCCTGCCGGTCAGACAAAGATCTGGATTCAGAGACCGAAGCGTCATTGGAAAGGCTCGACAACGCTCTGGAACAGTTCGGAAACGTGAAAAGTGAATATGGCCGTCAGACCGATTCGATAAGACAGAGGCTGACTGCCGTTCTCTCTGATGAAGACGCCGACAGCCGCGGGGTCTGTGAAGTCTACGACGCGTTATTCAAAAGATATCTGTACACCAATGCCGATTCGGCAATCCTGTATGCCAAAAAGAGAGTGAAGCATTCGCATGACACCATAGGGCGCGCCGTCGGCTATTACAACCTTGCCAAAGCATATATAACCAAAGGCCATGAGACCGATGCGTTCGAGGCACTTGTGGAGACGTTTCCCGACACCGGCAATGTCAAGGTGAAGCCCCACTATTATGAGCTTATGATTTTCAGGAAGAACATGCTCGGCGAAAATCCGGAGATGTGGTTCCGGCGTCTACGTAAAGTCTCCGTTCCGGGAACCAGGGCACGGGTCATATCGGAGGCAGTTCTGTCTGAGGCTGAGGGAGACGCCTCCAGAGGAATCCGGGTCATAGAACGGTTTCTGCAGACCAACGACAGCTCGCCCCGATTCAAGGCAGTGGCATATCTTACCAAGGGCAGGCTCCAGCTGCAGGCCGGAGACACCGCAAAGGCTATAAAAAGCCTTTGCGAGGCATCACTGCTTGACCTGACCATACCGACATACAGATACCGTGCGCTCAGCGAACTGTCATTGATTCTTGCCCGCACATACGACTCCGGCCGTGCCTATGAATACATGCATTTCGCCAACGACAACATAAACGCTGCAGGCATAATGGGAGACATCGTGGCGACCAATGGCATGATGTCGGAAGTGGTGAAGATATACGAGACCAATCAGAAGATGGAGCGGAGAATAAGGATTTCTCTGATCTGCATATTGTCTGCGGTGTCTGTCCTGCTGGTCATATCCGTCTTCCTGATAATGAAAAGCCACGCCAGAACAAAGGATGCGAAGGAGCGGCTGAGAGAGGCCAACTCGCAATTGAGCGAAAAGAACTCTCAATTGAGCGTGGCCAACGCCAAGCTTACCTCTGCATATACCCGCATGAAGGAGATTGACAACGTAAAGACCGCCTATCTGATTCAGTATATGAGGCAGTGTGCCGTGCATATGGACAGCCTTGACAAATTCAGGGGGAAGCTGCAGGCCACAGCGCGCGCCAAAGGGCTGAAAGGGGTGGAGGAGATTCTGAGGAAGAGCGACCACACGGCCGAGCTGCTGGAATTCTATGACAATTTCGACAAGACGTTCCTGCGTCTTTTTCCGGACTTCATAGAGGAGTTCAACAAGCTCCTCAAACCTGACTGCCAGACCGGGCTGTCCAATGACGGAACTATGCCCAATGAACTGAGGGCTTTCGCGCTGATAAGACTTGGAATCACCGACTCGTCAAGAATCGCGGAATTTCTGCGACGCTCTGTGTCCACTGTCTACAATTACAGGGTGAAGATGCGCAACAACGCCATATGCCCACGCGAGGATTTTGAGAAAAGAGTGTCCGAAATAATGTCAACGCAGTGATGCGACGCTACTGTCCGACTACTTAAAAACGCTGTCCTTAAAATGTCATAGTGGTTATAATCAGGATATTGGCAATTATAATCCACTACTATTTCAACATTGCCTGCTTATGTATCTATGGCGAAATGCTAAATTTGCAATCGAGAAACATCCGGCATTCTCCGGGATATGCCGTGGAAGCCGGGCCATAAATACAAACGTTATGAAAAAACTGACCATTCTATCATCCTGCCTGCTGACAGCCGCCATTGCGGTCGCATTGCCGTATGCGGTGAATGAAAAACATCGTGCCGGGATTTCCAACGCGCCGATAGTCATGAGACATGCCGACGGAAGGATTCCCGTAAGTCAGGCCGGAATGCCCTCGCGGCTCAAGACCCCCGTGCGGACTGGCGCCGCGCAATCGGTGAAGCTGATGGGAAATGTGATTTACTCCACCTATACCGGTTCGGACTACATCCATCCGCCGGGAATCTACACATTCGATGCCGCCGGAAACTTCGAGCTTGTCGGAGGAGAGGGGATATATTCCAACGCCCACGCGGCAATAGTGGAGGACAAATTCTACTCCCTTACCCAGGACTATCTCAACGGGGCATACACATATACCCTGAACGTCTACTCGACCAAGGACTGGTCGCTTATGGAAAGCATACCGGTAACGCATTCGCTGAGCCCGCAGACAAACCCCTCGTATGACCCGACCACAGGACTATCATACGGTTCATATCTTGACGAATACGGGGTGTCGTACGAGTTCTGCTCTGTGGATTACGCCACTTTGACACGCACCCCGATTGCCCCTACGAAAGAACATTGGATTTCCTCGTTCATCGACGAGAAGGGAACCCTCTATATGATTGGGCAGAACGGAAAACTGAACAAGGTGGACAAAAAGACTGGAGAGCTTACCTATATAGGAGACACGGGATATTCGACTTATTACGGATCCTCAGCCACTTATGACCCTGCCTCCGGAAAAGCCTATTGGGCTGCGTTCTTCGGGGATTCCTCATATCTGATGGAAATCGACCCGGCCACGGCCGAGACCACTGTGGTGGGAGAATTCTCTTCCTGCGACGAGATAATGGGTCTTATGCTCGTTGACAACGGCAATCCTGCCGCTCCCGCCGCTCCCGAGGGGATGAAGGCAGTCTTCGTAAACGGGGCCCTTGAGGGAGACGTCAGCTTCACGATGCCTGCCAAGACATCTGCCGGCGACGCTCTCGCAGGAGACATCGGCTGGACATTGGAGATGAACGGCTCTCCGGTAGGCGAAGGGTCGGCTGCTCCAGGCTCGGAGGTGTCCGTTCATGTGAAGGCCTCGGAATCCGGAATGGCCAGATTCTCCGTCAGGTGCGGCAACGACAGCGGAACCGGCCCGGAGGCCTCGCTCAGGCTGTTTTTGGGAATGGATACTCCCGCCGCACCAAGTAATGTGTCTGCCGTATGGGACGGAAAGGCATTCACGGTAACCTGGAATCCCGTTACCGGTTCAGTAAACGACGGATATGTGGATTACGAGGCATTGAGATACGACGTATACAGGTGCCCCGGCCGCGTCAAGGTCGGAGCCTCTCTCGATGCTGCTCAATGTGTTGACACCGGAGTGGACCCTTTGGCCCTAAATCTGTATTATTATGAGGTTGAGGCCGTATCGGGGGGCAAGACATCCAATCCCGGAGTTTCGGACAAGACCATTCTCGGCGAGAGGATATATCCGCCTTTCTTGAACGATTTCTCGTCGCAGGACGCTTTCGATCTTATGACGACCGATGACTGCAACGGCGACGGCAACACTTGGATATGGGACGAAGGCACATCCGCCGCCCGCATTAAATTCAGTTCGGAGCTTAAAATGGACGACTGGCTCATGACTCCACCTGTTCATCTGGAGGCAGGGCATGTCTACAGCTACCGTGCGGGCCTGCATAGCGTACGCGACGAATACCCTGAGGAATTTGAAATCAGGATGGGAGTCCTTCCCAAAGGTGAGTCCATGGCTATGGAAGTCGTGGAACCCACGGTCATAGCCAGCCAGGCTACCGTCTTCTATGACAGGTTCATCGAGGTCGAGGAGACAGGGGACTACTATATAGGCATACATGGCATGTCGGATCCCGACAAATTCTACATCTATGTTGACGAGTTCTCGATTTCGGCTCCGGCATCCAAAGCCGCTCCGGAGGGTGTTTCAGACGTAAGAATCAAGACATACGGCGACGGCAGGAAAGACGCCGACATAAGCTTCCGCGCGCCCTCCCTCGCCACAGGAGGTTCGCAACTGCAGGACATAGACCGCATAGAGGTGAAGCGGGACGGCGAGCTCGTCAAGACCTTTGACGACGTTGCGGTGGGTGGAACGCTTTCGTTCACCGACAACGTCCCAATGGCTTCGAATGCATATACCTGGACTTTCACCGCCTACAACGGCCACGGAGCCGGGAAGAGCGTTGATGTGCAGGCATACGTCGGAATCAATGTGCCGGGCAAATGCGGCAACGTGCGCATCTCCGAGACAGGGGAGACCGGAATGGTAACCGTCTCCTGGGACGCCCCGGCCACCGATGTGGAGGGATATCCGTTCGATCCTGACAAATGCACATATACGCTGACGCGCTATGACGGCGGACAGTTGATTCCGGTGGCCGACGGGCTGGAGACGCTGAGCCACACGTTCCGGGCCATTCCGGAGGGCGGTTCCCAGGCATTCCTCAGATATGCCGTCAAGGCCGTCTCAAAAAAAGGCGAAGGACAGGAATGCTATTCCGACGAGGTGCCTGTCGGCCCCTCCTACAGTCTGCCGTGGGCGGAATCGTTCAAGAGTCAGACCCTGTCATCGATATTCGGTGTGAACTATCTGCAGGGGATGCCCAGCATAATGCTGACCGCAGCCGAACCCGGAGGCGTAGAGCCGCAGGACAAGGACGGAGGATTCCTTGTGATTGAATCAAGCAAGACCGCCGACCGCGCCTGTATGTTCACCGGCAAGCTGGATCTCAGGAAGGCCTCGGCCCCTCAGTTCGTATGCTATGTCTATAACGACAACTCCAACGGAATGCGCAACCAGAACGAGATATCGTTCCAGGTCAGCACTGATTTCGGCAAGACCTTCCAGGAGAAACGCCACGTCATCATAGGCGACGACTGTGCGGCGGAGGGTGCGTGGAACCGCATAAGCGTGGACCTTTCCGAATATAAGGGTCAGGAAATACTTGTAGGGTGGGAATGCACCTTTATGACCCACGCCACCATATATATGGATGCCTTCTCGGTGGCCGAGAAACCTGACTACGACCTGGAGGCCTCAGAGATAAGAATGCCGACAAACGTGATGCCCGGCAAGGAGTTCGAGATCAGCGTCAAAGTCTCGAATGTCGGAGCCAGACGTGCCGAAGGATATGCCGTGAGCATCTTCAATCAGGACGGGAAGGTGGCCACCGCCGAGGGCGGCCCGCTGGAGATTATGGAGACCGGGACTTTCTCGTTCAGGCAGACGCTCGACGTTCTCTCCGACGAAATCTCGTTATGGCACGCTTACGTTGAATGGGACAGCGACATGAATCCTGACAACAATGCCACGCCTGAGAAAAAGGCCACACTGTCATACCCCTCATATCCCACAGTGGAGAGGCTTTCCTGCGAGACCAGTGGCGGCAACACCATCCTGACGTGGGGCGAGCCGGTGATAAACCGCGAGGATCCGAAGCCGTTGACCGAGACATTCGAGGACGGGGAGCCTTTCGCCACGACGTTCGGAGCCTGGACATTCCACGATGGCGACAAAGCCCCGATCGGCGGCATCGAGAACATCGAGTTCCCGATACCTTACCTGTCAAGCCAGTCTTTCTGGATCCACGACATTTCCTATCTTGACGGTTCCGTATTCGCAGGCGAGTCGTTCGCAGCCCATTCCGGTACGAAATATCTCGCATCCATGTTCCGTCAGGATGACAAGACAGTAGACGACTGGGCCATATCGCCGTCGCTTTCCGGAGAGAGCCAGACAGTCAGCGTATGGGCCAAAAGCTATGACCCAAAATACAAGGAATCGTTCGAGATTCTTTATTCCGACGGCACGCTCGACACAGGTGCGTTCGTGCCTGCGGCAAGATTCGAGGAGATTTCCGAGGAATGGACGGAATACAAAGCCGAGTTGCCAGCCGGAGCCGGACGCTTTGCCATACGGTCTGTGGGGACGGGTGCGTTCATGTTTATGGCAGACGACGTAACGTACATTCCCGAAAGCCACAAAGACCTGCAGCTTGTGGGCTACAATGTCTACAAAAACAAAACACGTCTGAATCAGGCTCCCATGGATGCCACGACGTATGTTGACGAAGCCTGCGGAGCCGTCTATCATGTGAGTGCCGTGTACACCAAGGGAGAATCCCGCGCATTGAGCACCGCTACGACAGGCATCGGAGTTACGAAGGCTGGCGGAGATGTTCACGTAAGTTTCCGCGACGCCATCATTCTGGAGGGAGCTTCAGGAAGGCAGGTGGCAATCTGCACTGTTGACGGACGCACGGTATTCAGCGGTACCGGCCGCGACCTTATGAGGATACCGGTAGCACCCGGCATATACATCGTCCGCGCAGGGAACACATGCGTGAAGATAATGGCAATGTGATTTTCCACACTTAAGAGCGTCGTGCATTTGTGCGGCACTATGGACTGCACCCCAAAAGTTGGACAAAAACTTTTGGGGTGCGTTTCAGAGTGTGTTTGGAATTTTTCTTCAGGATTTTTTATGGAGGATTTCGGGACGGATTCGCGTATGCAGACGAGGGAGTGCAGCGGGCTGCATGACCGAGTCAAAGGCGCGAAGACGACCGAAAGACCCATAAAGGCACACCCAAGAGCATATCACGGCATTTTTACGCCCTTTCCGGCCTTTCACTCGTTGCATAGCCCGCTATGCGCCTCGTTCCAAGACTCGGAAAGCCCTGTAAAACTGCCTGTAAAAATCAGAATAAAAATTCAAACACACTATCAGTTCGAGGCACATCCTTTTTGCGTGTATGCACAAATATTGTTTGTGTCAAACCGAGTGCAGTTTGATGCTGTGGATTCGTCGATTTTGGTTTTTGTTCAGGCCGTATCGGATATTTTCGCTAACTTTGCAGATTATTTGTATAAATCAGGTTGCGCTCTCGATTGAGCAAGGCGGGCTTTTGGTGTGTTATTGGCTTAGGCGGTATGCCTCATGGCGGGGTCAGATAATATGCCGACTGGCGCAAGCGGCCATAATTCCAAGACACCAAAAATGAAAGAAGAAAATCCAGAAGAGACCATACCCGCAGTAGCCCCCCAGACAGTGGACGCGGACATGCTGCCCGCCGCTGAGGCGCAGGCCGCGGACGATGTGGAGAAGGATGCATATGAAGGCCACGATTCTGGCGTAGCCGTAGCCGAGGACGATTTCGACAATCTCGGCATAGAGCCTCCGATACTGAAGGCAGTGAAGGAGCTTGGATTCGTGCATCCTATGCCCATACAGCGGATGGTGATACCCCATCTGCTGCACAAGGACGGCGATGTGGTGGGCCTTGCGCAGACCGGCACCGGCAAGACTGCGGCTTTCGGCATCCCGGTGCTGCAGCGCACCGACGCTTCGCATGCGGTCCCCCAGTCGCTTATAATCGCGCCTACCCGTGAACTGTGTCTCCAGATAGCCGGCGACCTTGCCGATTTCGCCAAATACATCGACGGGGTGCGGATTCTCCCTGTCTACGGCGGTTCGAGCATAGAGAGCCAGATACGCACTCTGAGAAAAGGCGTGCAGGTGGTGGTGGCCACTCCGGGACGCCTCATCGACCTCATCAAGCGCCGGGAGGTGAAGCTCGACAACGTCGGCACGGTGATTCTCGACGAAGCCGACGAGATGCTGAACATGGGCTTCCTCGACGACATAAAGGAAATCCTGTCGCATGTCCCTGAAGAGCGCAAGATGCTCATGTTCTCGGCTACCATGCCGCCGGAGATAGCCTCGATCGCCAAGAAGTTCATGCACGAGCCGGTGGAGTTTGTGGCAGGCACGAAGAACGAGGGGTCGAAGAATGTACGGCACATTTATTATATGGTTAAGGCTCACGACAAGTATCTTGCGCTCAAACGCGTGGCCGACAACAACCCCAACATCTACGGAATCATATTCTGCCGCACGCGCAAGGAGACGCAGGACATAGCCGACAAGCTCATCAATGACGGATACAACGCGGACTGCCTCCACGGCGACCTTTCGCAGGCGCAGCGCGACCTGGCGATGAAGAAGTTCCGCGACCATATGACACAGCTCCTTGTGGCCACTGACGTGGCTGCGCGCGGACTCGACGTGGACGACCTTACGCATGTGGTCAACTACGGGCTTCCGGACGATGTGGCAGTCTACACCCACCGCTCCGGACGCACGGGACGCGCCAACAAGACCGGCGTGTCGGTGGCCATAATCCATTCGCGCGAGAAAAGCAAGCTTCGCCTGATCGAGAAGAAGATAGGCAAGACGTTCGAGTACAAGAAGGTGCCGACTCCGGAGCATATCATCGAGAAGCAGCTCTACAACCTCGCCGACCGCCTCGAACGCGTGGAAGTGAACGAGGAGGAGATAAGCAAATACATCTCCGGCGTGCGCAAGAAGCTGGAATGGCTTTCAGGAGAGGATCTGCTGAAGCGTGTGCTGTCGCTGGAGTTCAACCGCCTTTTGGCATACTACCGTGATATGCCGGACATCGACCTCAACGAGGCGGAAAAGAAAAAGAAGAAAGACAAAGGCTCTGACCGGCCCGACCGCGGCCCGAGGGACAAGAAAGAGAAGGATCGCCGCACGGGCGAGCCGGGCTATGAACGCATTATGCTGAATGTCGGCAAGGCCGACGGGTTCTTCCCGGGCAACCTTATGGAGATTGTCAACCGCAACAACGGGGGGCCGGGCAAGCCGGAAATCGGACGCATAGACCTCATGCCGGGCTACACTCTTTTCGATGTCAAGAAAGGAGACGTGAAGCAGGTGATGGACGCGCTCCGCAACGAGGACTTCTTCGGCGTAACGCTCCGTCCGGAGATGGCTTCCGACCGCGATTATTCTTCCGATTCTGGCAAACGCAAACGCGGCAAGGGCGGAAAAGGCGATAAAGGCGACAAAGGCGGAAAATTCGGAAAACCGGGGCGCGGCGGCGACCGTGGGTACGGCCGTGATTTCGGCCGCGATTTCGACCGCGATTTCGACCGTGAGCCGAAGGAGTTCAAGTCCAGGAAAAAGGACAAGAAAGACAAAAAGTGGGAAAAAGAAAAGAAATCTTCTTCCAAACCGAAATATGACGGCAATTACGACGTCTTTATACAAAAGAAGAGAAAGAAGAAATGAAACTGACCGGATGTGGCATGGCAACGCTTTTCCGACTGTGCCTGACCGTCATGGCATTGTGGGTCGTCTTGCCTCAGCGGGCTTCAGCCGCTGAGGCTCCGGCCGACACGGCTGCGCTCACGGCCTCCAAGTGCTTTCTTGAGATGCCTGTCGATGTGCTCGACATCCTGCCGCGTTCGGCAAGGTTCGACATGCTCGCCTATTTCGAGGCTGACAGCGTCTACCGTGCCCGCAACGCCATGGAAGGGGAGTCGTATCTCAGGCAGGTCGCTCCGGAGTTCCTGGAGGTGCAGGTTACTGACGTGAGCACGCTGCAGATCAGGGTTCTGCCTGCAAAGAAAGGCGGCGCGTCGGTGATGACTGTCTATACCGTCGGAGGCAGCGGACAGGCGAAGGACAGCGACGTGAGGTTCTTTTCCTCCGCCCTGAAGGAACTGCCCCGCGAAAGGTTCCTGAAGCGTCCGGAGCTGAAATGGTTCTTCTCCATCCCCAAAGGCTCGGTAACCACGATGAAGGAGATAGAGCAGACCGTTCCGTTCCCGACCGTGGAGTATTCGGCATCGGCCTCAACGACCGATCTGACTGCGAAGCTTACCGTCGGCGAATTCATGAACCAGGACGACTATAATGTCATAAAGCTTTTCGAGAAGCCCGGCATCTCTTTTGTCTGGGACGGCTCCAAATACAGATTGCGAAAGTAGGGACGCGCCTCTGCGTGTCTGCAGTGAACAGTTAAAATAGACACTCTTAGAATTTATGGAAAGACCAGTAAGGGTGCGATTCGCACCGTCGCCCACAGGGCCTCTTCACATAGGCGGTGTCCGCACTGCCCTCTACAATTACCTTTTCGCGCGTGCCAACGGCGGAAAGATGATTCTGCGCATCGAGGACACCGACAGCCGTCGCTTCGTCCCCGGCGCGGAAGACTACATCAACGAGTCGCTCGCATGGCTCGGCATCGGCATCGATGAAGGTGTGCGCGAGGGCGGAGAGCACGGCCCTTATAAGCAGAGCGAGCGCAAAGAGATCTACCGCCGCTACGTGGACGGCCTCCTCGATGCCGGCAAGGCGTACTTTGCCTTCGACACGCCGGAAGAGCTTGACTCGGCACGTGCCGAAACGCCCAATTTCCAGTACGACGCTTCGACGCGCGGCCGGATGCGCAATTCGCTCACTATGCCTGCCGAGGAGGTGAAACGCCTTATGGACGAGGGCAGCCAGTATGTGGTGCGTTTCAAGATCGAGCCTGGGCGCGAGGTGGTGGTCAACGACCTTATACGCGGCCAGGTGAAGATAATGAGCGACATCCTTGATGACAAGGTGCTTTACAAGAGCGCGGACGGGCTGCCGACCTATCATCTCGCCAACATAGTGGACGACCACCTGATGGAGGTGAGCCATGTGATACGCGGCGAGGAATGGCTTCCGTCGGCTCCGCTCCATGTGCTCCTTTATGAGGCTTTCGGATGGACGGACACGATGCCGGAATTCGTGCATCTGCCTCTGCTGCTGAAGCCTGTGGGCAACGGCAAGCTTTCCAAGCGCGACGGCGACAAGCTCGGCTTCCCGGTGTTCCCGCTCGAATGGCACGACCCGAATAGCGGCGAGGTCTCTTCTGGCTACCGCGAACAGGGCTATCTTCCGGAGGCCGTGGTCAATTTCCTTGCGCTTCTCGGCTGGAATCCCGGCGACGACACCGAGCTTATGGATATGGACGGACTCGTGCGCAAGTTCTCGTTCGCTCATTGCTCCAAGGCAGGCGCGAAGTTCGACTATCAGAAGGCCGCCTGGTTCAACCATGAATACATCATGCGTCTTCCCGACGATGAGGTGGCGCGCCTGTTCATGCCTGTCCTAAAGGACAAAGGCATCGAAGGATTCTCTCCGGAATACGTGGCCAAGGCCGCAGGCATGGTCAAAGGGCGCGTCAATTTCATCGGCGAGCTTTGGGACCAGGGCGACTTCTTCTTTCGCGCTCCCGAGGAATACGCTCCCAAGGATGTCAAGAAGCGTTGGGGCGAAGACACTCCGCGCATAATGGAGGAGCTTGTCGGAGTGCTTGAGGGAATCGAAGACATGGCGTCTGCCAACGCCGAGAAAATCACGCTCGACTGGATCGCTTCCAAAGGCTATCATCTCGGCAACGTCATGAACGCGTTCCGGCTGGCCGTGGTCGGCGCATGCCGTGGGCCGCATATGTTCGACATCACCGAGCTTATGCCTAAGGAGGAAGTGATAAGGCGCATACGCCTCGCCATAGAGAGACTTTAGGTTTCAGGAATCAGGTTTTCAGATGGAATTGACGGAACGACTCAAAGGATTGCGCAGTTTCTGCGCCGAGGCTTGCCGCCAGACTCTTGAACCGGCACTTTATGCAGTCGGCATCGGCATTTATTCTGCCGGTGTCGGCTGTGCCGCTTTGCGTCTTCCGAAAGCCCGGCTTCTTGCACGCGGACAGAAGGAGGTGTGGCGGCGGCTTGCCGACAGGCTCGACCCTGAAGCGCGCTATGTATGGATACATGCCGCGTCGCTGGGGGAGTTCGAGCAGGGAAGGCCGCTCATAGAGCGCATACGCCGCGAACGCCCTGAATACAAAATCCTGCTGACGTTCTTCTCCCCTTCGGGCTACGAGGTGCGCAAGGACTATGCCGGGGCCGACTGCGTGTGCTATCTTCCGTTCGACACGCCCGGGCGTGTGAAGCGTTTCCTCGAGACGGTGAAGCCTGAAAAGGCGATATTCGTGAAATACGAGATCTGGCGCAACTATCTTCGCGGACTCTGGCAGCGTCAGGTGCCGACCTATCTGGTTTCGGCTGTCTTCCGCCCGGAGCAGGCGTTCTTCAAGAAGCGCAGCGCGTGGTACCGATGCTGGCTGCGTTGGTACACCGGCATATTCGTGCAGGATGAGCGCAGCCGCCGTCTTCTTGAGGATGCCGGGATAGAAGGGGCGGTCGTGGCCGGAGACACGCGCTTCGACCGCGTTGCCGACATCCGCAACGCAGCCCGCGACATCCCTGAGCTGAGCCGTTTCCGCGACTCGGACGACCGTCCGATAGCCGTGGCCGGCAGCAGCTGGCCTCTCGACGAGGAGGTCTACCTTCCTTGGTTCAGGAGGAACAAGGACAGGATGAAGCTTGTCATAGCCCCCCACGAGTTTGACGATGCGCGAATAAAGAAGCTGTGTTCGGCAGAGGGACTCGCATGTGTGGGTTTCTCGCAGCTCAAGTCAGACCCGGTTCTTGCCGACAAGGCAGACTGCATCGTCATGGACTGTTTCGGGCTTCTTTCGTCCGCCTACCGCTACGGCGATGTGGCATACGTCGGCGGCGGCTTCGGAGCCGGAATACACAACATAAACGAGGCGGCGGTCTACGGGATTCCGGTTGTCTTCGGCCCCAACCACGGCCGATTCCTCGAAGCCGGCGACCTGATCGGCGCCGGCGGCGGATTCAGCGTGGGTTCGGCAGAAGAGTTATCAGATCTTATGGAAGGCCGCCTTGCGGACAAGGAGGCGCGCAGGGAGGCGGGCCGCAGGGCCGACGCCTACATCCGGTCCAAGCTCGGGGCGACCGACCGCGTCTTCCGTTCCATCTTCACTTCAGGCGGCTGACCTGCCTCATGGCTTCCGATGTCCTCCCGAAATATAACAAGAGCAAAAATTCAGACACACTCCATACAAGTTGTCAGACCTTTCAATATTCAGAGATATGCAAAAGAACCAGAAAATAATCTTCTTCGGCGGCATCGGGGTACTGGTGTGCCTCATCGGGCTTATCGTTGCCCTGATAGTCAGCAATTCGAGCCGCAACCATGAAATCAACGAGGCGGAGGCTCGCGCCGATTCGCTCAGGCTCGTCAATGACAGGCTCCAGCTTTCCAACGAGTTCAACCAGCTCAACGCCGAGTTCTCGCAGTATGAAGACCAGCAGGTCTATCTTAAGAACGATTCGCTCGTGAAGCAGTACAACCAGGCCCGGATGAAGGTGGAGGGGCTTCTTAAGGAGCTAAATGCCGAGAAGCGCAGCAATTCCCAGAACCGCGCCCGGATCAAGCAGCTCGAGGGGGAGATTGCGACCCTTAAGGGAATAGTGAAGCATTATCTTGAAGAGATCAAGCGTCTCGGGGAGGAGAATGAGGGCCTCAAGCAGGAACTTCAGCAGATAAGCGAGAAGAACCAGCAGCTTGAGACCCAGGTGAGCCAGACTTCGGCGAGCAATGCGGAGCTTGCCCAGACAGTCAAGCTTGCCAAGAAGCTGAACATCACGGGCGTTTCGCTTCAGGCATACAACAAGAAGGGGAAGCGCGAGAAGAACATCACCAAGGCGCGCCAGCTCGGGGTCAGCTTCACCGTATCGCCCAACAACACCGCAGCCCCGGGGATGAAGGACTTCTTCGTGCGCATCATCTCCCCTGAGGGAGCGATGCTCGGTGGAGGCCCGTCGTTCGGCTTTGACGGCGCGACTCTTTCGTCCACTGCCAAACGCTCGATGGAATATGCCAACGAGGAGCTTGCAGTGTCGGTGTATTGGGACGTGAACACCACGCTCACGCCGGGCGACTACACGGTGGAGGTCTTCTGCGACGGCTACCGTCTCGCTTCGCGCCATTTCACTATGAAGAAATGAGAAAGACGCTGGATTTTCTGAGGCGGTTGCGTGAAAACAACAGCCGCGAGTGGTTCACTGCCCATAAACCGGAATATCTTGACGTCAAGGCGAGAACCGACGCCTTGGCCAACGACCTCATCGCGCTTGTAGCCACTGTGGACCCGGAGGCTTCGAGGCTGAAGGTGGCCGACTGCACATACCGCATATACCGCGACACCCGCTTCTCGGCCGACAAGACCCCCTATAAGACACACATAGGCATTTTCGTCAATCCGCCGCTCGGAAAGAAGGGAATCACCTGCGGGTATTATCTGCATCTGGAGCCGGACAGCCTGCTTTTCGCGGCGGGCACCATCGGACATCCGGCTCCGGTGCTGAAGGCCCTGCGGCAATCGGTCTATGACGAGATTGACGAGTACCGCTCCATAGTGGAAGACCCGGAATTCAGGAAGTTCTTCGACACTATAGGCGACGACCCGCTGAAGACCGCTCCTAAGGGTTTTCCGAAGGACTGGGAACACATCGACTATCTGAAGCCGAGGAATTTCATCGCTTCCGGGCCGCTCGACGAAAAGACTGTCTGCGACCCCGGCTTCATGGACATGCTTGCTCCGGCGGTGGCCCAGGCTGCCCGCTTCAACCGCTTCATGAACTTTACCATAGAAGACTTCATTTGATAAGGTAGGAAGTGAAAATCAAATAGGTTTTTTATGCAGAGATTCGCCAAGATTTACGAGAAGAGTTTCATCGAGAACTGGGAGCTTCCGGCTCTCACGGAATACACCACGCGCCGCCAGCTCAGATACGGCGACCTGGCGCGAGAGATTGCCATGCTCCACCTGCTTTTCGAGACGATAGGGCTCAAGGAGGGCGCGAAGGTGGCGGTCTGCGGACGCGATTCGATAAGCTGGGTAATAGCGTATATGGCCACTGTAACCTACGGGGCGGTGGTTGTGCCGATCCTTGCGGATTTCAATCCTGTGGACATAACGCACATAGTCAACCATTCCGAGGCGAAGCTTCTCTTCATCGGCGACAACGTGTGGGAACACATCGATCCTGAATCGCTGCTGAATGTCAAGGCGGTGCTTTCGCTCGACGACAACGGCCTTCTGTATGAGAAGCCGGGGCCGGAAGTGGCCCGCAACCTCAAGCTGCTGCGCAGGCGTTTCCGCAGGCGTTATCCGGCAGGCTTCGGCTCAGGCTGCATAAAGTATTCCGACCGCGACAATTCCGAAGTTGCGGAAATCAACTACACGTCAGGCACCACGGGATTCTCCAAGGGGGTGATGCTCACCGGGGAGAACCTTGCCGGCAACGTCGTCTTCGGCATGGAGTCGGAACTGCATTTCCGGTCTTCGCGGGCATTGGCATTCCTGCCGCTCGCCCACGCCTACGGATGCGCTTTCGATATGCTCACGCCGCTTGCGGTGGGTTCCCATATCACTCTTTTGTGCAAGACCCCGTCGCCGCGTGTCCTTCTCAAGGCTATGGCGGAAGTGCGTCCCCATCTCGTGGTATGCGTGCCGCTCATCCTTGAGAAGATATACAAGAACCAGATTCTGCCGATGATTTCCAAGGGTGCCATGCGTTGGACGCTTGCCGTCCCTTTCCTTGACTCCATCATCTACGGCCAGATACGCAAGAAGCTGATTGACGCTTTCGGAGGCGAGTTCGAGGAGGTGATCGTTGGCGGTGCGCCGCTCAATCATGAGGTGGAGGATTTCCTCTACAGGATAAAGTTCCCGTTCACTGTCGGATACGGGATGACCGAGTGCGGCCCGCTGATTTCGTATACGCCTTGGCGCGAGTTCGTCCCGGGAAGCTCCGGACGCGTGCTGCCCGGTATGGAGGCGATTGTCATGAGCGACGACCCTGAACACGAGTCCGGCGAGATATGCGTGCGCGGAATGAACGTCATGCAGGGCTATTACAAGAACCCGGCGGCCACGGAAAACGTACTCGACAAAGAAGGCTGGCTTAAGACAGGCGATATGGGCACGCGTTCGCCCGACGGGACGCTTTTCCTTCGCGGGCGCAGCAAGACGATGATACTGAGCGCGTCAGGGCAGAACATCTATCCTGAGGAAATCGAGTCCAAGCTCAACAACATGCCTTTTGTCGCGGAAAGCCTCGTGGTGGAGCGCGACGGGAGGCTTGTGGCGTTGGTGTATCCTGATTATGAGGCTGTGGACAGGCTTGGCATATCGGGTGCAGACCTTCAGTCGGCCATGGAGAACGTGCGCCGCGAACTCAACGGCCTCCTTGCCCCGTACGAACAGGTAAGCAAAATCCAGTTGGTCCCAAACGAATTCGAGAAGACCCCGAAGCGTTCCGTCAAGCGTTTCCTTTACACCCAATGACTTAGAGGCTGTTTAAAAATGCTTGTTAACGCAGAGGCGGAAGATTTGTGATGTATTTATCCCTGCAGCGAAGGAGCATAGCGGGCTATGGGACTGAGCCGAAGGGATAAAGACGCGCAAAGGTTCCGGAATGACGGCAGGCATTCCTGCAAAGCCTCTTTAAAAGAAATTAATGTTTCAGTCAGAATGGTGCCTTTTCCGTTAATCCGCATTTAATCGTCGGTCACATATCCCGATATGCTCCCTCCTCATAAAGTGCGCCTTAACAAAAAATCCACCACTCTGCGTTTAACAATGATTTTGAAACAGCCTCTTATTCAGACGGCTGATGGCCGGCATGGCGTATTCGGCGGGGAGCGGCGTTGTTGATGATCAGCGGGACTGTCTCGACGGAGACGCTGCTCGTGTCGAGGCCGAGCGAGTCCTGGTCGGAGATGCCGATGCGCGCTATCATGTCGTGGAGCGTCATCAGGCGTCGTTGCCCCGGACGGCAGGAGCTTCCTTTCGAGAAGAGGCGGTGCAGGACTATGAAGCGGAAGTCGCCCGGTATATCCCTTCTGCGCAGGGCGGGATAGCCGCTTGTCAGGTCGAGCCGGCCTTCAGCCACGAGGTCTTCTACAATCTGCCGTAGATAGAGCGACACCTGCGGCTGCACCCTGTAGCCAAGGCGTATGTGTACGCAGTATAGGGTTTCGGCAATCGGGATTGAGACGGAGTATTCTAGAGTGTCGGGCGCGTCGGTGTATTCCATCCTTAGTATCCAGTAATGGTCGGCGCGCTTCGGCTGCTTGTTGACGATGGAGTACAGTAGCTTGCTTTCCACTGTGCCGGCATCTGGCGAGTGTGAGAAATATATGACGTTGGATGCGTATTTGGGTATCTCGCGGTCGGCCTTTATGTCTGAAATCACTCCGAGCCAGTCGCCGAGCCGTTTGAATTCTGTGAACGAGTCTTTTATGCGGGTGGAGTTGCGCCACGCTATCATGACGGAACATGCAAGTCCGGCTATCATTATGGTGAACCAGCCCCCGTGCATGAACTTGAAGAGGTTGGCCACGAAGAAGCATCCCTCCAGCGCGGCATACACGAGCAGGAAGACCGCCACGGCCCAACGCGGCGTGCCCCTGTGCAGAAGCCAGAAGGCGAGCAGCACGGTGGTCATAAGCATTGTTACGGTGATGGCAAGTCCGTAGGCCGCCTCCATCCGGGACGAGTCGCGGAAGAGCATTACGGTTATCAGGCAGCCTGCGAGCAGCGACCAGTTGACCGCAGGGATGTAGAGCTGCCCTTTCTCGTCGGAAGGGTATTTTATCCTCTGCCGCGGCCAGAAGTCGAGGTTGATGGCCTCGCTGAAGATGGTGAACGATCCGCTGAGGAGCGCCTGGCTGGCTATGATGGCCGCCCCTGCCGACATCACTACCCCCGCAATCACGAATCCGTGGGGCATTATGCCGTAGAAAGGGTTCTGCCCCTGAGTCGCTTCCGGCCCGTTGGCAATCAGCCATGCGCCTTGGCCGAGATAGTTGAGGATGAGCATTGCCTTTACGAACAGCCAGCTCACGGATATGTTGAGCCGTCCGCAATGCCCGAGGTCGGAGTAAAGGGCCTCCGCCCCGGTTGTGCAAAGGAATACGGCGCCGAGGATGAGGAACCAACCGGGGAACTCGGCCAGAAGCTTCACCGCATACCAAGGGTTGAACGCTTTCCATATCCCGTGGAAATCACCGATGTGGGTGCATCCGAGGATGCCGAGCATAAGGAACCACAGGAGCATGAACGGGCCGAACAGGCGTCCGATTTTGGCCGTGCCCGCGCTCTGGAAAAGGAAGATGCCGAGTATTATGCCGATCACTACGGGAAGCACCGGAATCGAGGGGCTTATCACGGAAAGGCCCTCGATGGCAGACGTTACTGTGATCGCGGGCGTTATCACACCGTCGGCAATCAGTGTCGATGCGCCTATGGCCGCCACGGCGTAGAGCCATTTCCGGGGCAGTTTCCTGAGCAGCGAGAAGAGCGCAAGGATTCCGCCTTCCCCTTTGTTGTCGGCCCGCAGGGCGATGAGCACGTATTTGATGGTGGTCTGGAGCGTGAGCGTCCATATCACGCAGGAGACGGCTCCCAGGATGTAGTCTGCGTCGAACGTGGGATTGACGCCCGTGATTGCCTTCATGACGTAAAGCGGCGAAGTGCCGATGTCGCCGAAGACGATGCCGAGCGTAACGAGCAGCCCGAACGCAGACATGCTCTTCATTTTCTGATTCTCTTTTCCGGTCATAACAGAATTACAACCGAAGCCCCCTCCTGGTTTTTATGGGCCGACGGATGGCGTCAGAACGGCATGTATGGCCGGGGGAGGGGCTGGACATGCGCCTACACGAGCAGGTCGGGGCGCAGGCGGCGGGTGCGTTCGAGGGCCTGTTCATGGCGCCATTCGGCGATCTTGGCCTCGTGGCCGGAAAGGAGGATGTCGGGCACTTTCCACCCGTTGTATTCCGCCGGGCGGGTGTATACGGGCGGTGCGAGCAGGTTGTCCTGGAACGAATCGGAGAGGGCCGACTGCTCGTCGCCTATCGCGCCGGGAATCAGCCTCACTATCGAGTCGGCTATCACCACAGCCGGAAGCTCGCCGCCGGTAAGCACATAGTCGCCGATTGAAATCTCTTTGGTTACCAGATGTTCGCGTATGCGGTAGTCCACGCCTTTGTAGTGGCCGCAGAGGATTATGATGCTGTCGAGCATCGAAAGGGAATTGGCCATCGGCTGGGTTAGCGTCTCGCCGTCGGGCGAAGTGAATATCACCTCGTCATATTCCCGTTGGCTTTTCAGATGCGAGATGCACGCGTCCACGGGCTGGACGGTCATCACCATCCCGGCCTCTCCGCCGAAAGGATAGTCGTCCACTTTGCGGTGCTTGTTTATCGTGTAGTCCCGCAGGTTGTGAACCACTATTTCGGCAAGCCCTTTGTCTTGCGCACGTTTGAGGATTGAACAGTTGAGGGGCGACTCCAGCATTTCCGGGAGCACGGTTATTATGTCTATTCGCATGGGTGTAGGTGGGTCAGAACATTTCGTAGTCGATGGAGGTAACCTGGAATTCGGTGCGGCGGTTGATCTGGTCGGCGGCTTCCTGGTCGGCTTCGGAAAGCGTGGAGACGAATTCCTCGTTTAGCGTGGTGCCTTCGGGGAACTGCGGAAATTCGCGGTTGATGCGCTTCGTCACGGTCTTTGGACGGCTTTCCCCATAGCCCAGCCATTTGAGGCGGTCGGGGGCTATGCCTGCGGCAATCAGGTAGTCAACCACGCTTTTTGCGCGCCGGTCGGAGAGGTCTTCGTTGTAGGCGTCGGTTCCGTGGCGGTCGGTGTGCGACCCCATCTCTATGGTTACGTTGGGATTGTCGCGCAGCATCTGTGCCATCTCGTCGAGAGCCTGCTTGGATTCGGGGCGGAGGGTGGCCTTGTCGAAGTCGTAGAAGATGTTTTCCACCACCTGCGGCTTGCTTATCGAAGCGAGAATGAAGTCCACCGCATAGTCGGCGTCTTCCTCCGCCGAGTCGGAGACGAACTCCTGCTTCACGTTTAGATAGCCTTTGGCACCGGCCATCATGACGTATTTCACCCCTCGTCCGAGCTTGAAGGAGAAGCTTCCGTCGTCGCGCGCGATTTCCTTCTGGTTGGAGCCGTCGTCGCCGACGATGCGGATCACGGCCTTCGGGACGGGTTCCTCGTCCTTGTCCATCACCCAGCCGGAAATGGTAACCTTGAGTTCAGGCAGTTCGAACGAATATATGTGGTCGTATCCTTTGCGGTCGCCACGGTTGGAGCTGAAGAATCCGCTTTCGCCGGGGCCGAATGTGATGCCGAAGTCGTCGCCTGCTGAGTTCATCGGCAGTCCGAGGTTTTCCACGCTCCATCGGTCGCGGGTGGAATTGAGGGTGGCCTTGAACATGTCGAGACCCCCGAAACCGGGATGCCCGTCAGAAGAGAAATAGAGGAGCGTGTCGGCACGCAGGTAAGGGAACATCTCGTCTCCCGGCGTGTTGATCTGCGGGCCGAGGTTCTCGAGCGAACCGATGCGTTCGCCTATGGCCACGCGCCAGATGTCCTTGCCTCCGTAGCCTCCGGGCATGTCGGAGGTGAAATAGAGGTATTTCCCGTCGGGGGAGACGGCAGGGTGTCCGACGGCGGAAAGCGTGTCGGCGGTGATTTCGTATTTCGAAGCCGCGCCCCAGGTGGCGTCGCTGCGCCGCGAAGTGTATATCTCGACGCTCGTGTTGGATGTCGGCGAACGCCGTGCCTTGGTGAGATACATCGTCTGTCCGTCGGGTGAGAAGCTCACTATGCCCTCGTCCATGTCGGTGTTGAGCTCTCCCTCCACAGGCTCAGGGCGTTGCCATTTCCCCTGTTCGTCCTTTTTGCTGACGTATATGTCGCTTTTTTTCATGCCTGTGATTTCGGACTTGTGTTCGCCCATGTTCTTCTCGTTGGTCGAGGTGAAGAAGAGCTGGTCGAAATTCTTGTCGAGGTACATCGGGGCGAAATCAGCGCGGCGCGAGTTGAAGATTTTGGCGTTCTTCACCACATAGCGGCTTTTCTTGGCCTTTTTTGCCTGTATTGCCATGCGGCATCCTCGTGCGCCTTCCTTGGCCAGCTCGTCGTCGGGGCAGAGGCGCAGGAAAGCGGTGTATGCGTCAAGGGCCTGGGCATATTGGCCGTCGGCCTGCAGCGACCTCCCGAGCCAGTAATACGTCATCGAATCGGGATATTCGTATCTGATGGCGTTCTGGAATGCGGCGGCTGCCTGCGGGGCCTGGTTGAGGCGACGGTAGCATGTGCCGAGCTTGTAGGCCACCTCGCCGCGCAGAGGGCGGTCTTCGCGCTTCGTGAGCTTGTTGTAGACCTTCCGGTAGGTCTTGGAGGCGTCGAAGAATTCGCCGCGCTCGAGCTGTTCGTTGGCGGTGGAGAGCTTTGCCCCTTTGCATGCCCCCATGAGAAGGAGCATTGCCAAGGGCAGCAACAGAATGTGTATGTGTCGGGTTTTGAGAGTTTTCATTTTGTTTATAACGCGGCGCGGGCATGCGTTATTGCCTCAGGCGTTGATGACGAGATAGACCGTGTAGGCAATGAAGCAAAGGGCCATCACCGCGCCTTCCGGACGTGTGATTTTGCGTGTGCCGAATGCCTGCCCGAAAACCCACAGCAGGAGCGACGCGCCGATGAGGACTCCGAAGTCCACCGCAGATATGTGGCCCACTGCCAAAGGTCTTATCGTGGCAGACGTGCCTATGATGAAGAAGACGTTGAAGAGCGACGAGCCTACCACGTTGCCTATGGCTATGTCGGGATTCTTTTTTACGGCGGCGACTATCGAGGTGGCCAGTTCGGGAAGCGACGTTCCGGCGGCAACTATGGTCAGTCCTATGACCGATTCGCTCACTCCAAGCGATTTGGCTATGTCGGACGCTCCATCGACGAACCAACGCCCTCCGAGAATCAGTCCGGCAAGCCCTCCGACGATGGCCAGGGCGGCAAGCCAAGGCTTCATTTCCTTCACGTTTGTCTCCCCGCCGGGACGCTCTGTGGAATTGCGGGCAATCGAGAATGTGTAGCGCATGAAGATGAGGAAGAAGGCGAGCAGCATCAGTCCGTCGGAGCGGCTGACGACGTTTTCAGCCGCTCCGTCCATAAGCATGTCGGAAGAGCAGAACCAAAGCACGAGTGAGGAGAGGATCACAAGCGGAATCTCTTTCGACATCGTGGATTTCCCTATGGATATGGGCATGACGAGCGCGGTGCATCCCACTATCATCAGGATGTTGAATATGTTGGAACCCACTACATTCCCGATTGCGATTTCCGAGCTTCCCTTGACGGCTGACATGACGCTTATGACGAGTTCGGGGGCGGAAGTGCCGAAAGCCACGATTGTAAGGCCTATCACAAGGTCGGAAATCCGGAAACGCTTGGCGACCGCCGCTGCGCCGTCGGTCAGGTAGTTTGCCCCGGCGAGGATCAGCGCGAGGCCGAGAGTCAGAAAAAGATAAGACATCGTTGGTTGAAATTTTGGTTCAGGGTAAGCCCTGATTACGTTCATATCAGTTCAGCGTCGAGGAAGCCGAGGAGTTCGGAAAGCACTTTGTTGTCTTGGACGGCCTTGCTTATGAATTCCCTGGGAGTCATCATCTTCTGGCCCGACTCCGCCTCCTGTAGCCTGACTTCCAGCTTGAAGCTGTCGTTGCCGAGACGGTCGCGCATGAACGCGCTGAGTTCGGTCAATATCTGTGCGAACTGTCCCTGTTGGGCAGGGTTTGCCACTTCGATGTAATAGGCTCCGTTGCCGATCGGCCTCGGCACGTTGGTCTGCATCGTGTGGATCACTATTTTGTGGTCGGGATGGCTGATTATGAACTGCTGCCAGGCTTCGCTCAGACGTTCTTCGGTTATTGGCGTTTCCCGTCGGCTGCCGTTTGATGCCTCTGTCCGTCGGTGGTCTGGGTCGGCAGTTGGTTTCCCGTCGGCTGTGCCATTGCTGCCGTTTATCCTGAAAGACGATGGTGCGCCGGGTTTGCGTGCCACGGAAACGGGACGGTGGGGCTGCGGAGGTAGTTGAGGGGTCGGCCTGGGTCTTCCTTCGGGTTTGGGCTGTACGGGTGCCGGACGTTCAGGCGCGGGGCTTTGCGGCTGGGCGGGCTGTACCGGCTGCTGCGGCTTTGACGGCTGTACCGGCTGCTGCGCAGGCTGCTGGAGCGCGGCGTTGCGGAGTGAGGCCAGCCTTACCAGTGCGAATTCCACCACGAGCTGCTTGTTGGCCGCAGTGCGGTAGTTGACATCGCACTCGTTGAGTATTCCCAAAGCTTGGTAATACCAGTGCGGAGGGAGCTTTGCCGCCTGTTCCACATATCGCGTGCCGACGGCCTTGCTCACTTCGAGAAGTCCGACGGTGCGCGGGTCGGCGGCCACCATCAGATTGCGCAGATGCGAGGCGAGTCCGCCAACGAAGAAGAGGGAATCGAAGCCTTTGTCGCGTATTTCGTTGTATGTCAGCAATGCACCTGCCACGTCTCCGGCCTCGAACGAATCGACAAGACGGAAGTAATAGTCGTAGTCGAGCACGTTGAGGTTGGCGACGGTGCCGGAGTATGTGATGTTGCCCATACAGGAAGCTGCCACCTGGTCGAAGATGGAGAGTGCATCGCGCATCGCGCCGTCGGCTTTCTGGGCTATCACGTCGAGGGCTTCGGCTTCGGCCGTTATGCCTTCCTGCGAAGCGACGTATTGCAGATGCTCCACCATGTCGTCCACCGTGATGCGCTTGAAATCGTACACTTGGCATCGGCTCAGGATTGTGGGCAATATCTTGTGCTTTTCGGTGGTGGCGAGAATGAAAACCACGTGCCTGGGCGGTTCTTCGAGAGTCTTGAGGAAAGCGTTGAATGCCGAAGGGGAGAGCATGTGCACCTCGTCGATGATGAAGACGCGGTAACGGCCGTTCTGAGGCGGCACGTTCACCTGGTCCATGATGTCCCGTATGTCGTTGACCGAATTGTTTGATGCCGCGTCAAGTTCGAGGAGGTTGAATGAATTGCCGGCATCTACGGCCCGGCAAGCCTCGCACTCTCCGCAGGCCTCGCCCTCAGGCGTGAGGCTCAGGCAGTTGAGCGTCTTTGCGAAAATGCGCGCGCAGGAAGTCTTTCCTACTCCGCGAGGGCCGCAGAAAAGGTAGGCCTGGGCCACACGTCCGGTAGATACCGCATTCTTCAGGGTTGCCGTCAAGGCCTTCTGCCCCACGACGGAATGGAAATTGGCCGGACGGTATTTCCTTGCCGAGACTATATATGGTTTGTTTTCTTCCATTCGGAGAATCTTCTTGTGGATGGCGAAGTCTGTTGATGATTCGCTGCATCGATATGTAAAATGCAAAGTTAGCGAAAAACCTCCGTTCTGGCAAATCAAAAAACGTTCTCTCCAGACGTTCATCATCTACATCCTGACACGCGTCGTCTTGCTGGCAAAATGCAAGCAGAACGCGGCTACAACAGTATGTAGGACACACCTTCTTCTTGCAATTTGCCACAACGTCATTTTTCTTCGGATTTTTTGCGGAAAACATTTGGAATTGTCGGAATGAATGCTTATCTTTGCGGCGTAAACCTAAAATTATACCAAAATGAAAAAGATTACACTTATCACATTCGCTGCACTGGCCTTCACCGGAATCGCCTCCGCTCAGCTTTCAGTGCAAAAAGGGGGGCGCGTGGAAGTCGGCCCGTTCAAGGCCGAATACGACCGACCTTCCCTTGACTCCCTGCTGTTGTTCCCGACCACCACTGCCGCAGATTCTCCCGACAACGGAATATCCCCTATGGCGTCAAAATCATTCGTTTCCATTGACAAAAACGCTGCACTGACAGTGCTCGGCAGACGCAACAATGTCTCCGGCGGATACATCGCTTTCGGCAACGACCGCAATGTCACCGTTGGTGAATGGGCCGGACGGGAAGACTCTGACATTCTCCAGCTCAGAGGAATACAAGGCTTAAGGTTTGAGTCCGGAAATGCCGAGATTTTCAAGTATTACTGCTCCCGTTATTCCGATAATGCAACTGTGAAGTTCATCTTCAACTGCGACGTGAAAGGCCCGGCTTTCCTCGTGACGTCTGACGAACGCCTCAAAAGCGACATCGAAGACCTGGACGTTTCCACTGCCGATTTTTCCGGCATCAACCCGATAAGCTACCGGCTCAAGGCCGCTCCGGCTCCTGCCCGCGCGGCTTCAGCCACGGAAGACGGATGTGAGGAAACCGTTGGCCCCGCCGCTCCCGACCCGCGGACGCGCTACGGCTTCTCGGCGCAGGAGGTGAAGGAGATATTCCCCGACCTCGTTTGCGAGGACGAGGACGGCTACCTGTCTGTCGACTACATCGGCTTCATCCCCATCCTC
This sequence comes from Muribaculaceae bacterium, assembly GCA_910573745.1. Taxonomy (GTDB): domain Bacteria; phylum Bacteroidota; class Bacteroidia; order Bacteroidales; family Muribaculaceae; genus Lepagella. Next base: position 36,065 of record CAJSYI010000002.1, on the reverse strand, counting down.
GTGGACGCGGTGAAGAGCCTCAAGGCCGAGGTGGAGGAACAGAAGTCAGTGATAGAATCGCTGACCGCCCGGGAAAACGCTCCGCAGCGCGCCCCGGGAAAGGACGGCGGGCAGGCCGGAATCGACGGCCCGGCGGTCGTGAGGCCCTCGCTGGCGCAGAACCGCCCCAACCCGTTCACGGCGACCACCGTCATAGAATGCACGCTTCCTGAGAGCGTGGCCGACGCCTCGCTGCGCATCTACGACCTTCAGGGCAAGCAGGTGATGAAGCTCGCCGTTGAGGGACGCGGCAGCACGTCCGTAACCGTTGACGGCTCCACGCTCGCGGCCGGCATGTACATCTACGCCCTCATCGCCGACGGCCGTGAGATAGACTCCAAACGAATGATTCTCACCGACTAAACACCATCCGGCATGAAACGACTGTTACAAAAACAAAGAAAATATCCCGGCGCGCTCCTGCTGACGCTGGCATTGACGCTTGCGGCGTTCGCGGCACGGGCTGACCGGCTGACGGCTGTCAGAACCTATGACACGTCGGCTGTCAGGCTCGGCACGCGCACCGCCCCCGACGGAACCGAGTTCCGGACCGTGGATTGGGGCGACATGCACCCCGCCGCCGAGGTAGGAAGCCCCGAGCTCCCCGTTGAGCACTTCCGCTTCCTCGTCCCGGTGTATTCCAACAACTTCCGCGCCACGGTTGTCTCGGCCACCGGAGCCTCCGCGCTCCCGCTCGGTTCGCGGGTGCTGCCTGCGCAGATCCCGCAGAAGGCCGACGGAAGCCCCGCCCCGGAGTTCACCTACCCCAAGGCCGCCGCATACGTGCGGACTCTCGCCCCCGAGGCGTGGGTCGTTGACGACGGCTTCATCGACGGCTGCAACCACGTGGTGACCGTTGCCGTCCGTCCGGTGTCGTACGACGACGCGACGCTTTCAGCCTCCGCCTACGGCAGCGTCACCGTGCGCCTCGACTACGACCTTTGCGGCGAGGACGGCCTCACCGGCTCTAAGCCCATCTTCCCGCCGCGCGCCTCCGAATACGTCAGGATCGAAGACCTCGTGGTGAACACGGCCAACGTCGCCCAATTCGCGCCCCGGCGCGTCCCCGATGCCGGATCAGGCGAACATTCACGCCACTACTACATCATCGTCCCCGACAACCTCAAGGATGCCGTGGACGACCTCGCAGTCTGGAAACGTCAGAAAGGCTACAGCGTGGTCGTGAAGACGATCGAGGACATCTGCGCGACCCCGCGCTATGTGGTCGGCGGGCATTGCTCGTACCGCAACGGGCAGACGGAGGAGCTTGTGGACTCGGCGGCGAGCCTGCGCGCCTACCTCCACGACGAGTTCGAGGACAACGGCGCGTTCTTCTGCCTCCTTGTCGGAAACTCAAAGACCTCGATGCCGATAAGGAAAGCCACGTGGGCGTATTGGGCCAACAACGAGATTCACACATTTGAAAAATATAAAAAGAATAACGGAGAATGTGCATTGCCTACTGATTCATATTTTTCAGACTTAAATCAGCAATGGGATTTGAGAAAAGAATTTGAAGGCGCTGTTTATACTACGCATGAAAGCGAACTTAGCTATCATCCGGATATATATGTTGGAAGACTCCTTTGCTGCAAACCTGATGAGATTACTAACTATACGGATAAATTGATTCTTTATGAATCAAACCCCGGTTACGGGAATTCGGACTATCTTGTGAGTTTTTTATATTTTGAGGCATATGGAATGATAAATTCAACAAGTGAGGTACGAAAAGAACTAGAATCACTATATGAAATAGAAACCTTGCAAGACAATGGATCCAATTCTTTCCCGACAGGCAGCACAGTTATATCCAAAATGGGAAAAGTAGGTTATAGCAGCTGGCATGCTCATGGAAATCCTTTTGGAGTTGCATGTTCAAATAAAGGCAAAGGGAGTGACACTAAATACATAACGTCACTTGACTGTGTAGGCGGAAGCAATTCCCCTGATGGGAACTACTATATTCCGTCTTCTTTCACAGAAGAGACAGGAAATGGTTTAGACAATTTAGGGAATAAGGATTTTCCAGCCATTGCATTCTCCTCTTCATGTGATAATGCTCCTTTCGACATACTAGAATGGAGTTCTTGGAAGTATAATCAAACGTACAATCTGGGTGAGTCGTTTACAGTAGGACGTGATTATGGTGGGCCTGCATTTCTTGGAAACACGCGTCAAGTTTACGTAGACTCTGAAGTTGGCCTAGAAAAGTGTTTTTTCAAGTTTTCACAAAATTTGCATAAGATAGGAATTGCGGAAAGTCTGTCAAAACTTGAAATTAATGATGAACATGTGGCATGCGCACACAACCTCGTCGGAGAACCGGAGTTCGAGATGTGGCTCGGCAAACCTGAAAAGTTTGACGGCATTTGTGTGGACTATCGTCCTGACAGGCTTGAAGTCAGCTGCAGGAATCTGGCGAATGCCACCATGGGAATTTCCTTCGGAGACGGACGGGTTTCCTGGGGAGGTCTTGCCTTGAGGGAATTCGAGCTGCGCCGGCTCGACACGGACTTCTCCGTTTCGTTCTGGAAACCGGGATATCTCCCGTACATCGGCCTCTTCTGCTTCGAGGGCGAAATCACGGGACAGACCAAGAAATACATAGTGCAGACCGCCACACTCGGCAATCCGAACTACACCGCAGAATCAAGCCTTGGCTACAAACCGACGACAATCGGAGCCGGAACGACATACAATGTCCGGGCGTTCGAGTCCATAGTCGCTTTGCCCAATTTCGTAATCGAAGACGGGGCGGAAGTGGTTCTCGACTGCGAAAAGACGGTGGAACTTTCCTGCACGGTCAAGGCCGGAGGGAAGCTGACGGTCGTGGCCAAGAACGTGAGGATGACTCCCGGATTCGACGTCGAGAAGGGCGGTATATTCATAACCAAAACGAAACAATAATTAACCCGGCATCGTCGGCAACGCAAACTGTCGCCGACGGTGCCATAACCTCAAACGAAATGAAAATACATATACGGAACATCATACTTGCGGCAACCTGCCTGCTGCCTTTTGCCGCACGGGCGCAGGAACGTCCATTGACGGTCTGCGAAGGGAAGACATGGAACTACTGTATTGAAAACTCCGGTTACGGCCACATTGAACGCATCGACGATTTCGGCTATCATTTCGACGGCACGCGGGAGGCGGACGGGCAGACATACTGCGTCTTCAGGGACGGCGGCGGAAAGGAAGCAGCCCTCATGCGCCAGGAAGGCGGCAAAGTGTACCGTAACCTCGAACCGTACTTGCGGGAATATTTCAACGGAAACGAGGAAGCGGTGCTTTACGATTTCGGATTGAAACCGGGGGAAGAATACATTTCGCTCGGTTTTGTTGACAACACGCTTGGCTTAAGCAGTCCCGTAAAACTTACTGTGTTGTCGGTTGACACCATTGAAGTTCACGGACAGAAACGTATAAGGCAGAGGATTGAGTCGGAAATGTGGAATGACAAGCATACGTTCACAGTGGTCGAAGGCATCGGCCCCGATTACGGACGGCTTGACGCTCCGCAGTGGGGAGACAGAAATACCGGGTTCTCCACTTCGATATACCATACCGTGAACGTGACGGATTCCGACGGAAACACGGTATTCACAGAAAGGGACTTCCAGGACAGTGCCGAGAATGAATTTGCATCTTTCGTCGACAAAAGAAAGGTGTGGCATTACAGTGCGGAGAATTATGCGGGAGGGTGCGTGGAATCGGAAACGGAAAGGCCGTCCGTACGGTTCCAGAAAGATGATGTCCGAATGGGAGACAATGACTATTCAGCACTCGTCCAGATAAACAGACTCGGGGAAGTCACGGACACCGTCGCACTGCTGCGTCAGGACGGAGCCAGACTTTATCTTTTCAATGACGAAAGATTCAACAGATCCATACGGACAAACGACGGGTTCGACAATCCGGAACACCTCAACAAGGAAATCCTGATATATGACTTCGATGCCAGGCCGGGAGATTCATACAACGGGCTCGTATGCGGCGACGGCGGGTACGAAATCATACAGGTACACGTGGGTTCAGTTGAGACATGCTGCATCAGAGGCCGTGTTTTCAGACAGCAATTCCTTATACGGGATAATTATTCGGGATTCACGGATATGGCCATTGAAGGAATCGGCGTTTCAGGGCCGGGCCGGTTCTTCGCGCCTTATCTGGGAGACCGGTTCGCGGGAGGCTATCTGCACCCCCATTCCGAACTGAGGCTGAGGGAAGTCTCAGACACTGACGGCAACGTCATCTTCTCCCAAAAAGAAGTCAGCCTCCGAAACCTTGAACCGATGCTCGTTGAAGGCAGGAGATGGGAATATCGGCATTCGGGAATGTTCGGTTATCATAATTACATAGAGACGATGACCCTAAAAGGGGACTCGACAATCAACGGGACGGCGTACAGAGTGCTGAAAAGCGACCTCGACCGGAAATTCCTTGTCCGCGAAGACCGCAATCGCGTCTTCCGCCACAATCCGGAAGACGGCACCGAAACACTCCTCTACGACTTCAACATGCTACCGGGAGACTCGTTCGGCTACTCCGGCCATTACGGTCAAATGGATGCGGGAATCACAGTTGAAAAGATTGTCTGGGAGCCGGATTACCGTACAGACAGATGCCTCCTGATACAGGACTGGAACGTGGAGATCCGCGATGAACATGGCAATACTGCGGGAAATGAGAAGTTCAAGGTGATTTCTCCGTTGGGAATGGTCGACTGCGGCACCTTCGCCGATTTCGAGACAGGGCCGTGGCCTACCAACGGACTGCAGCCCACGAGCCTGATGCGTGTAACCGACGCGGACGGCACGGTGCTCTATTACAACCAAAGCCTTGACAACGTGGGCGTGGACGCGATAAACTCCGACCCAAGGCCCGACGCCCGGATGTACGACCTGAACGGGCGCGAGATACGGAATCCCGAGCCGGGGACGGTCTACATCCAGGGAGGCCGCAAACGGGTTTCAAGCTTTTAAATCTCAGGCATCAGCCCGCGAGTCTTGGTTTAAGATTGTGGGACTCTGAAGTCTAAGGATTTGATGATAAGGCGAATATGGATATTACTCCGTATTCGCCTTTTGTTGTGAAAGTGGGATGTATGCCGGTTTGCGGATTGTGTATTGCGGTAAGAGGCTGTTTAAAAATGCTTGTTAACGCAAAGGTTCCGGAATGACGGCAGGCATTCCTGCAAAGCCTCTTTAAAAGAATTTGATGTTTTCAGTCAGAATGGTGCCTTTTCCGTTAATCGTCGGTCGCATATCCCGATATGCTCCCTCCCCATAAAGTGCGCCTTAACAAAAAATCCACCACTCTGCGTTTAACAATGGTTTTTAAACAGCCTCTAAGGTTTTGCCGGGTGGGAAATAATTACTATTTTTGTGCGGAATAACCGTACGGTTTACGCAAAGCCGGAAAATCCAAGCATATATGTGCAGCGGATTCAAACTAAGAACAATATCAAACGAATACCAAATAATGAAGAAAAACAAATTAGCACTTGCTACGGCTTTGGCCGCGGCTTTGGCCGCGCCTCATGCCGACGCCTGCACTAATCTGATTGCCGGCCCTAAGGCCACTGTGGACGGCTCGGTGATGGTAACTTATGCCGCCGACAGCCATACTCTTTACGGAATGCTCACGCACACGCCCGCGGCCAAGCATGCGCCGGGCGCGATGCGCAAGGTGGTGGAATGGGACACGGGCAAGCCGCTCGGCGAGATTCCCCAGCCTGCCGAGACATACAACGTGGTGGGCAACATCAATGAGCATCAGGTGGCCATAGGCGAATCCACATGGGGCGGCCACAAGGAGCTTCAGGACACGACGGGCAATTCGATCATCGACTACGGTTCGCTGATCCAGATAGCCCTCGAACGCTCGAAGACGGCCCGCGAGGCCATACAGGTGATGACCGACCTTGTGGACAAGTACGGATATGCAAGTTCCGGCGAATCGTTCTCCATCGCCGACAAGAACGAGGTGTGGGTGATGGAGATGATTGGAAAGGGCGCGGAGAAGGGCGCGGTGTGGATTGCCGTGCGCATTCCTGACGACGCCATTTCGGGCCATGCCAACGAGCCGCGCATCCGCAAGGTGAACCTCAAGGACAAGAAGAATGTGCTTTACTCAAAAGACCTGATAAAGTTCGCACGCAAGCGCGGCTATTTCAGCGGCAAGGACGAGGATTTCTCCTTCGCCGACGCTTTTGAGCACCATAGCCCGGCCACGCGCCGTGGTTGCGATGCGCGCGTCTGGAGCTTCTTCCGCCGCTACAGTCCGGAAATGGAGAAGTATTATGCGTGGTGCTCCGGCACGAGCGAAGAGCCGATGCCTCTCTACATAGTTCCTGACAAGAAGGTGAGCCTCAAGGATATGCAGGAACGCATGCGCGACCATTTCGAGGACACTCCTTTCAACATGACGTCAGACCCGGGCGCAGGCCCTTATCATGTGCCTTACCGTTGGCGTCCGATGACGTATGAGGTCGATGGCAAGGAATACGTGATGGAACGTGCCATAGCCACGCAGCAGACCGGCTGGAGCTTCGTGAGCCAGAGCCGTGCCGACCTCCCCGATGCGGTGGGCGGCGTGCTTTGGTTCGGCACGGACGACACCAACACGTCGGTCTATATGCCTTTCTATTGCAGCATGACCGAAGTGCCTGTGCAGCTCGGCCACGGCGACATCAACACTTTTGACATTGACTCCAATTTCTGGATGACGAACTGGGTGGCCAACCAGGCTTACAACCGTTATGACCAGATGATTCCCGACATCCGCAAGGTGCAGGGCGCCCTTGAAGGGAAGTTCCGGGCTACGCGTGCCGCCAAGGAGGCTGAGCTTTCCGCGATGGCTGCCGCAGGCGACATGGCCGCGTTGACCGCCGCCGTGAACAAGGAGGGCGCCGAGATAGCCAAGGAGGCCACTGACGCTTACCGCGACCTGGGCACTTACCTCTTGGTGAAATACATGGACGGCAACCGCAAGAAGACCGACAAGGACGGCAAGTTCATCTATACTGAATACGGCCTCCCCGCTTCCCCTGAATTCCCGGGATATACGGACAAAGGTTATTACGAGGAGATCGTGCGCAAGACCGGCGACCATTTCCTCGCGAATCCCAATAAACGGTAGGCCATGGCAGAGACTGGAAAAATCCCTTATGCCGCGCGGATAGAGAAAGACATCCGTCTGCTCGAACTGCTTTCGCAGACTTTCGGCAACGTCTCTTCGGCGGCGACCGAGATAATAAACCTTGAGGCAATCCTCAACCTCCCGAAGGGCACGGAGCATTTCGTGGCCGACATACACGGGGAGCACGAGGCTTTCGCCCACATCCTCAAGAATGCCTCAGGAAACATCAAGCGCAAGGTGGCCGACCTTTTCGGGACCACGATGCGTAAGGATGAGATACGCGAGCTTTGTTCCCTGATATATTATCCGGAAAAGAAACTCGAATACATCCATGAGGAGGAGGCCAGCCTTGACGATTTCTACAGCACCACGCTCCACCGCCTGGTGAAGGTGCTGCAGACCGTCTCGGCAAAGTACACGCGCTCCAAGGTGCGCAAGGCCCTTCCCAAGGAGTTCGCCTACATCATCGAGGAGCTGCTGCATGAGGTGCCTTCCGAAAAGAAGGCCGGCTACTACAACCGTGTCATCGAGACCATCATATCCACGAACCAGGCAGACAGTTTCATCATCGCCATCTGCAACGTGATCCAGCGGCTGAGCATCGACCGCCTGCACATCCTCGGCGACATCTACGACCGCGGCCAGGGCGCGCACATAATACTCGACACGTTGCTCAACTATAAGGATTACGACATACAGTGGGGCAACCATGACGCGCTCTGGATGGGGGCGGCGGCCGGAAACGACTGCTGCATAGCCAACGTGCTCCGCATATCGCTCCGCTATGACAACATGGCGACCCTTGAGGACGGATACGGCATCAACCTCGTGCCGCTCGCCACTTTCGCCATGGAGACATACGGCGACGACCCGTGCCCGATATTCGAGCCGAAGGTTCCTTCCGGAGATTCGTCGCTCTCGCTTAAGAGCCGCCGCATCATCGCCAAGATGCACAAGGCGATAAGCGTGATCCAGTGGAAGCTTGAGGCCGCTCTGATAGCGCGCCATCCGGAATGGAACATGGAGGGCCGCAATCTCCTGCATCTCATCGATATGGAGAAGAAGGTGGTGTTAATCGACGGCAAGGAGTATCCTATGCCGGACGTGAACTTCCCGACCATCGACCCTGCCGACCCGTACAGGCTTTCAGACGAGGAGGCCGAACTGGTGGAGAAGCTTGTGCATTCGTTCAAGATAAGCGACAAGCTCAAGAAGCATATCGGGGTGTTCTTCTCCCACGGCTGCATGTACAACGTATGCAACGGCAATCTGCTTTTCCATGCGTCAATCCCCATGAACGAAGACGGCACGCTCAAGGAAGTGGAGGTGATGGGACGCAGGTACAAGGGCAAGGAGCTTCTCCACAATGTGGGCATGCTGATGCGCTCGGCGTTCAACAACGACACGCCGGCCGATGTGCGCGATTATGCCGTGGACTATTACTTCTACATATGGTGCGGCCCGGACTCTCCGCTTTTCGACAAGTCGAAGATGGCCACGTTTGAGCGTTACTTCCTTACAGATAAGGCCGTGCGCCATGAGGAGAAGGGCCATTATTACCGTCTGAGGCTCGACCCCAAGATCTGCGACCTCATCCTCGACGACTTCGGGGTGGTGGGCAAGCATCGCCACATCATCAACGGGCATGTGCCTGTGAAGGCGGGCGACGGCGAGAACCCCATCAAGGCCGAAGGCAAGCTGATGGTGATTGACGGCGGATTCTCCAAGGCCTACCACAACACCACAGGCATAGCGGGATATACGCTCGTCTACCATTCCCGCGGCCTGCAGCTCGTGCAGCATGAGCCGTTCAGCTCTGCGGAGGATGCGGCCAGGAACGGCACCGACATCAAGAGCACGACGCAGGTGGTGGAGCTGAATGCCGATCCGGTATGCGTGCGCGACACTGACATAGGCGGCGAGCTGCAAGGCCAGATCGATGAGCTTCTGGAGCTTCTCTATGCCTATCGCCACGGCATCATCAAGGAGCGCAAATGATCGTGTCGGTCTGGAGTAATCCGACGGTATGACGGCTTTCGGATTGAAGAACGCAAAGACGGGGAAGGTGCGGGAGACGGTTTTCTTTCTCCTGTGCCTGTCCCTGCTTTTTGTGCAGATTCTGACTTTTGCCGTAACGACCGACGTTTATTATTTCTCTTTCAAGACCAAGGTGTTCATTTCGTTGACCGACGCCTTGGTGTTTCTGCTGCCGTTCTTCCTGTTGCCTTGCCGGTTCCGGTGGGCTGTTTCTTTGCCGATGGTGCTTCTTCCGTTGTATCTTGCGGCAAACACGCTGTATATGCGTAATTTCCAAGACCTCATCCCTTTCAAGTCGATATTCGCCGCATCGAGTTATAATGTCTTTGTCTTCAGATCGGCTCTGAGTTCTTTTGAAGCGGCGGATGCGGTGTATGTCGGTGCGCTCGTTGTGTTTGTGGCGGCATTTGCGGTTATGAGGCCGTGGAGGGTTCAGGATGGCTATGGACTGAGGTCCAGGGCGGTTCTGTTCGGTGTCTGTGCAATGCTGTTTGTGGGAGAGATGCTGTTTATGCATAAGGCTTTCCGGGAATACAATCAAGACGGGATTCCTGGCTCGCTGAGGTCCAGAATCATGATGCTCGCCGAGGGCATAAGCCCGGTGAAGAAAGTGAGTCTGTGCTTCATGGGGCTTCCTTTGTATTCGGTCAGTGAAGTCTGCCGGAGCCTTAAGCCTGATTTGCGGTTGACCCGTGAAGACCAGTCGGCCATCGAAGGGTTGCTGGAACGCCAGTCTTCTCCTCCGCCGATGCTGTGCAAGGTCGCGGACAATTCACGCAAGAATCTCATCGTGGTGGTAGTGGAATCGTTGAATTCGGAAGTCTTGTCGTTGAAGACGCCGAAGGGCGAGCCTTTGTTCCCGTTTCTTGATTCATTGTCAAAGGATTCCGCCGCGTTGACATTCACAAGAATGGTTGCGCAGGTGGGCGAGGGCAGGTCTTCTGACGGAAACCTTATGTATATGACAGGAATGCTGCCCATAAAGTCGGAGCCGGTGGCCTCGGGCTACGCCGAGCGGGCGTTCCCCTCGTTGCCGCGTGCGCTTGGACGGAGTTCGGTGGAGGTGATTGCCGAAAACGCCGACGTGTGGAATCATGCGCAGACCAATGTCAGCTTTGGCTACGACCAGCTTGTCGCCGATGCCTCGGCCGGCCGGAAGCCGGGCGAACGGGCCGATTCGGCTTGTTTCGTGCAGGCATTGAAGACTATGCGTATGCTCGCCAGACCGTTTCTTGCCACGGTGTTCACCATAGATATGCATGACCCTTATGATGATACGGAAACGCATGGGCATATGGATGGTATGCAGCCCGAAGCCAGCCGTGGGGAAATGGTGTATCTCAGCCGCGTGGCTGTTTTCGAGGAAGCCCTTGCCGGTTTCATCGATGGACTGAAGAGGTATGGAATGTATGACGATTCTGTGATAGTGGTCGTTTCTGACCATGATGCCCGCCAGAGCTGCCTCGACGGCCGCCTCCTTGACGATAGGCATTTGTTTTTGTGCATTCTTAATTCGGGCATTGACCGGTCAGGAATGCGTTTTGATGCGGCGGAGGCCGAGATTGCCCAGATAGATCTGTATCCCACGCTTCTCGATGTGATGGGAAAGGGAAATTACGGCTGGCGTGGATTCGGCCGTTCTGTTCTCCGTGATCCGCGCATTTTCGGTTCGGGGCATGGCGGCGAGAAGCATGACAGGATTCTTGAAGACCCGTATCCTTCAGAGGAGGCGTGGCGCGTGTCAGAACTTATGGTTCGTTCCGGTTGTCTTCCTGCTCTTTGAGGCATCCTTGGTTTTTCCGGATGAAGATTTTGCATGATACGGTGAAATAGAGTAATTTTGCACAAGTAAGAGTGAGAAATAAGGTTTCAAAAGATATTTAATTGTCAATGAGGATAGTACAGACTTTGCAGCTGGTGGATGACCCAGAGCTTATAGAAGCGTACAAGGAGGTTCACCGTAACGTGTGGAAGGAGATTACGGACGGAATCCGACAGGTGGGCGTGGAACGAATGGACATTTTTCTCCACGGAACCACTTTGACTATGATTGTGGAGACCGCGACTGGCGTGGACTTCGACAATGCGATGGCCAGGCTCGCCTCGCTTCCGCGACAGGCGGAATGGGAGGAATTCGTCGGGCGTTATCAGAAGTGCGCTTCCGGAAGCTCTTCGGGCGAGAAGTGGCAGCGCATGTCTCAAATCTTTGAACTTCCAGAATGACCATATCATGGGCCGTAACATAAAATATATCGGGGCGTTCATCCTCGTATCGCTTCTGTTCCTGCTATGGGGCGTGGCCAACAATATGAACGACACGCTCCTTGCCGCTTTCAAGCGCATAATGTCGATGAGCGACCTGCAGACGTCTTTCGTCCAGTTCGCTTTCTTCGGCGCATATTTCTGCATCGCTCTTCCGGCTGCGCTTTTCATAAGGCGTTTCACCTACAAGGCGGGCATCATCCTCGGTCTTGTCCTTTACGCCGCCGGGACGATGCTTTTCTATCCGGCCGGACAGTCGGCGAGCTATCCGTTCTTCCTTTTCGCCATATACGTGATGGCCAGCGGTTGCGCTGTGCTTGAGACCACGGCCAATCCGCTGATACTCAGTATGGGGCCTCAGGAGTCGGCCACAAGACGGCTCAACATCGCGCAGACGTTCAATCCTGTCGGCGCGATTTGCGGCATATTGCTGAGCCGCCATTTCATACTGAGCGAGCTTAACGCAGCCGGGGCCGCCGAGCGTGCCGGGATGGATGCGGGGGCTCTGCGTCAGATACAGGCGCACGAGCTCGATGCCGTGAGCGGGACGTATATGCTCCTCGGATGCATCCTTGTCGTGCTTCTTTTCGTGATTGCCTTCACCAAGATGCCGGGAGGCCGCGACGATTCCGGAGCCTGGAGCTTCCGTGAGACCGCAGGCCGTATGTGGAGCCGCCGCCGCTACCGCTACGGGGTGCTGGCACAGTTCTTCTACGTCGGAGTGCAGACAGGCGTATGGTCGTTCACGATCCGGTATGTGATGGCATGCTCGGGAGCTGACGAAAGCCGCGCATCGCTGGTGTTTCTCGCTTCGATTGTTGCCTTCACTCTTTTCCGATTCTTCTTCACGTGGCTTATGAAATACGTCAGGCCGTCGCGGCTTCTGGCTTCCGCGGCCGTAGCAGGAGTGGTCTGCGTTTTGGTTACGATGACTTGCGCAGGCCCGGTGGGAATTGTCGCATTGGTTGCCATTTCAGCCTGCATGTCGCTGATGTTCCCTACCATTTACGGCATTGCTCTCGAAGGCATCGGGCAGGAAGACGCCAAGATTGCCGCCTCCGGCCTGATCATGGCCATCCTCGGAGGCGCGCTCATCACTCCGCTGCAGGCTCTGGTGAGCGACTGTGCCGGAGCCGCCGTCTCTTTCGTGGTGCCACTCGTGTGTTTCGCGGTCATATTAGTCTACTCCTCAGGAATAAACCATGCAGACTCAATCAAAACAAAATGAAAATGCTTGCCGGAAACGCGTGTTCGTGTCCGGTTGCTATGATATGCTCCACAGCGGGCACGTGGCGTTCTTCAAAGAGGCTTCGGCGTATGGCGCCCTTTACGTCGGCATTGGCTCCGACAGGACCATCGAGGAGCTCAAGCACAGGAAGACCGTGTGTTCGGAGCGCGAACGCCTTTATATGGTAAAGGCAATACGCTATGTCGCCGACGCTTTCATCAATAAAGGTTCGGGAATGATGGACTTTGTCGATACCGTGGATATGGTCAGGCCCGACATTTTCGTGGTCAACAGCGACGGCGGCAGCGACGTCAAACGTGCTTTCTGTGCCGAACGCGGCATAGAATACGTGGAGCTTCAGCGTGTCCCGGAGACGGGTCTGAAAGCCCGCTCTACCACTTCTTTGCGTTCCGAGGTCCCGTGTCGGCTTCCTTACCGTCTCGACCTTGCCGGGACGTGGATCGACCAGCCTTATGTGAGCCAGTACTGCCCCGGGTGGGCGCTCACGATTTCGCTGGAGCCTACGCAGGAGTTTATGGAGCGGGGAGGAATGTCCACCTCCACCCGCAATGCCGCGCGCAAGATATGGCCTTACGAGCTGCCGGCCTATAATGAGCAGATGCTCGCACGGCTGTTGTTCTGTTTTGAGAACGACCCGGAGCAGGACAAAGGACACATCTCCGGTGCGCAGGACTCCATAGGCATCTGTATGTCGGGGCTAAACCGGCATTGGTACGACAACACGTATTGGCCCACTAAGATAGAGAGCTGCCACGACGAGAAGACGTTGTCGTGGCTCGAGGAGCATCTGTGCATGGTGCCGATGTTCCCTCGCCGTCCGGGATGTTCGGTTGTGGAAGGGAAAGACATCACGCCTGGGAAAGTGGCCGCGCTGGCCAAGGCAGCCGACGACTGCTGGGAAGCGATAATGCATCGAGACCTTGAAGCGTTCGCGAAGGCGTTCAAGGCTTCTTTCGAGGCGCAGATTTCCATGTTCCCGGCAATGGTCCAGCCCGGAGTGGAGGAATACATAGAAAGATGGCGCGACACTGCGTTGGCCTACAAGATGCCGGGCGCGGGCGGCGGAGGCTATCTCGCCATGGTGGTGGACAGGATTCCCGAAGGCGCCATTGCGCTCCGCATCCGTCGGCGTGAATGAAGTCCGTATCCGCAAAATACATACAGTCGAATCGAAGCCCGGTTTCCGTTTCCTGGAAAACCGGGCTTCGCGGTTGCTTGCCGATATGGCATTATCCGTCTATGGAGACATGGATGCCTTCTGCATAGGCTCCGTCTGCGTTGAGCGTTTTGACAGATGAATCAGGTATGTTCCAGACTTTCAGGAAATGGCGTATTCGTTTCTTCAACGCATCGTTTATAGGAGGGAACCACTCTTCTTTGAAACCGTTTACTATCAGTATGAACCTGACTTTTGTGTTGTCGAGTCCTTTGCATCCTGACGGAACGCGTCGTTTGGCATCAAGTCCATGATATCCGGAACATATTGCGTGATAAGCAGAGAAGGAATCCTCGAATTTCTGACATATGTCGTTGATGAAATTGTCGAAATTCGTAAGTATTGTCCATGAGTCATCCATCGGCGTCCCGTCATAGAGCATCTTACGGCGGTCGCACATTGCTTCTCTTGGAACAGAGCTTTTTGCTTCTATGAAGGCATACAAGTCTTTTCCACGCTGTGATATACGTGCCACGCATTCGCAGGATTTTACGCATTGTTTTCTTGCGATGTCGTCTTTCTCAATCAAGAAACAGTCATCGTCTGGAAATTTGAAGGTCATGCCAGATTCGTTGATGGTGGTCATAGGCTCATCTCCTCACGGTAAAGTCTGATTGATTCGTCTATTATGGGATTGTCGGGCATGCCTTGTTTTAAATCCCCTATTCTGATGATGTCATCGTCAGGTTTTGACCCGAAAGAAATCACCGGGATTGAAATGCCTTCGGACTGCGCGGTCAGATACAGTTTCTTGATGACGAAATATGAATGTGATGCGATGAAGAACTGCATGCCTGTATGTGCAAGGAGTCTTATGATGTCAAGAAGCTCCACCACCATGCTCGGATGCAACCCGGCTTCCGGCTCGTCGATGAATACTGCCGATTTCCGCGACAGGAAATGGTTGCCTAAGAGAGTGTCGAATATGGCAATCTTTTTTGTCCCTTCAGAAGTCAGCGATATGTCAAACTCTATGTTTCCTTGCTTGAACACCCATCTCTGTTTCTCTTTGGAGAACAATAACCGTCCGTCTATGGCGTTCTCCAGCCTTTCCCGTACTTTGCTGAATGTCTTCACATTCTTGCCTTTTGAGGTAGGGTTCAGGGCTTTGGCAAGATCGTAGTAGGTTTCGTCGAATCCGAACGATTGGCGTATCTCCCGGTCGTAGACAATGGTGTCGAGCAACGACAGAATTTCTTTGGCCGGAAGAAAGATCGAGTTCGTATCACGGGGACGGCATGTGTTGAACACTTTTACAATCTGTTTTTCGGCAGACTGGCTGAATGAATAGCTGAACGAGCCGCCATCATCTTCGGTAAGCATGAAAGACAGACTCCCTTGGTCCGGACGTCTTACTATATTACCTATTTTGTCGGTCTGAAATGTCCAATATAGCTTTCTGAAAAGGATTTCCTTGTCATTTTCGATGTTCTTTCCACGGCGATACAGTTCGATTGTCCTCAAGGCGGAATACAAGGCTTTCAAAAAGAAGGTCTTTCCCGAACGGTTAGGCCCTATCAGCAGGTTGATATGTCCAAGGTTGTTGACGTTTAGACTGGTTATCGGGCCATAATTGGTCAATGATGCGGATTCTATCATTTTTGACAAGATTGTTTCTTTGGATTGCGAATTTACGAAATTTAATCCATACCGCCAAATGCCTTCCCCGTATATAAATGTCATTCGGACGATTTCGACCGATTATGGGAAATGGGTCATTGTGTGTCCGAGCTTGGGAGACCGATATTCAGAGGCTGCTTAAAAATGTCTGTTAATCAATCAAAGAGAGATAATTGGCAACACAGACCGTTGTTAGAACTTTGGTTGTTTAAGAGGCTGTTTAAAAATCATTGTTAAACGCAGAGTGGTGGATTTTTTGTTAAGGCGCACTTTATGAGGAGGGAGCATATCGGGATATGTGACCGACGATTAAATGTGGATTAACGGAAAAGACACCATTCAGACTGAAACATCAAATTCTTTTAAAGAGGCTTTGTGGTAATGCCTGCCGCCATTCCGGAATCTTTGCGCGTCTTTATCCCTTCGGCTCAGTCCCATAGCCCGCTATGCTCCTTCGCTGAAGGGATAAATCCATCACAAATCTTCCGGCTCTGCGTTAACAAGCATTTTTAAACAGCCTCTAAATTCATGCCTTTTTCTTTACACAATAGGGATATGTCCAATCTCATTAAAAGATTTTTTGTAATGACCCTTTTTGCGTCCATGAATGCCAATGATTTCAATAATGATTGTATTTCGTTGCTGTGAAGGGCTCTAAATATGCATTGTGCCTCTTCTGTGTTGTCAAAATCCAATTGATGACACGTGTCGTCGACCATAATTGGCTTTCCTCCAAATTGTGAAACCAATATGAAGTTTATGGTCTTGTATAGTGAAGAAACTACTATTAGGAGTCGGCGGGACACAGAAAGGGGAGCGAATCGCTCCGCTCCCCGTGTCTGTACCCTGAGCCGGGGTCGAACCGGCACGGATTGCTCCATCGGTGTTTGAGACCGACGCGTCTACCGATTCCGCCATCAGGGCCACTGGAATATGCCAAGCATATTCTTTTAAGTAAAGCAGGAAAACCAGGGCGCAAAGTAAGCACACTTCCGGCTTTCTGCGGTGCAAAGGTAATGCTTTTTTCCCGTTCCCGCAAATTTTTTATTCCTGCGGGTTGTTTGCCGGGCGCGTTTGGCTGTCGATGCGTCCTTCCAGCCAGGCGTCTATCATCTCCCTGGCGATGCTCGGAGGTCTGGGAATCTGCGGCAGGCTGTCGCGGCTGAAGAAGCCGCCTGATGTCAGCTCTCCGTCGGAGAACCGCA
Organism: Muribaculaceae bacterium; assembly: GCA_910573745.1. Lineage (GTDB taxonomy): Bacteria > Bacteroidota > Bacteroidia > Bacteroidales > Muribaculaceae > Lepagella. The sequence goes on along the minus strand of CAJSYI010000002.1, from coordinate 19,291 downwards.
CTTCGCCGCTTGCGTAATCGGCAGTGAATCCGATCATCAGCTGCGATGGAAAGGGCCATGACTGTGAGCCGAAATAGCGGATGTTGTCTATTTCGAGGGATGTCTCCTCCTTGACCTCGCGCCGTACGCATTCCTCAAGGCTTTCGCCGGTTTCGACGAATCCTGCCACGAGTCCGTAGAAAGGCTTGGAGAATGTCTTCGCGTGTACGAGAAGGGCTTCTTTTCCGCGCCGCACGAGTACGATGACTGCCGGGGAAAGCGTCGGCCATATCTCGCGTCCGCATCCTGTGCAGCGTTTGCTTATTTCCGTGTGGCGTACCATTTCCGCGCCGCATACGGAGCATCTGCGAGTGGTGGAGTCCCAGAAAAGCAGTTCTGAGGCCTTTGCGGCTGCGGCATAGTGCTCGGCCGGGATGATTGAGGCCGAAGCCCTGAGTTCTGTCCATTCCTGGGTAGGCATCGTCTCTCCGACGCTGCCTTCGTCTACGGCTATGGCTTCGGCGTCTATGGGATGGCCGAACCTGAAGCGTCCGTCCATCGATGGTCCGGTCTGAAGCGAAACCTCGTCGGGGCGTGGCAGGCGCGGCGTCTCGCCTCTGCAAGCCTGAATCAGCACTTTCCCCTTTGAAATCAGTACAGCGTATTCGGCTTCGGAATTCATTTCTGTGTCGTATCTTCCGGTTCGTCTTCGGTTTCCGGAGGCAGCATGGCGAGCATCTGGCGGGCGGTAAGCCCGGATGCCGGGTGCTTCCATTGCGGGGCTATCTCCTTGAGCGGCTCAAGGAAGAAACGACGTTCGGCCAGACGCGGGTGCGGAACTTTCAGGGTCGGAGTGTCAATCACCATGTCGTCGATCGCCACGATGTCTATGTCGATTATGCGGTCGCGGTAGCTTCCGTCCGGGTTCCTGTGTGGGGCGGGTGATATTTTATTCTCAATTTCCTGCAGTTTCTCAAGCACCTGCTGCGGCTCGAGGTCGCTCTGGAAAAGCATAGAGACGTTGAGGAAACGGCGTGTGGAGTCGAAACCAGAAGGTTTCGACTCCACCGCGTGCGACATCTCGAAATCGCCGAATTCCATCCCTACGGCGCGCATTGCGCGGGAGAGGTTGAGGCGTCGGTCGCCGAGATTGCTCCCTATGTTGATTATGCAGTACACGGTCGTCAGTCTTTTGTGCCTTGTGTGAGGGTCTTCTTGACAGCCACTTCCTCGTATGCCTCGATTATGTCGCCTTCACGCACGTCGTTGTATCCTTGGATGGACAGGCCGCAGTCGTAGCCCGACACGACATCCTTCACGTCGTCCTTGAAGCGTTTCAGCGAGCCGAGTTCGCCTGTGTAGACCACGATTCCGTCGCGGATCAGGCGCACTTTGCTGGTGCGCTTGATTTTGCCGTCGCGCACGATGGCTCCGGCGATGGTGCCGACCTTCGATATGTGGTAGGTCTGAAGCACTTCGGCGTTTCCTGTGATTTCCTCCTTGATTTCGGGTGCGAGCATGCCTTCCATGGCGTCTTTCACCTCCTCTATGGCCTTGTAGATGACCGAGTAGAGGCGGATTTCCACGCCTTCCTTCTCTGCCTCCTTGCGGGCTGCGCCTGAAGGACGCACCTGGAAGCCGATGATGATTGCGTCGGAGGCTGCGGCGAGCGTAACGTCGCTTTCCGAAATCGCGCCCACGCCTTTGTGAAGCACGTTGACCTGCACTTCCGGTGTGGACAGCTTGATGAGCGAGTCGGACAGGGCTTCTATCGAACCGTCCACGTCGCCTTTGACCACGAGGTTGAGCTCATGGAAATCGTCGAGCGCGCGGCGGCGTCCGAGCTCTTCGAGGCCGAGGCGTTTCTTGGTGCGCAGGCCGAGTTCTCGCTGGAGCTGTTCGCGCTTTCCTGCGATTTCGCGTGCCTCCTGCTCCGTTTCAAGCACGTTGAACGTGTCTCCTGCCGTAGGCGCGCCGTTGAGGCCGAGAATGAGCACGGGAGTGGATGGCCCGGCCTCCTTCACCCTCTGGTTGCGCTCGTTGAACATTGCCTTGATTTTTCCGTAATGCGTTCCGGCAAGTACCACGTCGCCCACGCGGAGCGTTCCGTTCTGCACGAGCACAGTGGCCACATAGCCACGTCCTTTGTCAAGGCTCGACTCTATGACGGAGCCTATTGCGGCACGGTCGGGATTGGCCTTGAGGTCGAGCATCTCGGCCTCAAGCAGCACTTTCTCCATAAGCTCGTCCACTCCGAGGCCTTTCTTGGCTGAAATGTCCTGCGACTGGTATTTGCCGCCCCATTCCTCGACGAGATAGTTCATAGCAGACAGCTGCTCCTTGATTTTGTCGGGGTTGGCCGTGGGCTTGTCTATTTTGTTTATGGCGAACACCATCGGTACGCCGGCTGCCGAGGCATGGTTGATTGCTTCGACCGTCTGCGGCATCACGTCGTCGTCGGCCGCCACGATGATGATGGCCAGGTCGGTTACTTTCGCGCCTCGGGCACGCATTGCGGTGAACGCCTCGTGGCCCGGGGTGTCGAGGAAGGTTATGTGGCGTCCGTCGGAAAGCTCCACGTTGTATGCGCCTATGTGCTGGGTGATGCCTCCGGCTTCGCCTGCGATCACGTTGGCCTTGCGGATGTAGTCCAGAAGCGATGTCTTGCCGTGGTCCACGTGTCCCATCACCGTCACGATCGGCGGACGCGGCAGGAGGTCTTCTTCCGCATCCTCCACGGTGGTGATTGCCTCCGTCACGTCGGCGCTCACGTATTCGGTGGTGAATCCGAACTCTTCGGCCACGATGTTGATGGTCTCAGCGTCAAGCCGCTGGTTGATGGACACCATCACGCCGAGGTTCATGCAAGTGGCGATGATGTTGTTGATCGGCACGTCCATAAGCTGCGCGAGGTCGTTGGCCGTCACGAATTCCGTGATTTTTATGATTTTGCTCTGTGCGGCTTCTCGTTCGGCATTCTCCATTTCGCGGTGGTGCATCTCTTCGCGCTTCTCTTTGCGCCATTTGACGCTCTTCTTGGTGGTCTTGTTGGTGAGACGGGCCAGGGTCTCTTTCACCTGACGCTGCACGTCTTCGCTGTTGACCTCCTGCTTCACCGGACGTTTCGGGCCGCGTTCGCGTTTTGCCGCCGCTCCTCCGCGGTCGTTTCGGTCGCGGCGTTGGTTGCCGTTTCCGGGGCGGTTGTTTCCGCCGCCGTTCTGTTTGGATTCAGGGTTCTTTGTGACCTGTGCGCCGGCCTTCTCGATGTCCACCTTCTCTTTGCCGATGCGTTTGCGCTTTTTGCGGTCGGAGCCTGCGCCGCCCTGGGCCTGCGCCGCCCCTCCGGCGTGGCTGCGGTCTATCCGCTCTTTGCGCCGCTCCTCTTTGCTCTTCTTTTTGGGGCGGGTGTTCTGGTTGAGCGCGGACAGGTCTATTTTATCAACGACCTTGAGCTGTATGCCTGCTCCGGGAGTCTTCAGGCGGAACACTCCTCCGTCGTTTTCCGTAGCTTCGGGAGCCTTCTTCTCTTCTGCGGGCTGCGGCTTTTCGGGAGCCTGCTTCTCATCGGCCTTCTTTTCAGGCTTTTCCTCTTTCGCCGGCAGCGGCTTTGATGCAGGCTTGTGTTCAGGGGCTTTTGCGGGGCTTGCCGGTTGCGTCGGCTCGGCCTTTTCGGCCGTTGCCTCAGGTTTCGCTTCCGGTTTCGGCTCCGGTTTCAGTTCCTGGGCAGGCTGCTTGTGCGAGTCGTCGGCTTTTGCCTTCTTTTCAGGCTGCGGCTTGGGCTCGGTTTTTGCTTCCGGAGCCGGTCGGCTCTCTGCCTGTTGCGGTTTTGCCTCAGTATCGGCCTTGGGCTTCTCAGGCTTGGGAGTGATGGCTGATCCAGTGGACAGGTCTATCTTGCCGAGCACGCGCGGGCCTGCGGCCTTGGGCACTTCGGTCTTGATTTCCTCTGTCCTGGAACGGTTCTGCTTGCTGGCCTTTTTGCCTGTGAGCCTCGATGTTGTGAAGATGTCGGAGCGTGTCTTGGTGTCTTTGTCCTTGCTGTATTCCTTGCGGAGGAGGTCGGCGGCGTCTTCCCCGATGCGGGCATTGGGGTTGGTTTCGTCGACCTCGATGTCGTGTTTCCGCAGAAACTCGGCCGCAGTGCTCACTCCGACATTGAGTTCTTTTGCTATTTTGCTTATTCTTATTGGCATATACTGATTGGTGGTCTGTTCTTGGAAATTTTGAAAAGAGGCTTGATGGCTACCGCAGTCCGCAGGCTTTTCAGTCTGCGAATTCGGCACGTAGCACGTCCATTACCTGCTGGAGCGTGGTGTCTTCGAGGTCGGCCTGGTCGAGGAGCTGCTGCGGGGCGTTGAGCACGGCTTTGGCGGTGCTCAGGCCGAGGTTTTTGAGCGCTTCCACCACCCAGTCGTCGATTTCGTCGCGGAATTCGTCGAGATAGATGTCCTCTTCGCCCTCTTCGAGGTCGCGGTAAACGTCGATCGTGTAGCCGGTGAGCATCGATGCCAGGCGTATGTTGAGGCCTCCCTTGCCTATCGCCAGCGACACCTCGTCGGGATGCAGGAACACTTCGGCCTTCTTCTCCTCTTCGTTGAGGCGGATGGAGCTTACTTTGGCCGGGCTGAGTGCGCGTTGGATGAAGAGCTGCTGGTTGTTGGTGAACGGAATCACGTCGATGTTCTCGTTCTTCAGTTCACGTACTATGCCGTGGATGCGGCTTCCCTTCACTCCGACGCATGCCCCTACGGGGTCGATGCGGTCGTCATAGCTCTCTACCGCTATCTTGGCGCGTTCGCCCGGCACGCGGGCCACTGCCCTGATTGTAATCAGCCCGTCGTGTATTTCCGGCACTTCCTGCTCGAAAAGACGGCGCAGGAAGCGTTCGTCGGTGCGGCTTACTATCACTTTAGGGTTGTTGTTGGTGTTGTCCACCGTCTTCACCACTGCACGCACGAGGTCGCCCTTGTGGAAGAAGTCGGACGGGATCTGTTCCTCTTTGGGCATCAGAAGCTCGTTCTGGTCGTCGTCGAGCAGGAGCATCTCCCTTTTCCATATCTGGTGCACTTCGCCGGTGATGATTTCGCCTTCGAGTTCCTTGAACTTTGAATATATGGCGTCTTTCTGAAGGTCGAGGATTTTTGACTGCAGCGTCTGGCGGAGGTTGAGGATTGCCCGGCGGCCGAACTTCTCGAAATATATGCGTTTGGCCACGTCTTCCCCGATTTCGCACTCAGGGTCGATTTCGCGCGCCTCGGCAAGGCCTATCTGCATGTCCTTGTTGTCTACCGCGTCGTCGGCCACCACTTCAAGGTTCTGGTAGATTTCGCAGTCGCCTTTGTCGGGGTTCATGATGACGTCGAAGTTCTCGTCGCTGCCGAACATCTTTGCCAGCACGTTGCGAAACGACTCTTCGAGCACGCTTATCATAGTGGTCTTGTCGATGTTCTTGAGTTCCTTGAACTCGGCGAACCGATCGACCATATTTACTGTCTCCGCTTTCTTTGCCATATTATCTTTGTGTCGGCTACGCGCCTGCCCTCTCCGGGGGTGGCGCGGATGCCGTATGTAGTTTTTAGAATTTCAGATCATATTTGGTGTGTTTCACGTCCCCGTAGCCGAACCGTTCCTCGACGGTTTCCGTCACAGGGCGCTTTGCCCCTTCCGGCTTCACCTTGCGCTCGGTTGCCACGGTGAACCCTTCGGCGTCGGCCTCCTTGAGCATTCCGTGGATTTTGCGCCCGTCGTTTGTGAGCACTTCCACGTCGTGGCCGATGTGTTTCTCGTATTGGCGCGGCACCCTCAAAGGCGACGTCAGTCCTGCCGAGCCTACTTCGAGTCCGTAGTCCTCCTTGTCGCGGTCGAACTCCGCCTCGATGGCGCGCGTCAGCGACACGCACTCGTCAATGTCGACTGCGTTCATGCTGTCGATTTCAACTGTTATCTGGTTGTCTGGGGTTACTTTTACGTCTGTAAGGAAGCATCCCGTGTCTTTTAGCTTTTGCTCGACAAAGTCGGAAAGCGCCTGGCGGTCTATCATCGGTTTATGCAAAAAGAGGGAGGAGACTTGCGTCCCCTCCGGAATTCATAATGCAAAGGTAGTAAAAATTTCCGTTATCTACACCCTTGTCGTATCGTTTTGTCCACGAATGTCGATAAAATTTGATTTTGTTGACTAAAATTATGGAAATTTAACTATAAATCAACTCGCGTTTACCGACTCTTACCGTTAACTTTGCGCCATAAAAAGATTTGCATTATGGAATTAAGATATCTTTTCCTCCCTGCCGTCTTGGCTGTTGCCGCTCTGGCATCGTGTGGCTCCCGGAATGCGTCGTCTTCCGATTCGGATTCGCTGAAATCCGTTGATGGTGAGGATGAGGAGCTGTTTTCCGCTCCCGACCTTGCCTGGAAGGAGCTTAAAGGGAACGTGGAAAGCTGCGTCTTGGAGTATTACACCATGGGCAGCCCCCGCGATGTGAACGTTGATTCGATGGCTTTCGCTCCTGACGGCAGCATCGCCACCCTTGCCTCATGGTCGGTCTGGAGCGGCAAGAAGGTGAAGTCTCTGGACGTGGATTTTATTGCCGATGCTGACGGCAATACGTTGCCGGCGGCCGACAAGGCTTCCGAAGAGGGTATTATGGTGTCTATAGAGCGCGACGCGCAAAGACGCATCATGTCTTTTTCCCACAACCGTCCCGACGGCGAGTATTCCGAATCCGGATATACGGAATATTACACATGGGACGAATCCGGTTATCCTGCTTCTCTTGAACTTGTGGGTGCGGAATGGACAACGCGCGTCATGTATGAGTACGACGATGCCGGACGATTGGTGAGGTCGGTGGCAACGTCTGCTGAATATGACTATGAATCCACCGACACGCAGACATACGTCTACAAGGCCGAGGATTCTCATGGCAACTGGACTGAACGCGAGGTCAGCGTCTTAAGCGAGGAGGACGACGAAGGACGTAAGGCGACGCGGCGTTCCATGCGCATCGAACGCCGCCGCATCCGCTATCGCCGCTGACTGTGCCGCGGACATATGCGAATGAAAACAGCCCGGATCCATCAGGAATCCGGGCTGGCTCTTTCTTTATATTTAAATTAATGTGTCGGGGCGGAATCAATCGATTTCCTCGTCGGCCTCGTAGCCGCCCATCTCGCGGATGGCGTTCTTCAGCATGACGTACTGCTGGAAGAGGTGGTTTACGGGGATTTCGTCCTCGGTGTAGTCGTGCATCGGGCTCTTGAGGAAGAAGCTCAGGAAGCGTTGGATGCCGTGGCGGCCGTCGCGGGCAGCGAGGTCGCTCAGGAGCACGAGGTCGAGGCAGAGCGGTGCGGCAAGGATGGAGTCGCGGCAGAGGAAGTTGATCTTGATCTGCATCGGATAGTTCATCCAGCCGAAGATGTCGATGTTGTCCCAGCCCTCCTTGTTGTCGTTGCGCGGCGGATAGTAGTTGATGCGCACCTTGTGGTAGTACTGGGTGTCTTCGTCGTTGCCGTGGCCGTAGAGGTCGGGCTGGTCTTCAGGCACGAGGATAGACTCGAGCGTGGAGAGCTTGCTGACCTCCTTGGTGCGGAAGTTGGCAGGCTCGTCGAGCACGAGGCCGTCGCGGTTGCCGAGGATGTTGGTCGAGAACCATCCGGACAGGCCGAGGCAGCGGGTGCCGATGATCGGGGCGAAGCCCGATTTCACGAGAGTCTGGCCTGTCTTGAAGTCCTTGCCTGCGATAGGCATGCAGGTCTTCTCGGAAAGCTCCCACATTGCCGGGATGTCCACGGTCGTGTTCGGGGCGCCCATGATGAAGGGGCATCCTTCGCTGAGGGCGGCGTAGGCGTAGCACATCGAGGGTGCTATGTGTTCGCGGTCGTCGGCCTTCATCGCCTTTTCAAGCGATTCGACGGTGGCGTGCACGTTCTCGTCCACAGGCACATAGACCTCGGTCGAGGCGGCCCAGAGCACCACTGCGCGTTCAACGCCGGTCTCCTCCTTGAAGCGGCGGATGTCTTCGCGCAGGCGTTCTGTCATTTCCCAGCGGGTGATGTCGCCCATGGTGTTCTCGCCGTTGAGGCGTTTTGCGTAGTTGCGGTCGAAGGCTGCTTTCATCGGCTTGATGGCGATGAGCTCGTCCTTCACAGGCTCGATGTCCTTCTCTTTGAGGACTTCGGCGTTGATTGCCGACTCGTAGGCGTTGGCGGGGAACACGTCCCATGCGCCGAATACGATGTCGTTGAGGTCGGCCAGGGGCACGATGTCTTTATAATGGAGGTATTTCTTGTCTTTGCCGCGGCCGACACGGATTTTGTCGTATTGCGTCATAGAACCGACGGGCTTTGCGAGTCCTTTGCGGGCCATGAAGACGCCGGTCATAAAGGTGGTGGTTACTGCGCCGAGTCCCACTACAAGCACGCCTAATTTTCCGTTAGGCTTTTTAGCAGTTGGTGTTGCCATGATAAGATTTGATTTTTCTGTTTTTGTCTAAGTTTAGCGGTTCGGCCTCGCTTCCAGCCTCCCTCCGTTGCGGAGCGTAAGGCTTGTGCGTAGCCGGAAATCGCTTTGCGCATGTTGCCCAAAGCGAAATTCGGCGTAAAATTAGATACACTTTCGCAATTGGCAAAACTTTTTATGAAAAAACTGCATCGGCCAACCATTAAAAATGGTTTATAACTGATATTTTAAGTAAAAATGGGTTAAATTTAATCCGCATGAGCCATCAAATGCAAATGCCACTTAATGAGGCAAACCGGTTTTCTGCCGCTCCTTTTTGTGTAGGCAGGAGTGATTTTTGGTCTGAAATGAGAAAAACGCGTCAGAGTTTGTTTTTAAGAAAAGAAGTTAGTAATTTTGCAGTCTGTTTCGCAAAGGCCGGATGGCGCGGATGCGAAGGTGGATAAATTTGGCTGCTTGCAACCACCCGAAAAAATGCTAAAACTGCACGACGCGTCGCACTTCGGTCTTGCTCCGGAGCCTTCCGACGCCGATTGTTGAAGCATTCAGGGGGGCATACGCCGGAATCCCTCGGATGCTTTTTTGTTTACATGCCTTCCGTCCTTTTCCGGCTTGAATCAAACAAACCCTCTAAGAATCTACTTATGTAGTTTAACTTTTAACAGCTGTTTATGAGCTATTTATTTACATCGGAGTCAGTCTCCGAAGGACATCCCGACAAAGTCGCCGACCAGATCAGCGACGCTCTTCTTGACGAATTCCTCGCGCGCGACAAAAACTCTAAGGTCGCCATCGAAACCCTCTGCACCACCGGACAGGTGGTGGTGGCCGGAGAGGTTACAAGCCAGGCATACGTTGACATTCCGGCGGTTACGCGTAGGCTTATCAATGATATAGGCTACAACCGCGGGGCTTACCGCTTCGACGGAGACAGCTGCGGGATATTGAGCACGATCCATGAGCAGAGTCCTGACATACATCGCGGTGTGGAACGCAGCGAGGATGAGCAGGGGGCTGGCGACCAGGGCATGATGTTCGGCTATGCCACCAACGAGACAGAGGATTATATTCCGCTTTCGCTCTATGTCTCGCATCTTCTTCTTCGCGAACTTGCCGACATACGCCGTGAAGGAAAGCATATGAACTATTACCGCAAAGGTAAGCTCGTAACGTATCTGCGTCCCGACGCGAAAAGCCAGACCACAGTGGAATACGGCGACGACGGGAAGCCCCAACGCATCCACACAATCGTGGTCTCCACCCAGCATGACGAGTTTGTGGAGCCTCTCGACGGCACGCCTGCCGCGCAGCTGGCGGCCGACAGGCAGATGCTTGAGCAGATTGAGAAGGACGTGCGAGAGGTGCTTCTGCCGCGTGTGATAGCCAAGCTCCCGGAAGCCACCCGCAGGCTTTTCGACGACAATCTGACGCTGCACGTGAATCCCACTGGCAAGTTCGTCCTCGGCGGGCCGCATGCCGACACCGGGCTTACCGGGCGCAAGATCATCGTGGACACTTACGGCGGCCGGGGAGCCCACGGGGGCGGCGCTTTCTCGGGCAAAGACCCGTCCAAGGTTGACCGTTCGGCTGCTTATGCCGCGCGCCACATAGCCAAGAACCTTGTTGCCGCAGGTGTTGCCGACGAGGTGCTTCTGCAGGTGAGCTACGCCATCGGAGTGGCGGAGCCGGTGAACATATTCGTCAATACCTACGGCACTTCGCACGTCGGGCTTTCTGACGCTGAGATTGCCGACAAGGTGCGTTCTCTCGTGGATCTGCGTCCTCGGGCGATTGAGGAGTCTCTTGGACTGCGTGCGCCTATATATAAGGAGACGGCTTCATACGGACATATGGGGCGCAGGCCGGAGACTGTGGTCAAGAGGTTCGGGTCGCGCTATGACAACGGCAGGCCGATTGAGCTGTCGGTGAAGCTTTTCCCTTGGGAAGAGCTCGATCTTGCGGACGGTTTCCGCAAGGAGTTCGGGCTTTGATGAGTTTTTCGGAACATAGGCAAAGGCGGTCGAGGGCGGGTTGCCCCGGCCGCTTTTGCCTTGTCGGGAAATGCGGTCTTCCATCCGTTGCATGGCGGGCTGTGAGCCACGTCCCAAGACCCGGAACACTGTAAAAGCTGCCTGTAATAATCAGAATAAAAATCCAAACACACTCCAAAATTTGCGAAAAAACGTCGATATTCTTGCCTGATTGTCCATAAAGTGTTATCTTTGCGTGCTTAAAAGCATCTCTGCCTTTGGCGGAATGTCGTGAGAAGGACTTCCCAAGCCCTGTCTTGCTGATATTAAGATATTGGCAGCCAGTGGTATGGTTGTTGTTTCGTTAGGCGTGCTTAAATAAGAAATTAACCAATATCAGCTATATTTCAGAATGGCAACATTAGAGAAAATCAGAAGCAAGTCGGTGTTTCTCATCATCGTGATCGGTGTGGCTCTGCTTGCTTTCATCGTTGGCGATGCGATTACCAACGGCAGTAAGCTCTTCGGCAACCAGACGACGGTGGCCAAGGTGGGTAAACAGAAAATCGACTATACTGAGTATCAACGCAAGCGGCAGGAACTCAACAACCAGCTTGAGGAGGCCCGCAGGCAGAATCCGCAGCAATACGCCAATTTCGACACGCAGATCCTTGCGCAGATGGCGCTCGAACAGCTCGTGGGCGAGAAACTCCTCGACGACGCTGTGGACAAGGCAGGTGTCCGTTCCACGGGCAACCAGCTCCGCTTCTATATGCTCGAAAACCCCATCAACGAAAAGATCAATCTCGTCATACGCCAGCTGATGGCCAGCGGCGTGCAGGTTTCCACTCCTGCGCAGGCTTATGAAATCATCTTCAATCCCAAGCGCAACGGCCTCTCGGACGCTGACATGGCTCCTTTCCAGCGTCAGTGGCTTGCGGTGGAGGAGGAGACGAAGCAGATGATCGCACGCAACACATACCAGCGTCTTCTCTACGGGACTGTGAAGGCCAACGAACTTGACAAGAAATCGATGTACAACGACTACGTGGCCACCGCCGACGTCGAAATCGCTTTCAAGCCTTTCGGCCAGCTCGATGAGAAGAAGTATCCTGTCAGTGCCTCTGAAATCAACGACCGCTACAAGCAGGAACGCTACCGTTTCGAGGTGATGGAGCCGACCAAGGAGGTTTCTTTCATCGCCGTGAACGTGGTGCCTTCCGCAGCCGACATCAAGAATGCCAAGGCTCTTGCCCAGAAGGCCGTCAAGGCTCTCCGCGACAGCACCCTCGGCAAGGATATGCGCCGTGAAGGCGTGGTGGTGGAACGCCGTCAGCTCCGCGCTTCCGACATCTCCAACGCGGCTATCAAGAGCTATGTGGCTTCCGCGCCTGCGGATTCCGTGTCGCTCATCAGTGAGACTCCAAGGGGCTTCACTATTGTAAAGATGGGTTCACGCCGTGCTGAGGTGGATTCGATTCAGGTCAACATCGTTTCCGTGGCCGGTGCCGCCCTTCCTGCAAAGGTGCTTGCCACTCTCAATTCCGGCATCGTGGTGGATTCCATCAAGTCTGTGTACAAGACGGACAGCGTAACCGTGCAGCCCAAGCAGTGGATTCAGCTCTTCACCGCCGCCGGGCCTACGAATGCCATCGAGAAAGGCCAGCTCGACACCCTTATGAACGCCGGTGGCAGATATGTTGAGCTTTTCAAATCCAACGATGGCGCGGTGTATGCGCAGGTTGCCGACAAGAAGGCTCCGGTGGAAGTCTACGAATACGAGGAAATCAGCTATGACGTGAAGCCGAGCGTGCGTACGGTCAGCGACGAGCGTGCGAAGCTTGAGAAGTTCCTCGCTGCCAACAGCACCGCTGCCAAGTTCAAGGCCAATGCCGCCAAGGCAGGGTATAACGTGCAGGAATTCGACTTCACGCAGTCGCTTCCCGCAGTGCCGCGCTTCCAGGGCATGAACCAGTATTATCCCGACAGCCGCCAGGTGGTACGCTGGGTGATGATTGACGGCAACAAGGGGGACGTGAGCCACATCTACGAATCGAAAGATGCCAATGCCCCGGCTCTCTATGCAGTGGCGGTCGATTCCGAGTATGAGGATTTCATCCCGGCCGACAACAAGAAAGTGAAGGATCTTCTCACCGGCGAGGTGCGCGCCTCCAAGGCTGGCGATGCCATGGTGAAACAATACCAGGCCAAGGCTTCTTCCGTGGCCTCTGCCGCAGCCGCTATGGGCGTGCAGTCTTCATCAAGCCCGGCTTTCCGCTTTGGACGCAACTACAGCGTTTCCGATCCGGCGGTTACCGGCCGCATATCCGGCACGAACCCCGGTGCCAAGGTCTATGTTGTCAAAGGTGCCGACGGTGTTTACGCCTACCGCGTGAAGAGCCGCAAGAACGAGAACTTCCCCTACAATGCCGACAGCTACGAGCAGCAGTATTACCAGCTCGTGAACCCCGACATGCAGGGTATGCTCCGTGGCGACCGCAAGATTGTCAACAACGTGTACAAATTCGAGGCAGGCGATTGATTGCCTGACTCGTCATGAAGTGAACGGACGGGCTATGGGCTTTGGGCCTGTGGCCCGTCAGACTTTCAAGAAACATCCGGTTTTTTGCGTCCTTTCCGGCCTTTGCCACGTGGCGTGGTTCGCTATGCCTCTGGTTCCAGCTCCCGGAAGGACTTGTAAAACTGTTTTTTAGAACCAGAAAAAGAATTCAAATACACTCTAAGTATTCCCGATGAGAAAATACCCTCTGATAGGACTGACCCTTCATGAGCTTGAAGACATTGCGATTGCCGGAAACATGCCGCGCTTCGTGGGTCGCCAGCTTGCGCAATGGATATATGGGAAGCGTGTGGAGTCGTTCGATGAGATGAACAACATTTCCAGGCGCAACCGTGAATGGCTTGCCGAACACTATGTCGTCGGACGTGAAAAACCAGTCAAGAAGATGCGTTCCTCCGACGGGACCGTGAAGTATCTTTTCCCGGCGGGGGAGGGGCGTTCGGTTGAAACCGTATACATACCCGACAAGGAACGTGCCACGCTTTGCGTCTCCTCACAGGTGGGATGCAAGATGAACTGTTATTTCTGTGCCACGGGGAAGATGGGCTTCAAGGCCCAGCTCACCGCCCATCAGATTATAAACCAGATTCTGTCGGCAGGTGCCTCCGACGGGCTTTCAGACCTTACAAACGTGGTCTTTATGGGGATGGGCGAGCCGCTCGACAATTTAGGCGAGGTGATGAAGGTCATAGAGATTCTGACCGCGCAATGGGGATTTGCCTGGAGCCCGAAGCGAATCACTGTCTCTACCGTCGGAAAGCTGCCGGAACTCAAGGAGCTTCTCGACCGCACTTCGGTGCATGTGGCCATATCTGTCCATACCGCCGATGCCCGCGAACGTGGACAGCTGATGCCTGCGCAGAAGGCCTTCCCTATCGCAAGCGTGATGAAGGTGCTTTCCTCATACGATTTCTCCCATCAGCGTCGTCTGTCGCTGGAATACATAATGTGGCGCGGCGTGAACGATGACATCGCTCATGCCGAGATGCTGGTCAAGCTCATAGGCAATGTCCGGTGCCGTGTCAACCTCATACGCTTCCATGCGGTTGCGGGCGTGGATCTCGTCCCCTGCAGCGAAGAGAGAATGCTTATGATGCGGAATTGCCTCAATTCCCACGGAATAATAGCCACCATACGCGCGTCGCGCGGAGAAGACATCCTTGCTGCATGCGGAATGCTTTCCACTTCTTGCAAGCAATGACAGAAATCATTAAATACTCAACAATCACAGTATCCAGTACTTACCATGGCCCGTCCTATAAGAGTGGGAATTTCCCACGGCGACATTAACGGTATCTCTTATGAGATAATACTAAAGGCCGTCGGTGCGGAAGGCTTCACGGAAGTCTGCACTCCGGTCATATTCGGAACGTCAAAATTGGTGTCGTTCTATCGCAAGGCTTTAGGCATCGGCGATTTCTATTTCCGTCAGGTATCCTCTGCCGAGGGTGTGGCGGACGGAGAGGTCAATGTCGTCAACATATCCAACGAAGACATCAAGGTCGTTCCCGGCACTCCGTCGGCGGAAAGCGGCGCCGCTGCGCTTCTTTCGCTTGAAAAGGCCACGGAGGCTTTGCTCGCGGGAGACATAGATGTGCTCGTTACCGCCCCGATTGACAAGAACACCATTCAAGGCGACGGGTTCCGCTTCTCAGGCCATACGGAATATCTTCAGTCGAAAGCCGGCGACGGCGCAAAGTCTCTGATGATTCTGTTTGACGACCATGTCAGGGTAGCTCTTGTTACCACGCATCTTCCCATAGGAAAGGTGGCGGAAGCCGTTACCAAGGAACGCATCGTGGAGGTGGTGAGGCTCTTTGACCGTTCGCTCAGGGCGGATTTCGCCTGCGAGCGTCCTAAAATAGCCGTGCTGTCGCTCAATCCGCACTGCGGCGACCACGGGCTTTTGGGAAAAGAGGAGCAGGAGACGATTGCTCCGGCCATCGACCAATGCGTGGCGGAGGGAATCCTGGCTTTCGGCCCGTACAGTGCCGACGGGTTCTTTGCTACGGATGTCTATAAGAACTTCGACGGGGTGGTGGCCATGTATCATGACCAGGGGCTTGCCCCTTTCAAGGCTTTGGCTCGGGAGAACGGGGTGAACTTTACAGCAGGGCTGCCGTTCGTGCGCACTTCCCCCGACCATGGCACTGCCTACGACATAGCCGGGAAGGGCGTGGCTGACGAGACGTCGATGCGGGAGGCGATTTACAAGGCAATCGACATTTTCCGCTGTCGCCGCAGTTTCGAGCGTGCTTCGGCCAACCCTCTGCGCAAACAGACCGATTCCCGCAAAGCCGACAAGGGCAGGTCGGCGAAAGAGGCTTCCGAGAAGGAGGCCGACAGGAAGCCTTCAGCTCCTGCCGCTGTTTCTCCGGAAGCCGGCGGACAGCAGGATTGACCCATAAAGGCACGCTCAAAAGAGCATATCACTGTAAAAAACTGCCTGGCAAATCAGAATAAAAATCTCAAACACACTCTAAGTCTCGGGGGATTCGTTCCCCCGTTTGTTGAATAAGATGCATTACGGTATAATTGCCGCCGGAGAGGGGTCGAGGCTCCGGCAAGAGGGCGTTGACCGCCCTAAACCGCTCGTTGATCTCGACGGCCACCCTATGATCGAGCGGCTGATAAACGTGTTCATAGGGTGCGGAGCCGAGTCAGTCAGCGTCATAGTGAATGAACAGATGACCGACGTGCAGCGTTTCCTCGTCGATTTGGCTCCTTCGCTTGCTGTCCCGTTGAGGCTTATCGTCAAGTCCACCCCGAGTTCGATGCATTCGTTCTATGAGCTTTCGCGCCTGATGCGCGGGAAGGGACGTTTCATCCTTACCACAGTTGACACGATTTTCCGCACTCAGGATTTCGCTCCATATGTAGATGCTTTCCGTGATGCGCCTGAGGATGTGGACGGAATGATGGCAATGACCGGGTTCATCGACGATGAAAAGCCGCTTTATATAGATGTGGACGACCGTATGGACATCCTCGCCTTTCGCGACTGCCCTTGGGACGGCGTCAGGTACATCTCCGGGGGTATATACGGCCTTTCGGAGCCTGCGATCGACGTTCTTGAGGACTGTATGGACAGAGGTGTGAGCCGTATGCGCAATTATCAGCGCGCTCTGGTCGATGCTGGCCTGAGAATCAAGGGTTTTGATCTCGGGAAGATAGTCGATGTTGACCATGCCGCCGACATTGCCGTGGCCGAGGCGTTCATCAATTCCTGAACCATATACTTTTCTATTCTTTACTTTCTTTTAACACTTGCTTATGTCAGACATAAGGATTGCCGGCATCATGCGTGCCGGAGCTTATTCTCCCAACCATATAGGCAACGATGCCGCGATATTCAACGCTGCTGCCGACGAGCTTCGCAAAAGAGGATGCATAGTGGACATCTTCAGCGAGGAGAGATTCATAGAGTCGGACATTGATGCCGACGTAGTGCTGAATATGTGCCGTGAACAGGCTTCCATTGCCAAGCTCCAGTCACTTGAGGACAAGGGGGTGATTGTCATAAATTCTGGCTACGGAATCGAAAACTGCACACGTGAGAAAATGACGCGTCTGCTTATGGGACACGGCATCCCGTATCCCGATTCGCTGATTGTCAACACCAACGAGTCCGTAGGCCGTGAGCTTGTGGAGGCTGGATTCTCGTCGTGCTGGATCAAGCGGGGCGATTTCCACGCGATGCATAAAGAGGATGTCAGCTATTGCCGCCACATCGAGGAGGCGCAGGACATGCTTCAGGAGTATTGTCTCCGTGGAATCAGGCGCGCCGTGATCAACCGCCATCTTGAAGGCGACCTTGTGAAGTTCTACGGTATATCCGGCCAGCCGTTCTTCTATTGGTTCTATCCGTTTGATATGGGCCATTCCAAATACGGTTACGAAGCCGTCAACGGCAAGTCGCAGGGCATCCCGTTTTCGGAGGATTACCTGCGCGAGATTTGTCAGAAGGCTTCCGACACGCTTGAGGTGAAGGTTTATGGGGGAGACTGCATTGTGGACCAGGACGGTTCCATAAGGATAATTGACTTCAATGACTGGCCGTCGTTTGCCCCTTGCCGCAAGGAGGCCGCGCCGTTCATCGCCAAATGCGTGCTTAAGACAATCAGAGACAAAAGATGAATTTATGGGTGAGAAGATAAGCACATCAGATGATTTCAGGAATTCGTTGAAATCGCTTGACACAGAGGAATGGTTCGACCTCAAGTTTTACCGTCCGATCGGTTATAGGTGGGCGTTGATGGCCAAAAGGCTGGGGATAACGCCCAATGCCATCACCATCGCTTCCATATTCATCGGGTTCGCGTCGGGATGCCTTTTCTATTTCACGAACATATGGCTCAATCTTGCGGGATGCCTTTTGCTGATGCTTGCCGATTCGTTCGACTCTGCCGACGGCCAGCTCGCTCGTATGACCAAGCAGTATTCGCGGATAGGTCGCATCCTCGACGGCGTGAGCGGAGATGTGTGGTTTGCGGCCATATATATAGCGATATGCCTGCGTGAGAACGCCACTTCCGATTTCTTTTCCGCCCATGCGTGGGTGATATGGGTGGTGGCGGTTGCCACAGGCGTTTTCCATGGCGTTCAGGCTGCCATGGCTGACTATTACCGCCAGTTCCATCTCTACTTCCTTAAGGGCGAAGAGGGGTCGGAGCTTGATTCCGCGTCCGATTTGTGGGATAAGTTCCGTTCCTTGTCTTGGAAAAAGGATTTTTGGCAGAAGTTCACGCTTCTTTTCTATACCAACTATACGGTAGGCCAGGAGAAACGCACCCCTTGGATGCAACGCTTGCGCCGTGTGCTGGCCGCGCGTTACGGGCATAGGATACCGCAGTCTTTCCGCGAAGAGTTCCGTCAGGCTTCAAAGCCCCTGATGAAGTACACCAACATACTTTCTTTCAACACTCGCACTTTCGCGCTGTTCGCGGCTCTTCTTATATTCCGGATGCCGTGGTTGTATTTTGCCTTTGAACTTACGGTGCTCAACATTCTCCTTATATATATGGTGGTGCGCCACGAACGCATCTGCCGACGTTTCACACTTCAACTCGAAAAGCAATGAACAGGTTTCTTGATGGCATAAAAGGGATAATATTCGATTATGGCGGCACCATCGACACAGGTGGCGACCATTGGAGTGAAGTGATATGGCATGCGTATCAGGAAGAAGGTGTGCCTGTATCCAAAGAGCAGTTACGCGACGCTTATGTCTTTGCTGAACGTGAGCTCGCCAGAACACGTCATATACTGCCTCACCACGATTTCCGCGACCTGATGCGTATCAAGATGCGCATCGAGTTCGGTTGGCTTGTGGAGCAGGGTATGCTTTCTGAAGCTCAGGCCGACGCTGTTTCGGAACCGGTGGCTTTGCGGTGTTACGAATCGGCTAAAGCATCCGTAGAACGGGCGAGACCCGTCATCGAATCTCTTGCGGAGGTTTATCCGCTTGTGCTCGTTTCCAATTTCTACGGCAACGTTGAGGCGGTGCTTGCAGACTTCGGCCTGCTCAAATATTTCAGGAAGATTGTGGAAAGTGCCGTTGTCGGAGTCCGCAAGCCCGACCCGAAGATATTTTCTCTTGGGGTGGAAGCTCTCGGATTTAGGCCGGAAGAGGTGCTTGTGGTCGGAGACAGCCTCAAAAAGGACATAATCCCAGCTGAATCCATAGGATGCCGAGTGGCTTGGATTAAGGGCAAAGGTTGGACTCCGGAAGAAGATGCGCAGACCCATCCATCAATAATACCGTCTCTTGCCGCCCTACTCTGAACTTATGTGTATGTGTTGCCGAAGAGGCCAAAACCGTCGCGCGGGCGTCGTTTATGTTTCCGCAACACAAATGAACACAATTTAACACACGGTTAAACGTGTGGCAGACAGGGTTTTGACTGAGCCTCAACAAAAAAGTTCGGAAAAAGTTCGAGGAAAGTTTGCGTGTTCCGTGGAAAGGTCGTAACTTTGCACTCGCAAAACGGGAACGGGGCCAGCCTGAGAGGGCGGCCGGGGTTCACCGGGATGCCCAAGGACATTGACAGCGATGCCACAGGACAAAGGAAGCAGCGGGGCTTCCGCGCCGTCCCTTTCGGGGGCTGGTTTTGCGGGGGCCCGAGACAACACCGGAAGGCCGGGACGGACAATTCGATAGATTCGTCGCAAGACGGAAACATAAAACAGCGGAGAGTTTGATCCTGGCTCAGGATGAACGCTAGCGGCAGGCTTAACACATGCAAGTCGAGGGGCAGCGGGGGACGCGCTTGCGCGTCCCGCCGGCGACCGGCGCACGGGTGA
>CAJSYI010000001.1 GCA_910573745.1 Muribaculaceae bacterium | reverse complement strand
CAAGCGGGCAGCTCGTCTTCTGGCGGTAAACACGACGGTAAAAAATCAGGCGACCCGACCGGGTCACCTGATAATCTATGTCTCTTTTCAGAACAGCCGTTAGGGCTTTCGTTATCCCGAACTCGCGTTTAAAACCTCTTTTGGAGCAGTACATAGCATCGCTTTCTTCCTCTAAGAAAGAGGCGCGCAAGGTTGTTGCGCCTGTCAATACCGCTGGTGGTGAAGTTATTGACAACTTTACGGCGCAAATGACGGCACCCGCAGACTGGCTATATGGGTTCTACAGTGGAACGAATGTTCCCAATACAATTCAGAATCAGGTCAAGGCTTCATTGGTTGGCGACATTGTAAAGATTCTCTATACCGAGACACTGCGAGAAAAGGAAGGTGGCGTTTACAGCCCGATGGTATATTCTTCCTATGATATCAATAATGATAAATGGAATCTTGTTTATTTCCTTCAGACAAACGAGGAACAGTCGGCAAAGATGTTACAGTTTGCAGACGATATTTTTGTCAATCTGTTGAAGGAAGGTGCTACCGCCGACCAGTTCAACCGTGTAAAAGGTGCTATGCTTTCACAATACGAGAATAGTGTCCGCACAAATTCTTACTGGCATAACAACATTCGTCTGTATGAGCTCCTTGGCAAAGACCTGATTACAGAACATCGCTCAGCTATTGAAAACCTCACACTTGAAGATTTCAATGCCTTCATGCGAACTCTTTATGACGGAAGCAACCGCATCCAGGTGAATATGCACGGTGTGTCTACTAATGTTAAGTAACAGTTCCAGAATCACAGATAGACCATTACCCAATCAACTGCAATGATATCACCGCAGATTGAGACTGCAACCAAATCAATTCCCCGGAGTCAACCAATGAAGCTGTGTTGACTCCGGGGAATTGATTTGAGTTTTTGACTTATAACTGAATCAGCTTAATATATGATTCAGACCACGATGTTTACAATCTTGCCCGGAACCACAATGACCTTGCGCGGTGTCTTTCCGCCAAGCCATTTTTCAGCCCCGGCATCGGCAAGGGCTGCCTTCTCCACATCTTCTCTCGAGCAATCAGCAGGCACTTCGATGGTGTAGCGGGCTTTGCCGTTGAAGCTGACAGGATACTTGACACTGTCCTCTCTCAGATATTCCTCATTGAACAGAGGCCATCCGGCATCGGCGACGCTTCCTTCATGGCCGAGAAGGCTCCAGAACTCCTCGGCTATATGGGGAGCAAAAGGCGCGATGACACGCGTGAAGAGATCCATCACCTCGCGACTGGTTGACTTGAGTGCAGAAAGCTCATTGAGCGCAATCATGAAAGCGGCCACCGACGTATTGAACGAGAACGATTCTATGTCGCTTCCGATTTTCTTTATAAGCTTGTGTATTGCCTTAAGCTCCTCTTTAGAGGCTTCTTTCTGTGGTGCGTCGAGCGCACGCACAAAATGGTTCCAAAGCTTCTTTATGAACCGGTTCACTCCGTCGATGCCGTTGGTGTCCCATGGCTTGGACTGCTCCACCGGGCCGAGGAACATCTCGTAAAGGCGGAGCGTGTCGGCTCCGTAACGTTCCACTATGTCGTCGGGATTCACCACATTGAACATAGACTTCGACATCTTCTCCACCGCATAACCGCATACGTATCTGCCGTCTTCGAGAATGAACTCCGCATCCTTGAAGTCTGGACGCCAGGCGCGGAAAGCATCCGTGTCGAGAATGTCGTTGCTCACGAAACCTATGTCCACGCGGATGGGCGTAGTGTCGTATTGCTTGCGAAGCCCGTGGCTGACGAAAGTGTTGGTGTCCTTTATGCGGTAGACGAAGCTGGAGCGGCCCTGAATCATGCCTTGGTTCACCAGCTTCTTGAACGGCTCAGGCTCGCACACCGCACCCAGGTCGAAGAGGAACTTGTTCCAGAAACGTGAATATATCAGATGTCCCGTGGCATGTTCCGCACCCCCGACGTAAAGATCCACATTGCGCCAGTACTCGTTGGCCTCGTGCCCTACGAGCGCATCATTGTTGCGCGGATCCATATAACGCAGATAATACGCCGACGAACCTGCGAATCCAGGCATGGTACACAGCTCTATGGGATATCCGTCCTTCGTATGCCATCCTTTGGCGCGGCCGAGCGGCGGCTCGCCCGTTTCAGTGGGAAGATACGAATCCACTTCCGGAAGGTGAAGCGGAAGTTCCGACTCATCCATAAGATAGGCCGTTCCGTCCTTGTAATATACGGGGAACGGCTCGCCCCAATACCGCTGGCGCGAGAATATGGCATCTCGGAGACGATAGTTGGTCTTGACATGCCCTATTCCCTTCTCTGATATGAACCTTTTGGTCTTGGCTATGGCCTCTTTCACCTGCATGCCGTTCAGGTCAAGTTCAGGCCCGCACGAATTGGTCATTATGCCTTCCTTGGCGTCGAAGCTCTCTTCGCTGACGTCGGCACCCTCTATAAGCGGTATTATGGGCAGGTCGAAATGACGGGCAAAGGCATAGTCTCGCGAGTCATGCGCAGGCACTGCCATTATAGCTCCTGTGCCGTAGCCAGCAAGCACATAGTCGCTCACATAGATGGGTATCTCTTTTCCGGTAAGCGGGTTGCGTGCGTAGGAACCGGTGAATACCCCGCTCACCTTCTTTTCTATCTGGCGTTCGCGCTCCGTCTTATGCTTCACCTCGTCGAGATATGCTTCCACGGCACTCCGTTGCTCCTCGCCGACAAGAAGCGGAACGTATTTAGATTCCGGAGCAAGCACCATGAACGTCACGCCGAAGACGGTATCTGCCCGCGTAGTGAAAATCTCCAGTTCAAAGTCCTTGCCCACCACAGGGAAACGCATCTCCGCCCCCTCGCTGCGCCCGATCCAGTTGCGCTGCGTCTCCTTGAGCGATTCAGACCATTCGAGCTTTTCGAGGTCATCAAGAAGACGAGGGGCGTATGCTGAAACACGCAGACACCACTGGTTCATCAGCTTCTGCTCCACAGGATAGCCGCCGCGCACGCTAAGCCCTTCGCTGACCTCGTCGTTGGCAAGCACTGTGCCCAGTTCCGGACACCAGTTGACCATCGTCTCGCCCTGATAAGCGATGCGATAGTTCATCAGTCTCTCAAGCTGCTCCTTCTCGCTCAGCGAGTTCCATTCATCTACACTGAAGCTGAGGGCTTTCGACGAAGCCGGATTGATGCCTTCAGAGCCGCGGACGGCGAAATGCTCCGCGAGCCGGGATACAGGCATGGCTTTGTTCTCGTCAAGGTCGTAATATGAATTGAACATCTGCATGAAAGCCCACTGCGTCCATTTGTAGTATTCCGGATCGCAGGTGCGGATTTCACGGCTCCAGTCAAACGCGAAACCGATCTTGTCAAGCTGCTCGCGATAACGGGCAATGTTCCTTTGCGTCGTGATTTCAGGATGCTGGCCCGTCTGGATGGCATATTGCTCTGCCGGAAGACCGTATGCGTCATATCCCATCGGGTGCAGCACGTTGAACCCCCTCTGACGCTTGTAACGCGAATATATGTCGCTCGCGATGTAGCCGAGCGGATGCCCAACGTGCAGACCCGCACCCGAAGGATACGGGAACATGTCGAGCACATAGAATTTCGGTTTGTCGGGATTCTCGACGCACCGGAAAGTATGGTTTTCACGCCAATGGCCCTGCCAACGGCGTTCTATTTCCTTGTGATTATAATCCATAATGTCGCAATTAAATAAACGGGCGGCATTCCGCCGTCAAAGTTGCAAAATTAATAAAAACTAACGGTAATGGCAAACCACACAGACCGTAATCAGGCGGTATGCTTCTTTTGAAAAACCACACCAACCACAAAAATCCATATTTGGTCAATTTGGTTCTCGTGGTTCTTTCAATATCCACACCAACCACAAAAATCCATAAATTGGTCAATATGGTCAGTGTGGTTCTTCCAAAACCCACACCAACCACAAAAATCCATAAATTGGTCAATATGGTCAGTGTGGTTCTTCCAAAACCCACTCCAACCACAAAAATCCATAAATTGGTCAATATGGTCAGTGTGGTTCTTCCAAAACCCACTCCAACCACAAAAATCCATAAATTGGTCAATATGGTCAGTGTGGTTCTTCCAAAACCCACATTAACTTGGTCAATATGGTTTTTTGGAATACGGGGATATGTCGGAGAAAAGATGCCAGCCACGTGTTTTGCGGTAAGTCGGAACGGCACTGGCCGGGACGAGCAGGCGGCATTTGGCATAACAACCTGCCTCGTCAGGGTCGAAGAGGAAGCTTTCGCAGTCGAACTTCGGAGGGACTGCGCTTGGCTCCACAATCTCTTCAAGAGACGTGCAGCCGCTGAATATGAGTTCCCCAAGCAGCGACGGATTGCCAGGCAGAACAGCTCTGCGAAGCGACGTGCAACCGGAGAAAGCATACGACTCAAGCAATGAAACCGATGAAGGAATAAGGGCTTCCTCCAATGATGTGCAACAACTGAAAGCGTTGTTTCCCACCGACTTCAGCCTCTCCGAAAACTCAACGTCTTTCAAAGACGAGCAATATGCAAAAGCCAATGCGCCTATCTTATCAACATTGACCAAATGCACCTTTTCCATCGATTCACACCAGGCAAAAGCATATTTACCTATTTCTGACAATGAAGGCGGCAACTCGATTTCCTTAAGCGAGCAGCAACGGTAGAAAGCGCATTCACCTATACTCCGGCAACGAGAACCTTGCTCAAACACAACGCTTCTAAGATTGACGCACTCGGCAAAGGCAAACGCCGGAACGGCCTTCACCTCCTTGGCTATTACCACCTCCTCTGCAAGCGTGTCCATCCGCTCGAAAGAATCAATCCGCACAGGGTCGGCCATAGCGGCAAACGCCATAACCGACACAAACGCCACCGTATACAGTATCCTCAGAAACTCCATATCCCGCAAAATTACGCAAAACGGATAAAATACGCAAATCACAGACATTGCAAGCCGTGTGTCCACATCTTCCTGTTCCGGAGTTTTGACGCATATCACGCCTTCTGATCAGGAGAGCAGGTCGCGGCAGATGTCAAGGGCAGCTTTTACGTCATCGTCCGGGACACTGACATCACACACCGGCCTCCCAGCGTCCTCAAGAAGCACAAAGCGTATGCTGCCACTGTCGGAGTTCTTCTTGTCATTGTGCATAAACGCGAGCAGTTCAGGATAATCGGAACAAGTCATTCCCACCGAGCCGAAATAAGGACGAACCACCTCTTTGGCCACAAAATAAAGCAGTTCGGAAGGAAATCCGCAGAGCATCCGGCTCAGCACCAAAGCCGTAACGATGCCGTATGCCACCGCGATTCCGTGAGCCACGCAGTGTCCGCGTTCAAGCGCAAGGCTTTCAAACGCGTGTCCGAAAGTGTGCCCGAAGTTAAGTGTCTTCCGAAGGCCTGTTTCCTTCGGGTCTTTGTCCACTATCGCCATCTTCAAGCGGGCAGACTCGCGGGCGAAGTCGCCGAGGCGTTCCAGATCGGCGATGTTGTCTTCCGCCCGTGCAATACTGACGAGCGATTCCGGAGAGGCCACCAGACTCATCTTCAGTATCTCGCCATAGCCCGACAATATCTCTTCACGCGACAGGGTGGAAAAGGCCTCGTAACAGACTTCCGTGCCGAGAGGCATGGCAAACGCTCCCACGGCATTCTTCACTCCGCCGAAATTCACGCCGGTCTTGCCCCCAACCGACGCGTCGGCAGCCGCAAGAAGTGTTGTGGCAATGTTTGCGTAAGGCATCCCGCGCTTGAACGTGGCCGCCGCAAAACCGCCAAGATCGCTTACCATACCACCGCCTACATTCACAAGGAGGTCGTTGCGTGTGGCCTCAGCCGACATCAGCCTGCGCCATACCGATTCTACCGTGCGTATGTTCTTGTTGTCCTCTCCGGGACTGATCACTATGCGCTCGGCTTCAGCGATTGAAGGTGCCGCTTCGGCAAACAACGGCATCACGAGCCTGTCCACATTCGTGTCCGTAACCACGAACACCCTGCGCGTCGTGCCTTCGCCGGAACATTTCCAATCCCTTATGGTTTGTTCTATCCTGTTCATGACGTAACCGATTTGAGCATAAAGGCAAATTCCTCCATTGAGCCGACAATCAGGTGTGCGCCCTCCTTTTCAAAGGCCTCCAGAGGGACAGGCCCGGTGGCCACTGCTACGGTGAAGCATCCCGCAGCCACTCCCGCCCTCACTCCAAGCGGCGCATTCTCCACCACCATAGCCTCTTCGGCCATGCACCCGGCTTTTGCGAGTCCCCGGAGATACGGCTCAGGATGCGGTTTTCCGTTGTTCACATCCAAGGCCGTGATTCTGTCTTGCGGACTGAATGCACCCGGATAATCATTGTCAATGCTTTCAAGCAGAGAAGGCTGTGCCGAACCGGTAACAAGCACGCGCCGAAGGCCGAGACGCATAAGTTCAGACATCATCCTGTCCGCTCCAGGCATAGGAATCTTCTTGCCGTATTCCTTGAAATACCTTCCTTTCCTGGCATAAAGCTCTCGAGCCTCATCTGGCTCGGCATTACGTCCGAATGCACGGCGGAAGAGCAGGTCGATAGTGGCAGGCCCCGTCATTCCCTCATACAGGAAAAACTCGTCAACCGTACAATCCACCCCGGTTTCCGTCATCATACGGTGCCAGGCACGCGCATGCCACGGCA
The DNA here is from genome assembly GCA_910573745.1 of Muribaculaceae bacterium. Taxonomy (GTDB): domain Bacteria; phylum Bacteroidota; class Bacteroidia; order Bacteroidales; family Muribaculaceae; genus Lepagella. The sequence continues at coordinate 184,470 of CAJSYI010000001.1, read as the reverse complement.
TAGAGTCGTAAAGCACACCGTCCATATCGATAAGCGCGGCATGCAGGCGCGATGCCGTCTTCCCTCTTGTTTCAAGATACGCCTTCCTGGCCTCCGAAAATCCTTTTGTCAACATCAAGCACTTGTTTACGGTTGGGAATATATATAATTTACGTATTTACAAGCCATAAATTATAACCATAAAACAAAAAGCTTCATTCAGGCTCAGAAGCGGCGGCTTTGCTGATGAATTCCTTCAGATAACGACGGGCCTCTTTAACGATGTTGATATTCTTTTCCGACATGATGCCACCCGTGATTCCGAATGCACGACGTTCATCATAACGCGCCCTCCCGAACCGCAGCTTCGGATCGGAATACTCCCCTTCTATTATGATGCCGAAAGGGATATGGAGCGGATTGCGCTCCACTCCGATATGATAATAAAGGTCGCCGTTGAAATTGTTGAGACCCTGCATCCGCAGCCCGTAGTTGCTGAACCTGAAGTCGAACGGTTCGAGTTCAAGCAGGTTGTCATGCACCGATGCATGCACGTTCATATTGCGTATGTGTATGTCATCGCTGCCAGGAATGAGCATCATCTTGGTGATTCTCCTTATGAAACGGTTCTGATGGACTTTCAGCTCCCTGCCCTGAACCGCCACTTCCGCCGTAAGCGAAGGCACGTTGACGCACATGTCAGGAAACACCTCCATCGAGCCTTTCGCTTCAGCAGAGACTGAACCAGAAAGGTTCTTCATCTGCGGCATCATGAGCAGAAGCGTATGGAAATTCTCAAAAAACTTCACAACATCTATTTGGACAAAACCAAGCGATGCCTCGACCGACATGGCTTCTGCATCACGGGTGTCATACTTAAGGTCAAGATAGGCGTGTCCGAAATCAGAGGTTATCCTGAGGTCATCGACAGTAGCCACGCCGTCGCGCATCCTTACTCCGGTCGTGAGGTCATAAAGCTTCAGGTTGGTGTACACGGTCTCTTTGGCCGAAACCCTCAAGTCCATATCGAGATTGCGCGGCAAGAGCACGACCACCGTATCTGCAGAGGACGACACGTATGCATCATTGCCATCTGCATCTGTAAGGCAGGCTTTCCCATAAGCACGAGCCATCTCATTGATGTTTAGCGTGTCTATGTCAACAGAAAGCCTCACAGGAATCAGCACAGGCTCCGACCGGGTGAAGGCCTGTCTCAGATTGCCTGCCGAAGCGGAAAGACGCATAGCAGAAGATCCGGAGCGCAACGAAAGGCTTCGCAACGAGACCGAATCCCCCGTGAGTCCCAGGTTGAAACCGGAAAAACGCACGGGAGCGGAATATGCCACAGGCACCACTTCTCCAGAAACGGCTTTCACATCGGCCTTGGCTTTCCACTGCTTCACGAGCCTCCGGCATGTTTTTGGCAACCGAAATGTAAGATACTCGGCAGTATGCCCGATGTCCTTGAGTGCTGTACTGTCGGCAGACACATATGCCAATGACGGATATGTCCGTTCTGTAAAACCGTCATTTCCACGGCAAACGGAAGCATTGACACCAATCCCTTCAATCTTACCCGAAACGGCCGGCGAAACGAATGAAATGACTGAAGAATTCAGCATGACATCCAAAGTGTCAGCAAAACGCATATTCGCATATGCATACATCTTAGATTTGAGTTCCGCACCTTCAACAACCACCCTCGCGGAATCGGATTCCGAAACCGCACTCATCTCAGCTGCCCTGACAGACACTGCCAAAGGGGCTTTCCGGGATTGACCGAACGGCAAAGCACCGTCGGCAGTGATTTCCATATCCGATGCCGAAACAGCAACGCCTGATGAAGACATCTCAACCTCATCTATGTTGGCATCCATATCCGCGAATCCGCATCCGAGACCCGATGCAGAAAAGCACGGCACAGACATCTCATAGCTCAGTTTCGCTCCTTTGCCTTTCAGACGAGGTCCTCTCATTCCGCACGACACTGAAAATCTGTCCAAAGCGGCCTTGCCTCGTACAGAAAAATCCTTTACCGACGGAACTCGCACGTATCCTACTCCGAACGCCACATCCGCATCCGCCGAAAAACGGCCTTCCAGAGCATACGGACACAAGAAGCCTGTTTTCCCTGCCTGTCCAAGTTCGGCATAAGCCTTGACATTCGCACGCACAGATGGAGATGAAAGCAGACTGTCCACCTCAACGGCCAAACGCACTGAAACTCCCGGAACAGAAAGCGTGAAAGGACTGATGACAAAGGCACTACGCCCCACGTCCTCACCGTCGAACCGCAACCGTCCCGACAAAGGCGAATGCCCTATCCTGTAGGTTTGGGCACGGCCAACAGAATACGACACGCTACCTTCAGGCACGTGGAATTCTATGTCAAACGACGGAAGCTTAGTGGCTGAGAACCTGTATGGAGCCTTTAGTCGCGCTGAGGCATCCACCTCAAGGTCGGCTTGCAGACCGCTTATGTAAGGCATAGCCTCTTCAGGAAGGAAGCGCAGAAACCTGAGAAGATCGAAAGACTTTATTCTGTAGGTCAGTTTGTTGATGCTCATGCTTTTTCCGAAGTCGGCACTCATGTCAAGCCGTCCCTCGGCATTGCCGAGATCTACGGCAAAATCACGGAAGCCCACCCGAAACGGATGGAACTTCAGATTCGTACGCCCTCCAAGGCTGAAAGGGAATCCGGCAAGAATCCTCACGCCACGCACATCGGCATCGACATTCCCGCGAAGCGAAACCACATAATCGTCCGACGAATCCCTGTCGCGCCTTAGATCTGCGCCCGAAAGGCTCGCCACAACATAGGCCTGCGTCGCCGCGCTGAAGAAGCGTACAGGACGGGGATTGACGAGCGAAACCGACTCTGCAGTGAAATAAGGCACGGCAAAGTCCTTGTCGCCGGAAGAAGGCATGATGTCATAATTGTTTACCGAATCGTTGAAAGCCACCAGATTCAGGTCTAGATCATCTATCTCCACATTCTTAAGCCACACGCTTCCCCCCATCAGCCTGACTACATTGACAGCCCCCTTGATCTTGCCTGCCGAAACAAGAAAATCGGCATCTTCAGGAAGCCGCCCGCGTATGTCCGGGCCTGCATCCCGCAGCGTCCGGGATACGACACGCAAAGAGTCCATCTCAAGAAAGAAATGAGGGAATGTGGACCATATTGTGAAACGGACATTGCTCGCGCGGACATCCGCATCGAAGTATTCGCTTGCCTCGCGGTTAAGTATCCGGGTGAGATTGGCCGGGGTGAGATAGATGGTGGCAGACACCAACACCACGGCAATTCCGGCCATCAGGCATCCGAGGACGACAGCGGCCGTCTTCAGAATCCGACACATCCTGCGCCGGACTGATGCCGGAGTCTTCCCGGCAGAACTTTTTTGGTGTGGAATCATACATAAACAATAAGAATGCTGAACACCCGCTAATTGGCCGCCATATCGTCAGCCTCCGTGAAACCGCGCGGCTCAACATTCAGTATGACTATGAAGCGGCCTTTCGAATCTTTAGCAGAAGCCGCCTCGATTTGGGCCGACAGCCTGTCATTGTAAACGACTCCGTCGGGAGCGAACACCTCCTCCAGAAGACGTATGTCCACATAATTGCCCATATAGTCCCCGATAGCTTCAAAAACCGCATCAGTAACATGCGGCTGGCCGATTGAAAGGCCTATATCGTAAAGTTCCTGAAGCAACGCGCCGCAAAACTCGCTCTGGCGTGAATTGGCCTTTTCCCGCTCGCCCTGGCCATACGGGAAAAGGAAGAAGAAACCGTAATTCGAGACGCGGTCTTTTTCATACTGCACCATCGCCTCCACCTCAGGCTTCATCCCGTAATAGCTCACGGAGTATCCGTTGTCGCCGCTGAGCCACAGACCGAACTCGTCCTCCTCGGGGACTATTGCGGCAACCCTCCTTGAAGCCTCCACAACCTGATCCTTAGTGCATCCCGAGTCTATGAACCCGTAGACTTTCGTGATGAAGTCATGGGCTGTCAGAGAAAGCGGCATCGTAAGCTTCACAATCGGCTCCGACACGACGGTAACCGTATCGGCAAGAAGCGTTTCCGACTCCGAGGCGGCCACTACGGGCACTGAGGCGAAGAAGAGGGCGAGGGCGGCAATCTGTGTTTTCATTTTTTGAGATTAAATTTGTTTAGGTTCCGGTCTAAGCGTCGATTCGTTTCCATTGCCCGGCAGAGAATAAACGCTTGATAATTGTATAACTGCATTTGACCGCTTATGGTTCTGTCCCTATTCTCCTGCACACGCCGCTTTGTCGATTTTTTGTTACGGTTTTATTTTGCCGTTCGGTCAAATTATCATAATTTTGCACAAGATTACGGTTCGAGTGCATATCCGCCAGCGGCTGCACACAAGCCATGAAACTCAAGTTGACAAACTAAACAACAAAATACTAACAACTTAAACTAATTACAAAACTGCTATGTGGTTATCAAACTCATCTGTAGGGCGTAAATTCGTGATGGCACTCACGGGTGCTTTCCTCGTCCTATTTGTTACATTCCATTGTTTGATGAACTCAATAGCCATTGTCTGGCCTGTAGCCTACAACTCGGTCTGCGAGTTCCTCGGCGCCAACTGGTATGCTCTTGCAGCATCGGCCGTCTTGGCAGTGTTCATCCTCATCCACATCTTCTATGCGGTCATGCTCACCGTGCAGAACCGTCGTGCACGCGGTGCCGACCGTTATGCCGTGGTGCGCAAGCCTAAGACTGTCGAGTGGTCGTCGCAGAACATGTTCGTTCTCGGCATCGTCATCCTTGCTTTCTTCGTAGTCCATCTCATCCAGTTCTGGGCCAAGATGCAGCTCGCCGAAATCGCCGGCACTGAAGGGGTGATTCCTCCGGCTGCTGGCACGCTCTTCCTTCAGGAAGCCTTCAGCCTCATCTGGACTCCCATCGTCTACATCATCGGCTTCATCGCCATCTGGTTCCATATGAACCACGGCTTCTGGTCGATGTTCCAGTCCATCGGTTGGGACAACACCGTATGGATTCCGCGCCTTAAGAAAATATCATGCTGGTGGAGCACCATCGTCATCCTCCTCTTCGTCGCTCAGGCAATCGTCTTCACCATCAACGCCAAGAACGACTTCTACAAGAAAAACCCCGCTCTCCGCGACCAGTACAAGGAGATGCTCGTGCCTATGATCGAGAAGGACTTCGGCCCGGATGCCATACAGGTTACACAGGCATTCAAGATGATGCCTTTCGAGCAGCTTTCGCCCGCTGTCAAGCAGCAGAGCGAGCAGATGAAGCAGCAGCTCAACGACCCGCAGGCAAAGGCTTACTTCGAAAGCCAGCCCGGCGGCAAAGAGCAGTTCGAGAAAATGCAGAAACAGGCAGAGATGTGGAACAAAATGGCCGGCTTCTTCAACTACCTTGAGGAAGGCGACGAAGCTTCCGCCAACGTAATGCCTGCACAACCTAACAGATAACCCTTTAAGCGATTGGAAAAATGAAAGAAGAAATCAAATTAATGAATCCGGCCGATTCTAAAATCCCGGAGGGTCCTGTCGCTGAAAAATGGACCAACTACAAGGCTCATCAGAAACTCGTCAACCCTGCCAACAAGCGTCGTCTCGACGTGATTGTGGTCGGCACCGGCCTCGCCGGCGCTTCTGCGGCTTCGACGCTTGCCGAGATGGGCTTCAACGTGCTCAACTTCTGCATCTCCGACTCACCGCGCCGCGCACACTCCATCGCGGCCCAGGGCGGCATCAACGCAGCCAAGAACTATCAGAACGACGGCGACTCCGTATACCGTCTCTTCTACGACACCGTGAAGGGCGGCGACTATCGTGCGCGTGAAGCAAACGTTTACCGTCTCGCCGAGGTTTCAAACAATATCATCGACCAGTGCGTGGCTCAGGGCGTTCCTTTCGCACGTGAATACGGCGGCCTTCTCGCCAACCGCTCTTTCGGCGGCGCGCAGGTTTCCCGTACTTTCTACGCAAAAGGCCAGACCGGCCAGCAGCTCCTTCTCGGCGCATACAGCTCTCTCAACCGCCAGATCCAGCTCGGAAAGGTGAAGAGCTACAACCGCTACGAGATGCACGACGTGGTACTCGTCAAGGACAAAGACGGAGTGGAGCGCGCACGAGGCATCATAGCCAAGAACCTCGTTACCGGCAAGTTTGAGCGTTTCGCTGCCCACGCGGTGGTAATAGCCACCGGCGGATACGGCAACGCATACTTCCTTTCCACCAACGCAATGGCCTGCAACGTGTCCGCAGCCATGGCATGCTACCGCAAAGGCGCATACTTCGCCAACCCGGCTTTCGTGCAGATCCACCCGACCTGCATCCCCGTGCATGGCGACAAGCAGTCGAAACTGACCCTCATGTCTGAGTCGCTGCGCAACGACGGCCGCATATGGGTGCCTAAGAAGATAGAAGACGCTGTGAAGCTCCAGAAAGGCCAGATCAAAGGATCCGACATTCCCGAAGAAGACCGCGACTACTATCTCGAACGCCGCTATCCGGCATTCGGCAACCTCGTGCCTCGCGACGTGGCCTCACGCGCGGCGAAAGAACGTTGCGACAAGGGCTTCGGCGTAAACAACACTGGCCTTGCAGTCTTCCTTGACTTCTCTGAAGCCATCAACCGCCTCGGCCTCGACGTAGTGCGCCAGCGTTACGGCAACCTCTTCGACATGTATGAGGAAATCACCGACGTCAACCCGGGCGAACTCGCCAACCAGAAGAACGGCGTGAACTACTACAACCCGATGATGATCTTCCCTGCCATCCACTACACTATGGGCGGCATCTGGGTTGACTACGAGCTCCAGACATCTGTAAAGGGTCTCTTCGCCATCGGCGAGTGCAACTTCTCCGACCACGGCGCAAACCGTCTCGGCGCATCAGCCCTCATGCAAGGTCTTGCCGACGGCTACTTCGTGCTTCCCTACACAATCCAGAACTATCTCAGCGACCAGATCACCGTTCCGCGTTTCTCGACCGACCTTCCTGAGTTCGACGAAGCAGAGTCGAAATGCCAGAAAGCAATGGATCGCCTTATGGCAATCCAAGGCAAGCGTTCTGTCGATTCGCTCCATAAGGAACTCGGCCACATCATGTGGGAATACGTGGGCATGGCCCGCAACAAAGAGGGACTGGAGAAGGCCATTCAGGAGCTTAAGAGAATCCGCAAGGAATTCGACTCCGACCTCTTCATCCCCGGCTCACAGGACGGCATGAACATCGAGCTTGACAAGGCTTTCCGCCTCAACGACTTCATCACCATGGGCGAGCTTATGGCCTACGACGCCCTCAGCCGCAACGAAAGCTGCGGCGGCCACTTCCGCGAGGAATACCAGACGGAAGAGGGCGAAGCCAAGCGCGACGACGAGAACTGCTTCTACGTGAGCTGCTGGGACTACGCCGGCAGCGACAACGAGGCTCCCTCGCTCATCAAGGAGCCGCTCCACTATGAGGCCATCAAGGTTCAGACACGTAACTACAAGTCATAAATTCGCCCGGGGAAGGCGGTCGGCACAGATTGCCTTCCCGGCTAATCATTCATAAACATTACAATGGAAGAAAACATAATGAAAGTCAATCTGAAGGTGTGGCGTCAGGCCAACCCTCAGGCAAAGGGCGGATTCGTGACTTACAATGACGTAGAGACAACGCCCGACACTTCTTTCCTGGAGACTCTCGACATCCTCAACGAGACGCTCATCGAGCGCGGCGAGGAGCCGGTGGTCTTCGACCATGACTGCCGCGAAGGCATCTGCGGCATGTGCTCGCTTTATGTGAACGGCCATCCCCACGGCCCCGCCACCGGAGCAACCACATGTCAGCTCTACATGCGCCGCTTCGCCAACGGCGAGACTATCACTGTGGAGCCTTGGCGTTCAGCAGCGTTCCCGGTCATCAAAGACCTTATGGTAGACCGCAACGCGTTCGACAAAATCCAGCAGGCCGGCGGCTACGTCAGCTTCAACTGCGGCGGCGCACAGGATGCCAACGCACTCCCTATCTCGAAAGTCAACGCAGACGAAGCCATGGACTCCGCAAGCTGCATCGGCTGCGGCGCATGCGTGGCTGCCTGCAAGAACGGCTCGGCCATGCTCTTCGTTTCCGCGAAGATAAGCCAGCTTGCTCTTCTTCCTCAGGGTGAGGTTGAGAAAGACCGTCGTGTGCGCGCCATGGTGGCAAAGATGGATGAACTCGGATTCGGCAACTGCACCAACACCGGCGCATGCTCAGCCGAATGTCCGAAGAACATCAAGCTCTACAACATCGGTCGCATGAACCGCCACTTCATCGCAGCCAAGTGCAAAGAATGATTAAGGAAATGTCCTAACATCATATAAGCGAGAATGACCGCAGAACGACCAGCAACCGTCGTTCTGCGGTTTTCCTTTTTCCACACAGAAAGCCTGCATTAACACTATTTAATACTAAAACTTCCAAGAACCGAAGATTTTTCATTAATTTTGCACGTATGCAGATTCATCAGAAATCCGCGATGCTTGCCGGACTAAAAAAGGCGTTGGCCCAAGAATGCGATTTCCGGCTTCCGGAAGAAACCGCAGAGCGTTTCCTTGCCGGAGGGGAATGGCGACATTATGACAGCCTGCAGACCATAATCTCAGCCGGAGAGGTGGACAGCAACTGCTATTTGGTCGGCTCAGGCATAATCCGCTACGTCTATTTCAACGGCGACAGAGAAGTTACGCCTTGTTTCGGCACACAGGGGACAATGTTCCTTTCCTACCATTCATACCTTTTCCGCCAAGGTTCCTACTATGAAGTCCAGGCATGCTGCCCCACCGACCTGTTCGTCATCCCAGAAAAGCACTTCGACCGACTCATTGAAGAATCACACCCTTTCACGCAATGGCTGCTCCGGATGGCATATACGCAGCTTTGGCTTTTCGACATGAAAAACAGCGTAATAAACGGCACCGCGAGCGAACGATACGCGTCATTGGTGAACCGGCGTCCTGAAATCGTAGAGAATGTCCCGCTGAAGATAATAGCCTCTTATCTGGAAATCACGCCACAATATCTAAGCGTGCTACGCAGAAAACATCGCTGATTTTTTTGACAGACTTAATCTACATTAAACGGTCTGACGTCATTTATTTGTAATTTTGCGACAGACAAACCTGAAAGTTCACTTTCGGACTATCACGGAAGCCCCCTGCGGCTTCATCTGTATCTGACAATTTCAGAGTTCTCCAGGAGCTCAAACCACTTAACACAATGTTGAACTTTACAAAACTGCTTATGAAACTAATCAGAACTGCTTTTTTAGTGGCGGCAGGCTGGCTCGGACTGCAGACGGCCTCAGCCGGAAGCCCGACGCAGCTCATCGGCTTCATGAATGCCAACCAGGAATGGAACAACACCAATCCCGTTACGGCATCCTACGGTTTCTACGGATTCCGAGCCGACGGAGACTCCGGATTCAGACAGGTGTCCCCCACCGGACCAGACAATACCTGGGCCAACTGCGCAACCGCGTATGCCGACCACAGGTTCTATTGCTACGATGTACAGGGCATATGGATGGAGTACACTCTGACATACCGCGTCATCGATGCGGACACCTGGGATGTGATAGAATCCAACTCATTCAAATACAAAAGCTCCCAGTCTAACAGCGTAGAGTCCAACAAGGCGAAAAACATACCTTGCGGACTTGCCTACGACCCCGTATCAGACACATTATGGGCTGTAACCCACGCTTTCTCCAACACGGAGTCTGTGAAACTCTGCAAAGTGGATATGGAGTCCGGCGAACTGACAGTGGTAGCAGACCTTCCGGCCATACGCACGGCCACCTGCGACGCCAAAGGCAACATCTACGGCGTGGGACTCGACAGCAACCTCTATTCTATCTCAAAAGACGGAAAATGCACTGTCATAGGCACCACCGGATACTGGCCCACCAGAGATTCGGAAATCAAGAACGGCACGGCCGTAAACTTCCGCAACGGCAAAATGTACTGGTCAATCTACGGGTTCGCATCCGAACAAGACCGGAACTATAACCGCAACGGCGTCTTCGGACTTCTCGAAATAGACCTCGGCACAGCCAAGTCCGAAATGACATTCAGCTATCCCTCCGGACAAATCTTCAGCGGCCTGGCGGTGCCCAACGCACACCCTGACGCACCCGACGACATCGCCGACCTCGCCTTCCGACCAGAAAGCGCATCGTCATCAGACGGACGCCTTTCGTTCACAGTGCCTTCACTCACATACGGACAGGCTCCGCTGGCCGGACAGGTAGGAATCTCAATCGTCCTCGACGGCAATGCCCAGCCGGAACGCTCGGCACAGGCCGGCTCGGCATTCGAGACCACTTTCAGCGGCCTTGAGCCGGGCACTCACAACGTTGCGGTAACGCTAAGCGCAAACGGACAGAAAGGATCGGCAGCCGCCACCTCGTTCTATTTCGGGCCCGACACGCCCACTGCCGTCTCAAACCTCAAGCTCACATACGACAAGGCCACGGACTCCGCAGTGCTTACGTGGGACACCCCGCAGGGAGCGAACGGAGGCATGCTGGACACCGACAACCTGCGGTACAAAATCGAGCGCATCCCCGGAAACGTAATAGTGGCACGTTCGGCCAAGGGGAATTCTTTCACCGAAAAGGCCTCGTTCCCCTGGAACAGCTACTCCTACCGCGTTACGCCCTACGTCGGTTCGTTTGACGTCTCAGGCAAGAGCGCACGCTCGAACGCAGAAAAGATGGGCGCGCCCATGGCCCTTCCGTTCGACGAGAACTTCGACACCTCGGCTTCCCTCACCCCTTTCACACTGATCGACGCCAACGGCGACGGCAACGGAACCGGATGGGACTCGCCCGAATGGCTCTACGACGAGCAATACGGCTGCGCGTTATACTATGGCAAACGCGACGTCGTGGCCGACGACTGGCTGATCACGCCTTCGCTTGAGATGGATCCGTCAAGCGTGTACAAACTAACGTTCAAATACTACGCATATTACGGCTTCGGAAGCAAGTTCCGCGTGGCAATAGGCTCATCGCCAGAGGTTGAGGCCATGGACAACCAAATCCTGTACAAAGAGACCGTCTCGAGCTTCGCCGACCGTCCCGGAATCACAGAAACGGTCTACTTCTCTCCCCGAAAGGGCGACACGTTCATAGGCTTCCACCACATTTCGGAGACAATGGAGCATCTCTCCATCGACGACATCCACGTGGAGCGCCATTGTTCAGCAGAGATACCGGCCGCCGTGGAAGACCTCACGGCCACCAAGATGTCCGACACAGAAGTCAAGCTAAGTTTCACGCTCCCGACCCTGAATGCAGGCCGCAATCCTCTCGAAGGCCCGCTCACGGTGAAAATCTACAAGAACGACTCCACAGAACCCTGCGCCACATTCACCGGAAAGAATCCAGGCGACAAAATGGAATGGAAAGACGAAAAAGCCGCCAAGGCATTGCATATATACCGTGTTGCAACCGCCAACGCCATCGGCGATGGATTCGCTGCGGAAGTCTCCATTGATATGAGAAAGGGCACGCCGGTCGCCGTGCAGACCGTGAAGGCAAGCTTCATCAACGGCAACCAAGTACTCCTCGAATGGACTCCGACCACGGCCACGACCGATGAAGAAGGACGTCCGGTAGACCTGGAGAATGTGCGTTATCTCGTCTACAAGCCAGTGCCCGACGAATACGGCGACACGGAATACGTGGTCATCGGACGCGACCTCAAGGAATGCCGGTTCATCGACGGCAATCCGAAATGGCGTCTCGAAGACGAACTGCAGTCATTGTTCTACTACGTCGCTCCGGTCAATGCCGACGACGAAGGGTATGCCACCCCCTCCAACGTTATCATCCTCGGTGAAAGCCGAGAGCTTCCATTCGAAGAATCATGGGCCAACCAAGTGTCGGCCAGCGGCCCCTGGTTCAGATCCGGGTCGCATGGAGCGACATGGTACATCCGATACAAAGGCTACGACCCGATGGTGGATGCATACGACGGTTCCGGTGTAATAGACTGCGAAACAGACCGCGACATGACTTTCGGCGTAGGAGGATTCCTGTCGCCGAGGCTCGACCTCACCAATGCCGACGCACCTGAGCTCACTTTCCACATGTACCAAGGCCCTGAATACAAGGAAGGCGTGCAGCTCGCCATAGGAATGGACTGGGGAGACGGCAGACAGCACCTCATTCCAGGCGCGGTCTACAACGCTCGTTCCGATGAGGCTGGATGGAAAGAGATAAAGGTGTCGCTTGCCGACTACATAGGGTACAACTCAATTTCGGTGGCCTTCTTCGGGTACACTTTCCCTGAAAACACAATCCACGTCGACAAGGTGTCGGTAAAAGGGGCGCCGCGTGCCAACGAAATAGCTCTCACTGCAGTCAACGGCCCGTCGGAATGCCGCACAGGCACCACTGCCGAATTTGAAGTGGACGTCTACAATTCCGGCACCTCGGCTTCCGGAAGCTTCACAGTGGCCATGGCTTCCGGAGACAACCAGCTCCAACAGCAGACCGTCGAGGCCATGCGTGCAGGAGAAAGAAGAAAGGTGAAATTCTCATACACCCCCGACGAAAGCCTGTCCGGAAAGACCCTCGACCTCGGCTTCGCCATCAAAGACTGCGAAGGCTCCGACACAAACCCGGCCAACAACACGCTTGCCGCCAAGATGGAGGTGAAGAGAGCCAACTCGTTCCGCATATCCGCCATTTCCGGCGACTATGACAGCAATGCCAACGCGGTTGTGCTGAAATGGAACGTACCCGACGAGGCGGAATTCCACGAGACGTTCATCGACGACGTGGAAAACTACGACGCTTTTGCCATCTCAGGCGTGGGCGCATGGACGATGCACGACGGCGACGGAAGCCTCAACTACCTCATGTCCGACGGGCAGGGCGGCACGTTCGAATGGGACAACTGCCGTGAGAAACAGGCTTTCATAGTGTTCAACACCAGTGAATTCGGAAAGACGATGGGCTTCGTGCCTACATCGGGCGAACAATACTTCGCCGCATGGCCTGCCGCAGGCACGGCCAACGACGACTGGCTAATCTCTCCTGAACTCCCCGGCGATGCACAGCTCATATCTTTCTACGCACGCTCATTGGGAGAAAACAACGGCAAGGACGCAATCCAGCTCTACGTTTCTGAATCCGGCACAAGCACGGAATCGTTCACAAGCATCAGCGGCGCCCTTTCAGTCAAGATAGGCCCCGAATGGACTCTCTACCATTTCGCGATTCCTGAAGGTTCACGCCATTTCGCAATCCGCTACGTGGGCAACGACGGCACCGGAATAATGGTCGACGACATAATGTATTTCGGCAATCCCGTAAGCGCACCCGACGGCTACAACGTTTACCGCGACGGAGTGAAGATAAACGACGCGCCTGTGGCCAGACGCTCCTTCTCCGATGCCGGGCTGGAGCCAAACCGTGAATACCGCTATGCCGTAGCTCCTGTCTATGCCGGCGTGGAACAGCGCAAGTCTGACGAATTCGTGTTCAAGACGGCAGGAATCGAAACCGCAGAGGCCGGACACGGAATCACCATAACCGGTTCTGAAGGCGAAATCGTAATCTGCGGAGCAGAAGGCAAAGAGGTTTCGGTATATTCAGTCGACGGTCGCCTTGTGGCCTCAGCAGTGGCTTCCGGCACCGAACGCATCGCCATTGCCAAGGGAGTGTATGTGGCCTCTGCAGGCGGAAAGACCGTGAAAGTAATCGTAAGATAACCCCAACCCGATTATTGCTGTCCGATATCGCTCTTTTATCGGACAGCAATAAAAAAACAACTACATTATGAACATCAGATTTGACAAAAGACATATTCTCGGCATAGCCGCCTCCTGCATCGGCGCGGCATGCGCATTGGCCCAAATCAGTGTAATGACGCGCACCTCGTCAGCCCCGGCACTCCAACCGGACGAGACCAGAACTGCCAGAAACACTCCCGTCCACGCCAAGCAGCCTCAGCCTGAGCGGGCAATCCGGTCTTATGCTGCCTCTGACACGGAAGGCCCCATAACCATCCTCGACAAGATCCCGGCCCTGGACGACGACATTTCCAAATATGTCGTAGCCGACATAGACAATGACGACTACACCTGGACATTGGAAAACAACAGGTTTGAGGGCAAATACTTCGAGTTACAAAGCTTCGAATCAAGCGGCAACTTTAACGACTGGCTGTTCATTCCGGTCGAGATTCCCGTCTCAGGCGGCGACCTCAATCTCAGTCTCCGTGCCGCAACGAGCTACGACTCTCCCCCGCACGACTTCAAGATATGCCTCGGCAATGCCTCAACTCCGGAAGCCATGACTTTTGAGATAACAGACGTAGCCGGTTTCAACACAAACGGCACAAGCTGGAGCAAGGCCAAGACCGTAGAGGCAAAAGCCAAAGGCCCGGAGGCCGGCCAATACTGGCTCGGCATCCACGCGTATTCACAGCAAGCGGCCTACAGACTGTGGATAAAGGACATAAGCCTTACCGTAACCCCTTCTTCCGCACCTTCCACAGGACCCAACGGAGAAATCTTCGAGATGCATCCCACAGAAGAGGAGTTTGCCGCATGCACGCTCATAGACGGCAATGAAGACGGCTGCGTGATGTCATGGTGGGTACACGAAGACCTCAACGGCAATCTCCTCGACTGGCCTATATACTACAACTCCTACCAGTCTTCTCATTCTCCTGCGGCTTCTTCCGATGCCGACGAATGGCTCATAACTCCGGCGATTGACTTCCCTGATGCGGAGAAGCTATACACAGTATCCATAGATGCAGCCTCCACAAGAGGATACGGCTCGGAGGCATTCGAGATTGTGATGGCGAAGTCCACCACCCTTGAAGCAATGCGCCAAGGCCGCACGATCCTTGACGAGCCGGCGATAACGGCACCAGACTTCGTCGCATGCTCGTCGCGCTTCGGCATACCCGAGGCAGGCAAATGGCATGTGGGCATACACATAAAGTCGCAACTCGATGCAGGGTGGCGCATCGCCCTGAAGAACCTGAAGATATGCATCACCGAAACCTCCTCCTGCATCCCAGGCATATGCACCGGCCTCAGCGTGAAGCCCGACCCCAAAGGAGCGTTGAAGGCCACTGTGGAATTCGCCATGCCCTCCATCTACATCAATGACGCCGAGATACCGGCGTCAGAGGAACTTGAAGCTGAAATATCAACCCCGGCCGGAAAAAAGACTGTAAAGGGGACGCGCGGCGAACCCGTATCAGTCACAGTGGACGCAGTAGAAGGCACCAATGTCGTTGACGTTACAGTAAGAAACACCAACGGCGCCGGGCAGACATCCAGAAAAGTAGTGCGCTGCGGCATAGACACCCCGGTAGATCCCGTGGTAACCACCCGCGTCAGCGACGACAACACCACCATCAATCTTACATGGGAGCCTGTCAGTCAAGGGCAGAACGGCGGCGTGGTAGACCCCGACGGCGTGAAGTACAATATCTATGAGTATCTTACGGACGGACAGACATCCGGATGGTATCCCCTGAAGAAGGGGCTTACGGACTGCAAGTTCGAATACAGTCCAGGCAACACTGAGCAGAACCTTTATCAACTTCAGGTTTCGGCCAGCAACGAGAAAGGCGAGAGCACGGGCAGCATCACGTCCTACTCATCGGCCGTACTCGGCACGCCACACAAACTCCCGATGTCGGAGACGTTCCCCAACGGGGGAATGAAATATTCCGGTCTGCTGCTCGACTATCCCGATGAGACATATACCGCACAGTGGGCGCTCGACAACCCGTCGAACGTAGGAATATCAGGCGGTCCGGACTATGCACTGATGTGCCTCGTGATGGAGATGGGCAACGAAGGCAAAGGATACGTGGAGCTTCCCAAATTCTCCACCGAAGGATGCAGCAAAGTGCGACTGAAAATACTGTCCTACATCTGCAATGCCACGCCCAACACCGTGATAAAGATCCATTCCACAGAGGGACGCGCCGAAGCCGAAACACTCGGCACAATAGACACCACTACCGGCCAAGGATGGTGCGAACTGGCCTACGACCTGCCTGAAAAGTACATGGACAACGGATGGAACGTAATCAGCTTCGACGTGAACTGCGAACACGCTGGCCAGGTGTTTGTAATCGGTGAAGCGCACATATACGAATCCAAAGCCCATGATCTCGCCGTAACACGTACCGACATGCCTGCATACGTGCGGCTCGGAGAGGAAGTGGAATTCAAGGCATTCGTGGAAAACCGTGGTTATCAAGAAGTGGCGGCTCCGGCATTGAAGGCCGAACTGCTCGAATCAGGCAAACTGATGCGTAACGTTGACATAAGCTTCACTCCTGCCACCCTTTCCGAAAACCAGAATGCCGAATACACCGGTAAAATCATGCTCGGCAACGCCGATATGGAAGGCAAAGACCTGACGCTCAGGCTTTCCATAGACGCCAACGACGAAGTGGCCGACAACGACGCCATTTCCGTGGACTTCCGCACAGGAATCGGAGGCCGCCCGGTGGCCGCCGACCTCACGGCGACACTCGGAGCCAACGAGAAGGACGTAATTATTGAATGGAGCAATCCCCATGCCGACGGATATGTGGAAAATCAGGAGGCTTATCCCCACGGATTCTACGAAGGACGCATCGGCGTATGGAAGAATCTGGACTGCGACCGCGCCAGCACATACCACACCGAGTCGTTCAACATTCCCGATGCCGGACTGCCCAAGGCCTTCCAGGTAGTCAACACCGTGCTCTGCGGCATGAACGGCATGCAACAGCCTTCAGGCGACCAGTTCTTGATGGTGTTCTGTCCCGAAGGAGGCCAGGCCGACGACTGGCTGGTTTCTCCGGAAGTGAAAGGTGGCTCAGAAGTGAAGTTCTTCATGACTTCCCTTGCCACCCAATATGAAGAGAGCATTGAGGTGATGGTCTCCACCACCGACGACGAGCTTGACTCATTCAAGCCCTTGGAGACATTCGTAACCAAAGCCGCCGGATGGAATCTTTACGAAGTCAAACTGCCGGAAGACGCAAAACACTTCGCGCTACACTACGTCAGCAACGACAAGTTCGGCCTCTGCATAGACGACATCGTGTATTCGCCTGTTTCCCCCGAAACCGAAATCACTGGATGGAACATCTACCGCGACGGAAACGCAATCCAAAGCGGACATCCATCCACGGTCTTCACCGACGCGAATGCTTCGGAATCCGTGCATGCCTACAATGTCGCCGCCGTAGGAAGACACAACGGAGTGGAAATCGAATTCCCGCTTTCCGTAACAGTCAAGTCTCCCAAGTCGGGGGCAGTGGAAGACGTATCCACTGACGAACGGAACATCTCGGTCGCCGACGGAATCCTGACAGTTCACGGATGCGACGGCCTCCCCGTGGAAATCATAAGCCTCGCCGGCCTCAAAGTCTACGGCATAGAGTCAGCACCCGCAAAAGTCGAGAAACGTCTTGACAGCGGCGTCTACATAGTCCGCATCGACGGCAAGAGCCTCAAGGCAACCGTCCGCTGAACACAACCTTAAGAGCTTGTTTAATAATAAATGTTACCGTCAGGGCGGTCAGTCGTCGAGCAGATTTCTGCTTGTAGTGAGGGAGTTATGGGGTTCCATAACGACCGAAGCGCAGGCGGAAATATGCCGGCGGATGACCGATGGAAGGTGGTTTGTTTAATATCGTTGATGTATTTTTGCATTTGTTTCAAAAGCCGACAAGAGATTGAGTGATTATGAAATTACCGTTTGTCTCGTATGTCTCGGCCGCTTTTCGCCCTGTCCCTCAGTCGTGTACATAAAGTACACTCCTTCGTCACATGTCGAAAACCATCTCAAGCCATACGACCCTGTCGGCAACATTTATTATTAAACAAGCTCTAAAAATCAGAAAACCGAACCATATGGACATCACGACCATTGTGGTTCGGTTTTTCTTTTCATACGCACATCTTTGAGAGGGGCAATTCAATTCATCCGATTATGCACGACAACACCCCCCTGTTGCTACAAGAGGCTGAAGATGACCGCCGCTTCTCCTGTCGCTGCATCATGCGGACTCATAAAATGATAGCCCACTCGCCCCAAACATGGCACGAGCAGCAGACGTTAAAGTTTATTATTTTGACGAACTGTTGGCCCGAATCCGAGACATCCGCAGTTCGGAAAAAGTGTTCTACCGCAAAGTGTTGGAGATTTACGCCCTCAGCATCGACTATGACCCTCGCACCTCCATCACCCAACAGTTCTTCAAGACGGTTCAGAACAAGATGCACTTTGCCGCCCACGGGAATACTGCCGCAGAGGTTATCTATGACCGAGCAAATGCCGAAAAGGATTTCATGGGTCTGACAACATGGCGAGAAGCAATGCCGACCAAGCATGAGGCTGAGATTGCGAAGAATTATCTTTCTGAGGAAGAGGTCGATATGCTGAACCGAATCGTCAACCTATATCTTGACTTTGCCGAACTCCAAGCAAAGAGCCACATCCCTATGTATATGAAAGACTGGATTCAGAAACTCGACGACTTTTTGAAGTTGTCGGGGAAAGAATTGCTGGACCATGCCGGAAGCGTGTCAGCCGAGGTTGCCAAGCTCAAAGCCAACGAGGAATACGACAAATTCCGCGAGCGCACCCAATATCAGCTATCACCTGTCGAAATCCACTTCCTCGAAGCCTTCGAAGCAGAAAGAAAGCGTCTCGGAGGCAAGAAATCGTAATCCGCTGACCCGCAACTCCTGACGCCACACACCACGATGCCACGGCATTAACGGTGCAGCTTCGTTGACAAAATGTTGGCAATTTCGAGGAAAGAACTGATTAAGGCCGCTGATAATCAGCGGCCTTAATCAGTTCAGCGGTGATCCGGCTGGGATTCGAACCCAGGACCCACAGCTTAGAAGGCTGTTGCTCTATCCAGCTGAGCTACCAGACCAGTTTTCTGTTGCCCTGGAAGGCTCTTTGCAGAAGAGCCTCCATTCATCGTGCAAAGTTAGTGATTTTTCTGTCAGCGGCAAAATTTATTCCCTTGTTTCTGCGCCACTCATCGTTGCACTTCGTTTTGGAATCAACATCGTTTCTGCAAAACCGACTCTGGCTTCAATCAGCAGCAGGTTACACCGACAATCCTGAATGAGGCCATAAACACGGCATAGACGACTGTGTTTCATAGCCGTTCTCCAACCCGTTCGCCCAATGCCCGTATTGTGAACTCTTCCCGCATCCGCTTGCGTCCGGCCTCACCAAGTTTCCGGGCCAACCCGGAATCGTCTCTCAACATACGTATGAATCCTGCCCAGTCTTCCTGTCTGCGGGCAACAAGAGCGGTTTCACCTTCGCGTATGTACGGACGCAACGAAACGTTATCGCTCACAACCACAGGTTTACCGGCCCGCATTGCCTGTAACACCACAAGCTGGCCGGATGATATCGTCTTGTCGCGCAAAGGGACGGCCACGGCAAACGCCCCGGACAGCTGACGCTCCATGTCATCATCGAAGCAATCGGCAAGTATCTCAGTGAAACTGAATCCGTCGGCAGTCTCTTCCGGACACGCTATGCGAAGAGGCACACGCGCGTCTTCGGCTGCGCGTTTCAGAACGCCGTAGTCGCGATTGCTCCGTCCGGCAGAGAAAACATAAGACGAGGAAACTTCTGAACCGTCTTCCTTGAATCCACCTGCCTTCTCAGGAATACCAAGAGGCACAAACCTGAATTTAGACGCCGATGCCTTAAAAAGCCTCGAATACGCATCAACCTCTTCTGGGGAAAACACTATTATGCTTTCCACACACGGGTTGCCTATGCCGAAACGGACAAGAGCATCGAACATACGTCCGGCCAAACCGCGCTTCGGCTTGTGGATGAAGGTCATTACGGTTATCGGAAACCTCCGGCGGAAAATACGGGCATACACCGATGCCATTATGCCGTAGAACTGCTGCCATGCCACCACGCGCTCCACTTTTCGTGTAAAAAGGACGAACCCGAGAGGAAACAGAAAATACCTCAACAACCGCTTAACCCGGCCCACGGAGGCCCTGCCGTCGGCGAAGCGTGTCTGCCAACGGACACCTGAAGTCTGTTCAAGCCCGGCAAGAAAGTCCTCGTCGGGAGGACAGTCAAAAAGCACGTAGTTCAAAACCCTGAAATCTTAAGGCTCCTGTTTCCTGCACGCAATACATAGACTCCGCCAGACAGACCTCCCGTGCCTATATGATTGTCGCCGGAACGGAGTGTGCCTTCAGCCACACGCATGCCATTGACGCAAAACATCTCATAAGCCACTCCGTCAAGGTCTGTACGCACGCAGACCGCGTCTCGCGAAGCCCCGACAAGCGTCAGGATGGAATCGTCGGCAAAAACGTTCTCCACGCCATTGTAGGCCGCATCCGGGTGAAGGTCTTCCGCGCCGCAGATTTCAGTGGAGGTTTCACCGATCCAACCGCAGCTTTGGCTGACACCCGTGTAGACCTTTATGAAGTCTATCTTGTCGAGATGCACCGGATTGCCTTCAGAGTCCACTGCCCACTCTATTTTTATTCCTGGCTCGTCATTGTTCGGGAGATTGTCGGCATATCCCCAACCGAATGCATTCAGCACCCAGTATTCCGCTCCACCTTCACCTTTATTGACGGCGTTGCCGGGCAGACGCGTGCCTTCAAACTCAAGCGTCTCGGCCTTGATCCATTCCGGCCAATACGACTGCGCATGAAACCGGTTCTTCTGCACATAGCCGGTCTCGAATCCGGGTTGGTTGGTGGTGAACATTATGTATTCCTTATCGACCACAGCCGGACTCCCAACATCCGGCACCGGCTGATGGTCGGCAGGAGTCTTATGATACGTTATCCTGAAATCCTTGAATGACAACGGATTTGAATGTTCACTTCCGGCTATTTCATACCAAGGATCGTCTGCAAGCCCGTTTCCGTTGACGTCTTCGGAGACCATCACTATGCCCGGCTCGCTTCCGCCTCCGCTGCCTCCGGCACTGGAAGAAAGGGCATTGCCGTAGATTCTGAAGTCATATTCACCTTCCAAATTCACCACCGGATGGTCAAACGCGAAGACCACATATCCCCCATAGGCACCGAGGGAAACCATCCCCGGATTCCGGTCGCCGCCTATCTGTCCAAGAACTATGGCATTCACGTCTTCTTCCGTCGCATCAGAAGGAATTTCCGGCACAACGTTGACAAACTGCCCCGGTGCCGGACAGAAGTCCAGCACTTTTGAGATGAAAGGAGAATTGGCGTAGGCCGCAAAGGATGCCATAACCGCACCTGCGGACACGAATATCGATTTATGCTTCATTTCTTCGATTATGTATTTTAGAGACTGTGGCCATAAACCACCCAGATGGCAAAATTAGTCATTTTTCCTTATACGGCAAAAACGGGCAGTCATACACATGCTTTATAAAACATCATAACATACCCACAACTGTCCGTTTTGAACGTCCGATTACCTAAACAAGGGGATTGATGACGGCTTCGGGATATTGTAATTTTGCAGCCGGAAAAATGAACAAATACCATGAAACTGTCTTTTCTGATTATCCTGACATTTACAGTCAGCATCACGACCTACGCCGGAAACCAGAGCCTAAAAGACTCCGTAACGATGCTCGATGACATTGTAGTTATGGCGAAAACACCTTCCGACAGACTCAGGGAAGGGTCTTATTCCGCCACTGCCATCGATGTAAGCGGCCGACTGTCAACCTCCTCAGACATCGTAGGCATACTCGACAAGGCATCAGGCGTAAGGGTTAGGCGTGAAGGAGGATTGGGGTCTGATTTCAACCTGATGGTCAACGGCATGTCAGGCAATGCAATCAAATATTTCATCGATGGAATCCCTATGGAAAGCATGGGCAACGGAATGACCGTGGGCTCTCTTCCGGCAGCCCTGATCGAGCGTATTGAAATCTACAAAGGAGTGATACCCGCCTGGCTCGGCGGCGACATACTGGGTGGCGCCGTCAACGTCGTGACCCGTCCCGACAAGAGGAACTATATCGACGCCACGCTCAGCATCGGCTCTTTCCACACCTTCGGGACAAACATAAATGGCCGTTGGGCGGCGAAACCGGGTGCCCCAATCATAAAAGCGGCCTTCTCCCTGTCAAAAAGCAAAAACGACTATCTGATGAAAGACGTGGAAGTGTGGGACGAGGATTCAAGGAAATATGTCAGGGTCAACCGACGCCGTTTTCACGACGACTACCTCCTCGCCACTGCATTGCTGGAAATTGGAGTGGAAAACAAAAGCTGGACTGACGCCTTCTATATCTCAGGCAATTGTTCCATGCAGAACAAACAACTTCAGACAGGCTCGGTGCAGAGCAAGGTGTATGGAGACGCATCACGGCACGGGCATTCATTCGGATTCGGTGTCAACTACCGTAAACGCGATTTCCTGACCGAACATCTTGACACCCGCATAACATTCAACCAAAGCTTTGACCATTCAGTCACTACCGACACCGCCATGCGAAAATACGACTGGAACGGACATTATATATATTCCCCCCGCAACGAAATCACCGGACGGGGAGCCTCAATAAGGCACTACCGTCGGCCTTCTTCGGTAGCGACAGCCGTTCTCGACTATCTCTGCCATGAGAACCACAGGCTTACGCTCAATTATCTGTTCAATCTGACCGGAAACCGACGCACCGACGATGTTGACCCTGAATTCGAGCCATCTTCCGACAACGTGTCCAAGCACGTGGCTTCCCTTAGCCTGACATCCCTCTGGGCTTCCGGAAAATTCGGCACATCTCTGTTTTTCAAGAACTATGTAACATCCTACCATATATATCAGAACGACATACCGTCCGTCACGGGATCGTCGGCTATGGCCGGCCGCACTGTACGCTATTATCCCGGCTACGGCATGTCGTCACGTCTTGAGGTTATGCAACGGTATTTAGGCCTCAAGTTTTCCGCTGAAAACAGTGTGCGTCTTCCGTCATCTGTCGAAATTCTCGGAAACGGTTCGACCATATATGCAAACGTGGCTCTAAAACCTGAACGAAGCCTCAACTTCAATCTCGGATGCTTCGGCGAGACTCAGGAAAACAATGCAGGAGCCTTCAGTTATGAGGTCAACGGATTCATACGTCTCGCCAAAGACTATATACGGGCATCAGTGTCGGAAAAGGAGGGGATGATGCAGTACACAAATGAGCCTTCTGTACATATATTCGGCTTCGAGGGACAGATAAACTATTCTTGGCGCAACCGTATGTTCATATCGGCCAACTACAGTTGGATGGATTCAAGAGACAGGAGACGCCTTTTGGCCGACGGGAATGTCTCTGCAACCTTCAACAACAGAGTGCCCAACCGTCCCTGGACATTCGGGCACTTAGAGGCCGGATACATATTCCATGGTTTTCCTGCTTCAGGATGCCGACTGAGAATAAATGCCGGTTATGATTACGTCCACTGGTTTTTCCTGACGTGGGAGGCATACGGATACAAGGAATCCAAAGCCCGAATACCGACACAGAACATAGTCAATGCGGACATATCCTGCAGCTGGCATGAAGACCGGTACAGCATCGCGCTTGAATGCACCAACATATTCGACGAGACGGCCTATGACAGCTACAGGCTGCAAAAACCGGGACGAGCGTTTACGCTGACATTTCGGCTGTCCCTGAAATGAACATATCATCAAACATTAGCAAAAACAATAAAAAAATGAAGAATCTGATTTATCCCCTTTCCTTATGTGTGCTCGCCGCAATGGCGTCATGCTCAAGCAATGACAATCCGAGACCCGAACCCGACGACCCTGCCGGAGGCCGTGTGCACTATGACCTTTTTCTCACAATCGGGAAACACGGGGGAATGAACCTCGGCGACGGCACCATAGTCAGAACCGTCTCTTCCCTTGAAGCCGGACAGCCAGAAATCGACATCAAAGGAAAAGGCCTTGAGTTCCGCGCGGGAGAGAACACCCTCTCAATGGAAGCAATCGCCAAAGACGGGTACTACTACCAAGTACCAAATTCCAACGACCGTTTCATCAAGTTCAAGGTATCTGACCACGGCATCGAAACCATCCAGGAACAGCCATTCGCAAGCAACTACACCTACAAAGTGAGGAGCTATACGCATGCGTGGCTACCTGGAAACACCCTTCTTGTCATGGCTGCCAACGGCAAGAAAGACAAAGTGATATGGACAAAACTCAACGGTGACGACCTTTCCATCATAGGAAACGGAGAACTGGACATCCCTTTGCCCCAGGGGGCGACAACGTTCACCACATCAGGAATCGCCTCGTACAACAAAAAGAGCAACACCCTGTTCTATTTCTATTACGGCAAGACATCGGGCTCGGGCATGAAAGCCAAACGCGTAGGCAATTTCCATGTGGCCACAATCGACCCCGAAACTATGGACATAAAGACCGACAATGAGACCAAACTCGCCGAGGAGATGTCAGGAAGCGCCTATGGAGAACTTATGCAACAGATAGTGACTTATGACGAAAACGGAAACCTCTATATAGCAGCGTTCTCGACCGAGAACGGCGAGGAACTAGGAAAAATACTGCGCATAAATGCCGGAGAGTCAGATTTCGACCCGGCATACAATGCCTTTCCCGACCCGGAAGGAAAAATCCACACCATCCAATATCTCGGCGCCGGGAAGGCCCTGGTGTATGCCCGTGTGAATTCACTCGGCACAAAGACCGACAGCCATTCCCGCTATTATGCAGTGGTGGATCTCAACACCGGCAGACGCACGCGCTTGGCATGCGACGGAACCGAACTTCCATATTGCAGCGGAGGATTCTCACAACGCAGTGCAATAGCAGACGGGAAAGCCTATATCGGGGTAACTCCGGAAAATGCCGCTCCTTCCATCTACATTTACGACATAGTTTCCGGAACCACGACCAAAGGAGTGGATATCGCCAAGGGATATTATTTCGACATGCTACGTGTCATCGAGAACTGAAATACATCGCCGCCAGGCAACCATTGCAAATACAAACAAATAAACATGGCACACAGACTCTTAACGCATTTCAAAAGATTCGGAGCAATCTCCGCGCTCCTGCTCGGAGCCATTCCCGGCCACGCAGAGGCGTCCGGCAAAGACAAGGGCATATTGATGGTTCATTACGGCACCACAAACGACGATATGAGAGCCCGGTCTCTCGAGGCCATCAATGCCGACGTGAAATCGGCTTTCCCGACCCATGAATTCATAGAAGCCTATACATCACCTGCAGTAATCACCGCCTTGGAGAAAAAAGGACTTTCCTATCCCACATTGACAGAAGCCCTGATGACCCTGCGCGGCAAAGGAATCACCGATGTGGTGGTTCAGTCGACCATGCTGATGAACGGAGGACAGACAGATTTTGTCAATCGGGAATGCGAACGCATGCGGGTCTTCTACAATGAAATGAATGTCGGGCGTCCGCTGCTTTACACTATAGAAGACAGCCGGTTTCTGGCCAATGCGCTTTCCCGTAAATATGCCGGCAAGGCATCAGGCAGACACGATGCGGTAGTATTCGTGGGTCACGGGGGAGACAACCCGGGCACGGCAATATACAGTCAACTCGGCAATATGCTGTCTGAGACGCAGGGGAATTTCTTTGTCTCAACAATCGAGGGATATCCGGGGATAGACAATCTCACGACTGCCCTGAAGCATTCGAAAGCGAAAAACGTGACCCTTGTACCACTTCTTATAGTCGGAGGCAACCATATCCGGAAAGACATAGAAGGAATCTGGAGAGAGCGTCTTGAAAAAGAGGGGTTCCATGTCGATACAGAGACAACTTCGTTGGGAGAGCTCCCTGAGATACGTCAATGGATTGTCAAGAAGATAGCCTCTTCCGGTGATTGAGCGTATGCCTTCAGTCCTGAAGCGGCCCGTTCCCGGGTTTTCCACGCTCCATTTATGAATCCCGGAGCTGAAACTTTAGCCATACGTTTCAGCTCCGGGGATTCTACTTAGGGTGCTTCTGGAATCTTATCCTGATTCTTGCAGACACTTCTTCAGAGGTTTCATTCGGCCATGAACTTTTTGCCGCCACGGATATACAACTGGCCTCTGACAGGTTCCGAAACCGCACGCCCGTAGATGTCGTAGACCGGAAGCTCCGCGCCGTCGCCGGAAAAGTCGATGCCCGCTATTCCGGCTTGGCCGGTGATTGGGACAACGGCTTTCTGATTGGCCACAGGATTGCCCTCTGAGTATACCACCGAACCCTCAGTAAGCTCAATCGCGTTGCCTTTCTCGTCGTCAAGCGGGACATTGTCGAAATCCGCCGAAATCATCAGACAGTTGACGGAATGGTTCACATAAGGGACAACCTCCTTCACCAAAGTCTCCATATCCGCAGTCCAAAGCCGAACTTTCGGATCAGCGCCAAGCACGACATATGAATCAAAGACATAGTCCACTCTCTGTAAAGTATTGGCTTCCTTGTCGATGTGAAGTTGGATAGAATGGTACTTCGGCGTTTCCAACGGTTGTTCATAACCGCCCACGAAACTGAATGAAGTCTCTTCGTTCACAATGTCTGTACGGTAAGCCACGCCGACCATTCCGGCCGGAATCGTCACTTTATAATGGATGTCCTTCTCGAAATGCAGTTCATCGCCACATTCCTCCACAAACTGCACACGAGCCTGACCCAGATTCCAGTCCCATGCTACAGAAAGCGGGAAAGTCCTTACCTCCACGCCTTCGCGGTAAAGAACAGCATAAGGATTCTCTACGGCCTTTTCCGTCTCATATCCCCAATAGGCAACCAAGCTCGGGGCTGAAGCAATTACAATGCCGTCTTTGTCATCATTCCCCCATCTTGCCGGGCCTAAGTCGGCAGGCACGAGGAACGGGACTTCGATGCGTCCGTTGAGTTTTTCCGGATTCGTAACCGAACGTATTGACGACGGAGCCACCACGAATGAATAGCTCTTCCCTTTCGGCAGGTTCTGCTTGTCGAAACAGAACGCCGCAAAGCCTTCCACGTCTTTGTAGTTGTAGGAAAGTTCGGCTCTTACAGACTTGGCCACAGTGTCCCCTTCACACAAGATGACGGCCGACGCTTCCGGCAGCACTTCGATGTCGCAGCTGAAACCAACGCCAAGTTCTTCAAGGGGATAGACGAAATGACGCGACTCCTGCCCCACAGGGCCGAAAGGGACTGTCTGTTCGGGTTCAAGTATCTTCGTGGCACCGGCTGCCGTAAATATTCCAGCCATGCACAATGCAGTAAAAGTCTTCCTGTTCATAATAAAAGTCTTCCTGTTCATAATAAAAGTCTTCCTGTTCATAATAGAAATAGTTATGTGGTTCTATCTATATGATTCGCAAAGACCCATAACACTGCACGACTCCGTACATAAAAAGCACATCACACGGAAACTGTGTCAAAATCAACAGCCATCACACACATTTCCATCACCAGGTGAAACGGATGCCGAGCGGCACGGTGAAGACTACCGGAGAATCCTGACGCACAGTAACCACGTCTGATCCGGGATTGAAATAATAACGCACTGAAGGCTCTGCAAATATGCTGAACCAAGGCGTGAACCCGTATTGCAGTCCGATGCCTGCTTCCACCGACCACTGCAGAGGTGTGTCCATCTTCTCTTCCCATCGCTTCAAGACATTGGGCTTATCTTTGAACGTCTCATTCTGGAATATCTTCCTCGTCCCGCCAACGGGTATGTCGAGACCTCCTCCCAACTGTCCGTAAACCGACAGCCCTCGCCAGTCGAACAGCCTGTACGACACTTTCAGCGGAATGCCGATATAATGGATGCGCTGATCCGACTCACGGTAACGTATCTCAGAAGACGACACCGAATCGCTCCGGAGATAAGTATAGCGAATGCCTGTCTCTATAGTCCAGCGCGAATCAATCCTCTTGGCGAACGAAAGCCCTACCACGAACGGGACATGGTGCTTGACCGATTCGTTGACTTCTATTTCCTGTTTATCACCCTCGATATTGGATGAGGAATCATCCAGTCTCTGCATGAACCTGGCTGAAGCCGCGCTTCCGTATGAGCCTTCATAAGCCGCGCCGACCGACCACGACGGCTTTCCTGACGGTTGGGTCAATAAATCAGGCACTTCTGCGACAAGAGGCTCGTGTTCATAAAGCGGCATACGGGGAATGTCTTCTTTTCCGGCCGTGTCCGGCTCTTCAGGCCTTACTTCATAGGACGGCAACCGCACACTTTCCTGTTGCAGAGAAACCGGGGAGGATTCCTCATTTTGTCTGTTGGCGGAATCCGCCGACGCCGGCGACCCGCCACGGGTTGCCGACGGAAACGGCACTTCGGCGGGTTTTGACGCAGCGTTCCCTGGTTCCTTTTTCATTTTGTCGTCGGAGGTGGCCTTGACATCCGTTTTTTGAGAATCAGCGATATGCGGTCCGGGACCGCCGTCCGCATCCTGACGTGTCAATTGCCATACCACAACAGTGGACACAAGTCCTGCAAGCAACAGGATTCCTGCGCGATAATCCATAATCATACGCCGAAGCATAGCCTTCGCACGCGAAAGCTGCGATGAAGACGAATGCGGGTCTATGCCGAGCAGCGCGCCGATTTCCTTATGAGAAAGCCCGTCAAGCATCGAAAGCCTGAAAACGCTCCTGTATCCTTCCGGAAGCCTTTCTATTATGACGGCCAACTGTTCCCAACCTATGTCTTCCCTGTATTCATCTGTCTCCGGCACCGAAACCAGTTCTTTTTCCGACAAATGACCGACCACCGCCGACACGCTTTTGCGTTCAGCCTGAAGGGCAAGGTTACGCATCACCATAGCCATCCACGATTCAAGCCTTTCGGGACGGCGCACATGCTCCAAAGAAGTGAATATGACCACAAAACCGTCGTGGACCACATCCTTCACCCTTTCCGGGTCCCGGATGTATTTCCCGACAACGCCCTTCATCTTAGGATAGCATATACGGTAAAGACGACCCATCGCTTTACGGTCGCCAGACAAGCACGAAGAATAGAGTTCTGACAAGTCCATATCGTTATGATGCAAGCAGAGGCTTAAGACTGCATCATAAATGAGGATTTTTTTAATGAATCCGTCATTCTCCGCAGACCCGGCGGTAGACATCCATCGTCTTGCCGGCTATGATGTCCCAGTCATAATCAGAAAGGTCATAGACACGTCCGGATGACGCGCAAGACAGCTTCCGGCTCAAAGACGCGCACAGGTCGTCAATATCCCCCACACGGAAAAAATCAGTCCCGTCGAGCTGCGGAAGAGTGTTGGCGTCTATGTCGCTGACGAGAACGTCAAGGCCGTAGCTCATGGCTTCCAGAAGCGAAATCGGAAGCCCCTCATGGGTGGAAGGCAACACGAACAGACGCGCATGGCTCATCAGCTGCCGGAGCTTCCTGCCTTTTATGAACCCTGTAAGAACCACGCCTGCATCCTTCGCCTGGCGTTTCAACGACTCGGAATAATCATCGGGCATATCGGCGTCTCCGGCTATCACAAGCCTGATTCCTTCAGGAGCGACACGTGAAAAGGCATCTATAAGGAGATGGAAGTTCTTTTCCTTGACGAAACGCCCGATTGCCACGACATACCGCCCCGGCTGCAGACCGAGAGAGTCTGTATAATCAGTTCCCGCATCCTTTTCCAGAACCGGGACACCATTGAATATCAAATCAGCATCAGTGCGGCCATAACGCTCGGCAAGCCGACGGCGTATGTGTTCGGAAATGACAATCACCGCATCGGCATACTTTGCCCCGAGACGTTCTCCGAGACGGAGCATGGCCTTTGCCGCCTTGCCCCACTTCTCCCGCTCATAGTCAGGCCCGTGGTTGGTCATCACCACCTTCAGACCCAGCATTTTCGCCACAGGGACAAGCAGCGCAGGCCCCACAGCATGTATATGCACAATGTCGGCCTTCTGCCTTTTCGCCTCGACAACGGCGCGGAAAGTGTGGATTATCGCCTCAAACGACTTGCGGCGCGGAGTGGGCAGATCTATCAGTCCTACCCCCTTGAAAGCCCTCACATCGTTGGCAGAATCTTTCTCGACATAAGAAGCCCTGCGCAACAGGACAACATCGCCGCCCATTGATACAATGCGCGGAAAAAGCTCCTCGCAATGGGTCTCCACACCACCTTGTATCGACGGAATGCCACGTGTGCCTGTTACAACAATCTTCATGACTCTATGGTCTTGCGGACTTCATATGAAAGCTTAGGCTTCATGCCAAGCACCGAGCGGGCCTTGTTGGCCAGAACCCACGAAGCCGGCTTAATGATGTTCTTCTTCATCACCGGACTCACAGTGCCTACCATCCAACAGTTCTTTGGACAATTCGCGACGTGGCGGCGCACTTCTTCCGCCTCCGGAGAATTCCATATCTCCTCAAACGACTTGCCTGAACGTATGTTGCCCATCGACAGCTTCCATTTGCCCTCTTCCATCCCGTTGCAAGGATATATCTCGCCCCAAGGGTCCAGAAAGCAGTTGACGCTTCCCGCCTCGCAAGGCAGCAGCCTCTTGCCGCCGTTGACGTAATTGACAAGACCCATATTGAAATAAGCCCTGAACCATGACTTGGGATTGTTCTCCTTAAGCTGGGCATCGATCAGACGGCAGAAATTGTCGGTAACTTCGGCCGCGTTGGTGATTTCATTGTCGTATTTATGGAAATAAAAGGAATTGTGGAAAGCGGCAGTGGCAAATTCCATGCCGAGTTCCTTGGAAAGGCCGTAAAGCTCCAGCATGTCGGCACTGTTATGGTTGCTCACCGTGATTCCGAAACCGATGTCCTTCAGTCCCATACGCTTAAGCTCGCGCAAGATGCCTACGCCTTTGTCAAATCCGCCTGAGCGGCCGCGGAGCTCGTCGTTCTTGTCGCGCATTCCCTCGATGGAGATTCTGATTCCGATTTTCGGATATTTCTCTGCAAGCGCGATGACCCGGTCATCAAACCATCCGGAAGTGGAGATGACGATGCGCGGCGACTTCCTGAACATCACGTCTATTATCTCGTCAAGATCCTCGCGCACGAACGGTTCGCCGCCGGTAATGTTGACAAATTTGAAATCAGGAAGCATCTCAAGCTCTTCAGGACGGATTTCTTCATCGACACGCGTCGGATTCCTCCAGATGTTGCACATCACGCAGCGCATCGGGCAGCGGTAAGTGGTGATTATAGATATGTCAGTCGGTAGTCTGTACATTTCAGGTCTACTTGCAGGATTCAAGTGAAAACACATCAACGTTTCCGAGAAGATAACGCGACCTGCCGCCTTATTATTGCCGATGCTTCAACAAAAATTAACACGAAAAACATTGCTCCTCAACACTTGCCGGAATAAGCGTCCATAAGGAGCTTATAATGCGTGTCTCGGCAAAAAACATCCATAGCCTTATCTGAAATCATCCGGCGGGGGAACGAGTTCCTGTGGTCAAAGTTCCTGAATATACTTGTCAGCTCCTCCTGATTGCCGGAAGTGAACGTTATGCCGTTGGTCTCGTCAAGAAGTTCCGGTATGCCGCCGATACGCGCACCTATCACCGGCGTGCCGCAGCAAAGAGATTCAATCACACCGAGGGGATTGTTCTCATACCATTCCGACGGAAGCACCGAAGCCTTGGCTGAGCGCAGCAGCCTCACGACATCTTCCCGGCCAAGCCTCCCGAGGAACTCTATGGCAGGGGTGTCGGCATACTTCTTCCTCATCTCCTCCAAAAGAGGCCCGTCTCCGGCCACTTTCAGACTGACTCCTGCTTCGGCTGCGGCACCAAGCATGGTCTCCGTGCCTTTTTCATCGGAAAGCCGACCCACATAACAGAAATAATCCCTTGGATTTTCCTCTACACCGCAACGTCTTATGCAGTCGAACTTCACCGGGTCTATGAAATTGCAGACTACAGTGAGCTTTTTCCTCGAAAAACCGCCCTCAAGCATCTTGTTGTGCATAAAAGCGCTCGGTGCAATGAACAGATCCGTCATCTTCTGAAGCCGGTTGCGGTTCCACACGCGAGCCTCCATATCGGCCAATATGCTCTTCATACGGCTGCCTTTGAGGCAGGAATATTTCACCACCTTCAAGCGTCCGGAAAAGCATTCCTCACAGTTCTCGCCCGACGGACGCCGACATGAATAAGATGGGCACAGAAGCTTGTAATCGTGAAGAGTCCACACCACCCGTATCCCTCGCTTATGGGCAAGCTCCCCTATAAGCGGCGAAAGATAGGAATGCACGTTGTGCAGATGCACCACATCGGGACGGAAAGAATCAAGAACTTCGGAAGCCGACTTCACTATGTCGCCTTTGCCGAACAGGCGAGCAGAAGCGCGCAGCTTGGCCGACGACCCTCCTCCGAAATCGACACGGGAGGCATATCCTGCGGCATCGGGGATGGTGTCGTTGTCGGGATAATCCATGGCAAACACACGCACTTCATGCCCGTGGTCGGCCAGCATACGCCGCGTGGCCATAGCCACTACGCAATCACCCCCTCTCGGATAAAAGAACTTATTGACGATAAGCACTCTCATAACCAATTCCCTGAATCATCCTGTCCATCGGAGCATTTCCGGCCATAATCCGACAGACTCCCTTTCACCTCAACTTTTTTGAAAACGCCACCTACGCTGATCATTGACCCAGAATGGGATATGTTGCCAAGGACCTTCGCATCTTCCCAATACAACGACACATAGGCCAAATAATAGAAAACCAGAGTAAAGAAGAAATAATTCATCGAGGTATTGTATACTATCACCGTAATAAGCAGTCCTATGAGATACAATACAAGCTGTTTCTGCCGCCGTCGCCCAGCAGCCTTTCGGAAAAGCACGACATACGTGAACACAAACCACACAACACCGACGATGCCGATTTCAAGTATCAGCATATAAAGCGTCATGATTGTCCCCTGAAACAACCAGCCGTAGGGTATGGCAAACTCCGAAGGATCATCATTGGAATGCCCCTTGAGGATTCCTGTACCATTTCCCCAAATCCATGATTCAGCACCATGGTCATCCATCAGCCAAGGGAGCGCCACCCATTTAAGACCGCGCTGAAAATCTGTGTCTTCAGAATCATCAGCATTCTCGTATGCCAACTCCATAATGTCAAAAGACGCTTCATCACCAATCACATAATAATCGAAATACTCCATTGTCAGAATCTCTCCGGACTCAGTTCGAGACCCGTAGACCGACATATAGAAGTAATTGAAGAGCCATATCATAAAACAAAGCAATGGCAGGGTTATCAGCATCGATTTGACGAATTTCCTGTTTACCGGGACAAGCAACAGGAAATAAAAAACTATATATACCAGGGACACCTTCGTCTCATTCAGGAACGAAGGGAAAAGCAGGAACAGAAGAATCCAGTTATTTACAAGATTCCTGAAATAATTCTTTGAATAGTCCCAACGGCGGAGCATCAGATAGAACGATATGACATAGATCAGTTCTGAAATCAAACCAGACTGATAAAAACCAAGCGAACCGCCGCCATAGTCCCAGCCACCGTAGACAATCAACTGATACAACATACATGGCACCTGAAGCCACAAAAAGACATACAGCGAACGATCCATCAGTTCCATAAAGAACTCGCGACGTGGACGTGTAGCAAAGGCATATCTCACGACTGGAAGCAAGAACACCATAGGTGCATAGAACCGGAGACCATTCAACCATTCCTTCACAGGCAGCCCATTGACAAGAACGGTGCTTATGAACGCGATTGCAATGAAGCCATAAACCACGGCTTTATCCCATCTGTTGCGGAGCAGAAGCAAGCCCAGGGCAATATAACAACCTTCAAAAAAAATGGTAACGTTGCCATCCACGTTCAAGAACAGCTGATAGGAATCCAACTGTATCAAAAAAGGATATACTCCAAGAAACCAAAAGGTGAACATCAGCCAATAAATGACCAATGCACCTTTCGAGATATAGACTGGCACGCCCGTTTTCATATGTGTCGTAATCAAAATAATCCTCTGTAAAACGACATTACAACACTGCATGACATCTTGCAAGACACGCTCAATGTTTATTCAGCAGCCGGTTGGCGTTGCCGCCTTGTCAACTTAGACAGAATGCTCAGAATCCAAAGCCCACAATACGTACACAAGACTGAAAAAGCTGATGCCGCAACGAAAACCAAAAGAGCGTTGGGCGACGACGGCTCGATGTTGGGATAAGCCTCATCCACGACTTTGCCGATTTTTATGTCGCGAGACAACTTCAGTTCGTTCTCCTCAAGTTTCTGAAGGAGATAGGAATAAATCTGGTTTTTGATCTTTTGGTCCCGATAGAGCGACAAAAGGTCTTTCTCCATCGTAGGATAGTCTGAAATGCGGCTTGCAGTCCCGGCCTCGGCTCGGTTCATGTCGGATATGGCTATCCTGGTAGCCGAAAGCTGGCTTTCAAGCGAACCTATAAGATTAGCCCGCATAGCATCAACTTGCGCGGATATCGATTTCAACGCCGCGTTGTTGCCTTTTGCGTTTTCCTGAAGGCGAAGACGTTCCATGACGAGTTTGTTGTATTCTTCAACAGGTTCTTTTGGCATATCATCCGCAAACGGGATGAGCGAATACTTGTTTTTGTCAGACTGCAGGAACTCAATTATCATCTTAAGCACTGACGCACGCGTCTCATATTCAATCATACTTCTTTCTGCCGTCTGTTTCTTAAGAAATATATATTCAGCCTCGGCTGAGGCATCCACAATCTTGTTGGCACGTTTGTATGACTCGATGCTGGTCTCGCTCTTCTCCAACTCATTATACAACTTCTCAAGACGATCCTTCACGAAATCCACAGATGCCTGTGCCTGGTTCCGGTAATCCTTCAGAAGCTTGTTGTTGTAAATGTCCACAAGGGTGTTCAACACAGCCTTTCCTCGCTCGATGTTTACATCTTCATAGTTGATGAACACCAAATCGGATTTCTTGCTTGGAGACTTTATACTGAGCTTCTTGTTGACAGATTTTGCCGCGACAGCAGGATTCAATATCCCAATCTTCATATCGAGTTCCTCGCCGGGCTTGAAGAATGATGTGGTAGAAACCTGGAAAGTTCCGTATGGAGTCTTGACCATAGCCGGCAGACTCACTCCTTTACGGTTGTAGACCTCATCTTTTTTCTGCTTCACTATTATATCCGCTTTCCTTCCGTCAGGACTCACTTTGACCCTAAACGAAGAAGAAACAGACATTGTATCGATTACAGATTCCGGAATATAGACCTTCACCGGAGAATCGTTGAAATAGGTCTGCCGCTGGGAGAAGAACCCTTTCTTTGAGGTATAAGTCTCGTTGAGCCCGAGTTTTTCCACCAGCTCCATCATAGAGCTGTGGCTGCGAATACGCACAAGCTCGTCTTCCACGTATTTGTAGCCGCTTCCTCCCAATGAGAAAGAGGCCATAAGCGACCCCAATCCTCCGAGAGAACCCTTGGAGTCGTTCTCATCGTCATTGAGAATAATCGACGAATATATCTCGTAGGACGGAGACTTCACCTTCACATAAATGGCGGCTAAGCCAAGAAACAGGCATAGCATTACGGCATATACCCACCAATAATTACGAAAGGAATTCACCATAAAGCTTATGTTGATCTTGCTGTCTTCCTTGTTAAGACGTTGTTTGTTGTCCATTGTCAAAGCGGTTTACTATTATGGAAGCGAGTTTTTATGAGACTGACGAAAAATCCGTTATTTCTTGTTGATGACCAGTGCAATGACAAGCGAGGTGATGACAGACACACCACTGACTATGGCCGAAATCACACTTACCTTGTAACTGTTGTTCTGGTTATAATCCGCTTGACCGGCACGAGATTCCGACGGCTCTACATACAACACATCGTTCTGCTTAAGGTAGAAATAAGGCGACGAATATGCCTTTGAGTCATTGAGATTCAGTTTATGGTAAGTTACCACTCCGTCTTCTTCACGCCATACGGTCACATTATGACGTTTGCCGAAAACGGACATATCGCCGGCCTTCGCAAGGGCATCAAGCACGCTTACACGCTCCGTCTCGAAATTGTATCTGCCAGGAGTCTGTACCTCACCCATAACGTTGACGTTGAAGTTCATCAGCTCAACCCTTACATAAGGAGCCTCCACGTCCTTTGCAATTCGGCGGGTCAATTCCTCAGCCAACTGTGCAGTAGTCATACCGACGACATGGATTTTCCCCAATATAGGAAACATTATGTCCCCTTTCTTGTCAACGATATAGGTTTGTTTCTGAGTGGTGGTGTGATTCACTATCATATCGCCTCCTGCCCTGGTGGCGGGATTGTTGTAAGGCAGATTGTAGATGGAGGTCGCCTCCGGGACTTCCGACGACACGTTGATCAGCAACTCGTCGTTAGGCTCAATCTTTATGTCTGACTTGATGATGGGAAGCGAGCCTTCAGTCGCAGTTATGTCGCTGAAGTACGCGAGATTGGAACTCTTACAACCTGTAAGAGCCACGACAGCCACACAGGCCATCAGCAATTTGCCTATTGCTTTCATGATGTTTCGTTCGGTTCAGATTTGATGTGATTTGACGCAAAGCGTCCGTATGCAGCGTGCGCCGGCACTTTTGATAGAACGGCATCGGCGGGCATTTATTGCCTCACAGACATCAGTCCCTGTTGCGCAGTCTCTCGAAATAAAAGTCAAGCACGTCTTTGGCCGCAGTGAACGACGACTGCTCGTTGTTGAGCACCCGCATCTCTTTCTGCTCCAGAAGAGCGCGCACTTCCGGCAGATGGTAGAAGTTGCTGCGGAGCTGCTCGTCTATGGTCTCCACCATCCAATACTTGGCCTGCTGCTGACGCTTGAGGTCGAAATACCCGGTCTTCTTCACATAGTCGAAATAACGGTCTATCATATCCCACACCTTGTCTATGTCAAGCTCAAAATATCCGCTGTATGTCAACACCTCAGGCACCCATTTGCTCGGCGTAGGCGGGAACAGATGCAGAGCGTTGCGGAACTGGGCCGCAGCCAGCTTGGCACGTTCCACATTGTCGCCATCGCATTTGTTGATGACTATTCCGTCGGCCATCTCCATTATGCCGCGCTTGATTCCCTGAAGTTCGTCGCCCGTTCCTGCAAGCTGTATGAGAAGGAAGAAGTCCACCATAGAATGCACGGCGGTCTCGCTCTGCCCCACTCCGACAGTCTCCACGAAAATGGTATCGTAGCCGGCGGCTTCACAAAGCACTATGGTCTCACGGGTCTTGCGCGCCACACCGCCGAGCGACCCGGCCGAAGGGGAAGGGCGTATGAACGCGTCTTTCTCCTGCGAAAGCTTCTCCATCCGCGTCTTGTCGCCGAGTATGGAGCCTTGAGTGCGTTCGCTGCTCGGGTCGATGGCAAGCACCGCCAGACGATGCCCCTGCCTGATCACGTGCAGTCCGAACACGTCGATGGACGTGGACTTGCCGGCTCCCGGGACACCAGTGATGCCTATGCGCCGCGACTCACCTGCATAAGGCAGGCATTTCTCTATAACTTCCTGCGCCACTGCCTGATGGCGGTCGGCAATGCTTTCCACAAGCGTAACGGCCTGTCCGAGGATGCTCACGTTGCCTTTCACGATTCCGTCCACATAGTCGGCAGGCGTGAG
Source organism: Muribaculaceae bacterium (assembly GCA_910573745.1). GTDB lineage: Bacteria > Bacteroidota > Bacteroidia > Bacteroidales > Muribaculaceae > Lepagella. The sequence goes on along the minus strand of CAJSYI010000001.1, from coordinate 146,793 downwards.
CTCGCGGCGACGGAGAGGGCGGAATTTGAGATAAGGATTTACGGTAGGCTGCGATATCACACCGCCGTTGACCTGCAGGCCTTTATATTGAGAATCATTTTCAGGATGTTCCATAGCTGGATTATAATCACTAAGTTATTTATACTGCTAAAATAAGTTTATTTCGTCTCTTTTATGCCAACAACCTTTATGACAGCCAAAGGCTTAAGTGGGTCATTGCTTACTACCTCAAGTTTAACGGCAAAAGGGCCGTCATCGCGGCCTGACAGCTTTACCGAGCCTCTGCATTCACCGCTTTTGCCAGGCTTGAGACGTACAGGAAAGCGTGTAATGGCAATCCCATCCCCATGCATACGCTTTATCTGCAGGTCGCTTTTGCCCGTGTTGCTGACGATGAAGCCAAGCTCTGCCTTTTCGCCCACTGTGCCTAAATCCACAGTCGCGGGGCTAAGTGTGATAGACGGAGCGTCCTTCAAGTCGGACGCGCCCGGGCCGATGGCATCCGGAACCACATTGGCCCTGAATTCCACATCTGCCACCGCAGGCTCAGAAGCGGTCGAGTCTGCAATGATTTCAATGGGATAGCTCACTGTCCCCGGCAATTCACCCTCGCGTGTGTTGAAATACACGCTGAACGTAACCCCGTCTCCTGGCGCCACCGCCCGGCTGGAGATTCCGATGCTGAGAGACTTTGCCGGATGGTTCCACACTGGGTAAATGGTGTCGGGGCTTTGGTTGTATCCTTGCAGAAACAGATGGCGCGCCGTGCCGTAGCGCACGTCGCCTGCTGTAAGTATGCGTTGTGAAAGACGCAGAGGTCCGACTTCCACCGGATAGCTTGTCTGAAGCGTCTCCGGCGCACCGATCACCGTGCCTCTAATCTTAATCGCAGTCCGTTCGTTGTCTTCTCCCACATAGACCTTGACAGTCTTCTCGAAGCGTCCCGGGCGTCCCTTGGGATTATACGTGAAGCTGACGGTCGCCGTGTCGCCCGGTGCTATCTGACCTTCGGTATAGTCCGCCCCGGTGCATCCGCAGCTCGGACGAACCTGATTGATCACCACCGGCTTGTCGCCACGGTTGACAAACCTGACACTGCCGGTCTTCGGCCCGGCAATCTCCTTCATTGTCCCGAAATCATAATCGGTAGCCAACCACTCCAGTTGAGCTGAAGCGGCTAACGGCAACAAAGCAGCAATGGCCAATGAAAACGCTTTTGGCATCATTTCTTGTTCTTCGGAGCTACACGGCCTTTGATCTGGAGCACTACCTTTCCAGGCTTTCCGTTCGTGTAGACCGTTGCGGTCTTGTTGAGGCTGCCCGGACGGCCCTGGGGGAGAAACGTTATCTTTATTTTGCCTTTCTTGCCCGGCGCAATGGGATTCTGCGGGTATTCAGGACGCGTGCAGCCGCATTGCGTACGCACATCCTTTATCACAAGATTACCGTTGCCTGCGTTAACGAACTCAAACACACAGCTCACCGGCCCCCCGTTCTCGTCTATCAGGCCGAAGTCATGGCGGTCTTCAGTGAATTTGATGCGGGCCTCGCCCCCCTTATCCTTCTTTGCTGCCACAGGCATAGCGGCAAAAGCCACCGCAATTGCCACCAAAGCAAATATTTTCAATGTCTGTTTCATAGAATCTGATTATTTTGGCCTGTCATGACCGGAATTGAACTGTCTGAAAAACGTTTTTACCATACGGTTTGTTGTCTGTCATGACTTCCAAATCATGCCGCAAAGATAGTCAAAATCCATGACACTGCATCAAAATCGTTGCCCCTCGTGAACCATAGCCTGCCTGCGTGCTTTTGACCGGCATATCGGAACGCTTCAACGGACTACAATCTCGTCAGTGAATATCCATCCCCGGAGATTTTTGTCCGAACGAGCCTGATAACGTATGTAGCGAGCCTTTGATTTGCCTTTCCAGCCGTAATTCTTTATGCAGTCGGCAGGAGTCCTCGACACTACGTTTTCCATATGTATGAGTTCGGTAAAATCCTCACCGTCAGATGACACAGAAATCACAACATCCGCCGGAAGGAAGATTTCCGGCCCCACCGACTGAAGGAAATCCGCGCTTACAGAAGTGATTTCTTCCTCCTTTTCCAGATTCACCACGACATCGAGACGTCCACGGGAGATGAAGCCCTGCCATACACCGTCGTTGTTTGCCCAACTCCCTCTAAGTCCGTCGGTCAATGCCCCGTCTCCTCCGGCCTTGTAGTTGTCGTTGTACGGCGCATTGTATTTCACGGATTTACCCGACGCCATATGTCTTACAGGACTCCTTGATTCTGTCCTGTCCCCGATTTCGTCCTTCAGCGGGAAAGCATCATAACCTTCTGTCCGCAGCCATTCCACCTCATCAAGTGCGCTTTCACGGAAATCTTCGTATGATTTATGTTCAGGAGAGCTCCACGCAATCTCGGCAAGAGCCAAGGCACGCGGATAAATCATATATTCATAATGACTGTCGGAAAATATGTACTCAGCCCAAAGGTTGGCCTGAACGCCACAGACCAGCTCTGCCTCGCGTTCAGAAAGTTCAACAGGCACCGGATTATAGGAATAGACCTTCGACAACGGCAGATAACCGCCCATCGCCTCAGGGAAGGACTGGCCAACTGGAGCAGCGTCTGCAATCCATAGAACAGACCCGCGTCCGTGGCAGACGTTATGGCGATTCCATCCGGTCCTGATTCAAGTCTGTATCCCTCAGGGGAAACAACGGAATCGGCACATATCTTCATCAAAAAGATTCCTTTTCCGGCCTCTTCGTCCATTGAACGCAATTGCTGATTGAGAAAAGGCCGGATGGATTCAAGATAAGATGACATCCTTGCCCTTTCCTCACCTTCAAGATTTGAATACAGTTTTGTGTCACGGTCTATGACAAACGAGCCTTCTTTCTCTTCGGCCTTCAACGGAACAGGAATCACCCTGCGAGCCGAAATGCCACCCGAAGCGACAGCCAACGCCACCCATAGCAAGACCAATATGCGTGCAACCATAATCATATAAATCCCAACATACCGTTACTCTATCGCTATTTCATCCACAAAGAGGAAGCCCGGCGACCCTTTGCCTCCATGCCATTCAGGAATGGAGCGTTCCGAATCGGCTATGACGCGTACATACCGGACCTTTACAGGCGCGAACACGCATTCATGGTCGTAAAGGCCGTTGCGGTCGTCCTCTTTCATAGCCGGATATTCTTCTGAAAACACTTCGGTGAAATTTTTGCCGTCTTCCGACACTTCTACCGTGATGCCGCGCACATCGAATATCCAGTCGCCTTTCTCCACACAGGAAGTGAATGCCACTTTTGAAATCCCTGTCAGCTCCTTGAGGTCAATGGTAACATCCATAGCGTTGCCGTAAAAGGCTATCCACCGGCCGGTCTTGTAGTTAAGGCCGCCTTTCAGGCCGTCGGTCAAAGAGGACACTCCTTTGTATTCATATTGCCTGTTGACCGGCTGGTTGGCCGTAATCGGCTTGCAGGTGGCTTTGCTGAATGCTATTTTCTCGGAAAGGACACGGCTATCCCCGCCGGGGCGCATAGCCTTGGCCTTGAACGTGCAGTCTGAATTTATCGCAACCATCCCGCCGGCCGCCGGTGAAGACGCGGTCGGTTCCGTTCCGTCGAGCGTATACCTTACCGTCGCGCCGTCAATGGTCTTCAGCCCCACCTTCACTGCTCCCGTCTCAGAGTCAGGGAGGAAATCGGCATTGACATCATATATGTGCTTCGCGTAATTGTAACCTTCCGCCTCGTATGTCTTGACCAGACGCTGGAGCCGATGCAGGAAGTCGTCATAATCCTTCATCTCCCGAAGAGTCCATTGCAGTTCGGAAAGAGCCGCCCAACGCGGAAGCGCCATATACTGGAGATGCGACATGGTCGGTATGTATTCTGACCAATGGTTGGCCTGCAGTCCGAGGATATGCTTCTGTTCTTCGGTGGAAAGCACATCGGGAAGAGGCTCATAAGCGTAGACCCGTTCCAGCGGCACATATCCGCCTATGGCCAAAGGCTCGTTTTCAGTGTCTTTGGTCTGATAATAGTCGAAATACAGATACGTGTTCGGCACCATTATCACGTCGTGATGCATCCTGGCGGCCTTTATTCCTCCGGCCTCTCCACGCCACGACATGACGGTGGCGTGGGGCGTGAGTCCTCCTTCGAGAATCTCGTCCCAACCTATCATCTTGCGCCCGTGGGCGTTGAGCAGTTTCTCGCCGTGGTGGATAATAAAGCTCTGCAGATACTCCTCCTTTGTGTGTTCCGAATCGCTCTTTATGCCCAACGAATCAATGCGAGCCTGGCACTTCGGACACTTCTCCCATCTCACCTTCGGACATTCATCGCCGCCTATATGGATATACTCCGACGGGAATATGTCCATTATCTCAGTCAGCACGTCGTCGATGAAGTCAAGCACCTTGTCGTTTCCGGCACACAGCACGTCTTCCGAAACGCCCCACATCGTCCAGACATCATAAGGGCCTCCTGTACAGCCAAGTTCGGGGTAAGCCGCCAGTGCGGCCTGCATATGGCCCGGCAGGTCTATTTCCGGAATCACCGTTATGTATCGTTTGGCCGCATAGTCCACGATTTCCCGAGCCTGCTCCTGGGTGAAATGGCCTCCGTATGGCTTGCCGTCGTATTTGCCCGAATTGCGGCCTATTACAGTCTCCTTACGCTTGGAGCCTATTTCCGTAAGCCTCGGGTACTTCTTTATTTCGATGCGCCAGCCTTGGTCGTCTGTGATGTGCCAGTGAAGACGGTTCATATTATGAAGAGCCATCATGTCAATGAATGTCTTGGCCTCGTCCACGGTGAAGAAATGGCGGCTCACGTCGAAATGCGCGCCACGGTAGCCGAAACGCGGGGCGTCCTTCACCTCCACGGCAGGCAGCACCAAAGAGGCACCCGCCACCGCCGGAATCGATTTGCGGAGTGTCTGTATGCCGTAGAAGACCCCGGCTTCGCCCGTACCGGAAATCACTATCCCGTCGCCGTCCACCTTCAACGTGTAGGCTTCCGGCAATCCGTCGCCCGACTCCAGACGGAGGATTATGTCTCCCTTGCGGCCTCCCCCGGCCTCAGTACGATAGGAGGTTCCGGTGGCTTCCCTGAGATATCCGGCAAGATAACCGGCATTGCGCTTCATGGCTTCGTTGCCTTCGGGATAGACTATTCTTACGTCCTTCCCCAATGCGAATCCGCCAGGACTCACAGAAACCTCCTGAGGCAACGGAACGACCCGATAGTCAACCTCCACCGCTTTCATATCTGCTTGGGCGCACAGGCAACCGGTTATGGCCGCTGCCGCTACAGTTTTCATTACCTTATTCATAAGTATGTATCACGTATATGCTTTATCTTTATAGCCGGATTGGAACCTCTCTTTATTTCAGGCGACGTTATCACTACCTTCCTCGTCTCTCCCGGCAGAAGATCGAAAAAGTTATCACTGAATAACGCACCTTGAATCGGAATCTGCACAAAAACGTCTTTCGCCAGTTTCGCCGATGTAAGCGTTACCTCACATCGGCCTTCAAAAGTCTTCACGCTGGTGTGTATTTCGGTCTCAGGCAAGTCCAAATCCTTGGTCGGGAGGAAATAATACACTGTCTGAGCCATCTCTTTCCCATATCGGTCTTTCAACGAACACACAAGATGACAGTTTCTCCGCCGCCCACAATCAACCATCCCGTCAATATCCGATCCATATGCCTTAACCGAACTGTTGGCCGGAACCCTTACCTTCACAGACTTCCCGGAAATCGCCCTCCCGTTGAAATCCATCAACCTCATTTCCAACACCATATCATCGGAATCTTCCAACCTGTCGGAAATCAGATAGACATTAAGGCTATCCCCCTCCTGTACAGGATTGACAATCATCGGAGCGAACGCGCGGCGGGCCTGATAATGAAGAGCTTTCCAGTTGCCGAAATAGTCGATTCCAGACCATGACACGGCAGGCCAGCTGTCGTTCAGCTGCCAATAAAGCGAACCCATACAATACGGACGGTTACGTCTGTGGGCCTCGAAGCAATGGCGCATTCCACGCCCCTGCATCACAAGACAGACATAGACAAAGTCTTCGAATCTTTCCGGCACGACATAATCCCGCTCCATATACCTGCGTATCAAATCATTGCCCATCGAACTCTTCTGATGGGATTTCATAGCATCGGAATCCTCGGCATATTCCGACCGGGGAGCAAACGCTCCAATCGTCTTCATTTCCGGAAAAGACTCAAAACCGAATTCGCTCTGGAACCGGCCGATTTCCGTATCGGCAGATTCAAAAGACTTTTCTCCGTACCATATTCCCCAATTGTGGCTGTCGCCTGTCCCCCAAGACTCCGGACGTCCCCAGTTGGCGAAATACGGAGACGTGTGGACATAGGAACGCCCTTCGTCCCATTGCTGCACTTTGGCCGGAAGCAACTCGCGAAAAAGTTTGTCGTAATCGCTCCGCATCTTCGCGTAGACCTCCGGGGAATAGCGCGACTTCCAGCCCCAATACTTCATCCCCTCAAAAACCTCGTTGTTGCCGCACCACATAGCAAGGCAGGCGTGGTTGCGCAGACGCTTTATGTTGTAGTCGGCCTCTTCGGAGACGCGCTTCAGAAACGTCGAATCGGCAGGATAAGCAGTGCAGGCAAACATAAAATCCTGCCACACCAATATGCCGTTCTCGTCGGCAAGATCATAGAAACGGTCGTCTTCGTAAGTCCCGCCGCCCCAGACGCGTATCATATTCATATTTGCCTCCTTGATGGCCCGGAAGAGCGCAGCATACCGCTCATCTGTCATCGAGGGCAAAGACATATCGGCAGGTATGTAGTTTGAGCCTTTGGCAAACATCGGCTTTCCGTTGACCTCAAAATAATACGATTCTCCATGTCCATCCTTTTCATTCACCAAGCGCACAGTGCGCAGACCTATCCTATGGCTTTCCGACGCGACTGCCGCGCCGTCGCATACCACATACGCATTGAAGTCATAAAGCACCGGATCGCCCCAGCCGTTGGGCATCCAGCGCACAGGATTCTTTATTTCCACCGGAACCTCCACACGGTTGACACCAGGTTTCAATATTACTGTTTTTCCGGTTTTCACTATCGGTTTGCCATTCAACGATGCCATGACCACAACCTCCGCACCGGTATCGTCAGGCGACACGCAGTTTATCTCCAGCTCATTGGACATAACGGCCAGACTGTCGGTGAGCGAAACCTGCTTCACGTGATAGTCGGCGATGCATGCCTCATCGTAAAAGCTGATGCAGACAGGCCGCCAGATACCGCTTGTGGCCATACGTATGCCCCAGTCCCATCCGTAGCTGTAAGGAGCCTTACGGGTGAACACACTGAGTTTCTTGTCATGATGGTCATTGTCTGCCGGATAGTCAAAACCGTTTGATGTCCATTGGGGCAATGCCTCTTTGACAGGCGAACGGAAACGGACATGAAGCCGGTTTTCGCCACGGCGCAGCAACTCCTTCACCGGGATTTCATGACCGACAAACATATTGTCTGCCTTGAGCAGCAACGCCCCGTTGAGATAGACATCGGCATAAGTGTCAAGCCCTTCAAACGTCATCATCGCCCCGTCGCGGGCAAGCTGTTCATCGGTTACGGTGAATACCATCCTGTATTCCCAATCCTCATTCTCCACCCATTGGATTCTGTATTCATTGGTGCCCCAAAACGGATCGGGAATCATCTGATGCCTCAACAAATCCTGATGCACCGTGCCGGGAACCGTGGCCGTCAGCCATTTGTCCGAACCGGATTGAGAAAACATCCAGCCCTGATCAAGCATCACAGTTTCAGAAGGCCTGGAAGCAAACGCCTCCCAAAAACCGAAAAAAGCCACTGACAGGCACAAAAGTCTGTTCAACATATTCATACTTCTGCGCAAAAGTACAAAAAATCCGCCAAAGAAATATCTTTGGCAGATTCTTTCTGTTGCTACGGTCGGCAAGACATTTTATGGAGCTGACTATGGGGCGTTTCAACCACCGCGAGGTCTCCTCTGCCCACTCCGGCATCAAGAGTCCGGCTCTTGTGCTTCATAGCATTGAACATCCGGCAGAAAAGCGTTCTGGCCGCCGAAGAGCCTTTCTTTAGGCTGCGGCGTCAGAAACTGCAAAAAGCATCGAGGCCGCCAAGCCCCCGACAGCAATCTTTCCGAATTTCAACATACGGGAATCTTTTTACAGGATAAACGGAATCGCCACCGTCGCGGTCGCATCGACAGGATTTCCGCCATCATCGGCAGGAGTCCACTTAGGCATCGACTTCACAAGGCGGATGGCCTCCTGTTCAAGGTCCGGATCAATCATCCTTACAATCTTGATGGAACCGATAGAGCCGTCAGACTTCACGGTAAAGGCCACGTTGACAATCCCTTCCACACCGTTTTCCTTGGCCATGGCAGGATATTGGAGGTTTTCGGATATATATTTATTCATAGCCTCCTCTCCGCCCGGAAAAGCGGGTTCAGTGGCGGCAAACAACGGCATGGCCATTGAAATCAACAACGCGAATGCAGCAAAAAATCTTTTCATATCTTTTCGTTTTTAATAATTTGACAAAACCCGCGGGATTCGGTTTATTTTTCAATCTCGTCGAATAATCCGGCACAGGCATCTTCCAGAAGGTCGAGCACAAGTTCAAACCCCTGCGCACCGTCGTAATAAGGGTCCGGCACACAGTCCTGGTAAGGATGGCAGCGGGCGAAATCAATCATCCTCACCACCTTCCGCTGAGCATCAGCCGACGGAGCCGCCTCAAGCAAATCGGAGATGTTACGGTCGTCCATACCGACAATCAGGTCGAAATCGTCGAAATCCCATGGACGAAGTACCCGTGAGCGATGGGTCAGGTCGTATCCTCGCCGGGACGCATGCACACGCATACGCTTGTCGGGCAAGTCGCCGGCATGTCCGCCATAGAATCCGCACGAGTCCAGCTCATAGCGGCTCGAAAGACCGCGCTCGTCAACAAGCCTCTGCATCACACCCTGCGCAGCCGGCGAACGACATATATTCCCCAGACACACAAAAAGGATCTTTATCTTCTCCTTGTCCTTCAAAGAGCCAATCTCCACACTTGTCGATTTATCATTCATATCTGATACGGTTATGATTCGCAAAGTTACAACAAAAAGCCGAATAAACCACACATTCAAAAACGAAGGCTATTTTCAATCGTCAGAAATTCCGGCAAATACAACTCTTCGTCAATGACTCAGCACCGTCATTTCCAGCACCAACAGGACATTCCGCCCTGATTCGCAAATATTTGCGCTTAATGTCCCTTAAACCTTGGGCATCTCGGTTTATTTCCGTAATTTTGCATTATGGGAATTTCAGTAGTAATCAACACATACAATGAGGCCAAAAACCTTCAGGAATGCCTCGACTCTGTGAAAGGCTTCGATGAAATCGTGGTATGCGACATGGAATCGACCGACGAAACCGTCGAGATAGCCCGTCGCAACGGCTGCAAAACAATCATTTTTCCCAAAGGAAGCCACACTATTTGCGAACCGGCCCGCAACACCGCGATTCAAAGCGCATCAAACCCTTGGGTACTCGTGCTTGATGCGGATGAAAAAATCACTCCCCGGCTGCGCGATTATCTGTATGCATTCATTGAGAATCCCAGCGACGTGGCAGGCCTCTTCATCCCACGCAAAAATTACGTGATGCATCGGTTCAGGAAATCATCCTACCCGGATTCCCAGCTAAGATTCCTGAAACGCGACGGTTCGGACTGGCCGGCCACAATACATTCCCATCCCACCGTTGCCGGACGCATCGACCGAATACCTTCTAAAAGAACAGACCTCGCCCTTATCCATAAATCCGTAAGCCTCACCGACATTGTCGAGAGGATGAACCGCTACACTTCCGCACAGGCAGAAAAGAAGAGAAGCAAAAAGGTTAATCTTCTGTCTATGATTTTTGTGCCGTGGTGGTTTTTCTTCAAAATCTACATTCTCGGCGGTTCGTTCCGATATGGCATAGCCGGTTACATCGTGGCGAAAAAGGACGCGATATCGCGTTTCTACATGCTTGCAAAGATCTACGAGGCACAGAATGAAGCCAGATTCCGAGAAAAGGAACGCAACCTGTAATTTCCGATAAGAATGAACCAGCTTAAAGCCATAGAATCCAAAATTTTCGAGTTACGAGGCCAGAAGGTGATGCTCGACAGAGACCTCGCTCAAATGTACGGGGTCGAAACCCGTATACTCAATCAAGCAGTAAAACGTAACATCAGCCGCTTCCCGGAAGACTTTATGTTTCAACTGAATGAGGAGGAATGGAGAAACTTGAAATCACAAATTGTGATATCAAGTTGGGGTGGTGTGAGAAAGAATCCTCTTGCTTTCACCGAACAAGGCGTGGCAATGTTGTCCAGCGTTTTGAAAAGCGAAATCGCCATTCAAGTGAACATAGCCATCATGAGGGCATTCGTCTCTGTCAGGAAGATGCTCAACCAACCTCCTGCAGACAGTTTTGCCGTGCTTGAAAAACGCGTGGCAAAACTGGAACAATATATGGATGAAGTAATCGGGGATTTCAACGACATAAACGAAGACACCCGTATGCAGCTCGAACTGATCAACGAATCATTGGCCGAACTTCAGACCGGAAACAAAAAGTCCGAAAACGGCATTCGGCGCAAAATCGGATTCAAATAACCGAAACATAAACAGATTATGCAATCTTACGATATACGCACGCTCCAACTGCGGCTGCTCCGCATCCTAAAGGCTTTCGACATCATGTGCCGCAACCACGGATTGCGTTATTATCTGGAATACGGCACTTTGCTCGGAGCCGTGCGCCACGGGGGATTCATCCCTTGGGACGACGACCTCGACATAATGATGCCAAGACCCGACTACGAGCTGCTGATCAAGCATTCAAAAGAATGGATGCCTGAGCCTTATGAATTCGTATGCTTCGAAAACGACCCTAACTATCCTCTGCAGTTCGGCAAGGTGCAGGATGCCTCCACCACACTAGTGGAACGTCCGCATCTTTATTATCTCGGCGGGGCATACATCGACGTCTTCCCTATGGACGGCGTGCCTGAGTCGGAAAAGGAACGAAAAGCGCACGCCAAGCGTTATAAACGGCTGAAATCATTGCTCTACATCACCTGGCGCGACCCTTACAAGCACGGACACGGGCCTTCTTCTTGGTGGCCGCTTATCATGCGCAAGATATACAAGCCGGAACGTGTACAAGACATGATACGGGAACTGTCAATGAAGTATCCGTTCGAGACATCAAAATACGTCGCCAACCTCTTCGGACAGAAGCTGCGTCCGCTCGACCGTGAAAAGGAACTCGGTTATGGCACGCCCATAAGGTTTGAAGACGGTGTATTCATGAGCGTCATCAATCCGGACGCACGGCTGACACAGATCTACGGCGACTATATGACGCCTCCGCCTCCGAAAGAGATTCAGCAACACGGCTTCTTCCATCTCGACCTTGACCATCCCTACAGGGATTTCGACCCTTCGACGTTGCCCGGCATAAAAACCTTCACCCGATCTCACCTATGAGCTACGACATACGAAAGATGCAGATGAGGATGCTTGAAATCCTCCAAGAGACCGACCGATCCGTCAGAGGCCACGGGCTGCGCTACTACCTCGAAGGAGGAACCCTGCTCGGGGCTGTTCGCCACGGAGGCTTCATCCCTTGGGACGACGATGCCGACATATCGATGCCCCGCCCCGACTATGAGGAATTCATCCGCCACGCCAACGAATGGCTGCCTCCACATTTCCGGCTGCGCTGCCACCTCAACGACCCTGACTTCCCGTTCTATTTCGCCAAAATAGAGGACATACGCACTACAATCGTGGAAGGCCCGACACGACCGTATACAGGCGGAATATTCATCGACGTGTTCCCGATAGACGGGATTCCGGAAGACAGGAAAGTCCGCGACAGGCTCTACCGCCGTTTCCGCCGCCAATGCAAGCTCTTGCACTTCCTCCACCGCGACCCTTACAAACACGGGAAAGGCCCGCGAAGCTGGTGGCCGCTGATGTTGCGCAGGATATACACGCGCTCTGGCATAAGCCGGGCCGTAGCCCGCAACAATTCCCGTTTCTCTTTTGACGAAAGCAAGACCGTGGGATGCTATTCTCCAAACTACAGGACTTACCTCGACCGAGAGAAAGTCTACGGCGACGGGATGCCGATAATGTTCGAGGGCACAGAGCTCAGAGGGCTGCTCGACAACGACGCTTTCCTCAGAAAGCAATATGGAGACTATATGAAGCTGCCGCCCGAGGACAAACGCTACAACCACGGCTTTCTGCACGTGGACTTCAACAAGCCTTACCGCCAAGAATGAATCAGGGACACAACCCGTCCGTGTTGCTGTCCAAATTCCGCAAACAAAAAAGCCGTTGAATCAACGGCTTTTTATCTTGTCAAGACCCCAAAGATACACCTTGTCGATATTCGGAGTCGCTATGCCGTGCTTACGCGCAAGAAGGTAGATATAGCGCAGGCTGAACCCGAAATCCTCGAGAAAATAGCGGTCGCCGAAATTCGGCACCCATCCTCCAGCCGTCTGCTTCATAGGCGACGTTATCCCTTTCAGGCCTGAAATGGAGGAAAGCTTATCCTTCACGGAAACCGCGTCATGGCCTTCATAATATTCAACCAGCGGCACAAGGTAGTCCGGCGACACCGGCAGCTCCTTGAGGATACGGAAAAGCTCGGCATCCATCTTCATCATCAGCTCGGCGGCTTCCACCGTCCATTCCTCATAGAAAAGGATGTTGTGATCCCACGTCCGGCCTTCGTTCTCGCCGGCAAACATCGTGTAAAGCCGTGCCGTGTGCAGGATAGGATTGCTGTTGGTGATGCTTGCTTCGAGGTAGTTGTTCAGAAGCACGGTCTTGCTTCCGAATGCCTTTTCCACCCAAAGGCGGAAAGCCTCTTTGTCCTCTTCCACGGCGCGCTCGACGGCAATCCTGAATTCAGGACGATAACCGAGAAGATAAGCCGAATGGCCGTATTCGTCCACACGGGAAATAAAAGGCACACGCTGGAATCCCCACAGTTTCACCGTCTCTGGCAACATCTCCATAGCCTCAAAGAAGAATCCCGACGAGCAGAAGACCCCGCCCACGAAACATCCTTTTTTCAACCATGGCTTTATGGCCGTGAGTATGTCCCGGTTGCCGTAGCCCGGCACGGTAAGCAGCACTACGTCGGCATCGGCAATTACTTCTGCCGGATCGGCAGAAACCGCCTTCAAAGGAACGGTGAAGCCTCCTTCCGGCGTATGTATGGTGAGATTCCTGTCCCAGCGTTCCGGACTCCGTGTGAACACTGAAACTCCGTAGCCTTCACGGGCGAGCCATCCTGCCACCACATGGCTGAGCGAACCGCCGCCACAAAGGCATACATTTCTTATTTCCATTCCGTTCATTCTGCTTTTACAGGTTGTCCGCTCCCGGACTGAAGTCCGAGCGTGGTCAGTGAAACCTTGATCACATCGTTCGGTTCAAAGCCCATACGTCCGCAATTACGTCCGAACATCGAGAAAGCCGACACGTAAAGCTCCACGCTTTCCTGCGCATGAATCTTCGTGAGCGCTTCTCCGAGGGGAGAACCTTTGAATTCGGTGCCGACGCGCAGTTCCGAAGGCATAGGGAACGCCACTTCCTTTCCTGAAAGCGAAGCCATGCTCATATCCACTTTCACGACATCGTCCTCTTTCAACAGCGGTCCTGTTCCCGGCTTCAACGTCTTGCCGTAAAGGCCGGCGGCCATAAGCTTCATTCCGGATTTCTTTGCTGCGGCAGCCACTGCCTTGTCGGCCTCGGCGGCATCTTTCTTATCCTTCTTCTCTCCGAGAGCCTGGAGAATCTTTTGCAGACCCTGCTGCGTAGCGGCGGCGTCTATTGTGGAATCGGACTCAAGGCCATAGGCCATAGCGTTGAGTATTACGTCCTTGTCCAGCCTCACGCCAAGTTCATCCTCAAGTTCTTTCATTCCTGTGGCGAACTGGAGACCTACAAGCAATCCTTCATTATACTGCTTGTCGTCGCTTCCGAGGCCGATTCCCTTAGCCACGCCCTCAAGGTACTTCTTACGCGCCGCTTCCGCCTTGGCTGCTGAGTCATTGGCACTCATACGCCAATAATTGTCGGCATACATCGCGCCGTAGAAATATGAAAGCGAGTCTGCCTGCGAAGCACCTGAATAGTCGCTCAGCGGCTTGCCGTCTCCCGGGCCTGAACATGCGCCGAAGCAAAGCAGTCCGACCGCAAAAGTCAGAATCTTCATCTTTTTCATAATGATTTCTTATTGCATATTGACCGTGGTGTCCATCGGAACCACAACCTCTATTGTCTCTCCCGTAGGCTCGACATTGTCGGTCGTGCGCCCTTTGCAGGAAACAAAAGCCACGCCGGCCACAACGGCCGACGCGGCTATCAACGCATATCGTCTGCGGAACATCATTTGTTGACCTTGATGAGTTCCACTTCAAAAATCAGGTCGGCATTCGGCGGAATGGCACCGGGAGAGCCGTTCTCGCCATAGGCAAGCCCCGAAGGGATATAGAAGACGGTCTTTCCACCCTCCTTCATCAGCTGGAGGCCTTCGGTCCAGCCCTTGATCACCCGTCCTAGGGGGAACGTGGCGGGTTCGCCGCGCATCACAGAGCTGTCAAACACGGTGCCGTCGGTAAGCATACCCGTATAATGCACCGTAACTGCATCTTCTGCGGTCGGAGCGGCACCGTTGCCCTCACTCACCACCACATATTTCAGACCGCTTGCAGTCTCCATCCAAGTGGAGTCGGAAGCCGTCGCGGCCTTATTGGCCGCATCGTTGAAGAAAGCCGCGCCGTAACCCTGAGGAAGCGAATCCGCCTCAGTGGCCGCCTCCTCTGCTGCCTGCACTGCCGCAAGCGACTCGGAATCGTTGGCCTCTGATTTCTTCGAGCCGCACGATGCCAACGACATCGCGCCGAATCCGCCCAGCAACGCCGCAGCGGCAACTATCTTTAAGCTGTTCTTGTTCATTTGTCTATTTAAGTTATGGTCTTGTTGCTCTGCACTTCCTGATTTCTTCCGAATCCGGTTGCACTCAAATTATTATGTCGCTCTTATGGTTTACCTTGATAAGCTCCACGTCGAAAATGAGAGTCGAATGCGGCGGAATGGCATTAGGTATGCCCTGTGCGCCGTATGCAAGGTCCGAGGGAATGAAGAAACGGTATTTCGCACCCTCTTTCATCAGCTGTACGCCCTCTGTCCATCCGGGAATCACGCGGTTGAGAGGGAAAGTAGTAGGTTCGCCACGGTTGACAGAGCTGTCAAACACGGTGCCGTCGAGAAGCTTGCCCGTATAATGCACAGTAACCTCGTCGGCTGCTGACGGACGCATTCCCGTGCCCTCCTTCTCAACCATGTACTGGAGTCCGCTCGGAGTTTCCTTCACGCCCTCTTTGCCACGGTTCTCGTCGAGGAACTTCTTCGCTGCCTCTTTGCTCGCGGCGGCAAGCTTGTCCTGAAGCTGCTGGAGATATTCGTTGATGAGCTTGTGGGCCTCCTCTGCCTCCATCTCGGGCTTGCCCTCGCCGAATGCAGCCTTGATGCCACCTACGTATGAATCGAACTCGAGCTTTTCCACGCCCATACCTTTGAGTTGCTGGCCCATAGCCATCCCCCATGCATAACTTAATTTATCCATTTGTCTAAAAATTGTTTTCGGGTGATATATAATCCGAGCATATTGGTGCAAAACATAATTGACATGCCGAGCCGCAGCTTACACATCTCCTGCCTTGATTCACACAAATGCCTTCATTATCTAATTATAACGCCAACAGTTATGATTTGTTGTGAACCCTTTGTTTCCAAGACCGAAAAACTTTTATCTGAATTTCTTATGCTTTTCGGAGGCGAGTTTGGTTTTCACGCAGAAAAGGACTATCTTTGCGGTTTGTTATAACTGTATGGCTCGCGACATAATAAACCGGTTCGTCTGGATCGTCGATACGCTCAACCGCTACGGGCGGCTCACCCGCGCCCAAATCAACGACCTTTGGCTGCGCTCCCCTGTCTCTGAAGGGAAGCCGCTGCCTGAGCGCACGTTCCATTATTACCGCCGTGCCATCGAAGAGAATTTCCATATCGACATCGGCTGCAATTCGCTCGGCGAATATTTCATCGAGGGCAACGGCTCCAAGCGCGACAAGGCATTCTCCAACTGGCTGCTCGACAACTATGCCGTAGGCACGGCACTCAAGTCTTCGGCCGACACTGACGGCCGGGTCTACGTGGAGGAAATCCCGTCGGCACGCGAGTTCCTGCCCGACGTGCTTGAGGCGATACGCAACAACGAGAAAACCGTCTTCACCTACGCGGGCTTCTCGCGTTCGCGTCCGGAACCCGGAATAGTGTTCCATCCTTATTTCCTCAAGCTCTACAAGCAACGATGGTATATGGTGGGCCTGCGCGAAAAGTCGGCCGACATCCGCACATACGCCCTCGACCGCGTGCGTGAGCTGAACCTGATGAAGGAGACTTTCGTCATGCCGGACGACAACTCCGCCGCCGACATCTTCGACAACATCATAGGCATCTCCTCGTCGAAGGCCGACGTAAAGACCGTAAGGCTGAAGGCCGACCGCACTCAGGCGAAGTATTTCCGCGCGCTCCCGCTGCACCATTCGCAGACGGAGGAGGTGCACGACGACTTTTCCGTATTCTCCCTGCGGGTGAAAATCAACTACGAGCTTGTCCATGAAATCCTCGCCTGCGGAAAATCGGTCGAAGTCCTCGCGCCGCGCGAACTTAAGGCAATGGTAATCACCGAACTTGAGGAGACCCTTGAAAAATACAAGAAATGAACATCGACATAAACCGACATATCATCCCTGAAAGCGCATCGCTCCTCGAAGCGATGCAGAGCATCAATGCGCTCTGCGGGACGGCAATGACGCTTTTCGTCTGCGATGCAGAAAGACGCGTGTCAGGCTCGGTAACAGACGGGGACATACGCCGCTCTCTGATTGCCGGAGCCGGACTGGAAAGCCCCGTGGAGACGGCGATGCACCGCGATTTCCTGTGCATCTCTCCCGACGACGACCCGCTCGATGCCTTTGACAATGCGCGCAGACTCGGCATAAGGCTTATGCCTATGCTCGACTCAGAACGCCGCCTGCAAAGCATCATCGACCTGAAGACCACCAAGTGCATGCTTCCGCTCGATGCCGTCATGATGGCAGGAGGCCGTGGCGAACGCCTGCGCCCCCTGACGCTGAAGACTCCCAAGCCCCTTCTCAAAATCGGAGGGAAAGCCATAATAGACTACAATGTGGACGAGCTCGAAGCCAACGGCATAGAACGGATATTCATCACCGTCAACTACCTCAAAGAGCAGCTGCAGGAACATTTCTCCGTGCCGCGCCGCGCCGCGACAGTATGCGTCGAGGAGCCACGCCGCCTCGGGACGATGGGCAGCCTTGCGCTTGTGGACGGACTGAGGCATGACGACATCCTCGTCATGAATTCCGACATCCTCACCGACCTTGACTTCGAGGCAATGTTCCGACACCACAAGGCATCTGAGGCCGACCTGACAATGGCAACGATAGCGCACAACATAGCTGTGCCTTTCGCAATCCTAAAAACCGAGGGAGACCGTGTAGTGGGGCTACAGGAAAAGCCGTCTTTCAACTATTCGGCAAACGCAGGCGTTTACATCCTGAAGCGCAGCCTGTTGTCGCGAATAACGCCCGGAGAGTATCTCGATGCGCCCGATTTCATAGAGTCAATCATATCCGACAGACTGAAAGTCTGCCATTTCCCCATCAACGGGACTTGGATAGACATCGGCTCCCCCGCCGACTTCAGACATGCCGACGAATTGATGAACCGCCCTAGACGGTAATCCTTGGTTCTCCGGCACAAGACTTAACCCCTACTCTGTACTCCCTACTCTCTACCCTCTACTCTGTACTTTCTACTTTCTCATAGACAAATCATGGCAGACACCAACTTTATAGACTACGTGAAAATCCTTTGCCGCTCAGGCAAAGGAGGCGCGGGAAGCCGCCATTTCCACCGCGCGAAGTATGTACCCAAAGGCGGCCCCGACGGCGGCGACGGCGGCCGCGGAGGCCATATAATCCTGCGAGGCAACCGCAACATATGGACGCTGCTCCATCTGCGATATCAACGACACATATTCGCCACCGACGGACAGTCGGGAGGAGCCGGGCGCTCTTTCGGCAAGGACGGAGAAGACCGCACAATCGAAGTGCCCGTGGGCACGGCGGTGTTCGATGCCGAGACAGGGGAATTCCTCGCTGACGTAACGGAAGACGGACAGGAAATAAAGCTCCTCCGAGGCGGCAAAGGCGGACTTGGCAACTGGCATTTCGCCACCTCCACCAACCGCGCGCCGCGTTATGCCCAGCCAGGCCAACCGGCAATCGAGAAAGCCGTGGTGCTCGAGCTGAAGCTGCTCGGCGACGTGGGGCTTGTCGGATTCCCCAATGCGGGCAAGTCCACGCTCCTTTCCTCGGTATCTGCCGCGAAGCCGAAGGTGGCCGACTATCCTTTCACCACCATGGAGCCGTCGCTCGGCATCGTGGACTACCGTGGAGGCAGATCGTTCGTCATGGCCGACATACCCGGAATAATCGAGGGCGCTTCCGAAGGCCGGGGACTCGGACTGAGGTTCCTGAGGCACATAGAACGCAACGCCGTGCTGCTGTTCATGGTTCCTGCCGACTCGCCCGACATACGACACGAGTATGACGTCTTGCGGCACGAACTTCATGAGTTCAACCCCGACCTTTCCGACAAGAGCCGGGTGCTTGCCGTCACCAAGAGCGACATGCTCGACGATGAGCTTCGCGAGGCGATAGCCCAGGAACTGCCCGACGACCTGCCGACCGTATTCATATCTTCTGTCACCGGGCAAGGACTCACGGAACTGAAAGACCTTCTCTGGCGCGAAATCAACTCAGAAGACAACAAGGCGGCATTCGACATGATTCACCGCCCGCTCGACATGCGCCACCGTGTCAAGGAGGAAGACGACTTCATCTTCGAGGCCGACCCCTTGCCGGAAGACGACCTGCTCCTAACCGACGAAGACTGGAACGACGAGTTCTGGGACGAGGAAACATCCGTAAACCCGGATTAGGCTTCATCTGCTAAGACACCAAGTCTCAGACGCTGTTTCACGAAAACAGATAAGGAGCTGATGCTTAAATAAACCGCATCAGCTCCTTATCCCATTCATTCCACACCTGAATCATCTTATGTCGTCATAAGCCATAATGGCCTCTTCAAAACGGTTCATAAGGTCTGCCATCGGATAAAGCCCGTCGGCATTCGGCTGAAGCCCTTTAAGCTTCAAGGGAACAATCATCGGCGGATTGTCAAGGTCAAGAAGCTCAACGTTGCGGAGCTGGTCTACAGACTGGTAAACCAGGTTGATGCTGCCATATTCCTTTCCGTCCGGGCCTGTCCATTTCTCCACCACGAACTTGGAACCAATCGGGGTCTTCTGCTCGATTGCCTCGGGCAACGTGTAGTCTTCAACGCCGAGCGCGGCAGCGACACTGGCTATGTTGGAATCGTGCCCCACAAGGAAAGTGAATTTGCGGTCGGGGGAATTCAGCTCGTCAAACATATATTTGAGCAACGGATGGGCAACGTTGGCAGCCACAACCGGAGCAGTGAAAAGCACGTCGCCGTATACATCTTTGATTTTCGCTATCTCTTTCCATTTCCTGCGGTCTATGTCATGCCCGAAAGCGGCCTTAAGCGTGTCCGGCTGCTCGTAATACTGGAGTATGAAGGCGTCTGAAGCGGAATTCGCGTCCTTAAGCGAACCCTTCATCTTCGGTTCCTGCCATTTTTCAAGTATGATTTCAGTGTTGTAGTCGTCAAAAGCCTTTGTCTTGCCAGATTTCGCCGCCGGGGAATCCTTAAGGTCGAGAACTTCGGCAATCAGCTCATAGTTAGGCTTAATGGCCTCGTTGATGCCAGCAATCCCTTTCTTTCCGCCCATGGCGGCAATCTGCTTCATCGCCTCGGCCTGGAACTCGGGCGAAACCTTGGTCAGTTGCGGACAGAACACCGGATCCATCTTTGACGGAGAAAAGCGGTGGTTGACCGTCAGGTTGGCCATTGGCATGAACCCGGAAGCGAAATACTGCGCGGTGGCAATGGTGCGCTGCATCGAATTGGCGTATATGTTCACCTCATCGGCTGTCGGGACATGGTTTTCCGGGAAAAGGCCTTGATCCACGAGCCATTTTCGGAAGAACTGCCCCATTATCGTCTCCAATGCGCCGCCTCGGGACGTAAGCTCGCTGGGAGCCGAACTCCATTCAAACCATTCATGGGGCGTCAACTCGCCCAACGCGCTTCCGTTGCCAGAAAGCGGAGAGCGTATGTTGTGCCGGCTCAGCACCACGGCCTCTTTCAGTCTATACTTGTTTTTGAAGTCCCGGCTTCGTTGAGCCTGAGAGAATGCTGCAGAAGGCAGGCACAGCAATGCCGCCAGCATAAGGAGGATACGTGCGTTTATCATGTCGTGCAATAGTTTATAGTTGAACATATCTTTCCAACAAAGACAACAACGTTTATGTTCTCACAAAAAGCAGACAAGTCCGTCCGGTTCAATCCCGGACGGACTTGTCATTAATCAGTATGCTTGTTCAGCAGAAAATCATTTGAAGCGGCGGTTGCCCTGGAGCTTCGTGCCCTCTTCGGCAACGGCTTCCGTCTTTTTCTTCGAGCGGGCAATGATCGAGTATGCCACAGGAGCGGCACAATAAAGCGAGCAGAATGTGCCCACGACGACACCGAAGATCATCGCAAACGTGAACGAACGAATCGTGTCGCCGCCGAGGAAGAAGATGCATAGAAGCACGAGCAAGGTCGAGAACGAAGTGTTCACGGTACGCGTAAGGGTCGTGTTCAATGCCTTGTTGAACGTGAGGAAACGGTCTTCCTTCGGATAAATCTTCATCATCTCGCGCACACGGTCGAACACCACCACCGTGTCATTGATCTGATAACCGATGATTGTCAGGATAGCGGCTATGAACGACTGGTCAACCTCCATAGAGAAGGGGAAGAAGCCCCAGCAGACGGAGTAGAAACCGATGATGAGGAATGCCGTGAGCGCCACTGCGCAAACCGCACCCACAGAGAAGGCGATGTTGCGGAATCGGAGCAGGATGTAAAGGAACATGCAGACCACTGCAAGCCCCACTGCCCAATATGCGTCGCGCTTCATGTCGTCGGCCACAGACGGGCCCACCTTCTGAATCGAGATGATGCCACGGCTTTCGTCAGCCACGGTGAAGCCGTTCTTGTCCATCACCTTGCCGTCCTTGCCTGTCAGCTCTTTCTGGAGACCCTGATAGAGAAGGTCGGTGATTTCATTCTCGACTCCGGGATTCTCGTCGTTTATCTTGTAGTTGGTGGAGATGCGGACTTTGGTATCGTTGTCAATCGTGATTACGCCCACGCTGACAGTCTTGTCGTTGGCAGTAGTCTGGAGAAGGTCGGCAAGATTCTTCTGAATCTCCTGCGGATTGACATTCTTGTCAAACTGCACCACGTAGTTGCGGCCACCGGAGAAGTCGATGCCTTGGTTCATGCCGCGGAATGCAAGCGAAGCGACTGAAATCACGATGAGCGTAAGCCATACGGCCGACGACACCTTTCTTGAACCCATGAAGTTGACGTTTGTGTTCATCAGGAACCTGCGGCTCAGACCGGTGTCAAACGAAAGACCGGCGTTGCGGCCGTTTTTCGTCATAAGGTCGAAGGCTATGCGCGTCAGGAACACGGCAGTGAAGAAAGAGCATACCAGACCGATGATGAGGGTCGTGGCGAAGCCCTTGATCGGGCCGGAACCGAAAATAAGGAGAATCACACCGGTGATGACCGAAGTGAGGTTGGAGTCGAAGATTGCGGAGAAAGCGTTGCTGTAGCCGTCCTTGATGGCCTGGCGGAGCTTCTTGCCGTTGCGGAGTTCCTCTTTCGTACGCTCGAAGATAAGCACATTGGCGTCCACAGCCATACCCATCGAAAGCACGATACCTGCGATGCCGGAAAGGGTAAGCACAGCCTGGAACGAAGCGAGTATGCCGAGCGTGAAGTAGAGGTTGAGCATTATGCCTATGTTGGCAACGAGACCGGGGATGAGTCCGTAGATGGCAATCATGTAAATCATCAGGAGCACAAGAGCCACGATGAACGATATGAAGCCCTGCTGCACAGCCTCCGCTCCGAGCGACGGGCCGATTACGTTGTTGCTCACCACATCGACGCGAGCCGACATCTTACCGGATTTGAGCACATTGGCAAGGTCGTTGGCCTCTTCAGGAGTGAAGTTGCCGGTGATTTGCGACGAGCCGCCGGTGATTTCGTTGTTGACGTTCGGGAAAGAATACACGGCGTTGTCAAGCACGATGGCTATGGGGCGTCCGATGTTGTTGCGGGTGATGGTGGCCCAAGCCTGTGCGCCTGAGTCGTTCATGCGCATATTGACCATATTGCCCTGCATATTGTCGAATTCCGACGAAGCGGAAACAACAGCGTCGCCTTCAAGAGCGGCCTCGCCTTTCAGGGCGATAAGCTGCCAATACGGGGTGGTCTTGTAAGAGCCGTCGCTCTTCTTCACGGGCTGGCCGTTCTTGTCGGCCATAGGTATTTCGGTTGCCTTCACTTCCCACACGGCATGGAAGTCGCTGGGGAGCTTCTGCTTGGCGAGAGGCGAATTGAGGATGCTGTCCACCATCATGCGGTTGGCAGGCGTAACGAGGCCGATCACCGGGCTTCCGTCGCGCTGCGGGCCGCCGAGAAGTTCGACAAGGTTAAGCTTGTTGACCGTGTCCTGGGCCGCATAAGCCATAGCGAACGCATTCAGGTCATTCTTGATTTCATTGTAGTTGTACACCTCGAAGAACTCAAGGTTGGCCGACGATTTCAGAAGCTCCGTAACCCGTTCAGGCTCCTTGACTCCGGGAAGCTCCAGAAGAATCTGTCCGTTCTTGTCCTGAAGCTTCTGGATGTTGGGAGCCACTACGCCGAACTGGTCGATACGCGTGCGGAAGATGTTGAATGCAGCGTCAACCTGGCTGTTCACCTGCTCCTGAAGAGCCGCAGTAACCTCAGTGTTTGAAGAGTTGCTCTTGATTTTGCCCAGATGCTCACCTTCGCGGTTGAAAAGGCCTGCCATCGCTCCCGGCTGGATGAAGGAAGCGAAACGCGAGATGAAGTCCTTGTCTGACGACTTCACGCCTTCTGCCTCCACCTTGGCGATGGCGGCGTTGATCTGGTTGAGCTGTGCCGGACCCGAGGCATACTGCCTGAGGATGTCGGGGACTGAAATCTCGAGCACGACGTTCATGCCGCCCTTGAGGTCGAGGCCAAGGCCGATTTCCATCTGGCGCACCTGGTTGTAGGTGTAGTTCAGATAAACCTTCTCCTTGTCAATCGAGTCATTGAACTGCTTCAGACTTTGTTTGTAGACGTCGTTGGTAACGTCATGCGTCTTCGAGACCCTTGCGGCATACTCCTCGGCTTTCTTCTCGTAGTGGGAAGTCACGAAAGAAAAGGAGATATAAAAACCGCAGATGAGTACCAGAAGTACCGCAATGGTGCTGATAAACCCTTTGTTCTGCATTTTTTAGTTTATTACGTTGTTTTTAATTTTCTGTTTTAACGCGATTTTGCCCGCTGCCGCAGCCGGTTTTATACGACAAACGGCAGCCGGCTTGGCCGGTAGTCCTTTTTCAGCTTGCAAATATAGTGTAAATTTCCGAGGTAGGCCCAAATTCGGCATCCAAAAAAGCGTTTTTTCGCCATTTTCTTCATTTTTAATCCCGCCAAGAAGTCCTTTTTCGCCAAAAATGCCTACTTTTGAACTCAAATTGGATTTGAACATGAAAAGCCGACTGCTTCGCATATTACCGTTGTCGGCGGCGGCAATCGCCGTCGTCATGCTGTATTCCTGCGCCTCGACAGGCAATCCTTCGGGCGGCCCGCGAGACGAAGACCCGCCGGTGGCGTTGCGTTCCAACCCTATGCCGTATTCAGTCAACTTCAGCGGCCGGAAGGTTACGATAGACTTCAACGAACTCATAAACGTGAAGGACGCCTTCACCAAAGTCACGGTATCTCCCACATCAAAAGAGGCTCCGAGGGTTTCCTCTTCCGGGAAACGGGTTACCGTGCAGTTCGCCGACACGCTCCAGCCCAACACCACATATTCCATCGACTTCGGAAATGCCATAGAAGACAACAACGAGGGAAACAAGCTGCCGGGGTTCAACCTGACTTTCTCAACCGGCCCGGAACTCGACACTCTGCGCATCTCCGGAGTGGTGCTCAACGCGCGCGACCTCGAACCAAGGCAGGAGATGCTTGTCGGAATCCACTCTAATCCACACGATTCCGCTTTCAAACGCCTTCCTCTCGAACGAATCACCAAGACCGACGACCGAGGACGCTTCTCCATCCGAGGCCTGAAACCGGGCAAATACAGGGTGTTCGCCCTCGGAGACCTCAACAACGACTTCCGTTGGGACAACCCCGCCGAAGACATCGCCTTCTACGACATCTTGGTAAGCCCTTCCTCTGAACCGGCCATGACCGTGGATTCCATCTTTGACCCGAAGACAATGAAACTCGACACGGTGGTCAACCGCGAATATACGAGGTTCCTGCCCAACGACCTGCTATTGAACGCTTTCAACACCGAATACAAAGCCCAGTACCTGACCGACCACCAACGAATCGACTCGACCCGAATCCAGCTCCGCTTCAATGCCCACGCCTCCGAACTACCCGAAATATCGGTAATTGGCGCGGAACGGATGAAAGACTGGTACATCCTTGAGAAGTCGCGATACAACGATTCCCTCACCTATTGGATCAAGCCAAAGAGCCTCATACTGACCGACACGCTGAGACTCACAACTCGCTATCTCCGCACGGACTCGGCAAAACAGCTATCCCCAGTAAACGACACGCTGCGCCTGATAACCCAGCGTCCCAAGCCTGTGGCAAAGAAAAAGAAGAAAAAAGATGAAGTGGAGGATTCGGTGCCGGAAATGAAGTTCTTGGACCTCAAGATACTGTCTTCATCGTCGCTCGACGTGTTCGCCCCGATTGTCATGGAATTCGAGACTCCCCTCGACACGCTCGTAGTCTCTCGTTTCCGACTCGAACAGAAGGAGGACACGATATGGAAACCGGCCAAGACGGGGATAAGCCTCCAACGCCTCGACTCGCTAAATCCGCGCAAATTCTCCATAACCTACCCGTGGGAATACGGCACTGGTTACCGTCTGCGCATAGACTCCATCGCCGCCACGGGAATGTACGGACTCTTCACCAAGCCTATGGACTTTGAGTTCACCGTAAAGAAGGAGGAAGACTACGCCAACCTGAGGTTCGTCATCTCCGGTCTACCCGACTCCGTCCCGGCATTCGTCGAACTTCTCAACCGCTCCGACTCCCCGCAAAGGGTAGCCAAGGTGGTGAACGGCATCGCCCTGTTCACCAACGTAATGCCCGGACTCTATTATGCCCGGGTGGTGGAAGACTACAACGGCAACGGCGAATACGACACGGGAGACTTCGACTCCGGACGGCAGCCAGAGATCGTCTATTACTTCCCCAAGAAAATCAACCTAAGGAAAAACTGGGACTCGGAACAGATATGGGACGTGAACGCCATAGCCATCGACCTCCAGAAGCCTGCGGAACTGCGGAAAACTAAATACGAAGACGAGAAACGCCGCAACAACCGCAGCGAAAGCGAGACCGAGGAAGAAGAGGAAGATGAAATATTCGACCCCACCGCCAATCCGTTCGACCCCAACCAGAAAAAACGCCGAAAGAACAACCCCGCCGGCTACTCATACTGACCCTTAAGAGAGCCAAACAGAATCCCCGTCCATTCGGCATTCAAGCCGATGAGACGGGGATAAACAGGGCATCTTTCGGTAGCGAATGGCAATGACAGTCCGTAATCCCTCACTTTCTCGATGTCCATATCATCGTTGTCTGGCGTATCCGACCGGATTGTTCATCACAGGAATCTGCAACTCGGTCAGACCGAGCAATTCCGACAGCCCGGCAACATCCATCGTGGCGCGGGGGACGGTGGCCACGCCTTCCGACACACAAGCGAGATTGAGGTTCTCGCAGGCTATTCCAGCATCGACCAATGCCATTGACCTGACATGCCCTCCTTCGGGAAGCCGGGTCATATCCGCAACAAACACAATCGAGCAGGGTGCATCCATAACGAAGTCCTGGGAAAACGACTTCGTCCCGGCCACCAACGAGCGGTGGTCGCCCTCCTTGACGAGAACGAGCGTGTGCGATACCGGCCGATATTCCCACACACCGTTTTTGCCGAACACAAACGCCCGGATTTCCTGCCAGTTCCGAGCCGTGGGATTGCTACGGCCGGATGCAGCACCAGATGCAGAAGGGGTGGCCGCAGGACGGTTGACACCCACTGACATCCATAAGAGCTGTCCGAGCGTGGAATCATTGATTTCGCGGGAGGAATCAAATTCACGCACACTGCGGCGCGCCGCCACCACCTCATTCATGGGCATGCCTCCCGTGAAGGCTGGTGCCGGAAGCTTCTTCTCCTGTGCCGGCACGGTCAAAGACGCAGTCATCGCCAACGTAATAATGGACAGTTTGTCAAGTGCGAAAAACTTCATAGACATTCACAAATATATTCAATGTTACTGTTGTCAGCTTGCAGTCGCCTCAATTGCATGAAGGGCATAGCCAATATAAGCATAACAAGTATGGAATCAAATTCGTTCTGAAAACGTCCCTCCAAAGAGAAGGGAACGCACCATATTCAATGCAAGTTGCCGGGAAACGCCATAGCATCTCCCGGCAAACCCTTATGAAATGTGTCTTGGAATCAGAGTTCTTCCGGCGTAATCGTAATGACCTGTTCGTTGGAAGTGCCCTCTTCCGTGTAAACGTATCTGATGCCGAGGTTCAGCTCCTTGAGACGATTAAGCGTAGGCGCGCCGATGCTTGAGATGATGCTCTTCTTGGTGGCGGGGTCATCTACGATTTCGAAGTCCTGCCCCGAAGGATAAGTGCAGTAATAGACGAAGTATCCGTCCTTAAGTTCCACTTTCTGCATCTTCAGCCCGTCATTCAGCTCCATCGGAAGCTGCTCGTTGAGTTTCTCCGTTTCTTTCTCAAACGACTTCATCATCATCTCCTGACGGGTGTCGAGATTTGAAGACTCCTCCTTTGCACTGTCGTTTCCGCTTTTGGCGGCACCGCCACAGGCGGTGAGACCGGCAGTCACGGCAAACGCGGCTGCCAGCATCAAAATAGATTTCTTCATTTCTTATTATTCATGTCTGTTATGTCCGGATCAATACCATCACCTGCACATCGAGTTTCATTCGGCGATCAGGAGATAGTAGTTCTTCTTGCCGCGCTGGGCAAGCACGTATTTGCCCTGAAGCAGAGAATCAGCACCTATGACCGCATTGGGGTCTGAGACCTTTTCCTTGTTGATGCTGACACCGCCGCCCTGCACCATCTTACGGGCCTCGCCTTTTGACGGGAAGACAGCCGTCTCCGAGGCAAGCAGATCAAGCACCGGAATCCCGGCCTCTATTTTGGCTTTCTCCACAGTGAACTGCGGCACACCCTCGAAGACATCGAGGAGCGTCTTCTCGTCAAGGCTGCGCAACGCGTCCTGAGCCTTGTTGCTGAAAAGTATCTGGCTTGCCTCCACGGCTGCGTTGTATTCCTCTTCGCTGTGGACCATCACGGTCAGCTCTTTGGCAAGACGCTTCTGCAAAGGACGCAATCCCGGATTCTCCGCATGCTCGCGCGCAAGCCCCTCAATCTCCTCTTTTGTCAGGAACGTGAATATCTTGAGATACTTCTCTGCATCCTCGTCGCTGACGTTGAGCCAGAACTGATAGAACTTGTATGGGCTCGTGTAGCGCGGGTCGAGCCATACGTTTCCGCTTTCCGTCTTTCCGAACTTTCCTCCGTCGGCCTTTGTGATCAACGGGCAGGTAAGCGCAAAAACCTCGCCGCCGAGCTTACGGCGTATGAGTTCCGAGCCGGTGGTGATGTTGCCCCATTGGTCGGAGCCTCCGAGCTGCAGCCGGCAACCCTTTTCCTGATACAGATGCAGGAAGTCGAATCCCTGAAGCAGCTGATATGTGAATTCCGTGAACGAAAGTCCGTCGCGGGCCTCGCCGTTGAGGCGTTTCTGCACAGACTCCTTGGCCATCATATAGTTGACCGTGATGTGCTTTCCTATTTCGCGCGCGAAGTCAAGGAAGCTCACGTCTTTTGTCCAGTCGTAGTTGTTGACGAGTTCAGCGCGGTTGGGGGCATCGCTGTCGAAGTCAAGGAACTTCGCAAGCTGTTTCTTTATGGCCTCCTGATTGTGGCGCAGAGTGGCCTCGTCAAGAAGGTTGCGCTCGGCCGACTTTCCCGACGGGTCGCCTATCATTCCGGTCGCACCGCCCACAAGAGCCAACGGTTTGTGGCCGCAACGCTGGAAATGGCGAAGCATCATCACTCCGCAAAGATGTCCTATATGGAGACTGTCGGCAGTCGGGTCGATGCCGAGATAAGCCGTGGTCATCTCTTTCGCAAGCTGTTCCTCGGTGCCGGGCATCATGGTGTGGATCATGCCACGCCATGTAAGTTCTTTGATGAAATCCATATTTCAGTTTTTTTAGTTCTTGATTCAGTTTTCAGGAGGGAAAAGGAAGTTTATCAGAGTCTGACCTACGGCCTTGAGGGTTTTGCGGTCTATGCAGTCCATCGTATCTCCCGAAGTATGCCACGCGGGATGGAAGCCGTCGCGGTAATCGATGATGTCGATTGCAGGAATCCCGGCCTTTATGAACTGCAGATGGTCGTCGGTTACCGCCCCGCCCATCTCATCAGGGAACATGTCGGCATAGCCCGAAGCGGCTGCAGCGGCATAGAAGCGACCGAGCAATGCCGGAGCCGACTGTTGCGAGAAATACTCACGGGGGAAGCGTGCGTCGGTGCCTCCCACCATATCAAGCACTATGACCGACGAAGGAAGATAGCCTTCCACGACCGGATTCTCAACGAAATGCCTGGCACCCAACGCCCAGGAATCCTCATCACCGTCAGTGCCCCAGTCCTCCGCATCCACGAAAAGTATGTCTACCCCCATCGCAGGGCTGTTGCTGCCGAGAAGACGCGCCGTCTCAAGCAGCACGCTTACACCGCTCGCGCCGTCGTTTGCCCCGTCGACCGGAAGTGTCCTCTTTTCAGGGTCGGGGTCAGCGTCCGCCCAAGGACGGCAGTCCCAATGAGCCACAAGAAGCAGGCGTTCCCCTGCCTGCGGATTGAAACTTCCGAAAACGTTGCGCGCCTGCAGCTTAGTGCCGTCGAAAGCGGTGAGCGTCATCTTCTGCTCCTTCACCGCAGCACCGTGGCGGCGCAGTTCGGAAGCAAGCCAGTCTCCCGCCTTGCGGTGCGCATCGGTGTTAGGGACGCGAGGCCCGAAAGCCACCTGACGCTCCACGTAACTGTAGGCGGAATCCGCAGAGAACTCCACTTTCGGCGCAGCCTGGCCATGCGGCCCGGAAGACTCTGCCTGCGCCGATTCCTTGGCCTGCCCTCCGCAGGCGGCAAGCATAAGCGACGCAATGACTGTTAACATCATCTTTTGCATAGTGCAAAATTAATCATTATCTTTGCATTCTCAAAATCAAAACAGACGACAGGATGATTTACGTGAGAGACAAGGGACAGATGTGCAACAACATACTGCAATTCGCGCATGTCTACGCTTTTGCCCGCGAGAACGGACGCCGGGCCGTCTCGATGCGTTTCTCCTACAAATATCCTTATTTCCGCATCTGCAAGTCGCCGAAACACAATTTCCTGCGCTATGTCTTGGCAAAGTTTTCCGCAGCAGCAGGGTGGATGCCTACTGTAAGCTACGACACCCCCGGCGAGACAAGTCCTGAAAAGGAACACATAATCCTTTCGGCGCGCAATGTCATGGTGCAGGGATGGGAAGTGCGCTTCTACGACCTTTTCCTGAAGCACCTCGACGAGATACGTTCGCTCTTCGCGTTCCTGCCTGAAGTGGAGAAAGCAGCGGCTACAACCATCGTCACCCGCGAAGGCCGTCTTAAGCTCGGACTGCACGTGCGCCGTGGCGACTACGCCCGCTGGAACGGCGGACGCTATTATTTCTCCGACAGGCAATACGCCGCAATGGCCGCACGTTTCGCGGCCTTGAATTCCGGAAAGGAGCTGACAGTGTTAGTATGCACCAACGATCCTGATATCGACCGCGACACGTATCGCGAAGCTGTGCCGGAAGCCGAATTCGTGTTTGCCGCAGGAAATCCGGGAGAAGACCTGTGCCTACTTTCCCGCTGCGACGCCATCATAGGCGCACCAAGCACATTCTCGCTTGTCGCCTCCATGTACCGCGACCTGCCGCTCTACTGGATCGAAGATGCCGACAAGGATTTCACCTCCGACGACTTCTCCCGTTTCAGCACCCTCTTCCGGCAAATCAAATAACAAACCACAAACAGGCAAAAGGCAACAGCCAAAAAGAACCTATGACCGTTACCTTGATTACCCTCGCTGCCGCAGCATTCTTCTTCGTATGGGGACGAATACGCGCCGATGTCGTGGCTCTGTGCGCGCTTCTGACCCTCACCCTTTCGGGAGTCATAACCACAGGTGAAGCACTCTCGGGATTCGCCAACCCGATAGTCATCATGATGGTGGGTCTTCTTGTGGTGGGCGGTGCGATATTCAACACCGGGCTCGCCAAAATGACCGGCGCCAGACTGATGAAGCTCGGGGGAAGCAATGAGACCAGGCTTTTCCTCCTCGTCATGGGAGCGACAGCCCTGATCGGCTCTTTCGTAAGCAACACCGGCACTGTGGCCCTGATGCTCCCCATCGTAGTGAGCATGGCGGCCGGAGCCGGCATAAGCGCGTCGCGCTATCTCATGCCGCTCGCTTTCGCGAGCAGCCTCGGAGGCATGATGACCCTCATCGGAACGCCGCCCAACCTCGTGGTGGCCGAAGTATGGGAAGAGGCTGGACACGAACCGATGACGTTCTTCACATTCCTTCCGGCAGGAGCGGTATGCCTCGTTGCCGGAACGCTGCTTCTGATTCCCTTGACCAAGTGGTTCCTGTCCCAAAAGAGACCTGACAGCTCTGACGACAAAGGGAAAAGCAAGACCATGACCCAGCTCGTGGACGAATACGGCCTCGACCGCGACCTGTACAGTCTGCGCGTGCCGTCCGGCTCAAAAATATGCGGACAGACCATCGGTGCCCTTGACCTGAGACGCAACTACGGCATAGAGGTAATCGAAGTGCGCGGCGGCGAGGAAGACCGCGGTTTCCTGCGCAGAATCAGCCAACGGGCAGCGACTGCCGAAACGGAGATTACGGCCTGAGACACGCTTTTCGTACGCGTCCGAAGCCGTGTCGTCCGCGCTTGTGTCCTCTTTAGGAAGCCTCGGCCCGCATTGGCTTCTCGCCGGTGTCTACTTCACCACCTCGCTGATGACGCTTTTCATAAGCAACACGGCCACGGCTGTGCTGCTTGCACCGATAGCCATGGAGAGCGCGGTCGGGTTCGGCGTAAGCCCGCTGGCGTTCCTCTTCGCAGTTACGTTCGGAGCCAGCCTATGCTTCGCATCGCCTTTCTCCACTCCCCCGAACGCACTGGTGATGCCTGCCGGGCAGTACACGTTCATGGACTACATAAAAGTCGGACTGCCGTTGCAGCTAATTCTCGGACTGATGATGATTTTCGTATTGCCTCTGATTTACCCTTTCTGAGCCATATCACGGCTCATCCTTAAGGAAATGGGGATGATGGGCAAGAAGCTCTTCGCGAAGACGCGAACGGTCGAGATGCACGTATATCTCAGTGGTGGCCAACGATTCATGCCCGAGCATTTCCTGTATTGCCCGGAGGTTGGCGCCGCCTTCAAGAAGATGCGTGGCGAACGAATGCCGCAGAGTGTGAGGACTTACCTTCTTCCGTATCCCGGCGGCCTCGGCAAGACGGCTCACCACGTAGAAGACCATGACACGCGTCATCTTGCCTCCGCGCCGGTTGAGGAAAAGTATGTCTTCGCTTCCTTTCTTTATTTTCAGGGAATTGCGTTGCGGAAGATACTCCTCAATCAGGCTTACGCTCAGGTCGGACATAGGCACGAGCCTCTGCTTGCAGCCTTTACCCTGGACCATCATATAGCGTTCACTGAAGTTGATATGAGGAATGCGAAGGTCGGTAAGTTCACTGACCCTCAGCCCGCTGCCGTACAGGGTTTCGATTATGGCATGGTTGCGTGCCGCTTCTGACTGCTCATAGTCGATGGATGCCGTCATGGCGTTTATCTCCTCCACGCTAAGCACATCGGGCAGAGAGTCCGGAATCCTCGGCGTCTCCACAAGCTCGGTAGGGTCGGCATCTATCATTCCTTCCATCCTGAGGAATCTGAAGAAAGCACGGATGCCGGCTATCGTCCTCGCCTGTGAACGAGGCTGTATTCCTATTTCATGGAGAGCCGCAAGGAACTCGTGTATGTCGTTCTCCACCGTTTCCGTAACCGGCGTCCCCACTGACTGGAGAAACTGCAACAGATGTTCCGCGTCGTTCTTATAGGCACACACCGTATTTTCCGACATTCCGCGTTCAAGCCGCAGATATGCCAGAAAATCATTGACAAGCCTGAAAGAAGAACGCGGCGATTTCCGGACACGAGTCATAGATTCACCGTATAAAAGACCCTATGCATGTCTTTTCTATTGAAAAGAAAGGAATTGCGTTTCCCGAGCAAAGCCAATGCAATGCCTGAGGATTCGGCTATCTCCATCACTTCGGCATCGGAAAAACCGGACAGCATGGCGAACGAACATCCACCGTTCATTGCGTGTACAATCCGTGGCACACCGTCGTGTCCGGCCACAAAATATGCCGCCAGGCATTCACAAAGACGCTTATCACAACCCGTGATGCGCAAGCGGGAGGAAGCAAGAGAGGCGGCCAAGGCCACAGAACGCGGGGAAGAAGGGGAAACATAGATTCCGCCGTCTGCAAATGAGGCACAAAGGCGATGGAATCTCAATGCATCGCGTCTCAATCTGCGACCGCCTTCGCTGAGTGCCCGCTCGGCTATTTCCTGTTCGGCATAGAAGCCCCACGAACGGCCGAGACGGAGCAGGTTGACAATCCTGAATGCAAACGGAGAGTGCACGCCGAATCCACGGGAATGGCGTGCACGTTTATAAGATTCAGCTATATTTCCAATCACCTTCATCTCGGTCAAGTCCACGATATGGGTGCAGAAACCATTATTACATCCAGCACCTGAACTATTCCTTGCGTCGGCGCACCACCCGGAACGCCACCATGGCAACAGCCGCCGCGCAAAGCACATAAATGGCTATTATGGATGCAATCGAGACATTTTCCGTAACCCTGAGCGACTCAGGGTCGAATTCAAACTGTATGTTGTGGTCTCCGGCAGGCACACGTATGGCCCTCAGCACATAGTTCACACGTCCGATAGGGGCTTCTTTGCCGTCGATCGTAGCAGTCCAGCCCCACGGGAAATAGATTTCGCTGAATACAGCCACTCCGCCTTTCGCACTGTGGACACGGTAATTGAGTCTGTTAGGAGCATATTTCGTCTCGAATATGGTGTCGCCGGGAGCTTTACGGGCAGCTTCGCCAAGGACTGATGCAAACGATTTGTCTGCCACCGCCTTGCGCTTCGTGTCGAGCGAATCGAGAGCCGACATTTCGGCATTGGCGTCTTCCACATACGCGATTTCATCAACAATCCAAGCATTGCCGTTGGCATCGGGATTCTGCATATACTCAGATTCACCTGAAACGAAATACTTGGCATTGAGCATATTGAGAACATTCATATTGTTCTTCATGATCTGATGCTCGATGAGGTCATTGTATCGTGTGAGCTTGGCCGCATGGTATCCCCCGATTGTCTTATGGAAATATGACGGCTCCGCGCTGGAGAAGCGCTTCACGTCGAAGACACGATAGTTGGATTTGTCCTTAAGAATCGCCTTGTCGGCCTCGGTAGGAGTCAATGCCGTCGGAGCCTCGGTAGGTTCAACGAAATTGTCGGTATTGACATACCGTTTGTTGACCGAAAAAAGGTCGATAAGCGTTATCGCCGCAAGCGCGCACACCATCATGGTCTTGTTAGTATATGCCTTGCGCAGATAGAGCCATACCACGAGGAATCCAAGCACTATGTAGCACAGCGACCGCAACGAGTCGGCACTCACAAGAGACAGGCGAGAATCACGGATGGCGGCTATGACGTTGGCATACTGCGGATTGCCGAATGCTCCGGCTTCAGACAGCTGCTGAAGCTCCTGCTGGCTGAACGGCTGCCCGAAAATGCTCGGAGCGACCCACCCGAGGAAGCAGACCGCGGCACCGAAGCCTACAGTGGAATAGAACACCCATTTGTATTTCGCCAAAAACGAATCATCATCAAGAATCTTCTTGACACACATCACGGCCAAAAGCGGAAGAGTGAACTCGACCACTACCAGAAAGCTCGACACTGCACGGAACTTACTGTACATCGGGAAGTTGTCTATGAAGAAGTCTGTCAGCGGCGCAAAGTTATGTCCCCATGAAAGCATGACTGAAAGCAGACTGGCCGCCAACAATGCCCATTTCATAGGCCCGGGCACCACAAACAAGGCCATGACCGCAAGCAGAAGCACAAAAGCGCCCACATACACCGGGCCGTTGGTCATAGGCTGGTCTCCGAAATACTGCGGCCATTGCTGGAGGAACTGCTGCTCTCCGGCTTCAAGGTAGAAATCAGAAGCCTTGTCGGTGTCTGCAACCGACATAAGCTTGTTCTGCGCGCCCTCAGGCTTTATCGTGGCACCGCCTTTCACATTGGGAATCAACAGAGTCCACGTCTCGTCTATTCCATAGCTCCAGGCAGTGATGGCATTCCTGTCCATCCCTCCGGTCTTTTCCGGAGCATCAGGACTGGAAATATCCGTGGCGCGCCCGCGCACCGTCTCCTTGGAGTATTCATAAGTGTTGTAGAGGTTTGCCGAATTTGCCGCCACCCCGAGGATGCCCGCGCCAACAACGCAGCACGTGGCCAACACCCAACTCTTAATCTTCTTTTCCTTGACGGCAGTCCAAAGCCACGCAAGCATCATGAAGAGAACCACAAACAGGAAATAATAAGTCATCTGCACATGGTTGTTCAGAATCTGGAGCGCACCGAAAAGAGCGGTCAACGCCGTGCCCGCAAGATACTTGCCGCGATAACAGAGCGCAATGCCTCCGATTGTAGGCGGTATGTAGCTGAGCGTCGCGAACTTCCAGATGTGTCCTGCGCCTATGATTATTATGAAGTAAGTGGACAGCCCCCATGCCACCGCCCCGAAAAGAGCGTTGCTCCACCTGAAGCGCATGCATAGGCACATTATGAAGAATCCCAGCATCATGCTGAAGAGCAGGTTTGCCGGAGCAGGCAGCCAAAGGCCGTAAAGACGCGTCAGCCAACCGAGCATCCCGTTTGCGGCATATGAAGGGGAAATCTGGAACGTAGGCATTCCCCCGAAAAGCGAGTCGGTCCATCTCGACGTCTCGCCAGTAGCCTCCTTGTATGCCTGTATCTCCTGACCGTTGGCAATGCCTTGGGTCATGTCATGCTGTTGGAGCACATTCCCCTGTATGTCGTCGGGGAAAAAGAAGAAAATGGCCACTACTGCCAAAAGCAGAGCAGCCAATAAAGAGTAAACCGTGTTTCTGTTCATGATTTCCTTCTCCTGGGTTCGGACGGATCAACCTTCACTTTTATCTGCCGGTTGAGGCACTGTTCAAGAGATATGAGCGTTTCGGTCTCTGTAACGCCGGGGATGTGCTGTATCTGCGTGCTCAGGAGCTCCATCAGATGCTGGTTGTCGCGCGCATACACCTTTGTAAGGAGCGAATAAGGCCCGGTGGTGTAATGGCATTCCACCACCTCGGGAATCTTTTGGAGTTCGCTCTCCACCTCCCTGTACATCGACCCCTTTTCAAGGCGTATGCCTATGTAGGTGCAGGTGTTGTAGCCCAAAGTGCGCGGATTCACCTGATAGCCGGAGCCGGTTATGACCTTCATGTCTATCAGCCTTTGGATTCTCTGATGTATCGCTGCACGAGAGACTCCGCAGACCATTGCGACATCTTTGGAAGGTATGCGGGCATTGCCCATAATGATATTCAAGATCTTTTTGTCGAGATTGTCTACTGACTTATCCATATAATTGAAATGATTGCAAGTTTACAGAGACAAAATTACATAAAAAGCCAATAACAGCCAAGAATACGGCGCAAAAACTTCAACAAACCGTTCAATTCTTAATCTACGACATCCCCTGAGTAATTAAGATAACGTCCGAAAAAACGAAAAACGCATTCTGTCCCTCCACTCCTGACAACTGCATCAGCGGGAAATACGCCAAATAACATTGTTAAACAAGGTTAAATATTTACTTTTTTTTGTCCTAGGATTTGCCCGAATGGGGAAAAGTCAGTAATTTTGCACCGCTTTAATCAAGCACCCCACGCCAACGGAACCCTGTTCCGGAGCGTAAAAGGTATCAGAAGCGATACTGGTTGGTCTTGATTAAGCCGCTTTCGGGGTGTAGCTCAGCCCGGTTAGAGTACGCGTCTGGGGGGCGTGTGGTCGCAAGTTCGAATCTTGTCACCCCGACTTGCAGACTACCTTTAATAATCACTATGTTAAAGGTAGTCTGCTTTTTTATCTTCAATTGAGTCAGCATCAATAGGTTAAAGGCTTAAAGAATAAAATTCAATAGCCTGCTTTTGATGGTCTGCTATATGACACGACTCTCCGTCTCGTTTCCGGCCAATGGAAATGTTGACCGTAATGTTGACCGGTATCGTGCCATGATAAGTGTTCAGTAACGCCTAATTAGGCACTGTATGGCAACACTATCATTACGACTCACCACAAACGGTGGTAAATTCAAAGGACGTCTTGTCGTTGAGTGTGCGACAAGAGAAAACGGAAAGACACTCAAACGGCACTACAAAGTGGTGCAAGGTCTCCAGTCTCCCTCATATTCCCCGGAGTGCTGGAATGAGAAAGAGGGGCTGTTTATCTCAGGCCCCAATGCAGTTCAAAACAATCATGTGACCAAGCTCCTGTTAGATGAGCTTCAGGAGTTCATAGACACCGGCTCTTATAGCGATGGCCGGCAACTCTATGATGCCTACGACTATTCAAAAGCCCACCCCGAAGCAGCCCCTTCAGCGACCTTTGGAGAGTTTCTGGAGAGTATCATGGAGAAGCTGAAAGCAGAGAGGCGTTCTTCCAATATAGAGCAATACACAACGCTCTATCACGCACTCACCGGCGTTAACAAGAAAGTTGTGAACCGCCCTAAACACTTCACACCGCCATATTATAATGGCATGAGACTTTTTGACATTCCTATTCGAGCAATCAGCAATCGTCATTTCATAGCTTTTGGAGATTGGATCAAGGATGTGAAAAAGGGTGCTGGTTACAGAAATCTGATGACTACCTTCAAAGCGGTTGTTTCCAAAGCTCACCAGCAAGAGCTCACCAGCAACACCCTAACTTACAAATTCAAGACAAACATGCCTATAAAAGCGTTGTCAGGACATACTGCCAAAGAAAAAATCCGTGCCAAAGGAGAGAGCATTACGATTCTAACGGAAGCGGAATTTGCCGCTTTTGAACGATTTGACATCCTCAAAATCGCCCCTCCACAGCAGCGTTTCCAGGAGCTTCTTCAAATCTACAAGGACTTGGTGCTTCTGCTCTATTACACGCGCTCACGTCCAGCGGATGTTATATCTTTGCGCCACGGTAAAGAATATGATGAGGAATCACACACCATAATATATACACCTCGTAAGTTGGCCAGCCGGATTAACGCTAAAGGACGTCCTTGTTGCGTTACTCTCCAATTACCCAAACAGGCCATCGCTATCATTAACAAATATAAGGGGCGTAGTAAAGGTGGCTATCTGCTACCACTCCCCATGAACGAAAGAGAATGGGACATTCCGACAGAATTTCCAACATGGTATGTCCGTGTCAAAAACGTTGAGCAACGCATCAATCAATACCTCAAAAAGATTGCTGTAGCGCTTAATCTGGAGGTGAAAGACCTATCTCTATACGATTTCAGACATTCGGCAATCACACACGCTGTAAGGGCTGGAGAGAATGTGTTTATGGTGGCCCAACAAGCCGGTACGTCAGTAAATAATATTGAAAGATATTATTACAACTCAATACGATAAAACTGTGGCGACTATCCTCCCGGACCGTCGCCACTCATAGACACATCAACCTCCTTTCTTTTAGTTAGGAACTAAATTTGCCACATATTCTCATAAGGATCATAACTTCGCATGAATGTGGCTACAGCAAAGTCTGGTGTTGGTCCGTTCTTTTCCAGTTTACGCGGTATCTGAGGATTGATTCTCAGTTTACCGGCATCACGGAGCCAGTTGATAGATGTTTGATAATCGGTAATGCGAGCTGAACTTACGTTTGTAGGCGAAATCAGCTTATGAAGTTCATAGATTGCCAATCTGAGGATATGCTTCTTCAGATTGGCATTTCTTGGATCGTGAGCCTTGATATTATAACTCTCAATCGGTTTGTCTGCATTGGGATTGATTATAGGATGATATACAATCCCGCAATATACGACATATTCCGTGTCTGTCAGTTCGTAAGTGTAGTCGGTAGTGTAATCTCCAATCTGCCCCCAATCGTCAGAATCTTCAGGATTCACTGTAAGATTACGGTTATTTTCATTTACCATTAGGGTGTAGTATTTGCCGTTGTAGAGAACAACTGACCACTGAGAGTAATCGACATTTGCCTCCCAAGGCGTAAATTCTACAGGCTCCCATGCCTTAACTCCAGGGACACGAATGTCATCAAAATCAGGGCCATTGTATTCAAGACATTCAAAATATGCGGTTCCAAAACGAACTATATCACCCGGCTCATAACTACGTCGTTGAGTGTAGGACTCGATTGATGATTCATCTTCGATAGAGTCATCATATTCGGCCCAGTATGGAGCCGCTTCCGGAGCTTTGACACCATTGATGGTACGGAGCGTCTGATAGATCTTATCCTCGATATAGAAATGAGCTCCAGCTGGATATGTGATATGAGGATTATATGGAAGGAGATTCTTTCCAATAGCCAATTCGGCTTCTACCTCATAATTCTCAGTAAGGTATTCAAGGACAGATTGCTCTGCTGCTTCTTCAGCTTGTGCCAATCGTTCTTCATTGCCCCGGATAAGCTGATCAAGGGCTTCTTCCGTGACAATACCTATATAGTCGTTGTTATTGAGAAATCGTGGGAACATTCTATTTATGCTTTATTTATGAATAGCGAGGGTCAATAGTCAAAGTTGCCATATACGGTGCCTGTATAAGTCGTAATAGGCTGAGCATCTGCGGTACCTCTTTGGAATTTGGAATAACTCTTTGCGAGCAAAAGACAGATGGCATAATCAAGACAGTCTGAGAGGTGTCCGTAGCGTTCACACTTGATACCGAGTTTTGGGTCTGTGTATTTTTTCTTCTCTTTCTCACCGGTCGGAAGCTTCTTTTGATAGATAAGATCTTCAGCCAATCGACGGCAGCGCATATCTATACAAATATTCCAGCCATCGTAATTATGGAAAAGAGAGTTAATGAACTCCAAACGAGTAACCTGAGCTGGCTGCTTCGTGAGAAGCTGGCGTCTGGCCCTCAGAGATTTGTGAAGGTGTTTACTAATGATGGTGTAGTTGTTGACGCCATCTTCAGTCTGTGTAGAGCGTGAGAGGCCGGCGGGGTCTCCAGTTACCAAGATTCCTCCAATATGTTTCTCTGCCTGATATTTTTTAGAAATCTTATCGGCGAGTTTAGGGGTGTTATTTTCTTTGTCCTCTGCTCGACCAAGTATTTCTTCCAGCACATATATATTTTTGCCCTCATAATCAATTTGAAGGGCCAAACAACTCATATAAGGCGCCACGTTGAAGTCCCATGAGAGCACAATAGGTTTCAGCGGATTGTATATCTTTTCTTTGAGATTGTCGATAAGATGGAGATTACCATCGAAATTCCAGTAAGCAGCCGCTTCATTGGTTTCAATGAAATCCCAGTTACCGTATAATATTCTCTCGCGTGTAACCTTATCGCTAATCTTATCAAGCGATGCTCGGTAAGTAGCCACAAAAGCTTTATTCGGGTTATCGAATACCGTGAATGGCACATAGGCATCGTGAGGCGCTAACACAGCCGGATCGCCGTTCTCATCCTGTACAAATCGAGTGCGCACCCAATTCATACAGGGGTTGGTTGTAAGGAGCAAACGAGGATAAATGAAAGTTTCAGCTGTATTCCAACGAAGACGTGAGAATAGTACCTCCACGGCTTTTTCACTGACTTGGGAACATTCATCAACAAATCCAAAGCCCCATTCATTAGAACCGAGCCTTTCAAATTCAGGGTCTGACGGCAAGTCTTCCAGCTCTATCAATGAAATAGTGCTGCCGTTATAGAATGTAACAATGCCATCGAGATTGTTGATTTTATAATTTTCATCCTGAACAAGTCCCCATAATCTCAATATCAATTTGATTGTATTGAATGTAGAGCCTTTCAGCGCTTTAAGTGTTTTGCGAGCTACAACAGCGCGAGAATCAGGAAATCTAAGACAACTGCTGACAATCCAGGCACTACCGACAAAACTCTTGCCACCGCCGCCGGCGCCACCTCCAAGTATAATTTGGGGTAGCTTTCGTGAATGACATTTTTTACATTGCGGAGCATGGACTGGCAGTCCTTTTTCATCATGCGAAACCACTATCAGCTCAATTTCGCCTCCGCAGTGAGGGCAATAATTAGGCTGAAGCAACTTCCACATTTCATATTGACGAGGGGAAGGTGCAAAGTTAATTGTAAGACCTTCCGGGGCTTTCAGTCCTTTGACCAGCATTATACCTCGTCCTCCTTGCCGGTTAATCTGAGAACCTTTATTTGGTGGTCTTTCAGTGCTTCTTCTCGTGTTGGGTATATCTCTTCTATTGGTTTACCCTTGAAGTTGGCGTTATGAGTCCAATCAGAAAAGGAAACAGTTTTGACCCCATTGTTCTCGCTGATTTGCATTGACCGCTCAAAGTCCCATGATTCAGGGAAATCAATAGGCTCTATCATAAGATTATCGTTAATGATAAAGCCTTTGGGGATTAAAAATTGAGAGCTGGTGATGTGGGCCTTGAAACAATCAAATAAGACAGATGGAATACCCAGTTCGTTCAGAAGCTCACTGATAAGTTGGTAAGTTTGTTTTACAACCTTATCCTCTGAACGATAAGTTGCTACATCATAATAGATTTTCAGTAAATCGGACTCTATAGTGCCTGATTCTCCTGCTAATTGAAAATAAAATTTGACTGTCCCCTCTTTGCTAATAGATACTTTCTTCACAAAAGCCTCTAAAAGCATACGTCTTTTGGCATTATCATCATCGCGATCAACGATGTAAATATGATCAATGTCAAACGTGGGAGTATTTTTGTTTTCTATTTGACTCATTCATATTAGATTAGAAAAGGCCGTACCCACTGACTGGCACGGCCCGTATTATCACACACATGAATAGATTGCTTACTTGCTGGCAGCGTCCCAGACTTTCTCAGCTGTCTGCCAAAGTTCATCGGGAAGCGGCTGGCCGTCGATGGATTCGATGCCGCGTTTGATGAGAGCGAGTTCATCAGCAGAGAAATCTACTACGAGAGGGTTCTCAGAGTCAGTCTTGGGATTCCATTTGATTGTGCCGGTTTCGTTATTCTGAGTGATTTCGTATTTTTCTTTGTCGGCTTCGGTGATTTCAACCTTTTTCAGAATATTTCTTTTGAGATTGAACTCCAGAAAGTTTTTACACTCCGGCAGAAGTCGTGCGAAGAAAATACGGTCTTTAATAAGTAGTTCCATAACTGTTCTTTTGATGTTTTTATGAAAGAATAGCCATAGTCAAAATCATGGGTTTGAGATTTTAATGACTTTTATCAGAAATTCCAGAGATTATAGCTGACCCCTATACCCACAAAAGGAGATACTTTAGAACCATTATAACCCACCCCCAATTGAAGACCAACACCCCAGCGTTTGCTAACTATCTGGGTATTATTCCGAGTGATTGTTATTGTCTTAGGGAACACGTAAATACTATCCAAATTAGGCTCATAGCCACTTACCCAAGCATGATATGTAGAATCTTCGTATTCCTTTTGAGTAATAGGAATCTGGATTGTATCATAGACTTCCACATTGGTTGTGTCAATCAGGTGTTCAATATGCGGAACCGTAATGGTTTTATATCGGAGTACTGTGCTGTCTTTCGGTACTGGTTGATAATATGGGATGGTATCATATACCGTATCTATATATTGTTGCGTGGTTGCAGAAATAGCCGGGGGCGAATGATGCCCCCAGCTATACCCCAACAGTAACGCGAGCACACATAGCAGCACCCACAGTAAATTTTTCATTTGATAAGATTTTGATATTCAGGAATAGCGTCAAAGCACGGACAGCCTTTGATATATTCAAAGGGTTCGATCAGTCCATTATGGTTTAAGTCCGGCGATGTATCTCGGTGGCCAATGATCTTTTTGATTGTAGGGTATTTGGCAATCAGGGTTTTGATAAGAGAAACAAGAGCAGCTTTCTGGGCTGGGGTTCGTGTGTCTTTGCAAGTTTTACCATCAGCAGCATACCCGCCAATATAGCATATACCAATTGAATTGGTGTTATGTCCCGGAGCATGGGCTCCAACTAACGCTTCTGAACGCCCTGCATGAATGGAACCATCACGATAAATAACATAATGGTAGCCAATATCATTAAACCCTCTTGCCAAATGACACGTCTTGATTTGTGCTACTGAGAAATCGCGTCCTTCTGGAGTCGCGGAGCAATGGATGACGATTTCATTGATAAGGCGTTTGGTCTGACCAGCAACACCAAGTGCCGCCCAGGTCTTGTTGCCAACGATTCCGTCAGCTGTTAAACCTTTTGATTTTTGGAAATTTCTAACTGCTTCGTCTGTAACCAGACCAAATATGCCATCAACAGCAAGATTTAATTTTTGCTGGAGAGTCTTGACTTCGGGGCCTTTACTCCCTTGTTTAATAGTTATCATTCTGAAATTGAGCTTAGAGGAATAAACCATTCGCGCTCTCCCAAATAATCTTCACCAATGAGTGATACCCACCAGCCGAGATGTTTGGGGAGTAAATCTTCTTCGACCAATACAGCCTTGCGTCCTATCAAATCATTAAGACGGAGTTCTTGTAAGGCTATAGACGGAATAATTGTAATTTCTTGATTCTGTTTCATATTAGTAGCCTGTTGGGGGTTGACGATGGGGACAATTAGGCTTCTCGCATTTTAATAGACATAATCTGGTGTTTTCAACTTGAAGAACGGCATTTTCCTTTGAAAGATTTGCTTTGCAATCTCTTTGTTGAGAGATTTGTTCATATAAAGTATCTATCTTAGCATCTTTAGCTGCTACAATTTCATCACGTTCTTTGTGAGCGGCTAATAGCTCATTGCGTTCTTCCTGATAGAGTTTCATCCACTCTTCAGCAAGATTAGCTTCATTGTCAATTTCTTTTTCTTTGTTCTCCAGATCCTTATTCTTTCTAAGCTGTGGGTAAAAAATCAGAGTCATAATACCTCCAGCTATAGCGCCGGCAATAGGGCTTATAATATAGGTCCAAACTTGATCCATTATTCTTTGTCTCCTTTCTCTGGTGTCTGATTTGGTATAATGACATTAAAAGTAATGCCACCACCACCGTTATTCTCGGAATTGTTTTTGCTGGTCTGTGCGTCCTTCACAGGATACAATTCAGCATAAAGTTTCATCGCCTGAACACAAACACTGCGTAAGGCGGCTGGAGACATTTTTACTCCACGGCGATCAGAATATTCTACCGTAGATGTTTCTTCAATGATATTTTCAAGATGGCGGGCCAGATACTCTCTCTTGCGCTTAGCATCGAAATCGTTCAGGGCCTCTAATTGTTCGATGTATTCCTTAATATGGGGTTGATTGAGCAACCTAATAGCCGCCCCTCTTCCCTTTGTCGCTTTTTCAGGAAACACATCTTGATAACATTTCGCCGGATTACCAGCGTATGGAGCCGTACCATTGATATACAACTCACAAAATGCTATTTCGGCGTCTGTAAGAGTGTTCTGACTATTCATTAAATAACTTGTGA
The DNA here is from genome assembly GCA_910573745.1 of Muribaculaceae bacterium. Taxonomy (GTDB): domain Bacteria; phylum Bacteroidota; class Bacteroidia; order Bacteroidales; family Muribaculaceae; genus Lepagella. Next base: position 102,295 of record CAJSYI010000001.1, on the reverse strand, counting down.
ATCCTATGCCCCAACGGAGAGTCGAGGCATAGGAGGTTTTTATTTATGAATAGGCTATTCCTGAGGGTTTTGTTTTGATTGATTTAACATCTGTTCCATGATAAGTTCACGGAACAAATTATGAACTCCGTTACATGCGGCCTCAATGTCTTCCACCGATTTTAGGTATTTAGGATTGAACCAAACCTGGAGGTCATAACCGGTTATCTTTATGAGACTTTCATCGACATTAGGATTGCGGATTTCGTAAAGATCTCTGTCAGATTCCAGTCTGAAAGTCACTGTCGGTTCTGGTCCACCAACAGGCTTGATGTCTTTTTCATCTGTCATATTTTGAAATGTTTGCGGGTTTTCTCTGTCTTGGATAAAGCGATGTCAGAGCCACCGCCTTCTTCCGTATTTCTCATTCTGCGAGTCGCAACGGCAAGTACATTGGTTGTAGCTGTTACGTCGGCATCAGCGTCATGTGCATCATCCAATTCAATGCCCAGATTTTCACACATGATTTCAAGTTTATATGAGTTGACTTCAGGAAGATGACTGAGAGCCATCTGTCCTATAATTAAAGTGTCGAGTACGTCCGGTTGCCAATGGCCATATAAGTCTTCATGGCCTCTAAGAACTTTTGATAAGTCCTTGACAAGTCCGGCGTATTCCATCATCTGCATAAGGAATCCTTTATCAAATTCGATGTTTTGGCCTACGATAAAAGGCTTGGCATTTTTGCCTCCTTTTGGTGTATGGTCTTGAAAGAATTTGAGAGCATCTTGTGCAACTTGGATTAAATCTTGTCCTTGTTCTTCTAACATCTGCATTGTGATTGCAGAGTATTCAAGGGCCTTTGCTTCGTAATCCATCATTGGGGCTTCGTCTTGCTCATACTTTGATTTGAGCGTTTTGCGTTTTGGAGCGCCTACTCCGGCGATTTCCTTACGTTGATATGGAGTGACGTATCGGACGAAAGTGCCAATACGTTCAAATGTGTCAAGCCGGGTTGCATGAATTGCTATCTGAGTGATAGCCGAGGTTTGGCATTTTAACCCTCCTGTTTCAAAGTCGAGAGTGAAAAATACTATCGGGTTCTTTTCTTGTTTAGGTGCAGCCATAATTACTTTCTGTTTAGAGCGGTCTTTTCGCCAATCTTCAGGATAGCTTGGCGATAAAATTCTTGTATTGTTGCATTGTTTTCAAGAACAACATCGTAGCTGTCTTCTGGATTGAGATTCCTGTTTCGGTCTCGTTCCTGTCGTTTAGCTTCGGTAGGGTTGTTGGAACGTTTTACGAGGATTGAAATGATGGTGTATTTATCTGACCAACTATCTTGAAGGTCTTGTAGTCCTTTTTCATCTACTACATAGGACATAATGCTCTTGCCCTCAAATTGAGCCGGAGTAGTCCAGTAGTGATAACCACCGAAAATTGTGCTGGCGAATGTATCTCGGAAGTCTGGGCAATCTTCAATTCCTACGAAGATATGATCGACCCCATCCACTTCTCCCTCTCGCATTGGGCGAGTGGTGTATGAGACAATAGTAGGAATGTTGAGACGATGTTGAAGGAAGAGAGACAACGATGTCTTACCACTTCCTGAGGCGCCAACAATGGCGAGAATGATTGGTTTATTTGTCATAATACTTGGAGTTGTGAGCGTTTGTTTAGCCATATTTCATTTTTGCCAGAGTAATCACTATATTTTACAAAGCCATTGAAAATCACCAGCCTATTTTTTGATTGTAGTAATTCTCCGCGAAGGATTGCATATTCTTCTGGCCAGATAACCATAGCACATGTATCATTATTCTGCTGAAGTGTGATCTTGCAGAAGGTCTCAGTATGGCCGGTTTTCTTGCTTTCAAATTTGTTTTCTGAGATTTCAGCTACCGTAGCACAAACAGCAACCTTTTCTTCTTCCTTGTCTGGGTCTGAGATTTCTCGGAGGGTGGTGTATTTAGCACGACCCTTGATACGGGGTTTTATTTCAGAGTTGTCATAGATTCTTTTGTAATCTATGGCACCGATGCCTGACAGTTCGATTTGCTGTTGACTCCAGAAATAATGTTTCCCTACCAGTTCAGAGGGAAAATCTTTTTCTGTGATTTCAAAGCCAAGGCGTTTAGCCGCTTTTTCTATGATAGCGTAACGCTCAACTACAGACTGTGCGTTTTCTATCTTGTCGAAACACCCGGAAAGAATCAGGTTCCGGACATGACGGGCATTTACCGGACACTTCTGAAATTCTTCTTCATTGTCTGGATCGTCCCAATATTTATAGACCTTGAATTTATATTTGAATATACGGTCGATAAAATTGTCTATATCCGTAAACGGACCGTTCTTGCTTCGTTCATTGATAATCCATTCTACCGCTTTTACGCCGAGTTGCTTGATTCTGGTAAGGGACCAAAATATCTCGTTGGTTTCGTAATTTGTATGGAATGAGCTTTCGCTATTATTGATGTCCGGCGCCACCACTTTAGCAGAGCTACATTCTTCCATTTCACTCATAAGAGTAACAAGCTCGTCATCATCAGCCCACTGGAGTGCGATTGTATAGAACGGTGTAGGATAATGCGCTTTAAGGTATGCTCCGGCATAAGCTGTCACACCATAGGCTGTTGCATGAGAACGGTTGAAGCAGTAACTTCCAGCGTTCTCAAATAGGGTCCAGATGGCGATTGCATCTTCTTTAGGGCAACCATTTTTCTCAGCGCCCTTCATAAATTTATCTCGCATGGCATCAATTTTTGCTTGCTTCTTTTTTGAGATAAATTTGATAAGCTTATAACCCTCTCCGAGAGAGAAATTACCCACCTTCAGCGCAATCTGCATCAACTGTTCCTGATAGCATAGAACGCCATAAGTGTTCTTCATGGCATCGTATGTACCCCATAGATACGTCGGTGCTACTTCACCGTGCTTACGGTCAATAAAGGCATCCGTACTGCCACTGTTGAGAGTTGCTGGACGGAAAAGAGCATTGGCCGCAATCAGATCTTCAATATTCTGTGGCTGTAATTCCATCAGGAATTTTGTCATGCCTCGTGAAGACATCTGGAATACATTTTGGGTATAGCCCTTGCAAAGAAGTTCAAACACTTTTGTATCATCACAATTGCTACGAGCCAGTTTCTCTAACGACAAATCTGTCCCATACTGAGCATTACAGATTTCAATGACTTGACGGAGTTTTGAAAGTTCCTTAGTTGCCAAAGAATCATTCTTCAACAGGCCACATTCATCAAGATCATAACCGGAGAACTCCGATACCAACTGACCGTCAATCTTTTTTATAGGGGTATAATCAAAACACTCCATCTCAACACCATCTTTTTGCGATGGCGTAATCAGTTGTGCCGAAGCATGGATTGAAGACGATCTTGGCTGGAACATCAGTGTACGAATATCTTCAAAAACCTGAGGGTAATCGTTGATAAATTTAGCGAGCTTGCGCTCTTTAGCCGCTAACATCATAAAGTCGGAGAAATCAATACCATCCTCCTTGATGATTGCAGTCATGTAGTTGGTAATGCTGGGTGGGATGCGATGTACGCGGGCCACATCTTTAATTACAGCCTTAATCTTCATTGTTGTAAACGTGCCGGCCATAAAGACACGAGTCTTGTTCTCTGAGTTGTAACGTCGCTCCATATACGAGCGTACATCTTGGAGCCTCAGAGACTCAAAGTCGGTATCTACATCAGGGAGGCTACCGGAATCTCCTTGAAGATACCCACTGTCAACGAAGCAATCAAGAACCTTGACTGGCTTCGTTGATTTGGTATGTTTTACGCTGACTACTTTCATGCGTTGAGTGCTTTGTAGGTTTCTTTGTTGAACACATTTCCTGATTCAGCCATCGCCTTTTCAAAGGCTACCAGTTCATCATCAGCAAATATGTGTTTGGTGGTAATGAATGAATCAAGCGTGATGCCTTCGAGAGAGGTGCATCGGCTGAGAGCCACATAGATTTGACCGGGGCAGAAAGTGCGTTTGGTATGCACGATGATTTTATCAAACGTAAGCCCCTGGGATTTATGGATCGTAATGGCCCATGCCAGGGAGAGTGGGAGTTGAGTACAACTTCCAACTGTAGTCTTGACAATCTTTTTGTCTTCAACTTTATATTCGTTGGCTTCCCATTTATAAGGCTCAACAGAAGTCTGGATGCCATTATCGAGAGAAACTGTAACAATCGGCGTCCCATCTTCTTTCTGAGTAATATCTGTGACATACCCCAGAGAACCGTTACAGTAGCCAATATTATGGTCGTTTACCAGCATCATCACGCGAGCTCCAACACTGATATTCAGTTCCATGTCACAAGGCGCCGCATTAGGGTTAAATTTATCCTTTAGCACTGCCTTAAAAGTATGCACATCTTCTCCCAAAAGAGAATTGTTGATTTTTTGAGCTTCTGCTTTGTGAGTGCAGATATGAATGGCAGTAGTGTCATACCGGCCTGAGTTGGTTTTATCACGACGCTCAGCCAGTTCATCCATATCATCTGGAGAAAGGCGGTAGGAGCGAATATGGTTCAGGATTTCGATGAACTTGGGATCATTCTGCCTGAATATATGCGTCAGTTCTACCATAGTGAAACCGATTTCTTTGAACACCTTAGCGTAAAAGAAATACGGGCCTTTGTAGAATTGGTTGAGAATGGTTTGTTCTTCAGCTTTTACAACCGGTGGTAACTGATAGAGGTCGCCAAACATGATCAGCTGTAGGCCACCGAAGGGTTTATCGCTCACACGATAGGCACGGAGTTTGCGATCTATGAAATCCAGCACATCAGGACGCACCATACTGATTTCGTCAATGATAATAGCGTCGATGTTATTGATGAGTTTCACCTTATTGGGTGGCAGCCCTCCCATATTCGTTGATTCGTTCAGACATCCGAATGGGATGTGGAGAAGACTGTGAAGCGTTACACCACCAGCATTGACAGCCGCGATTCCGGTCGATGCAGTAATGACGAATCTTTTTTTGATACTGGAGACGATGTATCGAAGCAACGTCGTTTTACCGGTGCCAGCTTTGCCGGTGATGTAGACAGGCTGCTTGGTATTCTCAATGAGGTCAAGAGCTGTCTTCATTTCTGTTGTGATTGTCATATATCTAATTCATTTAGTGTGAATAATTCATCTTTGTTGTCAAAAAGGATGTCATCTCCTTCTTGCAGTTCATCAGCGTAAATTCTGATAGGTTTGTCTTTACCGGGCCGAATTACATACAACTCTGCATCGTTGTAGAGTTTAAGTGTTTGGCCATTGGCAAGGCATATTTCGGTATAGCAATCTGCTTCCACATCTTCTCCGATTATTGTTGTATCGGACTGATATAATCCGGCACGTTCAGGAAGAAGGAATCGCTCAAAAATCAGATTATATTTTATCGGGTCAATGAGCGTAATACCAAGAAGATACAGAAGCAGACATCCGGCAGCTGAGCCACGGCCACATCCGACTTGAATACCATTACGACGGCACCAGTTGACAGTATCATATTGCACGAGCAAGTAATCTACATTATTGGTAGATTCAATGATATACTTCTCATACTCCATTTGTTTACGATATTGCTCTCTTTTTTCAGCCGGGACAAGACGCTGAAGACCATCTTCAAGGAGCTGAGTGAACATATTGTGAGATGTACCATACCTTTCAGCTTCTTCAGGTGTCATGTCATATTTTGGCATGAAATTTCTGTCAGTCTCAAAAAACGCTTCGGCATTTTTAGCTATCTCAACCGTATTGGCACAGCACTCTGAAAAAATAGCTTCAATGTCCCAGTCCGGACCAAAGGTCTGCTGAAACATCTGAAAGTGTTCATCCAAATCTTTGAAATACTGATCCTCAGATTGTTCGTGCGCAGCCCCTGTTGCTACTTTGTTAAGAATGATCTTATTTCTGGCATCATCCTTATCAAGATAGTAGTTGTCGCATATCAGAACTGGTTTCAGGTCATTTTTATAGAGCTTGTCAAAATATAATTTCTGAGAATTGAGAACTTTGACATCAATTCGCTCTGCCTTGTATTCAGATAAATCGACTTGGAAGAATATATCGTCGAATGAGTGAATGAGTCCAGATTTTAATTCAGGAGCCGGAGATTCGGGAGAACCGGAAATGCTCAATATATATTCTGCGGAGAGTTTACCAAACACCAGCACATTTCCCTCGCCATATTTTACCAAATCGTTAATGTCAATGGTTTGATCTTCGCTATCAACCATGATAGTTTTTTGTATGCGGAGAAGATTTTGGAGTCCCTTCTGTGTCTGCACATAGACTTTTGCGTCTATTTTATCCTCTCCGTCAACAAATGTCAGCGAGTAGCCGAATACAAATTTCATTTCAGCTGCTTTACATTCTTTCTGGAGAGAAAAGAGTGATGCCATTGTATTTCTATCACATACACCAATAGCTGTTTGTCCGAGATGCTTGGCTTTCTTTACCCACGCACTCGGCATAAAACTACCGTTGAGCAGTTCGTAAGGAGTATGTACCCCAAGATTAACAAAAGGGACATGGTGTTCTGCCGGTACTCGCTCTCCTATATATTTGAGAATGTGCATTTTGAATGGTTCCCGTATATCGGTATAATACCAGCAGTCTCCGAACTTGAAAACAACATAGCAGATATTGTCATTCAGCAGAACTTCTGGGTCCTCCATGCAGTTAAAAATTAGTTCTGCATTATTGTCATATCGAAAAATGGAGTTGACATTCTCCATATCCTGAAAAAACGCAAGACCGAAGCCGGGAATTTCAATGAGATCATCCTCGACTATCTTGTATTGTATTTTGTTGGTGTTTAGCCAGTTTGTTAGTTCTTCCATATTATATAGTTTGCATCTTAAATTCGTTAGGTGTTTTCAGGCCAGAGGCGAACACATCATAGATGGTCCAGAAATCAGCATCATCCCAGTCTTTGGAGCCATCCGGAAGACAGGCAATAAAAATGTCGAAATACTCGGAGAGGGTGGCGGCTGTTTTGATGATTGATTCTCGCGCATCGTTATCATAACCTATGACGACAGTTTTAACCCCTTTACTTTGGAGCTTATATATTTGGGTCTGAGAGATTTTCTTGCCGAATGATGCAACAGGAACTATTCGATGATTGTCGTACAAATCAAGCTTTCTTGTCAAAGCGATAGCATCGAATATGCCTTCAACCAAAACTACTGTATCGGTCTCATCTTCAATTACAGCATCATAGTTATACAATAACTTCACAAAATCATTATCTGTGCTGTTGTTGTAGCGCCGGATTTCATATTTCCCATTTCTACGAGCTTGGATATTGTATTCATCAATCATATCCTTGTTCCAGATATGACGCGATACATAGCCCACAGTATCTCCATTGTCGATAATCGGGAATACTACATAGTTGTCAAACTTAAAGTTAAGACCTCTGGTAGTGCCAACTGGGAAATAGGTATAATCATCTACAGTGAACCCACGCTCTTTCAGATATGGGTTCCTATAGCATCGTTTCCACCCTTCCGGCATATTGATTACGATAAGCTCATCATCAATTTCATCTTCTTCCAGTTTATAAAAGTCAGGAATATCGAGAGGCTGAAAGGACGCCTTTTCCTCAATCATCAGATCTGGACGACCTATCAGATCGAGTAAATCTTTAAGCTCTTTTGTAGTATGTCCGCACTTGAAACAGTGCGACATGAAAGGCTTTTTCTTGTTTGTTTCAGGGCCAATATAAATACCGAACTTACCACCCGATTTTCCACATGAAGGGCACGTTGGTACAATTATATTTTTCCCACTACCGTCTATGTGGCCGTGAGTTTCGGCTATCAGTTCTTTGATAAGCCATTCTTTTTCTTCTCTGGAGATATACATGGCTTATCCTAATCTACTAAGATTTAACGAGCGGGCGCGGTCGAAGAAAATTTCATGGTCGTAATCTGTTGCAATGCGGAATACCTCTCCTTTCTTAAAGAAGCGGCTCTTTGCAATGTTTATTCGCATGGTATTCTCCTTGCTCTCATTAGTTGTCTGGTTGAGCGTGATGAGATGTGTCAGAGGTCTGCTAAGACCTTTGGCTTCTGAACAGTTATATTCTGTCAGGACATATTTTTCATCGTTGAGCTTTTCACGATCTTCAATGGTTGACTGATAGGTTACAACCATCCATAACTTTTCATCACCAGCAATATCCTTTAGATTGTTGGCAACCTCAATTACTTCCAGGCGCTTTTCTTTGACACCAAACCGAGCTGATTGAGGGAGGTGTACCAAATCCATTGAGTCAATAATCACGACATCAGGCGTGGTCCCGGTAATCTTTTTGAAATCTTGAATGGTCTTATATATATCGGTAGTAGTAACCCGATTGCCAAAACGTGAATATGATTTGACATACAGTTTGCCGGATATTTCTTTTAGTTCTTCAATTGTACTCTGAATATCCTCATCAGAAATTCGACCATTACTGAAAGCATAAGCAGAGCAGCCGATTAACGAGGCTGAATATGCGTCAACCACTTCGTCTCGACTACCCTCCAGCTGAATATGAAGGACATTTAACCCGCTGAATTGACATGCGTTGCGGCCAATCCAACGAGCAATATGACTTTTACCTACACCAGTCGATGCAAGGAAACAAGTCATCTGCCCTCGTAAATCTCGCCCGCCATTACGTTTATCAAGCTCATCTATATAAAATGAGTTAACCGGGCGCCGCATAGTTTCATCCGCTTTCTTAGAGCGGTTAGCTCGTAGATTGTTGTCAAAATCACCAATAACATTGACAAAATCCTGAGAACCCAGACCAAAGGAATCAGACCATATAGTATATTGCCTGAGACCTTCGTATGCTTCGTCTAATCGTTGCTTATTGTAAAGTTCGCCTACTTCTTTGTAGACCTTCTGGAAATGCACCTGACGGATATAAGCTTCCAGTTGTCGAACACACTCATCAGTGGAGAGCATACCTGACGTGTCGTATATGTCATCGAGCAAATTCATCGCACCCTTTGAACGTGATAAAGATTGCTTTACCATACTGAACGAAGGGCATTTGCGTGATGTCCGGAACAAACTCTGGAGGGCCTTATGTAAGGCTTGAAACTCTCGGTCAGGGAGGTGTTCGGGACGAATATGCTCACAAACAATACTGAGGATATACTCGTTTTTGAAACAAGTATAATATAAGTCCATCAAGAACTCATCCGTGAGTAGTTCATTTGTTTGAGTTGTTGCCATTTTCAATTCTGATTCTGTATAGTTCCGGGAACTTTATTTCGGTCTCCTTTTTGCACTCGTCAATGAACTGACAAGTTCTACAAGCTTCTGACTGAGGGCTCCAACCCATTGTGCTGGCCTGACACATGACAAAGCCGCTACGCTGATTATGGAGTCTGAATTTACGAGCTTCCTCACTCGGCATATAGATGTACTCTGCCAATGGATGCTCACTGGAAACAGCTATCAATTGAAGAAGATCGGCACGAGACAAATCCTTTGTCGCTAACCATTCATTCTCATAATGGCGCTGTCCTCGTTTACTTGTAGAAAAATGTGATAAGGAAGCTTTTCCGAATGTGGATTTCACCGGCAACCGTTTCTGCCGGTAGATGTAAGCTATAAAAATACTCACATCTACCAGGCGTTCTTCGGTCACAGAACCAAACTTCTCAGTCATCAGACCGAGGAAATTGGCAAGTGTTTTTTGGGTTGCCCCACCACCCGAAAATTTGAAGGTGGGGTCAACCAATCGCTTTATGATTTCCGTATAGACGGTTTTGAGTTGTTTAATCTGTCTTTTTTGTTCCATTGCGGTTCAGCTTCTTCATCAGTGTTCGACGAGCAAGAAACAGCCTGGACTTTACGGTATCAATATTGCGAGATTCTAATCTGCCCTTCTTGTACTCTATCTCAGCTATCTCCTTCAGGGAATACCCGGCTTCTTGAAGGATTAGGGCGTCTCGATGAATTGGGTTTAAGGAATCGAGGGCCTGAATGATGTCATCATTGTAAAACTGTCGCCAGTTGTGTTCATCCATTAGGTTGGCTGAGGGCCGGTCAAAATCAACAATTTCGCCGCCACTCAGATCTCCAACCTCATGGTCGTTGTCTCTCAACTCTTTCTCTCTTGCACGGCGCTTCTCATGTTCGATTACATGGCGTTTCGTGCATATATGAATCCATGTCATTATGGGCTTCTCAGGGTCGTATGTTTCAATTCCCCGGTAGAGATTAGTGAGAACCAGCGAATAGTTTTCTTTGACTGTAGCTGGGGAGGCACTATACTTCATACAGAGCTTATAGACTAAGTTGAAGTAGGGCTTGATGTATTGGTCAAATAGTGCGTTGCGTCGCTTTGCAGTTTCGGGATTTAGTTCATACTCTCGCCTTGCGACTTGGCTTTCTTTTGTTCCCACAGTTGAGCTACCTGGATCTTGAACATATCGTATGCAGATTTACTCAACTGTTTCTTAGAACAATACTGTCGCCAGCAATGGTCGTAACGGATGAATGTTGCCCGAACTTCCTCGTCGGACGGTTGATTAGGCTGGGCTAAGAACTCGTAAAACCCGCCGAGCATATCAACCAGTTTGGCAGAGTGTGCTTGCGCCGCTCTTTTTTGCCTTCTCTTGATACTCATAATTTACAAACTGTGTTTGATTTGGGTGATAATGTTATACTATATTGAATTTGCGGCAGAAGTAGTAGAAGATGTGAGTTGCATCGGCCTCGTTATCGTCGATTGGATTGATGGCCCAACGTTTGATACAGAACTCAATCATCTTTTCTTTATCTGCCTTTCCATCGCCGGTAGCCCATTTTTTGACTGATTTGGGGTTAATGGAGATTGGCTCCGGGAGGTTGAGTTCATCGCATATCTCAAAGAGGATGCCTCTGAACTCTGCAAGTTTTACTGAAGCTTTGAAACCACCTTTAGCGGTGCCAGCACTGACATCTTCAACCACCACTTGCTTGATTCGGTGTTCTTTTATAAAAGCCATCACTGTATCTCTGAAGTCTTTGTGCTGTTTGTTGTTGTTGCGATATTTAGCCTCGGTAAAATCCCAGGTACCACTTCCGTGTATAGAGTGATAACCGGTATGGGTCGCTATATCGAGACTGAGTACATCTGCCTTAGTCAGTCGAATTTTCTCTCCTTCATAACTGATTTCCATTGATTAAATGAATGATACTCCGTTTTGTTTATTGACTATCAGCCGGTGGCTATAACCCTCGCTAACGGCACCATGAGACACCACTAATGAGGTCACTTGAAGATTATTAAGTGTATCGAAGATATTGGCAAGGCCGTTTTCGTCGATACCATCCATGATTTCGTCAATTACAAGAAGGTCCAGACCTTTTTCATCATCGCAGTTAGTGTTGATAAGTTTCTGGAGAGCCAGAATAGTAGCCAGTTCACAACGAGAACGCTCGCCCTGGGAAAACTTCTCATAGGAGCCACAATCAACGCCATCACGCAACAATGAGATTGAGATTTTATCCCGAATCTTACCAGATTTCAACATCGTAATGCCTGAAAATGCAATCCGGATGTCAGAACCAATAGCACTGAGAAATTCATTGGTTAAAGCAGAAAGAGCTTCTACTTTGGAGTTAGCAAGGTAAGTTTTGAACTCCATAAAACGAGTTTCCTGAACCTGAAGAACCGTTAAATTGTGCTCAATAACATCTTTAGCCTCGACCGCCTCTGATAATGCCTTCTCAGCTTCCTTTTGTGTTTCTTTAAGCGTTTTAAGAGCACTGTCAATGGAATATTCCTCGATCTCTTGCATAGAGGATTCAAGGGTTTCTATCGAACCGTTATAAGAAGCTATTTCACTCTCCAACTGTTTAATGCGAGAATCCAGACGTTTGATTGCGGAATCCACCGCATCGTAAATGGCATCGAACATATCGTTCTGGGCCAATTCTATTCGCTTGTTGAGTGCAGACAAACGTTCTTCGGTATTCCTTACATCATCACGCAAAGTCTGAAGGGTGCCTTCAAGTTTGTTCTTTTTATGACGAGCGCTTATTACTTTAGATGACGATTCAGACTCTGCATTATCTAATTCTACTTTACGAGAATCAGCTTTGGCAATCTTACCTCTGGCATCATTGGAATCAGAGGTGGTCTTTTCAATCAGCTCATCCAATTCCTGTTGACGCTTTTTGGCGGCTTCTAACTTAGAGTTAATCTCTTCAATGGTTAGTTCGCAGTCCATAACCCATTTGTGATGACATTTAGGACACTCAATTGTGCCGGAAAGCATTGCCATCAAATCAGATGTGTATTTGCTGCCTTTCTGTTTACGAGCCAAAAGTTTTTGTACGGTTTCAGCTGCATCGGATATGATTTTCTTCCAGTCGAGAATTTGCTGCCGGAGTTGATCACGTTCCTTTGCATTGGTGCTGGCTAAGCTGTCATATTCTTTTGCTGCTTCGGTTACAGCTTCTGAAGCTCGGAGCACTTCTGACTCATACTCCGTGACAAGATTGGTTGAACTTTCTTGGTCTTTTGTCAACTGAGAAATGTCATTGCGTATAGATTCAATTCGTTCCTCATAGTCTTGCAGTTGGCCCAGCAATTCAGCTTTCCAAAGACCTTGGATTTTCTTATAAGAATCCCCAAGAGAAAGACCCATGCCTTCAATTTGCTGAAAGCTCTTCTCCAAAGCCTCGACATCATCCCAATCCTGATTAAGAATTTGAATTTGTCGATTAGCTTCCCGGATTTTAGCTCTCGTTTCAGTAATACACTTCTGTATATCGGCCAAACGTTCAGCCTTCTTAGAAGCGTTTTCCTCAGATTCGTTGATCAGACTGGCAATTTGTTCTTGATATGTCTCGACCTTACCTTGATAATATGAAACTTTCCTTTCGGCTTCAGATAATTGTTTCTGGACGGATTCAATATCTGTATGGAGAATTTCAAGCGACTCATCAACCTGAACACCATTGCTGAAACGGTTGATAAGTTCTTTCTTCTCTTTGTCATTGCTGGAGAGAAAAGACTTGTATTTGTTTCTACAAAGAATGAAATTAGAGTAGATGTCGTCTTTTGTAAGGCCAATTCTTTCAAGGATATACTTGTTGTAATCAGCTACAGATGCTTGTTTGATTTCTTCTGTATCAGTATCATAGTGGCCAGTCTGCTCAATTACCTGAACCAATTGAGGCTGTTTACGAGACAACCGACGATTGATTGTCATTTGAACCCCCATGATGCTATTAGACAGTACAGCTGAAATAATTGCTTCATCGGCACTGTCATTGATTATTTCATCAACCTTAACTTTGCGTAGGGGCTCCCCTGTAAGGGCAATGGCAATTGCCTCAATCAAAGCTGATTTACCGGAACCATTTGAACCCTGGGAGTCGTTATCCATGTTGTTGCCAAAAACCAAAGTGGTAACGCTCTGAGGGACTGTAAACCCCAGCTCCTTGAACGCACAGAGATTTTTAGCTTGTATGTTAATTAGTTTCCACATAATCAGTTGATTTTATCGAGGTATTGTAATCCGGTTTCAATATCATCTATCTCTTTTTTATGGCAGAAATTGATGTATTCATTCTTTATACCAGCCTTGTCGTATTTGGTGCTAATGGCTTGGGCTGCTGATTCGACCGAAATGGTTTCAGTTTTAACCTCAACTTTGCTAACCCCCATCTCTAAGAGGGTTTGCTTGTTGATAGCCGGAACTTCGTCAGTATGACACTCTACCTTTACTTTTATCTTTACCCCATCTTGAATCAGCTTTTCGATTTTCTCTTTAGCCGATGAAATATTGTCGGGGGTTACAGTTATAGTAGCATAGCGCACATTGACTTGATTCTGAACGAACTGAGTGGATCCATCTGAGAAAAGTACAGTATAACCCTTCTTTTCATCTTCTCCGTAATTGTGCTGACGAGATGCACCAATGTATTCGATATTTTCGCCAACTTTACAGCGATCATGGTAATGACCAACAAGGACTTTCCTGAATGGCTTGAAAACTGAAGCGGATAACTCTTTGTCGGAATTTTGAGCTAAAGCGCCATTGATACCCTCATGGATATACAGAATAGTGTTCGCTGGATTTTCAGTCGCTTTAAGTTCATTGAGTTTGTTAATAAAGCTTCCATTTTCTGGAAAATAGCTCATTACTGCCAAGACTAAACCACCATCCATATCTTCGATGATAAAATCATCAATAACAGAAACATTAGGATAATGGTCAAAAATATGACTATATCCAAGTATGGATTCTTGGTCTATTTTACAGTGATTACCTTCAGCAATAACTATTTCTATCCCAAGCTGTGTAGCTTTGAGAATAGCCTGTCTAACTGCCAACAAAACCGGCAATGTTTGAGACGAGCGAGATTGCCAAAGATCGCCACCAATAACTATTTCCTGAATACCCATTCGCTGACACACTTCTAAAGCTTCATTCCAATTGGTATGGAACTCCAATATCGTGTCCTTGCCAATGTGTATATCATTGACTAATAGTGCGTGAGGCCACTTTTCACTTGTCATATTATTTGTGATTAAAATATACAGAGGGCACGGCACGAGATTATGTCGTGCCCTCTAAGATGAATGAAAAGTGGTTGATTAACGGCGACGGCGAGCTGGGCGGTTTGCACGACGATCTGTGCGAGCGGCGGGCTCAGCTGTATCATCTGATGGGTCTGAGGGCTCTGCCTCTTCAGGGTCTACATCATCAGGATCAGCCGATTCTCTTTCGTCATCTTCTTCGGAATCGTTCTCAGATGCCGGTGCCGGCTTTTTGCCGTTTTCAGCATTGTTTTTAAGAGCGTCTTCGATTTCGTCAAGGATGTCAGCATTGGTCATACGACGACTTACGCTTACGTCAAGGTCATTGTCGGAAATAAATTCCATCATAGCGGTACGGAGATTGAGACCGTCTTCGCTCTTGTCATCCTGACCGGCATTGACGATAGCGTCGTAAGTATCGCACAGCTGGTCGAATGTCATCTTAGAACCAGTAGCGCCATCTTCAGATGAGCCTTTGCTGTTGTTGGGGTTGAAGTGTGAAGTATCGTCGCTGGGAAGGAGTATCTTGATTTTTTCAACCAAGTCGGTTATACGCTCGTCACTGAGGACATCAATGTCTTTCTTTTCCTCGTACTGTTTGAGGAAGTAGAGCGTTGCTTCCAGATGATAACGGGTATAGCGATATAGCTGTTCAGGAAGACGGGGAAGGTCCAAAAGTTTCTGAAGCTCCTCTTCAGAGAGCGGTGCCTCACGTCGAGTATTGATGTTGAAGACATAGCTGGTCTTGCCATTCTCCTTTTTGCGAGTAATCTCTACAGGATAGGCGTTTTCAACCGAGCTGATGGGACAGAACGCTTTGGGATCGTCTTCACGAAGTTCCTTCCAGAGATCGAGCTTGCGTTCTTCAAGTTCCTTGTACTGGGCGTAGGAAAGAGCCAACATCCTGATACCATCTTCGCGCTTATCCATATTAAGGACATACATGTAGCGCTTGGTGTCGTAGCGAAGGCCACCGGAGAAGCTGTTGTCTCGAATTGCTTTGCAGAGTTTTTCATCGTCCGAATATTTTTCACATGCAATCTGAACGAAGAGGTCGATAAGATCGGCTCCTTCCAGAGCAGGGAAAATGTTTTTGAGATGACGGACGTTGACGTAGGTGATTTGAGGTTTGCCGTCTTTTGTCGTGCCAGTCTGGATTTTGAGCAGCAGTTCTTTGGCCGGATATTCGTAGCCTTTTCTGGGCAGCTCGTATTCTCCGTTGTCGTTGGGAATGGGGGCGAGTGGAAGGATGCGAACTTTGTACTTTCCTTCTTTATCCATGCGGAACATTTCAAGGCGGCGACCGCTGGATTCACTTGCGTTCTTTTTTTGTGCGTCCTCCAGTGTTTCGGAGTGAGCATTGAAGAGGTCTATTACAGAAACCTCTTTGAGTTCTTTTTCACTCATCTGTGTGAATAACGTTATTGGTATGCAGGGTATTCTTCCACATCTCAACACTGGCATCCGAGTAAGCTTCAACTGCTTCCGGGAGCTTTAGGAGATCACGCTCTTTGATCGTGATTCCCCATTGAGATGTTGCATGGTGAATGATGCTGTCAATAACACTATTCACCTCAACTGACTTTTCGGCTTTAAGGTCGAAATAATCGAACTTTTCGCCATTGATTGTACAGCTATGAAGCGGTGCAAAAACCTCTTCAAAATATCTGTATAGTGCATTTACCGGCGGGTGATCTGGAAGCGCATCAGATATGGCTTTTAGAACAATTCCAAATAAATACTTCAGTTGTGGCAGGGCTGCGTTCTTCTTGTCATCGTAGATGAAGAAATTATATCTACCCTCTGGTAGATTTTCCACACTTTGCAGCAACTCTGTTGGTAAGGCTTCGTTGTTGTGGAGGTCAAACGAGCCTCTTTTCTTGATCATGTCATAGTCGTGAGTTTCAGTTACGAGTGCAAAGTAAACACTTTTTTCTCAAACCTACAAACAATTTAATAAAAATTTTACTATAAAAAATCCGCAAGTTTGTTAAACTACGGATTTATAGCTATATACAAATTTAGATATACTCGTTTATAGTAGATTGTATTCTTCTATTCCTTTTGCTGAAATAGGCACGATTTGTTGATTCGAGGATCCCCTGAACCTCAGATTGGGTTCTGCCAGTTCTTTGATGAAAGGGCCATCTACTATAACGTCTATCCATTTCAGAATTTCGGGATAGTGTTGCTGAATATGAGACAAAGTGTAACCAGACCAAAGCCAGATTGACTTGTCACTATGTTCTTTTATGAATTTGCAGAGTGCTGTCAAACCACTATATTGCATCAATGGTTCGCCGCCCAAAATAGAGATATTTTCATCCGATTCATTTAGGCGCTCCCAGACAGCTTCAATATATAGAAGTTCTCCAGCACTAATATCCCATAACGATGAATTATGACAACCAGGACAGTGAATATTGCATCCTTGAAGATATAGAGCAGTTCGTAAGCCCGGACCATCAGTTGAGGTCGAGCTTACGATACGTGCAACGGAAAGAAAAGAGTTAATCATGTGTTACTCGATCTTTAAGTTCTGCCAGCTTTCCATCATTCCAGCGGTCGGTAGTCCCGACGAGATAACCGGTAATCCGCTGAAGCCTATCAATGTGGGTGCTTCCACATTGAGGACATATTTGTAGATTATTGGAAGCATCTTCATACCCACAAACCAAACAGCGGTTGCGATTATGATTGACGGAAGCGTAGCCAATGTTGTATTTATCCATCAGCTTGACAATATCGTCTATAGCCTGAACATTGTGAGTAGCATCGCCATCCAGTTCGACATAGAAAATATGCCCACCTCTTGTCAGCTCATGGTAAGGACCTTCCACAGCGGCTTTATGCTTGGCACTGCAATGGTAATAGACGGGCACGTGATTTGAGTTCGTATAGTAGTCTTTGTCGGTGACTCCCGGTACGACACCATATTTCTTACGGTCTTTTTTAGTGAACTTACCAGAAAGCCCTTCTGCTGGTGTCGCTAATACCGAGAAATTGAGGTCATACTTTTTTGAGCAGATGTCAACTTGATTTTTGATGCTGCCGATAATTGAAAGACCGAGCCGCTGAGCTTCAGCACATTCTCCGTGGTGTTTGCCAATCAGAGCAATCAGGCACTCTGCCAGCCCAATAAAGCCAACTCCTAAAGTTCCGTGTTTGAGGACTGGAGCAACATTATCAGTCGGTTGGAGCTTTTCTGATTCGATCCACATACCTGACATCAAGAGTGGAAATTGTTTGGCAAGAGCTTCACATTGGAACTCATAACGTTTTAAGAGCTGTTTAATAGTTACATCAGTCAACTTAGAGAGTTTACCGAAGAATGTGTTGATACGCTCTGCCTGATCCTGAATGTGCATTACCGACAAGGCCAGACCAGGAAGATTCATTGTCGAAAAACTAAGATTCCCTCGACCGATTGATGTTTTCTCTCCATGCCGATTTTCATATACACGAGTGCGACAACCCATTGTTGCTACTTCATGTTCAAAACGACGGGGATCTTCAGGATCCCATGACTCATCTTTGTTGAATGATGCGTCAAGGTTTAGGAAATTGGGGAAGAACCGTTTGGCTGTTACCTTACAAGCTAACTGATATAGGTCGTAATTCGGGTCGCCAGGCTTTTTGTTTACCCCATCCTTGATTTTAAGAATCTGAATTGGGAATATAGCTGTCGAACCATTACCTACACCACGATAAGTGGTATTCAGAAGCTCACGAATTACACAACGACCTTCAGCAGAAGTATCAGTACCATAGTTGAGACTGGAGAAAACCACCTGATTACCACCACGAGAATGGATCTCATTGAGATTATGAACCAATGCTTCCATAGCCTGATGTACGCGATGCACGGTCTGATTGATGGCAAACTGCTGGAAATTGGCGTCTGAAAGTGTGTTGGAGGCTACTGAAGGCATATTGATGTAGTCTGCGATTTCAACTTCATACAAATGCTTCAGATTCACATGCAACATGTCCTCGATTTTCTTCAGCTCTTCAATGTATGTTTTGCGAACATACGGCGCCATGTAAAAATCAAAGGCTGGAATGGACTGTCCCCCATGTTGCTCGTTCTGTGTCTGTTCAATTGATATACACGACAAAATGCTGGCCGTCTCTATTCGCTTAGCTGGACGGGATTCACCATGTCCGGCACGAAAGCCACCATTTAGAATCCGGTCAATAGGACTCTGAACGCATGTCAGAGAGCGTGTTGGATAATAATCTTTGTCGTGAACATGAAGCAGATTGTCTTCTACAAATTTACGAGCTTCGGATGAAAGGAGATAATCGTCAACATAGCGTTTAGATGTCTCACTGGAAATCTTCATCATCATTCCAGCCGGAGTGTCCGAGTTCATGTTGGCGTTCTCACGAGTTACTTCATTCTTGGCACACGCTACAATATCAGAGATGGTCTGGTCTGATTTTGCATTGCGAGCCTTTGTACGCTCTTCTCTGTATGAGTGATAAGCCTTTGCCACTTCTTCTGCGCCATAGTTGACTAATTCTTGTTCCACGAGGTCTTGAATTTCTTCGACCGAGATACCATCGACACACTGAGCGGCAACCTCAGATGTAACCGTATCTACGAGGAACAAGTCATCTTGCTTAACGGCACAACGAGCCGCGTTGACTGCTCGACGGATGCGCTCAGGGTTGAAATCGACTGTGCGTCCGTCACGTTTAATGACTTTCATTGAATACTTTAAGATTTAAGGCCCAGCTGTTTAGCTGAGAAATGATTGCGATACGATTGCATTTCTTTAGCCCATGCTGGAGTGCCGACATAACCACAGCACCGAGGTTCACTGCATAAGCCGTTACGGTACACACATTTAGGCACCATCATATCTGCCAACGCGGGATCAATCTGCCGGATTGCATCCTTAATAGCCTTGAATACTTCGATTGTATCTTTATGGGCCTGATGACATAGCCTTACTTTAGCCATGTCGATAAGAGCCTGAGCATTGAGGCAAAGTCCCAGGTTAACAGGAGTTTCACGGTCGGTATTGTCTTTGATCCAGTTAAGTTGGTCGATAACATTATCTATCAAATCAAACTGCTCGCCGTATGGCGCCTGATTTGTTTTAGAACGAAGGATTTCCAGTTTATCCTTTAACCCTTCAACTTTCTGAGGCAATCCGGGGTTGCCACCTTTACGGTCATCCCGACACGTTAACTGAAATGGTACAGACCCCACATGGTGGCGAAGAAGGTGGGTAGATAGGAATAAGGGAATGTTGGTGAGTTTGACCCAGAATAACTGGGTGCGAACTGGGCTGTGTTCAGACTTGTATATGCTTTCAAGGGACTGGTGACTCGTACCTAAGAACGTACACTCACAAGCCTCACGCATCAAGTCTTCATCAGTGAGCTTACGCACACTGACTTTGAACTCTTTAGTCATGTGATAACGATAATTTGGGGGATTTTGCAGAGGCGTGGAGCACAGCCACGTTTCAGTTGTGATTGCAAAATTAGCGAAATTTTTCCAAAGAGAGACAAAAATATGAGACAATTTTAGATCATCTCACATTTTTGGTTCTTTCGTAATTTTATATAGAATAGCTGTATCTTTGGAGAAGTCTTTTTGGGAACCCCGGAATATACACCAAATTCCCTATAAGTTTTCAACGCTCTACGGAATTTTGGTTTCCTAAAAAGCGGATTGAGCGAAGCATAGCCAATCCGCTCTATAAAATCAGGATGGGGGACATGCTCTCCAATAGCCTCTTTGATAAGCTGGAACTCCAATGGAGCCTCGTGCATAATAAGGAACCCCACCGGAGTTTCCTCAAACTTACGTTTTTTTCTTGGCGCCCCTCGTTTTTTCTTTTGTTTGGGTTTCTTGGGGCGCCCCTTCTTCTTTGGTTTCGGAAATTTGTCCGGGTGTAGCTTCCACCCTGGCAGCGTTGGATAGTTCATAGTTGATGTTTGCGAGTTCAGCTCTGCGTTTTTGTTCTGCGGCCTCTATCTCGGCCAGCTCACGCTGAGCTTTAGGAAATTTGTGAAAATTCATTGTTATACCATATAAGTTAATGAAAACGGAATTGTGTTCCCGTGAGCGTTACAGTATGTTACCTTACATTCACGAGAGTTTGCTGCAATCTTACCGGACCATGCACCTGAATATGTTACATTCCAAGAGAAGCCAACATCATGCGTCGGAGCCTCAATACCATTAGGAAGCGTAAACAGTGTGCCCGAATGGATATTCTGAATTGTGCCTTGAATGGAAACGATGTTGCCAATCTGACGGACATACAGATTAGTCGAACCAATCCGTTTCCATCCAGTGTCTTGCAGCTTAGGTTGGAAATCACCAGCAGCAGCGGCCCCGATATTTTGGCGAATCTTAGCTTTATTTGCGTCATTTGTCGCCATATCTGCAAGGAACTGATTTTTCTGAACGTAGTTGTTTAATCCATCAGACCCCAATGCGCCAATTTGCTCACGAAGTTTAGCTGCGGTAGTGGGTCCAACAAAAGGTGTAAAGCCTTTTGATATTTGGGCATAACGCTCATCTGCTGCGGTCTTATCGTAAACATCTTTTGTATTAGCTTTATCTTTAAGGGTCTCAGTTAAAGAAGATGTTAACACATATTTTTCTGAAAGAAGTGTACCATTTTCTTTAATTGCCGGATAAATATTGACAGACTCCTTGCCAACAATATGAATATTGCCAATATTATTTTTGAGTTCAAGGAAGTTTTCGGTTACTGAGGAATAACCGATGAAACCACAAGCTTCGCCATTTGAATCTTGCCAAAATATTGATTTCTGATAGCTTACATCGGTTTTGGCCTTATCACTTTTGAGAATAAGTCCGGTGGAAGAAGCGTTAGCAATAGTAAATGAAGATACGTTAGCTACAATGCTTTTTGAAGACCCGATAACAGAAAGCAATACACTCCCTTTCCCATCACCAATATTGGTAGTCTGAACAATAGAAGGTGTGCCAGAAACATTGATGTTCAATGTGCCGGAATTATTATCGGGGTTAAGACTGTAAATGCTGTTGCCAGAAATCAATACTTGTCCGATAGTGGCTTTACTGGAAACAATTGGAACGGAGAATCTTACGCCATCGCTCTTTACTGTCATACTGAGGATTCCGTTAACAAAAAACTGTATGCCACCAGTTTCACTCATTGTCAGCCTGTACATTTTGCCATTGATAATCGCTCTTAACGTTAATGCGTTAGAGTCAAACCAAAGTTTTGCATCTCCAGCAGATGTTAAAATATCAACTGGACCTTTTACAAGAATATTTTTAAGCGCTGTCAGTGTATCTGAGAACGACACCTTACCAGTAACAGTCTGAGAGGCGACCGTAGGATCTAATAATAGCGCATACTTACCAAAGAAAGCGTCCTTTAAGCGCTTACATGCTCCATTGGTTGAGAAGGTAATATACCCCGGCTGTACGCCATTTACTGGACTGGGAATAGTGTTTGAGAGTGCGACACCATAATTGGTTCGGCCAACTTTGGTTCCACCACTGGCGTAAGGTACTTGCTCCGACGAATCGCTTTCACAGAGGAAACGGTTGCCAGCACTGTTAGCTGTAATGGTGCCACCATTGAATTGTCGAATTTTACCGTTGATATAGACATAGCCTTCAGAAACAGTATCGCCAGTAAGTTCGCATCCCATGATTACAAAATTATCGCAAGCATCAAAGATAGCAGAAAATGCTAACGCAAGATTCTGAAGATTAACAATGTCGTCCACAAAGGTATAACGACCACCATCTTGGGAACTAAATTCTTTCATTAGTTAATCTTAATTTTATATGTTTTGCCAGCAGTACGGTAACGATCTACCCAATACTGTATCTGAGCTATGTATTCTGATTCTGAAATTGAAGACGTATTGATTGCTGGAGAGTTAACAATAAAACTGTAACTGCTTTCATCTCTACGCTCTGACACTTTATATAGCACGGGGTCTTTCACCGTATGTGCAGTTTGTTTCACCAATGCTGGGTTGTCAGAGAGAGGGACATTTGCTATTTGTCTATATAATGGAAGGCCATCTCGGACAGCATTGGCTATTGTAATTTTCTCTACCGGATTAACAAAATACTTCGAGAACCTTCTATTAAGGAACCACTCCAGCTTGAAAATCTGTGAAGTCATAGAGGCTTCAATACGTTTCTCTTTGGCCCATTCAGAAAATTCTTTGTTAAGTTGCTGTAACGGCACCAATATTGATTGAAGAAACAATATCAATTTTCGTCCTCCAAGATAATGGGGTACGAATTGATTAACGGTCTTATCAAAATTTATAAAGTAGCGCATTACTCAGCTAAAAATCCAGTATTAGGCTTTTCAACGATGAATTTGATTGTCTCTTCCCATTTGGGGATTCCAGCTTCTTCGCCAGAATTGGTACTCTGTTTCAAATAGCCACTATTAGGAATGAAGAATCTGGGAATCCGTTGTAAAATATTTCCTGCGCTATCTGAAATCAGATTGTTGTCATCATCATATTGAGCGACAAACACGCCATTATAATCTGTAGCGGCAGCATCATAAAACACATCGGTAACATGCTCTACCCTCTGAATGGTATCAATGATTTTTTGAACGTACACCGCACCATCAAATTCCAGATTTGCAATATAGGAGTTTAATGCAGCTTCTACGGCGTTATACATTTCATCCTCAGTAATACCGCCGTCATAATAGACAACCACTTTAGGAATGAGAATATCACCTTTTCGACTAACAATTGTCATGTGAGTACCGGCAAACGCTATTTTTTGCATGTACGCTCTAACTGCCGTGAGAACTTCTGGTGATACTTGGCTATACATGCCAGGTTCGCCAGTTGCAATTTTCAAAATGAGATCTTTATCAAAGAATTTATATACGGTACGAACTCCGTCAACATCTTCAACACGTTCATCATTCACCTCAGAATATGCGACCTTTGTAATTATACGTTTAGTAACATCTACTGAAGGGTATGAAAATTGCGTACCCTCATCATTCATTTGGAGTTCATCGCCATGTTGATATTTCAACAGGGCATTGGCATAATATTGAGGGGTTCCGTTAATTCTATTTTGAAGGTCTGAAGCAACATCCACCTTGAAGACATCAAGGAGATTTTCAAAAGACCAAATACAAGCTGCCGTAACCCATGTGAAGGCATCGAGAATTGACATCTTGGAGCCATTATGAAACTCTGTCAATTCCAGCCTCGCATCACGAGCTGTTTTTGCTTCTTGATATATGTCTGATAAGGTTCGAGCCATTATTCTGCTGTATATGTTGTTCCATTTATTGTGAAAGCCCAGCTGGAGGCGTAACCTTCTTGATTCCAAGCCTTCTCATTCAATATTGTTTCGATAGCAGCCATCCCTCTTGCAGATGGCTGGGCCGTCAAATATATGTGGCATGGGCGCCGTGTACCGTGAGTTTCTGAATCAGCCAGATATTCCAAATAGTCATCAAGAACTGCAATGTCCTTAAATCGTACAGCTTCGAGATTAAGAAGTTGTAGCCCGTTATAACTTTCAGTAACATTACCGCTTCTACCATAATCATATATTGGTGAAAGGTCATCAATATTAGTGCTTCTCAGGTCTAAGCTGACCATGCCTTTGAACAAGAATAGACAACTTAAATCTCCGGCGTTGGCTCTGGAAACCAACTCATCCACTACAACCGGGTTAATTGGATAAAGACTTCCTTTGAAACCAGTAAGATTCAGATAACTAAATGAACAATCGCCATATATCTTCATACGACGTTTATCAACTTTATTATCAAATACATGGTTCAAAGTGATTTTTTCTTCTGTGAGAAAAATTGTCTGAAGGTCTGAATTGTCCCCCCAATCTACGACCATCTGCCCATTACCAGCAACCACAAATGAAGCTTCTGTTTCTTGTTCGGGCATTTTTATAACCATACGCAATGGGGCCGAAACACCTTTGAAATACACCCTCCGTTCACTATTTGCTGGTAGATAATCATTGCTAGCAATGGCATCAACAATGCTCTGGTTGATAACAAATTGTTCGTGATATTCTAAAATATCACCGGCTTTTAGATTGGTAGTCATATTCAACTTGGGGTTACTCATAAAGAGATCAAAAGCCCCTTCAATAGAGCCATATAACTGTATGGCTATATCCCAAATATTCTGACCACCTTGTACTTTATATTGTGCCATTAGTCTAAATCGTCAAAATTGGCGTCTATGGCCAGTTGATTAGTGTCATTATTGAATTTAGCTGTCTTTACAATGACCTTATCATCAGCAAATTCACTTTGTATTGTTGCTGCCAATTCAGATTGGCTAAGATCACCATTGGTCCAGCGTATCAGCCCAACACCGCTCAAAGGATAACGATAATTATTCGTTGGGACACATTTTAGAAGCAGATTACCGTTTTGATGATCTACGCGCTTAATATTGAAATCCATTTGACAGGCAGAAAAAATACGAAGATTGCCCGTAAGGTGTGTGACCGACTTTCCAGCAATAGTCTCTGTTACTCTTTCAAAATACAGATAATAAAACTGTTCATCAATCAGTATGAGTTCTGAAGCGTGAATATCTTCTACTGGATTGTTTTGTTCTCCATAAACAGCAGATTTAACCGGGAACCATACGCTTCCCAAAACAGGATTCACAGCATATTCAAAAGAGCCATCGTCATACACTCGTTTGATACGAAGCATGAAAGGCTTATATATTGGTGTGTAATCAATAGCTACGTTAACGCCATCTCTAAGAAGCACTTTCTCAGCAATAAGCGTTGAAACTTCTACCTCGCCATAGAGATAGGATTGCAGTTGCCCTTCCGGCACATCGTCCAGCCATCTGAAAGCTTTCATCAGAGGCTTGTTCGTGGCTGCAAGAACAATATCTTCAGTGTTTATATGAACTTCAATATCTCTGCGCATTATGCACTATGATTAAGAATTTGATACCTAAAGCCATCTACTTTTGAAACAAGCACTTGAATCGAATCACCAGACGCAAGTTCATAATTCACAAGATCCTCGTTGTGATTATAAATGCCTTTCAAAACAATATTTTTAGATCCAGTGCGCACTCTAAATGTCAGTACGGTGCCAAAATTTTCAGGCAAGGTGTTCACGCCAAATTGAGAGGCTACTGATGCTTCCGATGGCAATGTGACCTCTACTTTAGAATATTGAGAACTGGTATAGTAAAGTAAAAATACATTATGCTGAGAGAAATCTATTGTATAACCGTTTCCAGTAAAAGTTAGAATTTTCACTTCTGTGTTTACAAATGCAGGGGCTTTAAGTGCAGCATTTGATGAAATACCATAATTTTTAGTACCGCCTGAGACGTCAATGAATATACCATAATTAGCTTGATCAAAACCATAGCTACCAAATGTGTTGGGGGCATTATTAACGATACGACCTACAGCGGTAAACGCGCCACCCATAGAGCTTGGAATAACATCATCGCCAAACATGACATACCCTTTACTGCCACCAACCTTAAAAAAGTCTTTATAAATAGATAAATTAGCCCAATCAGCACTACTGGATTCTCCACTTGCTGTTGCTGTAACTCCAATATGCCCGTCACCAATTTCAAAACCTCCAATAGACCCGCTGTTAGCGATGATTTTTCCAGTGAAATTAGCTTTACCAGTCTTATCCCATGAAATGTTGCCGGATGCCAACATTCCAGACCCATCAGCGTTTAATTCCCATTTACCCTCGCATTTGATAGATGCTGTTGATATTGTACCGGCAGTAATATTGTTAGCAGAGATTTTACCTGTAAAGATACCATTGGCATCAATATAAGTCGCCGTAGTCATTACGCCATCGGTCCCAGTAATTTGAGTCCATGCCAACTTTACAGAATTGGCAAAAGTAACATTGCCATCTATGTCCCAGCTAATATTACCTCCGGCCAATTTACCAGAACCATCAGCCAATAAGCACCATTTCGGTGCATGAATACCATTATCACTAAGTACCAGGCTATTTGAGAAAGCTGTAAATTTACTGCCTGGGATTAAATCAGATGCACCAATATATATTCGCTTATGATCAAACTTCCAAGAAGCAATTTGGTTAGTGCCTGAGGATGTTAACTTAAAAAGAAGAATATCTCCAACTGAATATGCGGCTAATTCCGCATGGTTACTTGTAGTTATGAGATAAATTCCACCACTGGAAGCTATTTTATCGGTTAATGCAACACCTTCCGATGAACCTAAAACGTTTGTTGAAAGGAATAACCCAGCATAGTTAGTATCATTAACAAGTGCTGCTTTAGAGGTACATAAACGATTTTCTTGGATAGTCCATCCAGCTATTTCACACTTAGATGGCCCCAAATGAACACGGCCTTGCATAAAATCAGCTTCACCGTCGGCATCAATATACCAACGATAGCCACGAATACCCTGAGAGCCAATTGTAATGTCTCCCGATTTGCCTGTAAAATTTCCGGCAGTGTTTACTAAATCGCCTCGCCAAAGAGCATTGACACCAATGTTCCAAGAAGCTATGAAGTTCTTCGATCCTAATCCAAATATTTGAGTGCCTTTATTATAATCAATAGTTGTTGGTGAGCCTTGAAGCCAACCTTCTAAGCCATAATGAGTAGAATCCGTGTAATAGATAGCGATACCTCCAGCGCGAGTGATGGAATCATAAAATGAACTTGATAGCGGTTCATTTATAAACATCAAACCGCTCGGTCCTCGTAATCCAAAAAATGAATTTGCTGAATCCAATAATATGGATGTATTATACAATGAATGAGAACCGATGGCCCACCCTCCAATTTCTCCTGATTGAGCTTTTAACTTACCGTCAAAAGTAGCGTTGCCACCTACATCCCAAGTAATATGACCACTGGCAAACGAGCCTGAGCCATCGCTTTTTAACTCCCAAAATGGATTGGTAGCATCAAGAAGATTGACATATCGAATAGTGCCCTCTGACAAGATTTCTAAACGACCCACTGAATTTTCTTTGATAAGACCAGTATTAGAAATATCCCAGCCACCAATCATACCACCATTTTCGTTCAAATGGAAAATTTCAGTTGAACCTAAATTACCTTGTGCAAAGGCTTCAGGAGTACAACCCTTAAATCCATAAATACCTGGGAGATATGGATGATTTTCACCACCGCCAATATATACGCCTGTCAGTTTACCATCACCATCTTTGTTGCCTATGAAAGCATTAGGGGTTGCAACATGGTCTCCAGAGATTTCGGTCAAATTTTTGTCCCATTCCAAAATCCAATCCAACATTGTTGTCTCTCGAACAACTGTATATGAGAACCGAGCTGTGAGCTTTTGACCGGCGTTAGTAATTACTTCAATCTCACGCCAACCACTTAACTGATTACCAATCGAAGTGATACTCAGCTTAACAGAATTACCAACAATCTCTAAGCTATAATCTTGCTTATGTATATTAGAACCTTCTTCCCATAGAGAAGAACCAACTATACTGGCACTGCTAATAGGAACCTGAATATCTCCACAATAAAGAGATATGATGGTGAAAGCATTTTCTAATTTTGGATTATTACCGTAAGGATCAGCGTTTATGGTGATATTAGACGGCTGAAGCGACACCGAGTAGGCATCGCTTATCGAAACGAGTGTTATAGAAGATTTAGCTATCGTCGCCATCTTTGCGTTTTTCTAAAGAATAGTCGAGATGGCGACTGATAGTTGGTCTGGACGAAATTATTCCATCAGAGATAGAACGCTTTTGGCTAATTCTTTAGCATCCTTTCGCCACTGTTGCATAGCTCGCCATTCCTGTGTATGGATTTCGCTGCCGTCAAGGAGGTAATTGTTGGTAATAGCCTCAACATCATCAGCTGAATATCGACCACGAATGATGGCAGCTACTATCTCGCCATAAGTAGGTGGCGTAGCATCAAATTGTACTTCAGTCCAAGAAAAATGACTTTCCTTGGTTTCAGACTGAGATTCCTGAATGTCAAAAGCCAATGTGTAAGCCTTGCATCCGAATTTTCTAATGTAAGATAGCTGCTGGGGAGCTTCATTACCTTCGCGTTTCGTTATATACATGATAGCCTCTTTTTACAGGGTTTAATAACTTCAAGATGACCTTTTATCCAGCAATAGCGCCAGAATACCTTAAACTTCTTACGAAATAAAAATGAACGAATCCCATAAGTAGCATGATGCCGAAGAAACCCTAACAAAGAGTTAGCCCGACATATTTGCCTGAGGATTTCTTGCTTGTCAGACATAGCACAGGCCCATTCTAACTGTCTCATACAATCATAGAAATGACCTACTGTACGATTAGAGAGATATAATCTGCCCGGCTTAACCCAAGAACCCACTACGGGTACACCTTTAGTAACATGCTGAATGTAAATTTTATCTGGATGTAAGATGACATTCAAGTTGTCTTTCAGCCATTGTTCACAAACTATATGAAGATAAATACAATCCCTCTCAGATTTACAGACGAAAACAAAATCATCAACAAATCTTACATATTCAGCACCTAATTTCTCAGCTTCAGCCAATGCAAATTCATCAAAGAATGACATATAAAAATTTGCAAATAACTGACTGGTAAGATTCCCAATAGGTTCGCCGGTCATATATGGCGCATAGAATAAACTTTTGTTATGGGGCAGTTCGTCCCATAGTTTTGTATTACCTTGACGAATACAATCATCCTGAGGGCGATGTCTAATGATTACTTCAGCAAGCCATAACACGGCGTCAAGGTCTCGCGCATAGTAACTATGTGCCGGATCACCCCAAAACGACCAATTCTCTTTGATAAATATCAATAGCTTGTCAAGTAAAATCGTACAATCTATTGACATGAAGAAACCTTTTAAGTCTCCTTTATAATAATATGCGTCTTTTGTATAGTTTTCAGAGACTTTAATGGCATTTTGTGCTACTCGTTCTACACACGCCTGAACACCGAATCCTTTTCGACAATTATATGAGACATCATTTTGACTCTCAAATCGTTGCTCAAATAATGGTTCAAGCCTGAGGCACAGCCAGTGCTGAACAATACGGTCTCTGAAATTAGCAGCGAATACCTCTCGTAATTTGGGTAACGTTGTTATAAAACAGATACTTGTGGTCGGGTTATAAGTGCGGTCATAAACGCTTCTTGCCAGATTTAGCAAGTCCATATCCCACCATAGACGATATAAAATACATTGTGTGCTCATCCGCTTCCGGCGACAACAGTCATCGAAAGCCTCAAACCACCCCTCTGCGTATTCCAAAGGAAGTGCTGCCACTGCCCGCACAACGTTACTGTTGTACTTGTTGTTGTTGTTGAAGTTCCCTGAGCCGAAGTTGACGTTCCAGGCGTTGTTGCTGGAGTTCTCAGTGGAGGCCCAGTGGTTGCTGGCAGTGATTGCGTGTACTATCTTGTTCTTAACTAACGCACGGCCAAGTTGCCGTGTGCCAGTGACACGCCCATTTTCTATAGAAAACGCCCTCATTGAATAGTCGTAACCATTTAATGGGGTCTCTTCCCAACCACACTACTACGCCATTTTGCCAGCTGATTCTGTATTTGTTCAAGCTTTTCACATAGTTGAGGCATCTGCCGATTGCTTATGATGCGCGTGTGAATACTCTTACTTGACCACTCCTTCAGGGTATCAATACAAGTTTTCACCATTCGCATCTGCACGAAGACAGAAGTGAGTAGTTCGTACTTGGAATCATAATCCATCTCATTAAGGGCCAGCCCAATAGTTGTAAGGGTATCGAGAAGCACCTCAACCATACGTTGAGCTACAGTTCTCACCCCAACTCCTTTAGGAGTTCTCTCTGCTATTTCAACGCAATCTTGCAATAGCAGTTCGACAGCGCGATATATGGGTGCGCTTCCCGGATTACGAATGGGTTGTGCCATGATTCCTTAATAGTAAATGGACGAGCCACAATGTATTTCTCTCGTCGGTTTTTATTAAATAATAGTCCACCGCATACAACCTATGTTTGCTATTCGAGCAAAAATATTTGTATGCGGTGGACTTTTATCGGCCGCGTCGAAAGACGCGGCCTGAATGATCCTACTAAAATGCTGCCACTGCCCGCACAACGAGACTGCTGCCCTTGCTGCCGTTGTTGTAGAAGTACCCTGAGCCGAAGTAGACGCCCCAGGCGTTGCCGCTGGAGCCCTCAGTGGAGGCCCAGTGGTTGCTGGCAGGGAAGTCGTTGAAGACGCCATCATCTACGCCATGTTTGAAAATCGGGCCAATTCTGGCATCATCCGGATAAGAGGGACCTTGTTTAGAGTGCCAATACATACGAGCAAGTTCCCCTGATGATGGAAGCCACCAGTTATGGGATTTGAACTTATCATTCAAAATTTCACCTTCTTTAACACTCGGCTGGTAAGCATAACAGAGACTTGCTGCCGGATAATAGAATTGACGATAGGCGTTTTTATGGCCTTCAGCAGAAACCACTTCTTGAATCAAATAATTCAAATGGCCAGTTTCAGTCATCGTTTCAGACGCTTGCGGTATCGGGAGATCAACACTTGAATCTTCCAGAATTTTATTTCTGTGCTGGATGATCTTCAATGTCTTGACCAAACCAACAGGCACGGATTCTCCCGCTTTGTAAGATCTGGAAAGGACAGCCAGTTCAGCAGTCAGGTCTTCTTTGCCCGTTCTACCATTGATACTGGAGGCAAGACCGTCTGCGGCACCAGTGTTATTCACCGGATCAACAAAACCATCAACCGTGTCTTCATCCAAGTAGTTGTCAGGATGAACATACCACGGAGAGTTATTTGCAATATTATTCTTCAGACCAGATGAAGTGATATTGGCAATAGACTGAATATCATATACATTATATGTTTCATTGTCCTGAAGTGTAATACTGTTTGATACTCCGTTTCCATCATTGGCCGGATAAAGCCCCCAATGATCAGTCCCTTGACTCTGAGTAGCGACCATTCGACGGTCAGTAGGGTCAAGAGGATTTACATAGAAACAAATACCGACCACGGTTTTTCCAGACACAGTGGGGCCGTAAGTACCATCATAGAACACATAATCTCCAATATGAGCTCTACGAGGATAAAGCCCTATCTCCCATTCTGCGTGGATTTCAGAACCATCCGTCTTTGTCAGATAGCAATGAAGTTTAGTTGTAGGAGCGATTGTGTCTTCATCACCCAACTGACTGACATTCACAACACATTCATCGTAGGATTGGCTTACAAGCGTACTATACAGATTGTTCTCCAGTTCCCAACGGATGCCAACAACATCATTACCATTAGTAGTATTGGGAGAGCACTTGAATGTGTGATTGCCAGTTTGATAGATGAATTGACTACCACTAATTTTGATTGCTGCAATCGGCGTAGAATAGTATGAAATCTGAAGAGGATTGGTAGCAGAATCCACATTGCCCCAATGTTTCAGCCATGAAATTTTATTGGCGAAGTTAGGGCGATGAGCGGTATTCTTCGGGAGTTGTATCTTGCCAGTTACCTCGCTGTCTGTAATGGATGCCAGATAATTGACCATATAGAGCGTTGCATCTTCCCAGTCAATATTCAACATCTTCAGATAATTCAACGGGGCATTGCCAGTATAGCAAAGGTTGAAAATCTCACGGGAATTAGGGATTCCGGCTCCCAAAGAAAGACGCTGAAGAGCAGAGGCTCCTTCAAGAGTTACGGTTTCCAGATTCGGCTGTTGATCGAGAGTTAAAGAACGAAGCGTTGCCGGAAGTTGAACGCTTGTTAAATACTCTGTAGCTGGAAGCGTAATGCTGTTGAAACTTGTACCCCGTATGTCAAGGATTTTGAGTTTCTTCTCCAAAGACAAATCAAGACCGCCTTCCAATGTTGAAACATTGCGTACTATTAACTTTTGGAGTAGAGGCGCAACAATCTCCATTGAAGAAGGTCTAAATTCTGGAAGTGTGTTACCTAAGACTTCAAACTCAGTCAAACGTTCACCCTGGAGGGTAAATGTTCTATCAAGAGCTTTGTCTGTAAAGTCACCGATAGATTTGAGATAATCTATACCATTGATAAATACGTTAGAGTTACCATCCGAATCACCAACAGTAACATCATATCGCTCTCCAGCCCTGATACGGGGAGCACGAGCATTGCCTTCGCCATATTTCAAAGACTGACCTATAGCAAAAGTCGGGTACATCGAAATATGAGGTACAATACTGAACTTGTATGAACACTTGGAGCCATCACGCTTCAAAACAGAGCGGAAGTTCAGTGAACCGGCAGAACGAAAAGCATCTCGACAACTAAACTCTCCATAGCTTGCATAAGACGATATGTAGGCTATACGGCGTTTAATCCACTGAATCTCGCGCTGGAGGGAGTCGCCATTGCTTTGTGTGATAGGGTCTGTACCGTTGTTATACTGACCGTTGACATAACGAGTTCTGGCACGTTCATAAACGAGTCTGGCAACTTCATTGTATGCAACTGCCGGGAAATATTTCTGTACATGGAAATAGTATTTCTCAAAACAGCCGAATACAGTACCATCATCGCTCAGTTTCGCCATTTCCTGAAGAATGGTATTCATATTGGCACGTTGTTCATCAGGGAAGGCAAGCTCTATCTGATTGAACAATGAATTAGAGCCAGAGTTCCAATATGTGCCACCATCAGCCTTAACATCATGTTCCTCAACATCATAAGGCTTATCCATTTTACCGACATTATCGGTGGGGAAGATTGTGTCAAGGTCGTCCTGATACCATCCTATAAGATGTGTGATAGGGTCGATATAAAGGTACATATTTTTACCACGATTATCCGAAGCTGCAATGAGTTTCAGGAAGTTCATGGTAAACAAAGTCTGGGTTAGATTAAAATATTTAGTTATCCCAGTTTTGAATATAGCAAGACGAGCCGCCTTGAACGCTTCATTCTGTTGCGTCCAGTTGGTACCACTCGCAATATTGCCACATTGAGTGTTGATATTGACTTTCGAGTAACTGCCATCTGCAAGTTTATTTATTCCGGCGTTTACCCAACGAAGTCCAATGAAATCATAACGATATAAATCGTATTTATCATTGTTCGCACTCGATTGTGTTAACCAATAATGTTTAGAATTATTGGCATTTACATCGGCTTGAAGATCTTCAATGGTACCCTCGTAATAGTCTATATTGTCAAAAGTCTGGAAAACAAAGTTGTACGCATCTTGGAAGTAGTGAATTTTACTTATATCACCACCCATAAGACTAAATGATTTCTGACCGGCATAGAACCAGTCTTCATCATCATAAGTAACATCTTCTTCTATCCAGGGTACACGACCCATTACAAGATCTCGATCATTATCGGCGCCTTCGATTGCAAGGTGGTCTGGGAATTTCTTGGTGTCAAAACCAAATGTAGCACTATCACCCTTGCCAGGGCCAAAGGTCATAAAGCCGGCAAAACGAGGCTCTGAATTTTCATCATCTTGTATGAAGAACAAGAAGGGTTCTTGGCATACAGCAAAACGACAATGCTCATAACCTTCAGTTTGAGTAATTGATGAACCGCCACAAACGGCTTTATAAAGGTCATTATAAAGAGCGCAAGAACCAAGTTTATGACTTTGCTGAGAAGAAGCGAAATTAACCTTGCCGACATTTTTTGTCGCTTTAGGCATACCGGGGCCGAGCTGGAAGTATTGTCCGTGTACAATTCCAAGCTCATCAGTCCATGTGCCATTACCGCCTTTAATAAAACGAAAATCACCGTTCCAGAAGTCGTACAACATAGACGATGTACCCTGACCTTTTTCTTCCTGTTCGGTCAAAGTGCCACTGTATTCCGGTTTACCCTGCTGGTGGATTACAAGAGTTCCGGGGAACTTATCTTTCTTGGAATCTCCGTATGTTGCGTAGCGACCAATCCACTTAATAACATTGTATTTGGAGAAAGCCATATCCCAGCTAATTGTTGCTCCAGACATAATATCATTTGCATCACGGAAAGCAATCTTTTCAGCTGAACTGTCAAGAGAGGCCATGTAATTTTGACGAACATCCTCTGATGTCAGTGCCTTCTTATAGACTTTGATTGAATAAATGTCAATGTCTGCTCCGTTGGCACCCCCAATACGAATACCCTGGGAAGTCTCAACGCCATTCACATACTGCACGAACACATCTGTCGAGGGGTAATTGAACTCCTTATTGATGATACCGTTCTCAAAAATACGACAATAGTTCTGACCGCTATTTGACATATTGTAGAGAAGGTTCACTGCAACTCGTGTACGCACATTCTCATCATAGCCAATTTCCTGATCTTTGCGGTTGACTTTATTCTGAGTCATAAAGCAAGCATCCAAAGGACGCATCTCAAAACCGAGAGGGTTGCCAGAAGATGTATATGAACACATCTTCAAAACCGCCGTACTCTCATTAGAAATAGCTCGAACCGCAAAATCCAATTCAATAGTTAAAGACGAAGATTTGAGAACGGAATCATCACCGACAAAACCGGATAATGTTTCATAATCAATGATTATTTCACGATCATTAGGAACACGAAGACAGCGGATGCCGTTCTCATCAATTACCCAGCCATCACTCACAAAACCAAAACCTTTGAATTGAGCTGGGACCACCTGACCTGTAACAGCATTGATGATTGTTCCAGGATTTGCCTCAGAATTACTTCTAAGTTTAGGGTTGAGAATAAAATCGGCGCCTGGTACTGGCGCAAAATTCTGGGAGTTATCAATCTCGAATGTGATTTTATCACATAGTTCAGTATTACCCGAATGGAAGGTCATATATGCGCTGAAAGCAGTAACGGAGCTTTCAATCTCAATCATATTATTGAAAGTATAGACAACGCCAGAGGCAGCATTATCTTCTTCCAATGTCAGATATGTTGTCGTTCCTGTCAAATCTGTCAGCGAGAATCTAACCGGGATATTCTGCCCGGAAGGATTATAGACACACCATTTGAACAAGGTTGCTGAAGTCCAATTTGTCAAATTCTTCTGTACCTCATTCAATAACAGATATGGCTTCGTATCAGTAGAATCAGATACAACCATAACCTGAGAAAAAACGTGTTCACTTTCAGCATCCATGCCATCAACAGACAGCCATGCTTCAATTGAATGAACGCCATGAGACATTACCTTTACTGTATCACTCTCAATATCAGTTATATCAAACTGATTAGGAGTTTCAGTATATACCCTTGTTCCAAGAGGGAAACGTACAATGCGCTCACCGCCGTCACCTGAGATTTTCAGATTAAGTGTTTTTGCCACATCACCAGTATAGGTGTAGAGCAACGACATAGACTCTCCGATAATTGGCAACTGCCATTCATTCCTAAACTGAAGGGTCAAAGAAGTCTTTACAACGTTCTGAAAAACGACATAGGTTGTTGTCGCCTGGGTTTGATCTCCTGTTACAACGACACGAAGCTGACACGCTCCGGAGTTAAGCATTGAACTGATGTCGATGTCTGTGTAGTCTTCACTATCTGCCTGTACCGATTTTATTGGCAATTCACCAACTTTACGCCATGATTCATTAGCATTACCTCTACGATAGATAGAGATAACGCCGTCTTCATAAGTGTCAGTCTTAGATTGTGTGACAGGATTATAAATCTGAGATGTGAACCGCATCCTCAGAATCACGTTACCGTCAATGCTGACAAGATTATTTTGGTTGGACGCTGTTGTCAACTCCACGATGTTCATTACCCCTTGTTCATCACTGATAGGAATGGTAATGTCGCAGAGCATCAAATCCTGATTCAAATCAGGATCTCCGAGATAAAGATTATAATCATCACGAGAAGCGAATCCACGAATATGATAATACCCGTCAATCTTACCGGTCATCGGGGCTATAAACCCGATTTTCTTTGTTTCGTGGAGTTTTAATTTCTCTCGGACAAATTTCTGTATGGCCCTACCTGAATAGGGTAAGTCAACTGACTCATCGGAAGCTGTTGGTGGAGTATTGGAAGACGAGCCATTCCAATCTTCATCAAATCCCGATATGTCGTCGGTTCTAAATTTTTTAGCCATATTTATAAATGAGAGTTAATTTTTCCATCCTTCGTTATCCCGCCACGGTTTATCGTTAATCCACCAGCCGGAACCAAAACATGACGAGATTGCAGACCACACGAGTCTGGCTCCGACATAAATGGCCGTGACAACTCGTGAACCTACACGAACTTGACTGACATCTTTATTACCAATTTTAAGCATCAGTCATCAAATATTAGGTACACTGTGTCTGATTCTTTTATGTCAAGTTGCTCAAATGCAGCTTCTCCCTCGATGGTCTTTAATTTTAATCCACCAAGAGCTTCAGAATGATCATTAACAGCATTAACAACTTGATTAAATTCCGCAGCAGTCAATCTCCCACGGTCATTTGTACCGTTATTTTCGGTTTTATCGTTAAAATTGAGTTTTTCTGCCATCGTTTAGAAATATATAGGGAAATCGTATGGAAAACCCGGCGAAAGCATCATTTCGCAAGTGAAATAATCAGAACCAGATATATTATAATCAATAGTAATTTGTTGCTTAGTAGGGTCGATATAATCGCTTGTGCCTGGAGCCCCCCAAAACGATTCATCCTCAACTGGTTCACCATCTACCATATCATATTTGACCCACTTGAACACATAATGCTGTTGACAATATGTGGGATCAACCAATTTGCCCTGATAATAGACATTAGCGGTAAGAATAGTAGAACAATCATTATTCTTAAAGCCAGTACCATTACTTGATGTTATCTCAATCGTATATCCGGCAATAAGCTGTTTCCGAATAGTGAAAGTGTCTGAATAAGTCTTTTCTTTTTTTGTACCCTTATCCATCACAACAAGACATCGAACTGTCAGTTTGTTGGAATCATTCCAATAGTCCGGTGAATCATTGAATGGAAAAATTGTCAAAGTCTTACCATTGTTCTTCCCTTCGGGAAAATCAATCCATTCATAACCTTTGAGGTATTGCCACTTACGATTGTCAACGCCACTGCTAATATTCTCTTCTTCGAGGCTTAGGGTTATATCTGCCGGATCTGTAGTCGGAGTAGCACCAGTTGCATCGCCCAATAAAGTAAATGTATCAGTTCCAATAATTCGTATAGATTTGCTGACAATCTCTTGCTGGGTGTCATCACCGAGATTATCCCAATTCAGATGCACATTTTTATCAAAAGTCACATCGCCTTGTTCATCCCAACTAATTTTGCCCTGAGCTACATGCCCCGAACCGTCTTGATTTAGGGCTAAAGACGGCTTAGCGTTAGGACCAGTAGGACGTGTTGCGATACCCCCTTTACCATCGTAATTCAAACGAAGCAAAGGGTTCTGAATTGTACCACCGATACCACCTCTGTTGAACCATGCACCATAATCCTCAGTGTAATTGAGAACATCGTCCGTAGGCTGATACTGAGTAACAAGACTACCTGATTCAAATTGTGGAGCACTAAACAATAATTCATCCTCATCCTGAATCTGGGTGTCATCAGCTATATCATCCGGATTTGTAAACTTGTCGTTTTTGAACTCATTTCCAAACGCCACATCTGAAACTTCTTTGAATGTAGGCTGAATGGTCACTATCAGTTGATCGGTAATATTAGCTGCTTCAAGCCCTTTAATCTCAAAGGTTTTATGAAGCCTTACCCACTGATGCGTTTGGAGTATATTGATATAGATTGCGCCTAACGATTTGCCATTCTGAAGCAAATCTATTACACATGGTTTCTTAGAATAAGCCCAGAAAGAAAATGTGTAAGTTTTTCCGACCTTACTTTCTCCTTCACCGGGATTAGGATATAGCCATTTGTTCTCCTGAATTATAAGTGAAGTCGCACTTTGTATGCGTATTGTATTACCTACACCAGTAGGACTATTCTCGGTTGAAAGCAATACACCACCAACCGTATTCAGTCCCAAAGAATTTTTGAGAACATTCTTATGGATTTTGCCAGCATAGAAAGACGACCCAAACCCATTTTCATCTCCGGCTGTTAACGTACCAGATATATGAGCAGATTGAGATGCGAAAAGTTTCTGGAGATAGCCTCCATATCCTTCCAATCGGCCAAAGACGGGATCTACGACCCCATCAAGGCGCCCGATACGGGTTTTTGAAGCGTCTTTGAAATTAGCAACACTGGAGAGCAATATGATGTTGAAGTCAGAAATCCAGACTTCTTCATCAACGTGCATAGAACCGAGATTCATCTTCAGGGTGCGAAGATGGCGTCCAGACCAATCGACAGTAATGGCGTGGAAATAATATTTCCATTCATTGCCAAACTGAACTTCTATTGGGTTTTCAGTATCACTTTTAGAATCATTGACATATCCCAAAGTAACACCAGCTCGGACTGTAGCAGAAGCTCTGGCTTTATACGATACCAACACCATATTTGGGTTGGAAACATATTTGTAAAAATCTTGTTGAATACCAGTAAAAGAGGCACCACCAGATTCTCGGACTACATGAAGTACACGATTATGACCATTGCCATCATAAGGGGTGTAATCTCCACTGATAGTACCTTGAAGATAATATTGTGTTTCACAATCAGGATTAGGGGACTGACAAATATCTTCTGGCCAACAAAGACTTTCATTTCGACCAATACCATCAATAACATCCATATAAGGAGCTTGATCATCGGAAGCCGTCAGGTACAAGGCTCCGGATCGGTCCGTATCAAACAGACTGGTTACACGTGCAAAATCAAGAACTTGTCCTTGCTGTGGAGGGCTATCTACACCGTCTATTAAAGCGCCAATAAACCACGGCTGCTTAAATTTTACAGGATTGCCAGTTTCATCTAAGACTGGGGTTCCATCTTCAAGTAATTGGTCAACCAAAGATTCACCGGTTTCCAACACACACATGAGATTATAAACCGACTCAATGTGTTTCCCGGTGTAAACTTTAACTATATTACCGTCTTGGTCTTTTATAGGATTACCCTGCGCATCGGTTTTAATTACTTGTTCAAGCTGATTATCAAAGTATTGTCGGCGTACAATATCGCCGACCCTCAACCCTTGCGTTTTGCATGAGTTGGGGGCAAGCGAGATTTTGTATTTCTTATAGTTGAATACTGCCATTACAGAACTTCTTCTACTAAATCACCCGAACAAGAATCAGTGACCCACCAAGAACCATTGGTAACATTCTGTTTTTGAACTTCCAGCTCATAGATTCTCATCTTTTTACGAACCGTTAGTTCATCGAAGGTCGCATGGAAACTGCCATTAAGTGCATTTTCCAGTATAGCCCAACCTGAACCAGCCATGCCGCTTGTAAATACTTGCGAACTCAGGCTGTGATTGAATGTTGCGTTGCCGGAATGAAAAATCGAATTTCCAACAGCCTCCAGAAACAGATTATTGCCGCCAATCTTGTCGTTGTTATCCAAGAATAGGACTCCATCGCCAAGCTTGGTTTGGTGTTTTCCTAACTTTATGGAGAAAAATTCAGCTTCAACTGGTTTGTCGAAACGGAAAAATTGAGCATCTGTCCCCAATGCAAGTGTAGGAGATGAGAGAGTTGGATTTCCGTAAGGAGAATCAGTAACAACTAACTTAGTAGTCCATAAATACTTAGTTGTATTGGGTACTCCGTTAATATTCTGAATATAAGGCAGCTCAACATTGAAAATCACGCCGTCATCAGAATATAATGATGGACCCGAAGACGGATCGTAGAATGTTGCTCGATTACGAAAAACGACCCCTTTATTTGTAGGGCTATCTGAGTAGGTGGCGATTACCGTGCCTTTGACCAGCTCTTTCACAACATCGGCACCACTCTCTACAGCTGTCGCGGACAAACCTCTGAAAAAGCCTTTACCACTTGGAGTAATCAATGTCGTAAGCCCATCAGCTGTTGTAAAATTAGTCTGAAGGGCTACCGATTTGGTGGCGAATTGGGGGTCTCCAGGTGTATCTGTATCACCTAAGTTAAGCACACGGCCAGGAGCGCAAAATGAAATCACATCATTTGCAGTGGTTCTTGTCCTGATGATATAATGGTCATCGAACTTAAT
Organism: Muribaculaceae bacterium; assembly: GCA_910573745.1. Classification (GTDB taxonomy): domain Bacteria; phylum Bacteroidota; class Bacteroidia; order Bacteroidales; family Muribaculaceae; genus Lepagella. The sequence goes on along the minus strand of CAJSYI010000001.1, from coordinate 61,632 downwards.
ACCATTCTCATACCCCATGATAGTAAGATCGGTTGCCAACCAAAGATGACACTTGCCATTGTCATAGGATGAATAGAGATACCGGTCCCCGTTTTCACCCAAATCGAAACCACGCAGAGCCTTGAATCGGCCATTGATTTCAGTTTCTCCATCGACGACTAAATCTCCATATACATGAAGATCCTTAGTTACCCAATCTGTATTTTGATTGTTACAATTACCCGCATGATAATACTCATGTCCGTCAAACGTAATGCCGTTTGTCCCATTGATAAGTATTTTACCGATTGTTATTTGACCATCTATTTCGGTCGTGCCGGTTATTTTAACATTTTGATAATCTATATTCAGAGTCTGATCGGCTATGAATATAGACTGATGCTTGTTAAACCAAATTCCAGTATCGGCTAAAGACAGCTCTCCATCAATAGAAACATTGCCGGTAATCTCCATTGGAAGCTTAAAATAACCGACAGGCTTATTACTTCCATCATGTGTGATAGTTATGAGTGCTTTCCCAGAATCACCTAATTCAACTCCATAATTAGCTGAAAGGCGCCCGGACATCGAGCCGCCGGCAAGTGGTAGAAAACCACCTCCAGAAGTGCCACTTCCAGATCCGCCAGAACCCCCACTTCCTTGCATAACAGACATGATAGAACTTGCCATATCATAGGCATAGTTCTTCGTTTGAATCTCCGCATAATCAGAAAGTGCCTTGTCAATAGCATCAGAATCAACTAATGGCACATTCGGATCATTTGGGTCATATATTTGATTCCCATGCTCATCAACCTTCATCGGAGGATTGGATGAAAAATCAGGAGCCGCAACATTATTGGCCCGGTTGGTCATATCAACGAAAGCGGTATAAAGTTGGTCCACCATAGACCCTTTTTCTATCTCCGCAATCTTTGGATTTAACGTTGGTGTCGGTTTATCTGCCATTAGTGTTGTACGTTTACTTTCTTAGAAATGAAACCGGAAAGTGCGCCTTTCCATGCTTGAATTTTTGCTTTGGTAGCAATGAATTGAGCAAGATTCAAAGGTGGTTGCGGCCCAAGCTGAGTGGTCGTTTTTATTTGAGAGATCATGTCACAGATGTCTGCTAAAATGTCAGCCAATTCTTCTCCAAGAACCGCATGACTGGTTCCACTATCAGAACCTAAAAACACACCATCAGTTGAAACCTTGATAATCTCGTTTCCGACCTTAACAATAGTCTCACCCTTTTTCATAGACTGAGATGAGTCATCACGTTTGATTAAAACTTCTTCCTTGTCAGCCTTAAAAGTTGTTTTACCCTCGGCGACATCAAAGGCAACACTTTCTGCATCAATAGTAGTAGCAACTTTTTTGCTTCCTTTTTCATCAACGACCTCAGTTTCAATCCTATCTTTAGTATATGTTGTCTGAGAACGTAATCCGGTTTCTTCCAAATCATCAATATCTGGAGAGCCATCATTATCAGGTTCAAATTCTTTTCGTTCTTTGACACCTACAACAATAGTATCATGTGAATCAAGTTGAATGACATCAACATGAGAGTACATAGTCACATACTCTGTTCCTGTTGTTGGCTCTTCGGCAATCATCACATCCGAATAAAGTTTTGGGATGATTACAAAGCCTTTGCTACTTTCTTGGATAGCACTTAATCGAACTGCTGTATGATAGCCTTCAAGTTCGATGTCTGTCTCACTACCAGTAAGGGTGTTCCATTCCTTCACGTCGATGGTACCATAGTATTCATCAGAAGGGTCATCGTGAATTTTAGCAACATATCCACTTACGCCATTTCCACGGTACGTTGTACCGGTACGTGGATTGATAATACCATGCCCAGCTATAGCCTGAATAGCGTCATATATTCGTCTGTTGGCATTGATGCCAACATCATTGATTGTTCTGCTCATCTTCTTCAGAATCAAGTTTTATGCAATATGGCAATCTGATAGTCTGGCGAAAGCCACCTAAACCAAACTTAGTGGTCACTTCATCAATAAAATACATTCCATTTTTTGCCGGATAGTATGGATCAATAAGATGAACTTTAATACCAGATTGAAGCTGGAGATCGCCAAATAGAGTAAGTGAGCCTTCAATTCCATTGGTATGAAAGTCTTCGTAATAGGCAATCATCTCTGCTTTCAATTCATCAGGAGTACAACCTATTTTTCGAGACACATACGGAACCACAGTATATTTGTTCATATCTATCTTTGCTGAAGTTGTAGGCGACTGACCGGCCCGTTGTTTCTTTTTAGAAAGCTTACTTTCATTGACCCAACGCCATTTTGAATCTTCAGAATCGCCCTCTTTCCAATCTGGATTTTTAATAAGCGAGATATGATATACACTGTTATCTTTTTGGAAACATTGACCTTGTACACAAAGAAAATCTTTGTTGGATTGAACAAGAGTTAATCCATTGTCAGCAACATTATAATTAAAATCAATATCAACTGCTGAAGGGAAACCCATTCGTTCACGCTGTTTCAATATTGAATCTTTGCCTCCAGTTCCTTTGGCAAAGTTAAGCGTGAAATAAGAGCGTCCTACAACAATGTATGGTTTCGGAGGATCTTGGTTATAATCAACATACACATAAGCGTATAAATGATTTTTTGACCATGTAGTGAGTACGTCAGCCAGTGTTAAATCCCTTGTGAATAAAACCTTACCAATATTTATATCGCACGATTTTGTTTCCGGGTATAATTCAAATCCCGTATCTTTGAGTAAGTCGTATTTACCACCAGCAGCCAACAAATCATTGACTGTCAAATCCTTTTTAGGCTCGATATTGGGAGTCGTAAATTGTTTCAGTACACTGGCCAGATCTTCACACTCCAGTTCTATAGGTGTGTCAATACTACATTTAGTGACATAACCATCGAATATAGGCCCACTATACCCTGGACTGGCTTTTATCGCATCAAAGTATTCTTCATGTAAGGTAGAATCTGTGAAGATGGAACCTCGTTTACTATTAAACTTAGGCAGCGAAGCAATATGTGGATCAGTTGTATATCCAAGATAGATTCTTATCCGTTTCCCTACAGAGAAATCGGCAACACTTGCTGCTGCTGAATAGCTTTTTCGGGTTGTCAGCAAAATCCCTCGGTTATCAATTTCAGCAGTCACTTTCCTGGCATCTTCCAACAAATCCTCTACAGTTTCACTGGTTTTCCTTATCACTGTACCACGAGGAAATCGAACCTTAGCCTTGTTTATTAACTGTCGATAGCTATCAGAAATCTCAATAGACTCCACTTCTGCAATTTCCAATGTATTGTTGGATGGAGGCACCATGTCCCCATCTGCCTTATCCCATACTTGAATAAGGCAGATGAGAATATGAAATGCTTGTTTTCCGTCTTGACCGTAAAGTTTATTTTTCATTAGATTTTACCTGATGACATATCCGTAAGTGTGCTTATCGACGAGTTAAGAATATTCGTCATGGCGTTCTGGGCGATCTGTTGGAACTTGTCGTGGAGTAACAGTTGTTGCCATTTGCTAAGTCCCGGAGCGTAAGTTAGGTCTTGGTTCAGTTCTTTAATGGTATCTGTAATCTGAATCTCTTCATCCGGCTCTACGGCAACACAAGTGAAACTGTATGGCTGAACATTTTTACAATCCTGATTGCCTAACTGCCATTCTTTTATGATTACCCGACTTACTCCCAGTTGATCAAACTGGAAATGGTGTACATCCAAAATGCCACCGTATTGCATAGTTAATAAAAACTTTTGTACTGCGGCTGTCGGATAGACCCCCGGTTGATTGCTCTGAATGTTACCATTTACACTGAACATGAAATCGCCGCCGGACACCAGTTCTTTACGAGAAAAATCACGGCCCTGGACTGGGGTCAGCACTATATTTTTCTGACTGGAAAGAGATATTTGCGGAGCAAGATCTATATGAACTACAAGTTTAGTCTTGAAATCGCCTGATTTCTCTGTTTGAGATTTATCTCCAGTCCCAGAAGAAGTGGCGTAATACTGACCTGCGTCTAATTGTTCCTCTCCTTCATAAGAGAGCATCAATGCTTCCGGAACTATAGTCCCATATTGATCCACCGCTAAGATTTCCCTATTGGTGGTTGTATCTTTCAATCGTCCATAATCTTTTTCTATAAAAATTCTTTGATTTTCAATCAGTGTTGAAAGATTCGCCATCTGATCCTGGAAAGTAACTTTGCGTTTCTCTCTTTGAAGGCGCTGGATATAACGCGGATATAATTGGTTAATCTCATTCATGGCCGCTTGAATGGCAATGCGTGAGGCTTCTTGAATCAACTTACTTTTATAAGTTCGGTGTTTACGATAGACAAGCTGACCACCATTTTCTCGATAACGATAACTAAGGTTTGTACCGCCCAAAGCGTCGGTCGCGCCTCGTGCGGTAGAAACCACTAATGTCCCCCATATATTTGAAAATATGCTCATTACTATAGACTATACTAAATTTTGAGAAGATGCGGCAAAATCTGCGACCACATCAACAAGGGCCTGTGCCAACTGGTCTTTTACATTGGAGATAACAGCCGAATTATCAGCGTTTGTCATATCAATAGATTCAACATTCATAAGACTATCCATCTTAATGATAATCTGACGAGGTGCAGCAGCCTGATTCTTATAATGATTCTTATAATCTTGTGTGCTCCCTGTTGGTACGCGAGGGGTATGGGTAGTGCCACTACCACCTCCATCGGAATTATTATCGGTGCTCTTATCTGAATCTAAAGCTTGTTGGTATTGAGAAAACTGGGTATCATCCATTAGTTGGAAGGGGCCAGATGCAGCTTGCCATTTCCCATTTGTACGAGTCCAAGTCACACCTCCAACAGTCATTTTTTCGCCGTCACGATGGGTACCGACATTTGGAGCCCCCATTGTTTCAGCATCATAAGCACCGGCGCGAGCAAAAGCTAACAACTGTTGTATTCTCAGTTGAAAATCAATCATTGTCTGCTGGGCGCTCGGAGGTAATACCGGGATAAGTTTCAACATTTGTTCTGCAAATGCTTGTACTGCTTGTGCCGCTTCTCTGCCAGTATATGAACGTGTTTGACCGGTTATGGGGTCTGTTACTGTAATACCTGAGAATTGTCCTGTGGCCGGGTCTATACCCATGTTACGATACCAATTGTCGATGTTGTCTTTGGTATAATCCACAAGCCACATACCCAGATTATTATCCATCTCCTTGATATAGTTGACAACCGTCGCTTCATCAAGAGAATTGTTTTCAAGGCCAGTGAAATATGAGTTTGCAGCAGTCAAGAACGATGCGTTGTTACCAAATCTATCCGCAAACATATTATGTAACATCATTACATACGGATAGGTCTGTGCCCAATCTTCACCAGTCCATGCCTTGAATGTTTCTGCACTATAATTCCATAAATCTGGTCTCGTATCAGCTTTTGCACGAGCCAAACTTGCATCCCATCCATACGTGTTTTCCCAATTGGTCGCTATATCTTGGATTTCAGATAAGTTTTGGCCACTCCATAACGCTTTTCTCTTTAATTCACTATAACGAGATAATATGTCTTGTGCTTCATTTCCACGTATTGCTAAGCCTTCTGCAATCGCAATCGCAGTTGCAACGTCGTGTTGGTCACTGGTTCTATCAGGATTATTTAATTTGTAATTAGTTCCAGTTAACCCTGTCCAATATATGTCACCATCATACGACCATAAACCAGTATGCCAACCTTGCTTATCCGAGGTTCCGTAACGTGCATATAAATTTTCGTTATATTTACGTGACATCTCGATTGCCTTATTAGACATATCGCCACTACCCCAAATACTATCAGCAGCATCAAATTTATCAAAAAGTGTATCTGCTAAATCTGTACTTAATTTGATGCCAGAGGTATCAACTGGACCCGTTGACAGCCCTATGAGTTCTCTCATTAAATCAATACGAGTGGCAATGAGAACATTCAGGTCTACATTTTGCTGATATACTGCTCGCATTTGTCGAGCTTCAGCAGAAGCTCCTTCGCCAACCCAAAGACCTTGATAAGTCTGAATAGAATTATTGTATTGATCTAATGCTTCAAGAGCTCTCTTTTGCTCTTGTCCGGCCTGAAACCATGCAGCAGCTAATGTACCAACTGCAATAACAGCGCCACCAATCCAACCAACAGGGCCACCCATAGCGGCAACACCGGCAGCAGTAGTCAAGCCGGCAGCAAGAATACCACCAGAACTCCATTCTGTAGATTCACCAATCAAGTAGCCAGTACCAGCAGCTGCAAGCCCAGTAGCAGCGGCACCGCCAGCACGTTTGAGCCCCCAATTACGAGCTGCCTTTTTACCAGCCATTTGCCGTTGTTGACGTAATGCGGCGTTTTGCTGTTGTACTTCAGCCTGATATTGACCTCTTATTAAAGCCCACTCATTAGGGTTCATATAACCCTTTTGCCATTGCCTGAACTCCTGAGGCGATAAAGACTGTCGTGCAGTATTCCATGCACTGGAACGATAATCTTTGACAGCTTTATTCCAAAGAGTAGTTCTTTGATCCTTGGTCAAAGATGTAGACATACCTTGTCGAGCAGCCAAAGCAGCAGACATACGCCCACCCTTTGTTAAAGGAATCATGCCACCAGACAAGAATGTACTTATATTATTTAATCGAGATGTTGATGTTGCACTGCTGAGACGTCCAGCAAATGTATTGGAATACGGCACAAACATCGGTACCCCAGTTGCTCCAGCTGCAAGCATCATACTACTACCAGCAGATGCTCCGGCCATCAAAGGAGATAATCCGAAGCCCCCAATCATTCTGCCAAGACCGAGAGGGAGTAAAGCCAAGCCTTTGGCTGCTAATGCTATAGATTTTATAGCACGAACAATCGTCAACAAAGGATAAATCCAAAGTTGAAATTTAATATAAAGCTTCCAAAGACCGCCAAGTTTGGAGAAGATAGAAAAGATCTGTTGCATCGAATCCACCATCATCGAGCCAAATTCCATAAAATTCTTGGCACCGTCATGGAATAACTTTACAGCTTCATCAGATTTGAGCCAGCCAATTCCTTTTTTAAGGATAGACTTTATATTTTCTTGAACACCACCAAAGGCTTTCATGCCATCTTCAGTGATAGCAGAGGTCAATTGGGCCCATAAGCCTTGAATAGTTTCTTTCTTCTTATCTGCAAGTTGTTTTGATAAACCATCAGACAAGAAATTCTGAGTCACTATTTCATTCCATTTCTCCACACTGTTGGCAAGAGAAACAGCACCCTGAGCAGCTGTCTTATGGAAAAGCTGATAGAAGTCACTAACATACAAATCAGATTTTGCCAGGTCTTCAAAAATAGCTCTTAATGGTCGAACCTGACCATCTGCGCCAAAACGTTCAACCCCAATCTCTTCCCATTTTTTTAACTGCTTCTTAGTCGGGTTAACGATATTGGCCATAATGGTACGCATTGTTGTACCAGCCTGAGATCCTTTTATACCGGCGTCACCAAGCACACCAAGAGCGCCGGAGGCTTCTTCAAAGGAGATACCGCCAGCCGAAAGAAGAGCCGCTGAATATTTGTACGCTTCGGCCATTTCCATCAACGTGGTATTCGACTTGGTGAATGTCATAGTCATTACATCAGCCGCGTTCCTCATTTGATATGGCTTCATTCGATATGCCGTCATAATGTTGGTCACAACATCGGCGGTTTCACCTAACTGAGTGTCGCCAACAAGTGCAATATCGGCAATAGGTCGTATTGCTTGCATGATTGCATCAACATTCAAACCCGCCATAGCAAGGAACTTTGACGCATCAGCAACTTCTGGAGCGGTAAATTTTGTTTCTACACCCACATTGCGGATAACCGATTCCATTTGCGTAAAGCGACGAGCAAAATCTGTACGGTTATCATGGGTTTGAAGAATATTCTTAGTAGTCTGAATGAGATTGTCGTATTCAGTAACGCTCTTAACAATATCACTAACCATTTTTCCGGCACCGGCAATACCATAAGCGATACCCATGCCTTTAAGGAAATCAATAGCTGCGACACCATTCACATCAATAGGCGTAGGACCTAAAACACGGTACCCCATATTGCCGGTACTTACCCGACGAGCTGGAGCAGCATAAGTAGAAGGTGTTGCTACTGTTCTGGGAGCACGTGTAGCACCACCAGTAGCCATAGGAACTGTACCGCCAGCCAACATTGTCCGGCTTTCTTGACGTATTTGGCGTATCTTAGAAAGTAGTCTATCGAGCTTTGCTTCAGTGCCAGCAGCTATATTGACCTGAATATTCAGGGGTTTTGTTGTAAGATTCTTGGTTGCACGATTAAATGCAGCTACAGAATTGGCAACAGACTGAAGGGTCTTAGCAGCAGCGGTCAATGGGGCAACAGCCTGTTCAAACGCCATCAATGCTTGCGGAGCATTATTGGTGTTGACCAGAATATTATATTCTACTGTATATTGACTCATTATTTTCTGGAAGTTGCTTTAATCAAGAATAGCTGAATCAGAGCGTTAAAGATTAAGAAACCCCACCGCTTTTGGCGGCAGGGTTTCAGTTACTTTGAAAGAAGTCCAAGCGTTTGCGTTTGAGCGACCATCATCTGTTGTGCATTGAACCATTCAGCGTCATTGGCAAGTTCTGCAAATTCTTCGTCTGAAAGGTTTTCAATGTCAACACCGGGAAAGTAGTGGCGTATAAAGATGAGTTTGTGCCTGAAATAGTCGGTATCTTTTACTTCCCGGTCTTTGATAAATTTACCAGGGCACCGTTACGAGTTGCAATAATCTTGGAAAGCTGGCCAGTGAGACCGAAGAGGAAAAGCGAGTCGTCATCAATGAGTTCCTTGTCACCGGCAAGGAATGTGTCGCGGGCGAGCTGACGCATAGCGCCGGCCTGATTCTGTGCGGAAGCAACAAGATACTTTGAGAAAATCTTGAAGTCCGGCTGACGGAAATAGCCGACATACAGTTCCTTGTCGTCAAAAGTGGGATCTCCCTGCACAACAAGAGGGAAGATAGCTTTGATTGAGGGGTTCTTCTCTTTCAGTTCTTTAACTGTTTTCTTGATGTCTGTGAGCATCACATCGGTCACACCGAGATTTTCGAGTGCTGTAAAATCGAGTTCCTGTTCCATATTGGATATTGATGTTTTTGATGTTTTTTATTTATGAATAGCTAATGCCAAAAATGTTGGTTTGCAAAAGAGCCGATATTTTTCATACCGGCTCTTGCAAATCTATGGAAGGATTATTACGCACCAGTCGCGGAACTGATAACGATGTCGTATGGATTCAGATCGAACTCGTGAGTCAGGTTGGTGTCATCCTGATTAGCCTCGAAGCCATCCTCATTGAAGATACAGCCCTTCAAAGTAACTGTTTCTTCTGTGATTTCGCCTTCGCCAACGAAATTGCCGAAAGAAATCACGAGGTCAAACTCACCGAGGTTACGAAGAGAACCGCACATATTGCGAAGCTCTACCTGAGTGTTGTAGTCCATCGTAATCGAGGCTGTACATTCGATGTTACCGAAGCCTCGCCCGATTATGCGGCCACCGAGACCGTAGTTGGGCTTGACGTTCTGTTTAATGCTATACTTGATAGCCGACACACCGTTCAGCACTGTCGAACCCCCGGTACCGGTCAGAGCCGGAGCCGAAAGCTGGATCATAGCCCACGAATACGAGACATTGTTGATAATTGCCATTGTTTCGTGTTGTTAGAGATTATACGGTTACGGTAAAGCCTTCAGTGACCTTAATCATTTCAGCACAGCCTACAGGAAGAACCTTGTAGCTGAAGAGAAGCGTTTTGGTCTGAAGCAGATTTGTTGTGTTGTCGAACTCAACAGCACCTACTGCACTGATTTCTCCGGCAGTCTTCATTGCGTTCAATACATCGGTAATGATGTTGATGAAGTTTGTGCGATCGCCAGTAGAAAGTGTGCCACCACTGGAAAGGTAGATAGGAGCGTTTACATAGGGGAGCAGAGAGCGACGAACCATACGACGCGACTTGTTGATGACACGGTTGCGAGAGATGCAGTTATAGTCGCCATCAGAGCAGCTGTAATCCTTTGAGAAGAAAACTCCGGCATAACCAGCATACTTGTGAAGAAAGATATAACCCTTATCATCCAAAGCGTCCAGCTGAGGCATGGAGAGCGCGTCGTAAGGAGTGGGATTTGTCAGAATACCAGAATTGAGTGCAGCATTACCGAAGCCCATCTCAATCTCAGTCGAGATGATATTACGGAGATTACAAGCGTTCACATAACCGATAGAGTGAGCGACATTGCAACGTGTCAGAAGGCCGAGAGCCATGCCGATATTGCCAACCGGCGTCTTGGATGTCAGACCACCCTGCATCTGGTGAACTTCATTAGTTGCTTCCTGACCGAGAGCCACCGTAACATATCGGGCATCTACATAACAAGTAGGTATCTTGCTAAGAGCTACAGTGTCAGCTTGGCCCGTAGCGGCACCGTCAATCTGCGCCGTATTGGCGTTGAGAACAATGCTGGCAGGAGCATTATAGACGTTGGCCAGCGTATTGCCAATAGTCTGAAGCTCATCTACAAGGAGTACCTTGTAAGTTTCTGCTGTGTCAGATACACTCTTCCACAGTTTCTTCTCAGTCCATACGCCAAACTGACCGATTTGACCGTTTGCCGCTTTCTGCATAGTGACGATTGCTTCCCAATCAGCAGAGCAGTCAGCAAACATCAGATAGAGAGTTTTGTCGTAGTTGTTTGTGAGATCGAAGAAGTGCTTGATGTGGTAATAGGGAATACCCATCAACAGCTCTGTGGCAGACTCGCCGCCCGCAAAAGGTTCCAGACCGAGGTCTTTGGCGTCCTGAAGGCTATGGAGTTCTACAACAGTGTCTTTCAGTTTTCCAGCCAGTTCCGCGCCTTTACCAGTTTCCCAGAACTGAGTCTGACCTGAAATGTCAAACAGAAGACCACTGATCTGCTCAGAGTTCTCGCTGACAGATGCCGACCCGATGTTGCCATCTTCGTCGATCATTATTACATTTCCTGTTGCCATTTATTGGTGAGTTTAATTATTCGTTGAAAATCCTTATGCCTTCTGGGCGGTAGGTTTTTTGTAAAGAATAGCCGTGGTTGAGTCCACGGGTTTGCTGGCGAATACGCCCCCTTCTCGATCAATCCATAGCTGATCGTACTGCGGGCAAGCCTTGAAAAGCGGTGCGATGTTATCCGGTACCACCACAGGCTTTTCAGTCTCAGTTGGAGATGTTGTAGGAGTGGTGGGTGTATCGGTATCAGGAGTATCAGACTGCGCTACCGTCTTAGGTTCTGCTGTTACTTTTGCCATAATATTCGTGATATTTGAAAAGGGAGCGGAGTTTCAATCTCCACTCCCTTTTGTGTGTTAATTGTCGATTATTGGTTACGCTGTTTTCTTGTATGCGGTCCAAAGGACGATTTCGGCAGGGCGCACGATATTTACGTCCATCTTCATACGCATAAGGAAGAAGTAGAGCTCAGAATTTGCCTGGAGGCGGTCTACTTTCAGAACCTCGGTGTCGTTGGCGTAGTCAACGCCCATCCAAAGGTTCGAGTCCATGCCAGTGGTAAAGTGACCGAGAACGATAGTGTGCTCAGGAACACCGATAATCGGGACGATACGGATGCCTTTGTAGCGATACTGGTTGATCTTGGTGTTGTCAGCATATTTGACAGTCTTGTCAGAAAGATACTGGTCGTAGAGATCCCAGACATCCATGCCACAGACGAACACAAGACCGGAGCTCTTACGGATCTGCTTGGGACACTTGCGATACATAGCCTTGAAAGCTGCTTCTACGGCTTCGCCTGTATCAAGACGGGTGTCACCAGCAAGGATTACGGCTTCTTCTTTCTGTGCAGTTTTAGGGTCAGTGACGGTCTTTTCGAGCAGACGCTTCATTGCGCCATCGAAATACTTCATCGGGCCACCAGCGTTGTCGCCACCGATAGTGGTGCAAGTGGTGTCAGCAGTTGTATCGAGAGTACCATCAGCTTTAAGAGCCATCGGCGCGGTGATTTTAGCCTGTGCAGAGCCACCCTTCGCCGAGCTCCAGATAGACTCGCCGATCCATTCGTTCTTGCGATCCATGAGCAGACGAAGCATCGTTGCCTGAATCTTGGGATCGAGTTCACGGAACACGAGATTACCGTCCGGTTGAGCGAACTTGTAATACTTCTCGAAGTCGCGGGGATTGAACTCCAGATATACCATGAACTCTGCCGGTGTCAGCTTACGTTCAGTAAAGGTATATTGGTTCAGGCCATCGACAGTGCCGGCACCGGCGCCTTCAGTCGAAGTAGGAGTAGGTTTGTTGTCTTGAATGATTTTACCGAGCTTCACAGCGGGGATTGTGTATTCAAACTGGATGCCGGACTTGATGTGGATAAGACCCTCCTTATAGGTATCATTACCCTGCGCGGTGTACGTGAGAAGGTCTTCAAGGACCTCACCAGCGTAAGAGTTTTGCGCGAAATTAACAGAGCTTGCCATTTATTTCGTTGTGTTTTTGTTTAGTCTTCGAGTTTCTTGAACTGAAAATCGGCACCGACAGCGGCTTTCACCATTTCGGCGAGTTCTCGTTCAGCCGGAGTAGCACCGGCAGCGGCATCAGCACGGTTTTCAGGGTCATTGGCAATAGCCTGGGTGATGACCTGGCGACCAGCGATTGAGTCGAGTGTTTCTTTCACGGTTTCGAGATTGGCGTTAGCCATCTCGATCCATTTTGCTTTGGACTCGGCTTTAATCTTGCCGTCTTCAACTGCTTTTTCAATAAGGGCGTTGATTTCTTCTGCACGAGCAGCAGCTTCAGCGTCCTGATACTGTTTGAGCTGACCTTCGACTTTACCGAGTTTTTCAGTAAGATTGGCAACTTCGGTCTCCTTACCGGTGAATTTGATCTGAAGGTCGTCATACTTAGATTTCACGATCTTCAGCTCAGCCTCTGCCTGAATAAGCTCGGCGATACGATTGGAAACATTGGTGAGTTGGGAATCTTCTGCAAAACCAAGCTGTGCCATCAGAGCAGCGAAAATTGGATTAGAGTTGGGTTCCATTTTGCTTTGGTTTATTGTTGATTCATTGTTTTGTTCAAGAATAGCAAGCATTTTGTCACCAAGTTTATAATCCTCTGCTTCAACAGCAGAGGCCATTATATCTCGAAGTGACGCTGCATCAGTTACGCCATCTATTTTTGCATGTATTTCATCTCGAATATGCTTTGATGTTTTGATGATGTTTTCTTTGCTGATAATCCCAGCAGCGACTGCTTCTTTAGCACTGAAGTAAGTGCCATCTACATTGTCTTCGCCATTCATCATCTTCTGCACATCTTCCTTCTTCATTGCAAAGCGCTTGCAATAGATTGTTTCCAGTTGACCACGGAAAGCTTCTATTGTAGCTTTTGTATTTGCATCAGCCTCTTCTGCACATCGCATAAATGGATTATGCACCATAAGCAAAGAATAATCGTGCATATAGAGACGATCGCCAGCGGCCCAGATGATAGAGCCCATAGAAGCTGCAAGTCCTTCGATTACACAATCAACAGGGATAGGACAAGATTGAATGACAGAAAATGTGCTCATGCCATACACCACTGACCCACCTTCTGAATTTATCATCACGACAATTTTAGAAGGCTGGACGCAATTTTGCAGATACAGAAACTCATCATTAAAGTCTCTGGTAGTGTATTGGTCAACCGGGCCAAAAAACCGGATAATCGCCGGTTTATTGGCTTCGGCTTTTCCAACAATATATTTCAGATTGCTAATCTCCATTTCTGTGTTTTTTCTGAAGAATAGCAGACTGAAATTTCAAAGGTTGAATCAAGTAGTTATTTCAGGTTCCACATTGGGAACCTCTTTTGTGAATATTGCAGCATCTTCTACCGGACGAACCACATTCTCTTTATTATCAGTATTATGCTCTTTATCCATATCGGAGAAGTTCGTAAAGGGTGGAGCCACAAGATATACTGGAGTGTATTTTTTATAGCGATAAGTGGTATAATCGTTGAAACGAACTTCATAAGTTATCCAAAACTGCTGAACTCCACGATCAAAGCTTTCTACTTGATCCCAATAAGATAGCTGGAAACGTGTTATCAGTGGTGAGATATTGGTCATGTTATCATTCAGTGCCTCAATAATTTGTTTGAGCACACGAGTACCTTCAGTCTGGTATTCATCGTCATTGGTGTTCAGACGATTGAGTACATAACATATACGCATTTGTGCGTAAGCTTGACCTATTTTATTAAAACCGAGGTTCCAATAAACATTGATAAAGTGAATAAGGCATAACGGGAGAGCCATTGCATATTCCTCATTATGTTTGGAATTGCGAATACGGTTCAACTGCCCCATATTCCATTTTACCGTCCGGAATAATGGCTTACTGTTGGGATCATCAGGATTGACTTTTAAGTCCTTAATAACCTTAGATACTGCTAAATATAAATCTTCAAGAGCATTTCCAGCAATTAACTCTTGTTCAGTCTGATAACGGTCGTCTACGACAGTTACATTAACCTCCGGCTCGATAGGAGCTGGCAGTTGGTCTTGTTTCTTCTTATCAACTATCATTTCGGAAGTCCGTAAAAAATTTGAACATGAAGTTTTGATAATCGGTCAATCATGTAGGAAGAATCTCCATAAGTTGTTGGACCGACTAAAGATCCGGCATCTTCTTTTTCCACCGGCATAAATTGACGTTGAATGATATGACTGGCTTTTGATCCACGAGTGGCTGTCAGACCACCATTATTATGTATGGCAGCAAAACATTGTCCCTGCTTGTTGCGGTTTTCTCGCATGAATTTCTTTTCATCAGTCCAAACTTTAATCTCCCCCCCCTTTGACTGGCGAGTAAATCTGTATTCTAATGAATCTTTCAAAGCCCCGGTCTCATGTAAAAGACCCACATGAGTTGGCTTTGGTGGGTTCTGAAGGCTTCTCCAAGCCGGGGCTCCTTTAGAATTGAATTTCTTCAGAGTAAAAGATTTCCTGAATGTCTCCCATGCAAACCGTGCAAGTTGCGCTTCAGCATTAGTGACATTAACCTCAAACTTATGTGCAGCTCCGGCCCATTGCCTAATCATCTGCTGTAAAGTAATTTTAGGCATTTAAGTAATGAGATTTAATATGTTCAGAAATTTCTTTTAACCTATCTTTATGGGACTCGTCAATTGTGAAATATGGATGTTCATCAGAAAATATCCTGCCGCCAAATGCCACACATTCTTTGAATGTTGGATTAAACCAATAAGGAGGCTCAATTTGTACTCTCTGGGCTTTAATGTCGCTCATCTGTGAGGTTGGTTTACCATCCTCAATCAAATAACAGCGACACTGATGCTCAATAGGAGGAACCAGCCATGCCGGGAATGAAGATTTAGGAGCTGTGAACCCTTCATACTGGAGATGCCAGGGGCGAACACGTTCATCGCCCATCGTCATATACATTAAATAGCTGTCATCTGAAAGGGCCGATAACTGAGCTGCAACAATCATCGCATACTCAATATCGTGATTCTCAGTGTTAGCATATCGACGATTATATTTGGCGCAAATGGCAAGAATTGCTTCCTCACGTTCTTCCTCATCCATTCCGTCGTCCTCATGCTCTAACTCTTCGTTATCTAAGAAATCAATGGTCTCAGATACAGCATGATATTCTTCAACAGTAGCGAAATCAATCAGATTATCAACAGCTGCAAGTAAAATCTCGCGCTCAGTATTCTGTTCAGGTGTAAGGTTTTCCTTATTTCGTATTAGTTCAAGAGCCTGATCATATTCCATCCCAAAGCCGTCAAAAGCATGACGAAGAGCGAAATCTGCACGAATTGACACCAATTCCTCAAACACTTCATCTGCATCCAATCCTGTAGACACTCGATCCACAAAACGTTGGAAAGCGGCAACAAGAGCAGCGTATTCCTCATCTTCTTTGTCTTTATCTTCTTTTGGCAGTCGTCTGGCCTGAATATCGGGGAGTAAAGCACTGCCTACTTTCTCCCCTGGAGAAAATTTGCAGCTCTACGAGGATGACCATACCGGCGCATATATTCTTCATCTGTTAAATGCCGTCCAGGACCATAACCATCTCCACCACTTGTAGAACCACCAGCGGGACCTCCACCACCAGTTACGACATTGAGCTGTTTACCTACATGCACACCAAATGTCTTTTCAATTTCATCCGATTCTATCTCGTAGAAACCGAGTAAAGATGTATAGAGGTCTATCTGGTCTTTATTAGACATTTCCAAACGACGTGAATACATGAACTCCAGACCGGGTTTAATATAACCCATAGCGACAAGACGAGGAATAATTTCCTCATTCATCACATTCTCTATATAATCCCGATACATCGAAATGCGATCTCTGAATATGTCTTCATGTGCTTTAGTGGCACCAACATAAGACTGAGTGGCACCAGCCATAGACTCAGAACCTAAGATTCGATTGGAAACATCTCGATCTACCAGTTCAATCAGACCGGTAAAAATCTTCTCGGAGTTAGACATCGTAAAAGTCTTAATGTCAACCTCATCTTCAAGGCCCGTTACTACAATTTTATTCATTGCAGCATTAGCTATCTCAGAAGCAAAACGTCGTCTGTCTGACTGTGATTCGGACTGAAGTTTGCCATGAATGATAGGTTGGCCGTAAGTGTGTGAGAAGTTTACATAATTAGCAAAAGTGAACTTTTTTGCCAAAATCAAAGGAGTAGTAGCTGAAAACGCCCCAAGCCCCCCGGAGTCTATCAACACATAATTATCTACATATTGTGCAGAATCAAAATTCCAGCCAGGGTTCCATATATTCTGTCGCTGAACGATACGGCGTTGACTTGGGAGGATATTACGGCGCTCAATCTGATTGATTTCCTTCAATTTGCCAGTTCGAGGATCAATACCAGGGAGTATCTCTAACCCTGTAAAGCCATAAAGCATTGAATCTACAATACCTTTAATAACCTTATCAAATTGGCGTCCTCTAATCTTTTTCGTTTCCTGGGTATCTGGTACATATTTACCTTTGTCAGTCTGACGGGCAAGCATATATCTTTCACCAAGTATCTGGGAGTAGAGTGTTTCCAAGACACCGGCTAAGTGCGCGTCTTGCTGCACACATGCTTCATAGAGGTCAATCAGCTTACCTCTGTCGTCGAGAATTGTCTCATCGGCCAATTGATGGGCCACAGACTTATATCTACAGTGCCGCTCGATTTCCCGAACATACTCCTGTATAGTTTTCTTGCTGGTACGGAAGTTACTCTCCAGCATATCAGCATTATATCGTGGGTAATATGTAGCTACAGACATCGTAAATTGTTTTACCAAAGAATAGTCCTTATGGATTTTTTCTGTTTGAGTTAAGCCATAGCTATATTCATCCAGATTATTTCAGTCTGTTAAATCATAAAATTTCAAGACACTTCATTTAAGCTCATATATTATGCAATATAAGATACATAACATCTTTTAACTATTCATAAATAGAAATATATTTGTGTATGTAAACGAGATGTGTTAACTTTGCAGTCGAAAACATTTTTACTCACTAAAAACCAAATCACATGGACGGATTAAATTATTACCGTATCAAGACAGGGTGGCTGGGTGAGGCTAATGAGAGCGGTCAGCTTCAAAAACTGAAGACTGAAGAACTTGTTTTAGCAACCAGCTATACTGAAGCAGAGAAAGTAGCGTATGAGCTTATCGCAAGCCAAAATCGCAAACAGTTCTCAGATGATGTATCAATCGAAATTCTGAAAACGAAAATCGAAGACATCATTTACAATGACAATCTCCATAAAGATGACAGCCTCGTATGTGGTCTCGTAAGCTGTTATTTCGAGGAAGGAGATGAAACAGGCGTAGGTCTTTATGGTGTCAAAGTCATGTTCATCACCATTGATGAAAAAACTGCCAAAGAAAAACGCAGCCACAAAACCCTCTACATTCCGGCTACCTCTAACGCTGAGGCAAGCAAACTGGTGGCAGAATATCTTCACAACTCTGTAGCTATGGGTGATTTTGTTGTCCGAAAAGCAGAATTTGACCCGACAGCTGCCATTATGTGGCCTGTAGAGGTTTACGAAAACAAAGTGAAAAATCTTGCATAACAAATGCTATCTTATGCTGGGAAAGCAATAGACCTTAAATGCACAGAGCCGCTTTTTCCAGAATTTCCCGAAATGCTCTTCGGGAGGCAAATTGATGGTCAGATCTTTTTCGATGCGACCGCTTATATAAAATCCAAACGACTTTCATTGAGTGTTGATGCCTTCCTTAAAAAATATGAAGGCCCAATCAGCGACATCATAAGCACACTTCAACTGAATGAAGATGGAGTCTGCTATCTCAATACTGAGGGTCATATACTAATTGAAAGTAGCCTCGTCTACCTTTTTATATCTTTCGTTAACCCTCCCTTCCTTCTGTACATATTCGATAGAATGGACGAATTGTTCAGTAACGGATTCGCCGTCTCTGACGCTTACCTCTTGCGCAAAGCTCGCCAGCGCATCCCTACGGAAGTGTTATGCAGAGATGAAGATGACGAGCACGAACACAACAACTAAAAGAGTCTTGGTCTTTAACCCTCAGAAAAGACTCATTTCTATCAATCAATCGGCTTTTGCACTGGCTAAGGCTCACGACTGGAATGTTTCATCTATCCGTGCAGCATGTACTGGTAAGATTATTTCATACCAAAAACTCTATTTCCGATATTTGGCTCCTAACATCACTCTTGAAGATGATGATATGGGAAAGCTAAATCTGGAAGAATATGATAGGCTTTGTCAAGTAGAACGCAAAGTTTACCCAAATGGGAAAATGAGTAGAAAAGGCATGAAATACTCCAAAGCCGCAAAAGAGAAATCACCGTTTTACCCTTTCAAAACAGACCCCAATGAAACAACCAACACTGAAAGTCAAAATCATTAACAAGTCAAAGCACGAGCTTCCCAAGTACAAAACTCCCGGTTCTGCTGGCGCCGATCTCCGCGCTAACATCGACGAACCAGTTCGCCTCCAACCCGGAGAAAGAGCCCTGGTTCCCACCGGCATCCACATTGAACTCCCTGTCGGCTACGAAGGACAAGTTCGAGGTCGTTCAGGTAACGCAATCAAACTCGGTGTCGTAGCCCATCTTGGCACCATCGACAGTGACTATCGTGGCGACATCGGCGTAATCATTTTCAACAATGGCTATGAGCCAGTTGAAATCAATGATGGCGACCGTATCGGACAACTTGTCATTAAGCCTGTCGTACAAGCTGAATGGGAAGAAGTCGAAGAACTCACCGAAACTGAACGTGGCGAAAAAGGCTACGGCCATACTGGCATCAAATAATCTAACAAATCATCAAAACTGGGGGGGGTATATTCCGTACCCTCCCCAATTACCTATTTATGGCCACAAGAAAATATGCCGACCACCCAGAGGTCGTTTCGCATAGCTATCGAGGAATGGTTGTGCGATTCAGAAAAGTGGAAGATGCGGTTTATATACCCGTAACTGATGCCCGCAACCTACTTCAATTAGGTGCAAGTTCAATTCCCATCTTTCAAATCTGCTACACATGTGCAAAGATTGAGTTTTACAAAAACGGTAAAGCTCTTTCAGCAATCCAATCTTGCGACCTTGAAAACCTTGCTAAACGAGGTGTCAAGGCCCATATCTATCCCGATCAACAAGAGAAAATTGCGTGGATGCGAGAAATCTGTAAGCAAATCAAAACAGAAGAATCAACTCCGGAGGAAGCTCTAAAGATCTTCTCACACCCTGAATTTGGAGAGGTGCGCTCTGTGCCATCTGAAGACGGTCCTTTATTCTGTCTTGCCGATGTCTGCAAAGCGTTAGAACTTTCTAATCCAAGCAAGGTTAAAAGCCGATTGGACGAATCAGACTCCCAACTCATTGATTTACACGCCCTAACTTTGAGTTACCCCCAGTCGGTAGGAAACTCAAAAGCAACTTTTATCAATGAATCGGCACTCTACGAAGTAATCTTACGCAGTGACGTTCCTAAAGCAAGACCATTCCGCAAATGGGTAACAAAAGAAGTATTACCTTCTATAAGAAAAACTGGAGGTTATGTTATCGCTGGTCCAGACGATACCCCAGAGATTGTCATGGCACGTGGATTAGTGGCAGCAAAAGAAGCTCTTGATAGAATGAAACAACGTGCAATCACAGCTGAAAACAACCTGATTCTGGCTGCACCTAAAGTTGATTATTACGATGCGGTCATTACCGACCGAGAGCTATACACAACCACTCAAATCGCTTCAGAACTTGGAATGTGCTACAAAACACTTCGTATGAAGCTATTCAACGCCGGTATCATAACAACTGGTGTCGGAAAACTGGTGGTTACGCCCGGACATGAAACATGGGGGACCCATGAACCCAGAACCGGCTTACGTAAACGTACCGACTTCAAATGGAACAAACAAGGTCGTGACGCAATATTCAATCTTATAGACCCATCAATGCCTAAATAATATGAAATCAATCTCAGAATTGGTTGCCGATATAAAACGGTACAACGAAGCCTACCGCGTCGGCAGCCCTGAGATTTCTGATTCAGAATATGACCGTCTGGTCGATGAACTCAGGAATCTCGACCCAAACAATGAATGGTTCTCAGCAGTAGAACCAGCGCCGGTTTTAACGGGCCGTAAACGTAAGTTGCCAATTCCCATGAAGTCTCTCAATAAGGTCAAAAGCCTTTTTGAACTTCAACAGTGGGCTAAAAGCCTTGCTTTACCTCCGACAGCCCAACTCGTAATTACTCCTAAATACGACGGGGTGTCATGGCTACATGATGAAATTTCCCATAAAACCTACTCACGTGGTGGAGCTGAAAATGAAGGCCAAGATTGCACTGAACATTTCAATGTGGGTAATTTCAAAAAAGTGCTTGACCCTTCAGTATTCCCAGTCTCGTTCACCTATGGAGAACTTGTGTTCGCTCGTATTAACTGGGAAGAAAATATGGTTGGTAAAAAATCTATTTCAACTGGAGAACCTTATCGTTCTCCACGCAACACTGTGGCCGGATTCATAAATCGAGACGAAGTATCTGAAGATATAAAACACGCAAGTTTTATTCGCTACGGGATAGATGAAAAATCACTCGACAACTGGACTCGATACTCTTCATTGTTAGAAGACCTAAGCATTGAGTTCGGGCAAATGATGAATACAAAGAATGGTCAAAAATACCCATTCGTAACCGTCCAGCTTAAAGACCTGACAGAATCAGAATTGTCGGAGCTTTTCTTATTCTGGCGCCAATATTTCTATATTGACGGCCTCGTACTCTACATAGATGACCTCAGTCTATGGAAAGTAATTGGCCGACAACAAACATCAGGCAATCCTCTCTATGCAATAGCCTACAAGCATCCAGACTTTACCGAATCTTTCGAGACCACGGTTAAGGGCGTTAATTGGAAAGCCAGCAAATCAGGAGCATTAAAACCGGTTGTCAATATCGAAACAGTAGATACTGGCGACTGCAATATGGAAAACCCCACCGGCTATAATGCAGGGTGGATTTACAATCATCATATTGCTCCCGGAGCAAAAATTTTGGTCACTCGTTCTGGCGGTGTAATTCCTAAAATACTGGAAACCATAACCCCTCCTGTTCCAATGGATGAAAATAGAATGTGGCATAAAATACATCAGTGCCCTCATTGTGGCCAAGAGACTAAATTCGATGAAAAGGAAATTGAACTATATTGCTCAAATCCTGAATGTCCTGGCATTAAACTTGCGAAAATGGTATTCTTCTTTACCACAGTCGGCGCCGAAAATATGGGAGAAGAAACTTTCGCCAAATTATTTGATGCGGGATATACGTCTATCAAGGCAATTCTCAGTCTCACTCCGGACGATATTCTAAAAATCGAAGGGTTTGGCGAAGGTATGGTAAATACAATTTTGGAGAATAATCGCAAAATCTCGGAAGGAGTTGATCTTACAACTCTCATGCAAGCGAGCGATTGCTTCAAAGGAATTGGCAGAATTAAGGCTCAAAAAATCCTCGATTCGCTTTCACCCACACTATTGGATTGGTTCGTCCGAGGGCGAGCTGAATGTATCGTAACACAGCCAGAGTTCAAATCCCCGTCTGTTACCACAAAATCATTTCTTGATGGAATCGTGCCATTCCACAAATTCCTAATGGAAACCGAGATTCAGTTCAAAATTTCCACACCGGAAACTACGACAGATGGCAAATATTCCGGATTTGCAGTATGTTTCTCTGGAATCCGAGACAAAGAGCTGGAAGATTCAATCATTAAACAAGGTGGGAAAATAGCCAGTGGAGTTAGTAAAACTACAACTCACTTGGTCGTTAAAGATCCTTCCGGTACATCATCAAAAATCGGAAAAGCCCATCAGCTAAATATCCCCATTCTCACCATCGGCCAATTCAAGGCACTTTAAGTACCCACTCACTAATAGCAACGCCCGGCGAAAGCGTCGGGCGTTATTATTATCAGTTAATTACAAAATATAGCATATCATTATGTCAAAATATTTTCAGATATATTTGGTGTTTTAATTTTTTTGAGCTAATTTTGCTCTCGAAACTGAAACAAGACACAATATGGCTAAAAAACATCAGCTAACAACAAGTGATCATCTCCAGTACGACGAATATCAACGATTGCTGGACCAGTTACATGAGGACAAAGAATACATCTTTGAACTCTACGCCCGTCTCGCTTTCTGTGCCGCTCTACGTGCTTCAGATGTACTGAATCTGCGCTGGAAGGATATTATAGGTCAAACGTCTTGCTCTGTAACCGAACAAAAAACCGGCAAGACCCGTGAAATACCATTTAATCCTTCTGTCAGAGTCAAATTCGGCTACCTCTATCATAATTTAGGGTGCCCGGATAAAGAAGATCTCATATTTAGAAGCAAAGCCACCGGCAAACCGTTGACCATCCAGTATATCAATCAACGACTAAAGGTATTCAAATATAAATATCGCTTGAATATTGACCATTTTTCAACTCATACTTTCAGAAAAACATTCGGTCGATATATTTACGATACACACGACCATAGTGCTGAAAGCCTATTGCTCCTAAATAAGATACTTAACCATTCAAACATCGACGTTACTAAACGTTACATCGGAATCACCAAAGAAGAAATCAATCAAGTCTTCGATTCCATCAAATTCTAAGAGGACATTCCTCACTACAAATTGAAGCGCGTTTATCGCGCCCTCTGCATAATCCAAGTTTAACGCCCATTGCCGGGCTTAACAATACATATATGCCAAGATTGAGGGCCATAGACACGCCATTTTTATATTCATGCACTTCATGTGGTAAACAAGTAGATCTCAACCTCTACAAACCTGGCAACAGACTTTTAGGTCTGATGTACCACAACAAAGAGTGCTATGACTGCACTTATTGGCGACATCTTTCTGAAAATAGGCCGAAAAATTCTCTGGTTATTTCCGGAGAACTTGTGCTGGTGGATCATACAGAAACCAATCCATTTGCTTCGATTCTCCAGCGAAAAAAATACTATCTCCTGAAATCCGGTCAAGTCGGTATGGCAAACTCACTGATCAGCTATGGCAAAATACCAGAGCGTTTCAAAGCTCTGCTACCCAATGAAGGACAGTTCATCACACGGAAACTCTATTATCGCCTGAGAGATAATGTCGGCCATAACTGCCAAATGAAAGGTTGCTATGACCGATACCATTGCTACTATTACCACCCCGAACTCACCGAACCCGATGGGCCGTGGAATAAAATTCCAGCCAATTGTCAACCTGGCTGGGAGGGGTGTCCTCTATTCATAAATAAAGCCGAGATACCAGAAATATGAATACAGTATTTTTCGCCATTCTCATTCTCCTGATTCTATACACCAATTTCAGAATAGGGAGAAAAATCAGCAAACAAAATAAAGCGTGGATCCAACAACATGCAAAATTGTTGGAAGTAATTAATGCGCTATGCCAATTGGTGCAAGTCTATGGTGACACTGCCGCAGAAAGAGCCGCAGACATCAAAGAAGATATGATTCTGCTTCTCGCCAAATCTCAGTTTGAACTATTTCAAATCCTCCATGAAGCAGTATCAACTGAACAATACGAAGCAGCTCAGGACATCCAGCAACTAATCAATCAAGTAAGACAAACAATCAAAACATACTCATGTCGATAGTATCACTTCTTCTCGCAGTCGGTGGCGCTGTATTGGCAGCAACACTATTTATTATGTTCATAGCTATTATTATGGCTTTCACACAAATAAACATTCCTGAAAAATGTAAAAATTGTCCGCTGCTCTTCAACACCGATATATCCTCTCTCCCTATTTGCACAGAATGTCATCTACGTCATAAATCATCAACAACCCATGAGAATTTATAACATCATCACAAGTATGCTCGGCATGACCGAGAAAATCATAGAAGAACTCAGACGCTTTAAGAAGTGGCTGGAAGCTATGATAAAAAAACAAAACCTCATAGAATGGAAAGGACTTTCCAACTATCACACTTACCTGGCAAAACTCTACGTATTCAGCAAACGACAGAGATACCACTATCCGAGGTACAATCGCCGGGCCACTAACGATGGCGATCTGAAAGTTCCGCTGGAAATGATGCTGCTCATGTTCGCTGTTCTTCTCACGATCTAATCCGACTATCAGGGCCGGGAAAACTCGGCCCTTAAATAATAGCATAAAAATCATGGACCTTTATAAACCTAAATGTACAATGATTGCTATTCTCTAATAAAAACTTAAAATTATGAACCATGTCTAAAATTGAAATGAAACCGGCGATGTCTATGGACGAAATGTCCGAAGCATACGCTCAGGATAATCCGGGATTTATTCCCAATCGAAATGCTGTGGGCCGATACGCTCGAAAACAAGGGTACCGTTTAGCCTGGCAAAAAATCAAAGGTGTCAAACGATATTTCTATGTTAAAAACAATGGCTAAGACTCCGACATATACAACTGTTTACAACTGTTTCCCTGAGCTTGTACCCAAAAGCCATCGAGACGTTGTTTTCTATGTCTTACAAAAATCTCTAACACAATGGAGAAAGAATGGAAAATTCAGCTTTAGAGTATCATTCCGTGAGATAACCAGAAAACACAATCTCGATCGTCGCACTTCCAAAAAATCTTTGGACTGGATGGAAGAAGTAGGACTTGCTACTTTTTCCGATTCAGTATGTGAAATGAACATGACCAGATGGATAGGGGCCGCACAAGCATATAGCGAATTGAGAGATGGTCAACAGGAAGATTTCGCACAAGCCTTTATTACTGGAGATGTTGATAAAATGAAAGAGCTCGGATTCAACGACAACCTAAATGTTGATGATGAGCTTCAGCAGATGAAAGGCGCTCTTCCTACCGACAAAACTCCCGCAAGTGAGGTAATCTTGCAACACAGCTCCCGCACTTGCGGTAATTATGCTACACAATTACCTCATGTGAAGGAGTTATGCAACACAACTCCCGCACTTGAAGGAGTTATGCAGCAATATTACCTTACTTTTATCGGCCAAATTCGCAAAAATATCACAGAGAACTTCAGCAAAAAGGGGTTTCGCGGTATTTGCGATGCACAATTCCCGCAGTTGGAGGATTCTGACATCATAGATTCGTTCATTGATGCCATTTTTGACCCTTCTATCGAATATCACCCCTCTTTTTTACTAATTGGGTGCGGTAATTGTGCTTCCTGGGTGCGGGAGTTATGTACATCAAGTGCGGGAGTTTTGCATGAAGGTGCGGGAGTTATGCACGAAAAACGTGCAAAATTACCGCACAGTAATAATAATATAAATAAAAAAGAAGAATACAACGAGCGAAGCGAGGCGTTAGTAGATATAGGGGGTATGGGGGAAGAAGACTCTGATGAAGAAATTGCAGAAAAGTCTAAAAAAAGAAGACAACGTAAAGAAACCAATCTTCCTAAAGAGGTTCAACTTCGTAGAAAGAGAGAAAATCTCCAGAAGTTCTCAGAAGAAGAGATTGACGAGATTATAGAAGATCTCAACAACTGCCTTGACTCTCCAGCTAAGATTTTTATAAATCGTTTGTGGAATTATATGGCAGTGGATTTTTCTCAGCCTGAAAACGAAGAAGACGATGATGAAGAACTTTCATCAGTGGATATAACTGAAGAAGCAATTCCAGCATCTTTCATCAAACGGTATATGGAATCAGCCTACGAAGATACTCTCAGTCTTCTTAAAGAAAAACGACTCTCTCCGGATGATGAAGAACTTCCAGTGGTTGATGCAGAGTTTACGCCGGAAGATGTTCAGCTTATCATGGGTTGGGAACAATATCGTTCCAAAGGTGCTGAATATTTTACAGCAACCAAAACAGAGTTCTATAATCCCCAGCAGTCGTTAGAGGAAAAACCTAAAGCTAATTGTCGTAGCCGCCGTAGCAACTCAGAAGACAATTCCGAAAGAGAAGATGACTTCCAGTATGTTCAAAAAATAAATATTCTTGGAGATACTGATGAGGGATTCGACCAGCTTACTCCAATTGAGGCTTTCATCTACTACTTCTGTCAGGATTGTTTGATACAAGATAATAACCACCGCATCACAGACCGACAAAGAGCCCAGCTATGTGTCAAAGGAGAAGATGATGTCAGACGTGGATTGTTAGAGCAAGGATTAAAGCTGGAAGACTTCTCAGACATCTGCTGTACCTCAGTTCCCAGAGATCTTAAAGAAACAGATCTCCGGCCCAGGATGTTCTCAGCGGACAAAATCAGAAGGGCAAACAAGAAACACGGCTTTACCAGTGTCATCGACGAAAAGAAACTTGAAGATTTGTTGAAATGACGTATGGAAGAAGATAACAAAGGCTGCTTGGAGATTTCCTTGCAGCCTTTGTTGTTTATTTTCGTTTCAGTGTTTTCGTAATAGCCCCACCAGAGCTTTCAAATATCCAATAGGTAGATTTACCAGCCTTAACTTCATAAAAAGCTCCAGAGCCGTTAAAATCGCCTTCCATAAGTCTTTCTACAATTTCATCATTGGTGGCAAGAAGATTGTTAATTTGTTTCTGCCATTGTGAAAATTTATCGAGATCAGAGCTGATGGCAAAGGTATAGGTGTCGGAATAATTGTAACCACCAGGATTGTCTGCTCTAAATTCGTATTCAAAGCCCAGTCTAACGATTTTATCAGATAGGGCGCTGATTTGAGAGCGGTTCTCTTGCATTTTGGATAACAGAAGATATTTTTCTGTTTCCGGACCAGAGACATACTTTGTAAGAGCAAGGCTATCGGCAGGGATTGAAATCGAAGAAGATATTTTGGGAATAATGGCCGCAGTGTCTATTGCCGTGGATGTTGCCGTGGATTCTATCATATCTGATTGAACCGGGGCCGGCGTTTTAGAACACCCGACCAATGCAAGGACTCCCAGGGTTATTGCCAACCAACGTTTCATGTCATTCAGGTTTGGGGTAGTTCTCATCAGGGATAGCAAGTCTATCTCGGAGCAGTTCAGCAACTCGGCCAAGATACTCTAAACCTTCAGCGTGTGTCTTGAAATAGTTGGCACAACGATAACGGAACCGGGAAGACATTTTACCATTTTCTTCATCCTGTACCAATTCCAGCTTATCGTTGATGTACCAATAAGGCTTTCCCTTTTCTGACATTGGTTCCAGAGGTTCTATACGATGAAGCTTCTCATTCCAGGTTTTGCCGTATTTGCTGAGAATGTTGTTGAGCTTACGTTGGAGATAAATGCCGTTGCCGGAAGTTTGTCTTAGGGAGGAATTATTCATCGGCTCAAATATAACATCACTCAGGCCGGTTACTGATTTCTCATCCATAGAATAACCGACTTGTTCAGTCTCGTTGATGTAGTAGCAGAAGTAGTCCACTCGATCGGTATCAAAATGAACTGTTTTAACGACTCCCAGTCCTGATACGGTTGGAGAAGTGAAGATAACTCTTTCGCCGGGTTGAGGAACATATTTTTCGACCAGCTTCATTTCTTTCAGGCTAAATTGAAGCCGATTCTCCAGCATGATACACATGAAATCATAGCGCTCTTCATCCGAAGCCAATTTTAAGGCCGTTTGAGGCGTTTCAGAGTCGAGGATAAGGATTTCGTCATCTGAAAGCTTTCCGACGATTGTAGCGCACTCCAGACGGCAAATTCCGCATATTACAAGGTCGTCTCCCATTCTGCAAATATCTCCGGCTCCAACACAGTTGTCATTCCAGTGTAAATAGTCTATAACTGTTATGCCGTTCTCAGTGTCGATAGTGTAGCTTGAATGAGACGGTAAGCCTCCTTCAGATTGGCATATTGCTAAGATTCTGTTCAAGTCCTGATCGCTCTTAAATGAGTGTTGAGAAAGGAAACTTGAAATCTGTAATGCGGTTTTCTTCATGTGTATAATCAGTTTGTGTCGCAAATTTACGAAATAATCGGCAACCTACAATCATGGCACAAACTTAAAATAATAATTCGCTGGAAAAATCGGTTTGAAAATCTGGGGTCCGGGGAAAATTTGGAAATGAGTATATAGTCGATTTTGTGGTAGATATAAATTTTTAGTACCGTTTTTGTTAAGGAAAAGATGTTTGGTGTATAATAAGGTGTAAAATCAGCGATTTTGAGATTTTTGATAGCCCTATATTATTAAAGGTGTAAGAAGATTAAAAATGGGACTATGGAAAATCTGAGGTAATTTAGACATCATGTCTTCCAGCTGTCCCAAAAAACGAACTCAAAAAATTGGGGCCGACTATACACATGGAATCCGACCCTGATGACGCACCCTCCACTCCATTTTATTTGTTATATCATTGATATTCAGCATTTTAATTGTTTCACTTTTGTAATAAGTGAAAGTAAAAGCATTGAAAATCAAGCATTTAGATACCAAATAGATTGATAGCCTAAAGAGCTTAAAAGCCAAAGTGCTAAACACCTGATAATCAAGTATATACATAAACTCCATTCCTTTGCGGTTTGTATAGACAACCATGCGCCCATGTGCGCGATATACAACCCCGTGTGTGGGTGTGTGAGCTAAAATCGTGCGTGTGGGCGCGGGGTTGTTCATCGGGTGCGTGGGCTTGCGACTCCGGCGTGGACGCGAGCGGGATTTTGATACTTGTTTTAACACTTACAGTGTTAAAAAAGTATTAAAATCCTTCACGCAGCAGCCCACTGGGAGGGAGGCTAACTTTGCACCGTCAACATCGACAAACCGCCGCCGACGGGTTTCGGCAAACTTAAATCTTCGATTTATGGCAACTTCAAACACCACCACCGCCACCCGTAACAACGTAGTTGTTAACCCCCAGTCTGCAACCGCCAACACTGCAACCGCTGACAGCAAGCCTAAAACCCAAAGGGTTTTAGAAACCCGCGACCAATGGTCGGCCATCTTCGCCCACACAGTCGCCCTGTTGGCCGCAGCCGTAAAGGGCGAAGCCCTTCCTGACGACCCCCGCAAAGGCTACGCCTTTGGCAAGCCCCAAGTAGAGCCTCACAGTCGCCAATACGCTCAGTCGCTACTTGCTGGCTTTGCCAGCAAAAAGGCCGGAAAAGTCTTTACCCAACACGAAGTGTTGGCAGACCAAGCCAAGCGTGAGGAAATCGCCATAGCGATTTTGCTGAAAACCAAACTTGCTAAAGCAAGTTCCGGTGCTGAAAACCCCGAAACGGCAGCTCGCCGCATCCTCAGCAAAGCTGAGGCCAAGCAGGGTCGCTCACTCGCTGAGGCGTTGCTCGCCGCTCTTGGCGAAGCCAAGCAAACCGAACTCCAAGTTGAAGCAACCCCTAAAGGGGTTGAGGCTAAGCCGAAAAAGTCGGCGAAAAAAGCCAAATAAGCCGCATAAGCCGTAGGCTTAACCCTCAACCATCGCAGCCCTCACCCCTTTGGGGTGGGGGTTTCGTTTTGCCCTTACACGTGGGCGCCCACATACGACCACGCACATAATTACGCGCCTCCACGTGCGCCCACAAGACCTCGTGCGCACCCACTCCAGACCACACGCAATTCGTGGCCACCTACACAAACACGTGGAGGCTCACACAACACACTGGGCGACCACAATGCGACGCCTGAACGCCCACAACACAATATGGGCACCCAAAAGCCTCGTGGATGCCCAAAAGCCTGTCGCGTGGCTCTCCACGGCGTATGGTATGCCCACCCAACACAAACTCGTGGCCACTGGTGGTTGCCCACTCTAATGCGTGATGGTCGTCCAAATTCCCGGATGTGGATGCCCAAAACGGCTTGCTATGGTCGTCCACAAAACTTCGGGGCAGCCCACAACTCAACATCGTGGATGTCCATAATACTCGCCCACTAATGCGTGATGGACCCCCATTATCCTGGGCGTAGGCCACCACATACGATACATGGCTACCCACAACATCTAACATGGGCGTCCAAATCTTTGTGTGGCCGTCCATAACATCTTGTGGGCCTCCACAAATATTGTGTGGCTATCCACGATAATGGTCGCCCATTACTGGTGGTGGTGGCGCATAAATCCACGTGGGCGCCCACATTAAACGTGTGGCCTTCCATATATATCCGTGGGCACCCATTAAGTCCCTCGCGTGGCTGTACACACACATCATCTGGGCACCCACAATATCTCGTGGCTGTACACTCCTATGTGTGGTCGCCCAAAACTTCGTGGCCGTCCGTATGATCATGTGGACACCCACGAAGACCTCTCACATGGGCGCCCAATAATTTTGTGGACACCCATTGTGTAGCGTGGACGCCCATTATGTCGCCATTGTTGGGTGGCCATACGCAATGTGTGTGGACGCTCATGTCGGGTTGGGCGTGGTCGAATGTGGATGTCCAAGTTGCCTATGCCGTGACTGCCCACATGTGTATGTGGCTGACCACGATTCGCGTGGCCACTCTCTTGCGTGGGGACATGTGATTGTGGGCCCACTCGCACACTTGGGCCCACACATCATGCAAGCCCACGTCACGAGTCCACGCAGCGGCCACATGGGCTCGCGTCACTCTCGCAATTGTGGGCAAGCATAATGCGGGCCCAGGTATAAAAGTTAAAAAATCCCTATAGGATTTTTTGTACTTTTATTAACACAAAAACTCTTGACAGCCAACGAATTTCGCATTTAGTTTGCACCGTCTTCAAAATCAATCGACGGCGGTTGAATGATGATTGAAGAGAGGCCGTCGCGGTGCTGCCAGTAAGCCGCACGGATAGAGAACTTTGACATTGCGAGTGATTGCTAACGTGGCATACACACAACGAGCTTGCGTCTGACGCACTTTATGAGCGACTTGTGGCCTACGCATCATACGACATCACAACCTTTGCGGTCTGACTGCATAGTGCGTGGTGTAACAATTACCGACTGACACGCTTAATGCCCCCGAACATAGGTCATAACTATGTCCGCTCGTGACAAGGCGAAAATTTAGTTTTGTAGCAACTGAATAGGCAGAGTCAAGCGTAAATTTTAACTCACAGTGGCACACGGAAGCGGTGTGCAGGCTACACTCAGGCATAAGGGCCAAGCGACTCGATTATGGCTAACACCAACAACACCAACGCAACGAAATTCAACGTAACATTCGGCATCCTCGGCATCGACGCCGTACCCGCAAATGCCGCCGTACTCCTGAACGAGTGCCGCAAGCGCATCAACGGCAAACTCAAATCCGTAACGGAGTTCATGGCCGTGGAGGGCGTAAAAAGCACGAAAAACGAAGACCTCGTGCTCCCTGTACTCGCCGTGATGCTCGCCGATGCTCGTAAGCGAGGCGGTTTTGCAAGCGACTTCAAGGTCGTAGTCGTCAACGGCGAAAACATCGAAACCAAACTCACTGCCAAAAGCGCGTTCACGAAGTGGCTGAAGGGCAACGTAATCTACAAGTCCAACTCGCAGGGCGAACTCAACAAGGCGCTCGTACTCGACGAGGGTATGCACCTCCGCAACACCGCCCTCCGCGTAACTGAAAAACAGCCGCTGTTCAGCGCAAAGGGCGACTCTCAGCGAGTGTTGCTCTTCCAGACGGCAAAAGCTATCACCAAACAGGCTACGATGTTCAAGGACATCATGGGCGAGGCAAAGAGTATCTTCAACGCCGCCTACAACGTACCCGCCAAGCCCGCAGCATCGACCGAAACCAAAACCGAGGACGCTGCCGCATAAGCAACCGACATATAACTCACGCCACCGGCCCGCAAGGTCGGTGGCTCTCTTTTATCCGTGTGCGCACCCACATATACAACGTGCCCACACGGATAACACATACGCT
Source organism: Muribaculaceae bacterium (assembly GCA_910573745.1). Classification (GTDB taxonomy): domain Bacteria; phylum Bacteroidota; class Bacteroidia; order Bacteroidales; family Muribaculaceae; genus Lepagella. Next base: position 29,226 of record CAJSYI010000001.1, on the reverse strand, counting down.
CCGGCGCACATACGTTGTGTCGTGTTGCGTTGAGAGTCAACTAAAAGCGTGAGAAAATTTTGAATTTCCCCGACCCACAAAAGAGTAAGATTATGCAACTTCAAGACTTATTTTCTGCATCACAGATAAGCGCAATGCGCTCCGTTGCAACTGCAACAACCAACGCCGAAACATACGCCCCCGGACTGACCGAATTACAGCGAGATAACATTTACAAATTCGCAGCTGAAAATAATTGCGATTTGTCGGTAAGTTTTTGGAAGCAAATACAGTCTGACCTCAACTCCGGCGACTGCATAATTATACTCGCAAAGGATAACATCGTAACCATTGAACTCGGAGCTAAAAGCGTGAGATTTGCCAGACATTTGGGCGAGGAACTGAAACGTGGCTACGCAATGTTTTGGGTTAATGCAAATCGTGAAATTTCGTGGGAGAACTGGAAACAAACTTATGCCTCCCTCACTCCCGGCACAATCGACGCCCAAATCTATGACCATGAACTCTCCGCAAGGGAAATAAAGCGTATTACTACGGCTCGCAAAAAAGAACAAGAATTTTATGACCTTGCTCGACCTATCCGCAGCAAAAAGGGTGGTCGCTGTCGTATCAGCTTTGAGGAAGCGAGAGCACAGCGAGTAAGAACTGAGCGACTGATTGCTGAGGGCCGTGTTCTGTGTGAGGCCAATCGAATTTTCGCATCAATTTAAGTAAAAACAATTTCATTCATTTTAGCCGCTTTGGAGTAAAAATCTGAAGCGGCTCTTTTTATACCCAAACCACAATGGAAACTAAAGTTTATTTCATCTGCGGACGCCCTCATACCGCTGTCCGTGTCGCAACCTGCAACAACGGTGTTTACACCAATTTCGCTCATTCCAAAAAGAACTTAAAATGAAAGCCTCAACAAAATTCTGTGTTATCCTTGCATTGGTGCTTGGAGTACACATGCTTGATGCTCACACAAAAGCAAATACTGAGTCTAAAGCGCCAGTCAGTGAAGAATATCTGGAGGACAACAAGGCATGGCCGGGAATGTTCTTCAGCTCTGAAAACGTGGTCGAGGAATATGAGTACGATGATGCTTATGTTCTGCTCTATGACGATGCCGATGCCAACATGTTCAACGTTGAGATTGTGGTTGACTTGGAGACCTACCAGCTTTGTATGCAATCTCACAAAACGGGTAAACATATTGTCGGTACTCTCGTTCTGAATGATGACTACTCCTACGATGGTGTAGAAGTGTTCACATTCATGGAAGAACCGGAATTTGAAATGGCCGACGCATCAGCAAATATCTAAACGTGAAACCATAATCGAAGATCGGGGCCGGTGCTGGTGGTGTGCATCGGCCCTCTTTTTTAACAAACCATAAAGCAATGAAAAAGAAACAAGTAAAATCGCTTACTGACACGGCTCTTGAATTTTTCTGCGAGCTTGTCGTTTTCATATTCACACTCACTGTTGAGCTTCTGACATGGGTGGCCCGTAAGTTCTGGAAGCGCTATTTCGGTATTGAAACCCCACTGTACAAGATATGGTGGAAACGCCGTTCAGCACGGAATCAAAAACGTATCTACATCGAGCATCCTGAATGGCAACCAGCAACAGTATGAGCATGGTACACTACTATGTTATGCCGGCCACGAGAGAAGCTGTTGAATATCTTCGTAACGGTGGCCGGGAGTTCTATACACATAAGGAAGGTCCGAATAAACCCCTGACAGTTCGCTTTCTCGCCACACCTGAGTATGTGGAGAAGATGCGTAACCGTCCATTCCTCAAAGGCATAGAAATAACGAGAAAAGCATGAAAGATAAAATACTTCGGCAGATGGAAACAGTCGTACATGAAACGATGAAGAGTTTCCAGACTGACTTCTTTGACCACGATAAGCCCCGAATCACGGGTTTGGAGTTCAAATTCCCAGCAATTTGGATTGTTGGAGAATCGCATACACATTTACTTGCACTTGGTAACTATAAGGATGTCTTTTATAGGGAAGAGAGCATTAGGTTTGCCTATATTCGGGAACACAATCCATATCAGTTCTATCTGAATGACAGATACTTTGCCAATGACCGCTGGTTCCTCATTACTGAAGATGCGCTCCAACCAATCAATCGAGAACAAGCTAAATCAGCTATTATGGATTATGTTACCCCTGTTGTAAACGCATGGGTTGCTGAAAATGGTCCACTTCCCAAAAACGATAGGCTCAAAATAAAAATAATAAACATTAGTATTGATGAACTCAAAGCGCTCATAGCTGATTGCCGCTCCCACGGTAATGATTCGTTGATGGATTGTCTGAAACGATTCCGATTATATAGCCGTTCAGCTTCTGATCAGTATATCGAAGTCTCCTATTATAAATATTGCCAAGAGTTTACTTTCTGCGAATATACTAATGGCAAGGTCGGGCTTGTCGGTGGAATTGTATTTCACGGCTGGCCGGAAACGGGCTATAAAGAGAACGGCTCCGTTCAACTCGACCCTCATTATGGTTGGTCAATCCACACTTAATCTGAACAACAAGGTAAAAGTTAAATATTGTTTTAAGGTTTGTTAATGGAGCCACGGTGTACAACTTTTCACACCGTGGCTTTCCTATTCTTCCGCAAAACAACAAACGAAAACCACAATTATGACTGAGAAATTCATAAGCGAAATTGATAGTCATCTTTCGCACATCATAGACAAGCTCTCTGCCATTTCATCCACGGCGTGTATGATAGAACACGTTGCTGGAACTGAAGTTTGGCAGAGTAAAATCACTGGTGAAACAGTGTCGGTGGCCCAAATGACAATCTCCCAGGGAGAGTGTGTAAGTCAGGCTAATGACCATATAGAACAAATTCGACAAATCCTCAGAGCTTATGGCAACACCAATTTGCAAGGAGTGTAGATTTTGTACTGGTATTTATTACAACGGTCTGGGAGACATTTCAATCTACTGCACACTTCATGGGAATATGGGATTAAGTGGGGCTTTAGATCCCATACGATATGTGATACTCCAGTGTGATGACATTGAACTTCCTGATTATGATACACAATGTTGGGATGAGCATGGCTGCTTTAAGTCTGATTTTCTCCCTAAGTTACGAAACGAAGTAAGACTTGGAAGCCTCTATATCGACGATTACCGAAACAGTTTTGGCATAGACCCCAAATATTTATGCGACTTCTTTGAAGCCTATGAAATATGGCTGGAAGAGGATTTCCTTGAAGATTCGGATGATGCTCTTAAAGAATGGTATGAATATAACCAAGAACCAATAACAATAGACAATCTTATTAAAAAACCAATTAACGAACACTAAATTAAAGATGACACCTTCAGAAACAAAACGCATGGAACTCTTCCGTGAGTTCCCCAACCTCCAGCAAGCAATGGAGGCACACGAGTTCGTATTCGGCGGTAAGCCGGATTACACTGAATATCGCCGTGCAGCTCTTGCCGACATTCGCCCCGACATCGCCGATGGTATTTACTACATTTACGAAGACGGTTCAATCGAGCAGTACAATGGGCAGAACCCCAGCGCTGAAGTCAAGTACATTGGCGTCAAGTGTGGCAACCACAGTGTCGCCGTGACTCTCCACGACATCCCCGGTGACGAAGACGGTGAGCTTCCGTTGCTCCCGGACACTGATAAATGCCCTAAAGATTCTCCGCACTACAGTTGGGATCGCAACACTGACACATACCGCTTCAATGCCCACGAAGACTTCGATGGTAAGGGCAACACCGAGCGTCTGAAATCTTATGGTTGTCAGATTCCGCTCAACGATGGCGAATGGATTCCTTCAGCTGGTGAGCTAACCATCATCTGCATGAATCTCACCAAGGTCAACGAAGCACTGGAGAAAGTCGGTGGCGACAAGTTACTGAAGTGGACCTGGGCCTCCACTGAGAACTCCAGCGACGGCGCCTGGTTCGTCTACTTCGGCTCAGGGTACTTCGGCTACAACAGCAAGTACGGCAGTATCGTTGTGCGGGCAGTGGCAGCATTTATCTAAGATCAATCGCTCCGGGTCTGTTGACCCGGAGCTTCAAAACAAACCGACAACCTTAAAACAATGGACGAAAAAGAAACACGGCCCTGGGAGCCGTATATCCCAACTTATGTCGATATGTACTATGTCGATTATAGGGACGACCTTTCGGACAATACAAAATTACTACAAGACTGTATTGACAAAAACTCCCTGTACCCAATCAGTGAGTATCTTGATGATTGGTGGGAATATCCTGAAGCTCCATACCTCGAAGAGATGCAGAACCAAATGGAACGAGGTGGTATCGAATGGGATGATGATTGGGTTGATGAAATCCGAGATGCGCTGTGGGCCAAAGACACAAGCGACCCCATCAATGACCTTCTACGAAATACTGGGGCTATCACAATGTTCTACTCCCTTGGGGTAGAAATAGACGGGTGGCACTCAGCTTTCTTGTGCAACCCCTGGCGAGGTGAAAGCGAAGAGATGGCCGCATACAAAATTCGCCGCGCTCTTGGCATAAGCAAAGACTCTCCAGAAGCAAAGAAAATATGGACCATCGTATGTAATGCTCCGTATGGTGGTGAACTTCGTATCTATTTTGAGACCGATCTTCGAGAAGTTTTGTCTCGTAAATATGAAGAACATGATCAAGATTTCAAATCCATACACTTCAAAGGAACTGTGGCGGTGGCTTTATATGATCACAATCAGGGTTCTGGCTACTACGAAGAATTTGAAATTGACCGAAAATTCCCATTCAAGCGTGAGAATCTGGCTTTATCCGATTCTGAAAAATACAGCTTAGAAAAGTGCTTCGGGATGTGCGGCGATTGGTTGAGAGGTACTGATGCACCGACTCTCTCTTTCGATGCTCCAAAGAACAACCGCAAACTCAAATCATCAACCGCAGTTCAAGATAGAGCTCGTGAAGCTGAACTTGACCGAATATTCAAAGCTGGCGGTTGTACATTCGGCGATATGAATTATAAACGCCATAGAGACGTGTACTACCGCAACGAAATCCCGTGCGGTAGTAAATGCCCTCATTGTGGCACATTCTGGATTGACTGATATGAAAACAGTTGTCAGAAAATCAGTGTGCTCCGGATATTCAGTCATTCATCTTACCGGCCATTACAACACACAATGTTGTGTGGGTCATATTGAAAAATCTGCAAAAGGTTGGTGGGATGTCATTAGCTATACTGACAGCAGCCTAAATACTAACCGTGCAACATTCAACGAAGCACGAGAATACGCAAAACGTTATCTGTAATTTCTAATCTCCACAGATATGATAAAATATATTGTCACTCTCTCCGAATCTGACGGAGAAACCATAGTTGGACGCTACGATAGCCTCGAAGAAGCTCAACAACACCTTAAAAACGTGAGATACTATCCAGAATACCGCCGAACCGTTGAAAGCCTTGATATTGACGAGGATGGCATGAGCGGGTCTGGGTATGATGAAACCGGCTACTTTACATACACTATTAAAACTGAAGCCGCATGAAAGTAGGAATAATGGTTGAATCCAATCAAGAGTTCAACAAAATTGCTCCAATAAACTTTATTGCTGAGGTTCTATGCAATGTCGATTCATACAACGATTTACACTTTTCTCAGAAACGACATCTCAAAGAATACGGATATACTGAAGAAAAGTTCAAATCTTTCATGCCTCTTGTTAAGCTCGCTAAACATTGGGCACTTATTACTGGCATACCTCGGAATTATGTTTTTGATGCTCACGAAATTGGGCAATGGGAAGAATTAACTAATATCTGTCAAATCATAGCGCAATGAAATATATTGTAGAAGAAAGCCTTCGCAACTTTAATTTCTGGAGTGGGGGCAAAGAAAGAGCGGACATGTGTTCTTCCAGTGAGCTTGATTGTATTGAGGAATTTCTGGAAGAAATTGAACCCGAAGAAGGTTGGACCGATACTGCCATCAACGATATGTTCTGGTTCGAGTTCGATACTCTTGCCCAGCACCTCGGTTATAAAGACGAGGAAGATTTTGATATGCAACACTCATCAAATTATGTCGATGACGATGAGTTAGCTGAATATGCAGAAAAATGGTTCTATGACTTTGTGAATAAGAATCACGATGATTATGAACTGTTAGAAGCCATAGCTGAACAGATAGGTGTAGGTCAATCTGATGAAGAATGGGAAGAGTATGAAGCCGAAGATGATGTTGCTGATTATGTTATTCGTTGCTATGAGAACAACGAGTTTTGTCTTATGGAATATCTCTTTGACGAAGATGATTCCGGTCACGAGTATGTTGATGACCGGATCCCAACCACTAAGCAGCTTCGCAAGTGGGCTATGGCTGAGAAAGGGAATAACACTCAAACTGAACAAAAATGAGCACAATACAATACTTTCGACATATTGTTTTCCGCGACAAAGACCTGACTCGCTGGGAGGTAGATATTGAGGTAAGGCCCGCTCAAATGATGCGTAACGAGAACGGTAAGTGGGTATATTATGATGGACCAATCGAAGTTTCTTTCTCTGGCAGCGGAGGTAGAGGTTGTGGTCAGATTGTTGACCATATCAATCCACGGACAAAATTTCAGCAACTTCTCAAAGAATACTGGAATCGCTATCATTGCATTTGTCAGAATCGGCAACCGCTTCCTGATAATTACATAATTCTTTTCAATGACTTATGCAATTGCATTGAGGCTGATGAGCGTAAATATACAGCTAATCTCCCCTATGTTTTTGATATGGGCGATGAAGAATTTGAGCCAACTGAAGAAACAGTTGAACAAGTAATGGAACTTCGTGACTGTGATAAAGATGAAGCCCGTCGTTTTATAGCTCTGGGAATGTTCCTTGGCTGCACATTTGGTGATCTGGATGAATCTTTTGAGGCTGATGCTAACTGGCCTAATCAATATTCTGCGTTTGGCACTGACTATCTTGTTGGCACTGATGATGAACTTACTGATGCTGCTCGTAACTATATTTTCGATGAGGGTTGTTACGATGATTTATGGCGTCAAGCCGTACAAGCTCAACAAACAGAACTTGGTCTTGAAGATTGGCTTAATGATGTCCTTGACAATGATGGGTGGTGCAACATCCTAAATCATTACGATGGAAAGTATGAAGAATATACCGTTGGTAAGGACATTATCTGTGTGAGTCGTACTTAAAAGTTACTTTAATTCTGAAACAATGAAAACCTTTGATGAATATGTCTTCGATTGGTGGCATAATTATCTCTCTGAAGCTGATGACGATACCCTCAAAGCGTTGATGGAAAATCTTATTGGGGAAGAAGAAACCATTGAAGATTATATTCCTGAAGATGCTTCATGCCCCTATGATTGGCTGATGGCCAATATGACGGATGCAGATGAGATATACAGCAAGTATTTCGGCTATGACAGCGGTGATGGTCTATGTCCGGACAATATGCCTGACACGGCCGAGTTCGTTTACCAAATGTTGAAAGAAAATGCAAGCTGGTGGAATGGAGATGCAACAACACTTCCCAGTTTCGCTGAAGATTTCCTTAGAGATATGGCTGAACATATTGAAGGCTACAGCAATCCTTTGGGGTTTTTCAATGATCTCACACACGGCTGTCAGTCAGGAATGATCGGTATGCTTATTTACAACTCTGATTGTAAGCGCATCTATATTGAACATATCGACGATATGGAAGAATATGCCGAGCAGATTTATGAAGAGGCGGGATTCATCTCAAATAAAAATGGCGCCCCTCATTACACTCACATCTGCTGGCTGTGTTATGAAGAGTTTGGCTATCAGATTGGTCGAACTTTATTCCCCGAAACATTCTAAACAATGTGACTATGAGATGTGACTTTGAAGTTCCAAGCTTTACCGGATTCTATCAAGGAATTTGGGATCAAAGTGAGAACGAATATAATGAGATTCAGATGAGAAAGTATGACGATAATGGCTTTGAACACCTGAATTTCCTTGACGATTGGGGGTTCGGCCCTGATTATCGAGATAAAATCGCTAAATTGTTTGCAGAAGAATATGTAGACATAATGAAGCGTTATCTCGGTATTGACATTGAACTGGTTGGTTATGATATTGATTCTCCAAAAGAATACAATTTCCGCACCGACCGTATCTTTACCATAGTAGATGTATCGGATTACGACACTCTTGTAGAAAAACTGTGCAGTTTGGCAAGCAATCCGATTTATCGGACTAAAATTGCACAGACAATCAAAAACGAACATACAAGTTGCGATGGCTTTTGGTCGTGGATGAGTAATGACATTGAGGAATGGTTTGGTTTAATGGTTAATCCAGACAACTCTCATTACACAAGTTACTTTATTGGTTATCTGCTGGACGCCATTTGTCCCGCAGAAATAGAAAATCTTAATGAAGCCATCTATTCATACGTTTCGGAAAGCACTGATTATCATTGTGTGGAACCTGAAACAGATGAAGCCAAAGAAGAATACGAACTATATCTGAAATATGGGATTCTATATGCTGATTATGCAGAAGAACATCCCATTCGCTATCCTGACCCTAATCGTCCAACTTACTATACCGAAGATGACTGGGATGACTACAAAGAAAGTTTCATGGAATACCTTGAAACATACGAAGAAGAACAAAAACGTAAGGCTGCACTTGCCGCTCAACCTGTAATCCCTGGACTATTAGAAGAATGAAACTACTATTTCCCCTCCCGAATGGAGCAGAACTCAACTTGTTAGACGAAGGTCCAAATGGAATGGAGTATATCTGTTTGGTTTGTGGTGAGTTCAAAACTCCTATATCCGAATTGCTTGAAATATACAAGCAAGAAACAAACAATTTCCGGCGTCAAGCTATCGCCGATGAAATCCGAGACCAAGCGTACTTTTTTGCCGGACAAATTGGCTCTTTTGATGAAGAACTCCAGCAAATGATTAGCTGGGATGAACTCGGAGAGCAAATGTATCAGTGTCTCATAACATTCGCACGAATATGAGAAAAATCAATGTTGACATTCATTACGACTTTGCAAAAGCTGTAATGGTAGTAGCTAAGGATAAAGACGAAGCAATTCGTATCGTTGAAGAAAAACTCCGAAAAGGAGAAATCGACCCCAGAACATTTGAGCCAACCGGCGATTATGAACTGGAAACCGATTGGCAACCAGAAGAAGATGATGTAGAAGAATACTATAAAACTCATAAGGTATGAACTACACGTTAAATACTTTATACTGTAGAGACTGTGGAAGCACCCATGTTCTCGCAAAAGCCTGGGTTGACCCAAACACTGAAAAGTTTGATTCTCTTGTTACAAATCCACCGGACGAAGAAGATGGATGGTGCGAGAATTGCGAATCAAACGTAGAACTTGCTACCATTGAAATTCTGTGGAACGATTTTTCACAAATCCCTATCAATGGTAATGATGAGATAGAAGAACCTTTCCTTTTCTTTGAAGCGGGTACTTCTCGATTTGATGTCTGGCACTGGTTCGATGAACGCTGCCCAAATGGTTTAGCTGTGGACTTGATGGGCGAAACTCCAAATAAAAATGACAGTTAGTATTGAAAAATGGTTTGACGGCCATAAATGCTGGGAAACTACTGCTGTTAGTTCAGTCGTAGCAGCCCGACAACAGTTACAATCTATCAAGTCCGAGATTATGCAATCTAAAATATATTGCGTATTTAAGGACACGCCCAACGAGTTTTTCTATCGTAATGAAAATGCCCGCGACATTAAATATCGGATTGTCAAATACTTTACTAAACAACCGTTATGAAACCGCAAACAAATCACGAATGGTGGGATTTCTACACGAACTATTGTCGTGAGAAATTTCGCAAAAATATAAGTAAAAACTATCCGTATGCTGACGCTATTTACTTGGCGTATGAGCAGACAATCGAACTCCGAACCATTCCGGGCGATAAAACGCGCTTCAACTCTGTAAATTTTGAGGTTCTGAACCAATGGGCTGAAAAATATGACAAAGTAGTAGATGCTGTGTACAATCAAGATAAAGAAGACATTCGCTGCTGCGAGCAATGTGGTTTCCCCATGATTGAGGGCTTCTACCTCGCCGGGGAATTTGCCTGTTGTGAAGAGTGCTGCCTAAAAGCATACGACGGTGACAAAAAACAAATGGAAGAAGATCTCAGTCATGCCGAAGAAATTGACGGCGAGTGTTATTGGACTGAATGGGATTCCGTAACTTTTGAATAAATAAAATGGCACAAATAAAAAGTAAAGAGGACTTTCTGTCCTTTGAAAATCTGGCGAATCTCATAGAAACCGCCACATACGGAAACTCCGGATTATCAATCGGAATACTTTCTGATGAGATGATTGAAGGGGTTGAATATCCTTACTTCGGGAATGAGAAAAAGGCGTTACATCTCATCAAAGGTGGGCGAATTGTCGTAAGAGATGAATATGCTTACGAAGACGAAGATGACGATTATGACCACTTCGTAACACTTCAGGACATTTCCGATGCCCTTGACAAGTTTATCTGGGAATCGCCTAATTCTTTCGCTAATCTCGTGACAGAAAACGGAGATATGGGGGATGCCTATGACTTCTTCCAGTTTGTAATCTTCGGTGAAATTGTTTACGGATAAATCTACTAAAGCCATGTACGCAGTAATTATTGATGGAAGCCTTATAAATCCAACTGTGGATGTAATTGAAGTTTCTCAGGAATTTCTGGATAAGGACCTCGGTGAATCTATGTTTGACGAGGGAATTGTAGATTCCGAACAAGAATGGATTGATGCTACGAATGAAGAGAAATGTGAGTATTTTCTCTTTCAATACTGTGGCTATTCACCCAACTGTTGTCAATGGCAATGGTTTGATGAAAAGCCTGAAATTAAACGTTTAACACCCAAAAGTTTCCGATGATGAAACATACCAACACATACGAAAAGCTCAGGGTTATTGACGAACAAGATCGTCGAGAACTTCTTGCTGCCGTCAAGGCACACGGCGGCATTTATCGCTGGTACGATGAGGACGGCGAAGAAATAGAAGGGCGCAATGCTCCTATCATAGTTGGGGCATGGAAGCACATGGAAAGTTCAGAAGACTATATTATTACTCATGTAGAAGCAGAAGGTAATTATGTAAGAGTTTATGGTTATCCCAAAGAAGGATGGAGTACCACTCCGGACTATATGTACTGGATAGATCACGGACAGATCGGATATATCATTGACGAAATACCTGAAACTGAAGAAGTCAGTGACGTTTCGGAAGTGCTATGTATTACGGATTTTACGGTTGTTTCTGTTTCCCGCGATGATCTCAAAGCTGTTGGGTTCGATGGTGATAATCTCACCGACGATGAAATGCAGTCGTTAGCATGGAAAATGGCTAAAGGTTTCGATGGTGAAATCTACTGGAGCTCACTTCAGTATGCCTGTGAAGCAGCGAACATTCCTATAATCAAAGAAAATGAAGATGAATGACACGGAATGAAATTTTTAAGTCAATGGGTCGAAAAGACCTGATAGGCCAGCCATTTGATGAAGTTGAATTTCTTGGACTTTTTCATCCTAACTATAATTGCGATGAAATTGCCTGGGAGGGAGATCTACAGAAATTTGTTGATGGTGAGGTCGAAGAAGGAGATGCAGCTGAATGGTGTGTCAAAGAATATGGGCTAAACATTTACGATGCTGAGGTGGATCGTTTAGAACTCTACTGTCGTAATATGCTTGCAGCCATTGAAAATTACCATCGTTTGCGTAAATCCTGACAGAAACCATTGCTATGTGTAGCCCGGCAGAAATGTCGGGCTTCTTTTTAACCATAGTTAAAGTGTACAACTTGTCACACCTTTCACAAATGCCAAAGCTATTCTAAAATAAAAACTCAAAAATAAACCACATGAAAAAAACAATTGTACTAACGGATTTATTCCGTGAGTTCGGCGATAAAGCTCAGGACGCTCTTAATTTTATCGCTAACGAGACCAATAGAAGAAAACTTGCTTGGCTCGAAAATGAGCAGACCTGTCAGGGTAATGGACGAATTGACTTCAATGTCAATGTTACAGAAACTGCAAATGTTTCAGAACCCCAATTCTTTATAGTGCTGGACGACGGACGATGTGTCACAAAAGTTGAATGGACTGCCGGTTCCGAGAAATACAGCAAAGACCAAGTGGTCGGTATAGCTGTTCGTACTCCGCTGCTTTCATTCATTGTTTCCCTTAAACAGTGGAAAGAGCGCTGGAGTGAAGACACTGATCATTGTATCACTGGTGAACACAATGAAGCGCAGGCCATGCAAATCCTTTCTGGCTTAGAGCATACCCGACAGCTTGTCGAAGCTCAGGAAGATGAAGGTGATACAGCCGCTAAACTTTGCTGGAACTACAATCATAAGGAGCTCCAGTGGTATCTCCCCAGTCTGTTGGAACTCGGTACAATCTGCGCCTATAAGGAAGAAATCAATGATCTTCTGAAACTTGTTGGTGGCGACCCGCTGTTGTTCGACAAGTATTACTGGGCCTCCACTGAGCACTCCAGCAGCCACGCCTGGCGCGTCTACTTCGGCTCAGGGAACTTCTACAACTACAGCAAGTACGGCAGTAACGATGTGCGGGCAGTGGCAGCATTTATCTAAGATCAATCGGCCCGCGCCTTTTGGTGCGGGCCATAAAAACCACAACTTAAATGCCATATAAAAGTGAGCATATAAAACTTCCGGCGCATCTCGATAAACGACGAAGACTGACTAAAGACCAAGTGGCTGCAATTAAACTTCTCAAAGAAGAAGGCTATAGTTACCGTCAATTGGCTGCTATGTTCGGATGCAGCAAATGGTCTATTCAGAATATCATTCATCCTCAAATCCATAAAGCTGCAAAGAAACGCTCAACAGCATATTGGACTGAGAAGAAACGAGAGTATCGGAAAAGAAAACAAGCTCTTTATAAATCCGGACAACTTTATGAGAAAACAAACAAAAGAAAGCGAACCGGTAAAAATTGAGAAGTTTATTCAATCAGTTTTAGCTCTGGCTGGACTCCAACGTGGTAAAGATTATACAATTCGCCCCCATCAACTCCGAATCAACAAAAACCCATTGAGGGGTAAGTTGCTGGAAGTGTTGAAGGAGTTCTATCCTGAATATAGCTACTACTGGGAAACTCCGAAAATTTTACGCTGGTTTTAATCACAAAAACAGGAAACAAAATGACAGAAGCTTTGAAAATCGGTATTGAAGCCGTCAACAGATGGCTATTTCATGGATGGAATTATGAAATGGTAAACGTTGAAGTTCCCGATTTTGTCAATGGTGGTTCCAAAACAGTTCATATTCCACAGTTCCTCGCGGAAGCAAAATGGACTTGTAATCTACCACACATGATTGAAAAATGGAATAATGCTTGTCAGCCCCGTAATCCGGATGCCTACCTTGTTAAATTCTATGCCAATCTGGATGGCGACAATCGCAAGATTCTTCTGGAATGGGTGCTTCAGAATTACACTGATGAGAAAAAGCTTTTCTAAACAAGAGTACAATGGAAGACAAGATATTACGAATGTTCTTTGAGCCTGACCGCTGGGAGTACGCTTTAGATAAAGGAGTTGATAAGAATATCAGCAAGTCTGATCTCTATCAATTGACAAAGCCGGAAAAAAGAGCGGAAATGTATCAGGTTATTAAAGAAGGACGCTACGAAATTGCGCCACCACATACAGCGCAAATCCCTAAAGACAACGGAGAGTTCAGAACCGTCTATGTCAACGAACCAATAGACCGTGTTTTCCTCAGCATTGCCAATGACCTTTTGTTTGAGTTAACGCCTGAGATGATACATCCGGCTTGTACCTCATATCAGAAAGGAATTGGGTGTGGAAAAGTCGTACAAGACATTTCTCGGAGAATCTGTGAAACCAAAGGCGATGTGATTGGCTGGAAGTCTGACTTCAGCAAATACTTTGATTCGGTGCCGATTCGGTTCATAGACGAAGTTTTTGATGCAGTAGAAGCCAAACACGGACATTCAGCAATCATAGATGTTCTACGTAAGTATTATCATTGCGACCTCTATTTTGACATTGATGGTACACTGAAAGAAACCTACCAGTCTTTGAAGCAAGGCTGTTCAGTTGCATCGTGGCTTGCAAATGTAATCATGTATTCGCTTGATGAACGTCTGAGCGCCTTGAATGGTGAATATGTTCGGTATTCTGATGACGCACTCTTTGTTGGCCCTGATTACCAGAAAGCAATGGTAATTATGGAAGATGAAGTTGCAAAACGTGATATGAAACTTAATCCTAAAAAAATTGAATATCTAACTCCATTACGGTGGTTCAAATTCTTGGGATATTCAATCAAAGGAGCAGACATATCAATGAGTCCGACACGTATAAAGACATTCCAAAAAGAAATTGAAGCTCGTACTATCCGTCTGAGAGATACTACACTTCGCAAGGCCATTAACGCTGTTAACCGTTATTTATATCACGGCAATGGCGAGTTTAGCTGGGCGACCCAGATTCTTTCAGTATGTAACGTTAAGAAAGACATCCAAACACTCAATGAGTTCGTTATGGATTGTTTACGGGCCGTAGTGACTAAAAAGAAAAAGGTAGGTGGCCTTGGTTTTGTAGCTACTCAGGCTGAAGGCTGCATCCAGCGAGGTATTGGCAGAAATGTTCGAGCCAACCGAAAGAAAACTGAGAAACAGATTTCCGGTTATCTTACGCTGAACTGTATGCAGAACGCCTTGGTGACTAATCGAGCCGCTTATAGAACACTGATTGCTAACTTATAAAGAATACCGAGTATGCGGAATATGATGAAGAGTTGTAGCGATTCAATCTGCCGCGCTTAATGGCAGCATCCAGGATTATCGGTCCTGGATGCAACACCATACAGGCGGCATATATCGTCAAACTAAAGTGACATACCAAGTAACTTGACATCATATATAATCTGAATATGCAGACTGAGAAAGAATGGCTCAACATTTATTTAAGATGGAACTATATCTTCTGAGTCATCCCATATCTGTGGATGACTCAGAAGACAAGCTTCCATCTATCAATCGGAATAATAAAGAAACATATAATGAGTATGACTTTCTCTTATAACTTAGCACAAAGTAATTGACAGAATGGCAACAAATTCAAATACGATCCTCAAATCCAGAACCACGAGGGCTGAGTCAAACTTCCGGTACCCGTAAGATTTGACGCTGACCTCGTGGGTCTGTCAGATGACATCGTACATTATCATAAGGATAGAGAAATGTGTAATATTGCTTGACTGTCAGCAAACTGAGTATGCAGTGTCATTTGAATGGTTTGATATTTAACAATACTGTATCAACGGACGTTGTGCCCAGTATCGTTCATCTCTTATCAAAGATGACCTCTTACTGGGCATACGTCCATAATACAGTTGTGTATCACGAACATAAAGGGACATACTACAAACATGACAAATGATAATGGCTAAGTATATGGCAAGAATCCAAGCGACGATTGTTTAGTATCATCCTTCAGTTAAGGGCTGCCCTCTACGCCCTGTCCGGCCTGTCGCGCAGCCCAACATGAAGGAGAAACATCAAATTTATATAGTAATATACCATTTCGTTTGAGGATTCTATGTAATGCGACAATATGGTTCAAGAAAACAAACTTTAGTCATCCAGATCTTAATAAGCTCTACGACGCCGGCATTACAGCCCTGTCGAGCGGTAAGGCCGGCGTCGTATGCTTCCAATCTGGATTACATCAAGCAAATATAGAAACGCATCAATGTTTTGAGAATCATGATTTCAGTACAGAATCTCACAATTAAGGTCAGTAAGTTTAGCCGAGCTGGTAAAGATGCGGGAACCTTATGAGTCATCGGGCCAGGTTGTTACCGTGGCCAGATGACTCATCAGGAGCGCCGCTCAAACCAGCTCCATCATCGCAAGAATACAGTAATGTGCCAAACTGAATGAAATTGTGAAAAATGTAGCGTAACATTAACCCATGCAAGAAGTCCAAGTTTACCATCAGGATCTTAATAAATCGACGAGTAACAGGACGATCCCTGTTTCTCGTCGATTCATCATCCTGATTATGATCGAGAGAATAAAGAAATACGCCAAGACTTTGAGCATCCAATTTTTAATTAGCAATGAATACAATATACGAACAAGCACTTGCAAAAGTTGAGAATGGATCACGATTCCGCGTCAACTTTCAGAATCGAAGCCTGAAGATAGATGGCAAATACGTCATCAAAGACGGCAAGTATGATGGTGAACTTGGTGTAGAGTTGACCGATTCTCCATTAGAACAAATCACACAACTCTACACTCGCTACCAGCATAGTCTTCCATCTGAGAGAAGTGAGAATAAACGTAAATGTTATTTCAAATCCCTCCCAGAACATTTACTAAATGATGAAGATATGCTCTACGGTCGGTCAAGGGAATACACTCAGATTGCACTTGAACTTTATGTGCTTGGCGTAATTCTTAATGGCTCGCTAAAATGGGACGATTTTGCCAAAGGATTATGGTTTTGGCAATCGCCTGAAAACAAAGACCTCATTCTTCTTCGAGAATGGATTGAACCACAAAATACGAACAACGAATGAAAAAATTAACACCTAAACAAAAAACAACCATGTCAGAAATCAAATTCAATTGCCCGGCATGTGGCACTGAACTTACTGTATCAGCCGCCGACACTCACAATTGCGGCCCTCAGTCATCAACCGTTCAGATTGACGAACTTCACGTTCACATCCCTGGTGCTACCCGGAGCAATCGCACTCAGGCTAAAATCGAAGCACTCCGTGCCGCTGGTGTAAATGTCAGCAACCTCTTTTCTATGCAGGGCGCAGATGGTTCAGATGTCCTTGTACGTCGTAAGGGCGGTTTCTTCCAGCCGGTGCCGGATGACGACCCTATCTTCACAGCAATCATCACTGGTAAGACTGTACCCAATCGCCGTCTCTTCCGTCGTTGGGTTATGGCCCAGATGTTCCACATGCTCACTCAGAAAGGGTATAAAGAACGCCACCCTATGGGGTTCACCGAAGCCCTCAATCGAAAGGGGTATAAATACTCCTGGGAGATGACCGTCGAAGAGTTCCGCGTTCAGGCCAAACTCTTCATCAACGACAAAGAAAACTTTGCAGAACGTAACCGCTGGTTCAACAAAGAAGTGGTGGTCGCTATGGCTGAACACTACATCGTGCAGCTGGAGAATCACATCAAGACTCTAAAAAAGCGTAAATGCAAGGGTGTACCTTACGTTCACCTCTACAAGCGAGACATTTTTGTCAGCGATCTGTCGGCAAAGGTGTATCGTCCGCTGTACCATGCGCTCGATAACATTCGCAGAGCCAAGACCCCTCAAAACCTCTACTCGGCACTTGCCAAGTTCCACAACGAGGTTAAGAAAACGTGGCTTGCTTATGGCACACCCCAGAGCCCGGCGTTCAAAGATGCCTACAAAGGTGTCGGTGCGTTCTATACGCTGAAGAACCTGATCCTATTTCACGGATATGTGTTCCCAACCGCCCCAACCGCCAATCTCTCTATGGTAAGCCTCTATGGGTATATGAATGATAAAACTCTGGAGGGTTACAAGATGCTTGGCATCCTCAAAGAGTTCCTTGAAACTAACCATATCAACATCGAAGCCAAGATGGCTGAGTGGCGTAAATAATTCCTACAGTAATGCTGCCGGATATTATCAAGACTGAATATGAGGTAGAAATCCTTTCGGATAATAGCAATGTCTATGCCCCTGGGGATTTCTACCCCTCGTCGGACTTTATTGAGTATTTTCTTGCTCAGTATGATCCCGATGATGTAGAAACTATTGTAGTGAAGAGCCAGGATATACCAAGTGCTATCGCGTATATATGCCGCTTATGGGAAATCAAGGCTTTTCTTCACACATACACAACAACCAAGAAAACTCAATCCGTAGATGATTTATGAAAACCTTGGAAGAAATCCTAACCGATTACTGTGGCTGTTATGGCCCAGCTTTCGATGACAAGACTGGCAAACTCACTCCTTCAGGCGAGAGCGCATACGACTATCTTGATCATTTTATTCACGACCTAAGCTGCTTAGTTGAAGGTATTGACTATTCAAACATTATAAATCAACTTGACGAAATCATCAAAACACAATAACAATGGCAAAACAAGCTAAAACCACCAAGGTAAAAGATAATTGCTCCGCAATTCGTCCGGCAGACTACAGTCCACAGCCCGGCAACAAGGCGACTCTCAGCCTTGCTGATTTCACAGACGAGAACATCTTTGCGGAACTCCGGCGTCGAGGCTACAACGGAGAACTTCGTCAGCTCAAAATCATCAGCGTATGAAAAAGATGCTAAAACCCAAGACCTGTTGGTGTTCTGGCACATGTCCTCGAAGAGATTCGTGTGAATTTAACGAGGATACTTGTCCCGATGCCAAAGTCTTGAAGCGCCCTGGAGTCATATCATCAATGAACGACTTCCGTGACTTCTCAGATGACTTTATCATCGGTCTACTTCGTGAACGCCGCTATACAGGCGAACTCCGTAAATCATCAATTGTAAAAATATGATATAACATATAAAACCAATCATGGCAAACGATTATCAGAAAATCAATACGTTGTTTCTCCGAGACGAGAACAACATCATCATTCCGGACCGCTTCACAGCCTCGGAGTTCACATATCTCGTCAATAATCTCTGGGAATGTACCGAGAAAATTGACGGTACCAATATTCACTTTGATGTTGACTTTATCTTCAGGAAAGCCGACAATGGGGTTGTGGAGATAACAAAAGAAATCACAATATGTGGGCGCACTGCTTCGGCACAGATTCCAACTCACCTCTACAAGCGTCTTAATGAAATTATACACGGAAGTTCATCTGAAGGACAATTGGTTAGTCTTGCTTTCAGCTCCGCAATTGACAAGGCCATCGCAAAAGGTGACGATCGGCTGTCTGTATCAATATATGGAGAAGGCTATGGCGCCAAGATTCAGAAAGGCGGGAACTATATTAAAGATGGTGTGGGATTTATTCTCTTTGATGTCAAAGTTGGCAACTGGTGGCTCTCGCGTGAAGCCTGTGAGGATATTGCCGCCACTCTCCGCGTCCCCATCGTACCAATTATCGGCTACTTCACTATACCTGAAGCTATCAAATATGTCCGAAAAGGATTCAAATCAACAATAGCCGAAAATCCGGACTATGATGCAGAGGGGTTGGTTCTGAAAACTCCATGTGGGCTGAAGTTCCGTAATGGAGAGCGTATCATCACAAAAATCAAAACTTGCGATTTCCAAAAATATCGCGCCAAATACGGAGACGGGCCAGTTGAACAAACGCCTAATCCGAAATACAATAAATAAATCACTGAATATGACAATCGAACAAGCACAAGATGCCGCTGAATTACTGAAGCATCGAAATAAGATTAAAGCCATCCAGTCAAGAATGAAGGCTGACAAAACTCTTGTAGTGTGCATGAGCAATGGCACGACATCATTCCCAGAAGAAGCGATGCCTTACATAGAAGAGGCTTTGGAAAAAGCCATGAGCGAGATTGAAGCCAAAATCTCTAAGCTATGAGAATAGGTGATAAAGTTCTTGTAACCGCAGCTCATAAAGTTGGCTGCGGTTACTATGGCGAAGTTGTCGGTATTTTCGGAAACATTGATGGTCGTCCGGCTGTCGATGTTTCCGGCAAAACTGATATGGGTGCTCCATTTGGTGGCGTGTATTACTGTGATGAATTAAAAGTAATCACTGATTCAGACCTCTACACCCCAGCCATATACGTCCTTCATCGTAACCCTGAAGGATTGGAATATGGTACGGTTTTTTACACTCTCAAAGAGTATCATCAGTTTCTCAAATCAGCTAAAAGACGTAAGATTACAATTCTGAAAGAAGAACTGCTCGTAGAAAAATCTACGGCGCTTTTCCGGTCAGAAGTTGTATCTCGGTCAAATGAGCCTCAATAAGTAATTTTTATGATAGACAACTTTGATATAATAAAGCCATTGTTTTACTTCAACGAAGCGAACAATATGTTCTTCCACCTTCAGATATTGAGGCGTGGTAAGGACCACCCGGAACTACCGGCTGCTAACAAGCTTATTCGCTCTTGGCTTGTTAGGAGTCGTGAACAACTTGGCAGCCTTAAAGATGAGATAGTTTTCTTGTGTGAGCATTATAAAGCGCGAGCATATATCAATGTTGCTGGAAAAGATTTCAATAGGCTAAACACCCTTATCCTCAAAAAACTGGCTGATAACGTTCATACTGGCAATATTATCAATCCCTGGCATGTCTATAATAGCGCTTGTGGCGAATTGAAAAGTCGTCGTAAGTGCTGGATAATTGACATAGACACACGAGACCTCGATACCAAGTATGAGGTGCTGGAAGAACTGGACGGAATCTGGTTGGAAACACACCCAGAATCGAAAGAGTACCTGAATGAATGTCATCGTGACGCAGTATATTTCTATGCTGAAATCCCGACGATGAATGGTTGTCATCTTATCACCAAACCCTTCAATCTTCAGAAGTTCAAAGAAAAGTTTCCGGAGATTGATGTTCACAAGAATAATCCGACAATCCTATATATTCCTAATAGTCTGACACAATGAAATATCAACAATATAATGACGCTATCTATCAGATGCGTCAAGAAATCCTGAAAGATATTCGGGAATATGCGTCTCGGTTGATGCAAAAATCTAATGGTGTTTTAATAACCAATGCTTCAGCTCCTATCGTGACGTTTGAGACTGACGAAAAAGTTACTAACGCATTAGTTAAAGAAGTGATATTCAACAAAAGTGCTGTAGTTGAATTTACTCTTGTAGATGTGTTCGACCATTCGATATATGTATCACCCTCTGGAGATAATATCTACCTTGAAGGGTTAAATGACATTCTGGACATTGTAGAAAATATGAGTGCTCCTAAATAATCCTGTGGCTATGAGCAAGACATTAAAGCAAAAAGTTCGTCATATCTTTTATGACAAGGATGGCAACCTCAATCTTCGGGTTCCTTTCAAACTGAGATGGAGTTACATTAACAAAATTCGCCGGCACAACTTTGACCGCGATCTTGACCGAGCTGAATTGGCTGGTAAACGAGAGAAGGCAAGTAAGGCTGATATGGAACGCCAAATTAACGAAATAGAATAATTATGAGCGACAATGAAATCCAAAAAGCAGCTGAAGAGCTTTTCAAGGACAGCGAATATCCAGTTCCCAATATCTATTGTTTCACAGAAGGAGCAAAGTGGGCGCTTTCTCATCAGTGGGTAAAGGTTGGGGATAGAGTGCCGCCTGGAACCACCA
This sequence comes from Muribaculaceae bacterium, assembly GCA_910573745.1. Taxonomy (GTDB): domain Bacteria; phylum Bacteroidota; class Bacteroidia; order Bacteroidales; family Muribaculaceae; genus Lepagella. Next base: position 7,838 of record CAJSYI010000001.1, on the reverse strand, counting down.
TACTCATTTGTACGAGCTTAATGCAAGATGACCGTGCAACGGCATTGTGTGTCTATGTTCGTGGCAAATTTATGGTTTATAATGGTAAGATTACAAATAAAGAATTTTACCCTACATACTGGATGATTATTCCTAAAGTGCTAAACCAGTCGTAAAAAGATAACTCTGTACTTTTTAAGTATTTATATGCACGAAATTGAACATAAAATCTGGGTGGATGACTACTGCTTCCAAAACGAGCTGTCGCTTATGAAAGACGATACGGTTTCAGTCATCTTTCAATACTATAACAAGAAGCGTGACAAAGAAGGCAAAGCCATTCCCAAAACTTATCGTAAAGCGCTGGAGCTTGCTCGTGATCGGGCGAGAGATGGCCGATATAAAAATTATGAGTTTTTAATTTATAAAAAATGACTGAAAACGAAGCAGCAAAACTCGCCAAGAAGATAAAAAGATGTCTTTCATCAATCCCGAATGATGTTAAGGTCATTATTGGCTCGGACCAGATATGCGTGATTGACAAAAAGGTCTATGACGAATATCAGATGAATCCGGAAGACGCACCAACATTGGCGTATGAATGTGGTAATATGAGAAACATTCTGGGATATGAAGAATGGACTTAAACAAAATAATCAGAATCCTCAGAAGTGCCGGTATTACGCAAGTGGGGTATGCGCCCGTAGCAAAAGATGTTACAGACCTTGTGTTCTAAAATGTGGGGTTCGTTGTCTCAATTTCACTTCTAAAATCAATTAAAATGAAAGCGATAATTATATATTCAGGCAAAGGTGGCGTAGGCAAAACAACTACTACTGCGAACATTGCCCGACTACTGGCTGAACAAGGCAAACGAGTATTCATTATTGATGCTGACATCAATACACCATCAATGAATACTGAGTTTGACAGCGAACATCCTCACGACAATATCTGGGTACACTCTTCCGGAAATATGTTCAGTGATTTCATATATCTTGAAAAGGCTATGATTCGGAAATATCTGGAAGATGCCAAGAAGAAGTTGTCGTCAATGGCTCCTGATTATGTATTGGTTGACACCCCTCCGAGCGTGACCAATGTTCATATTGAGATCCTTAAACGATTAAAAGTGAGTTATGTGCTTTTTGTGACGCAACCCACGAAGTTAAGTACACAAGATGTGGTGCGCACAATGGATTTCTTTCGCAAACAATGTTCAGGGCTCGCACAATGTGGCATAGTAGAGAATATGTGCTACGACACGGATGTTAGAGAATATCCTATACCGGTTATAGCACAAATCCCTATGCAAGATCAAATGGATACGTCCAACCTTTTGAAAAATGCAAAAAGTGAATTTCAGAAGATACTGGATGCTCTCGAAAAAAGCGAAAATGTCATCCTTGAAGAATATTCAACCACAAATGGTTATGATGAAACTTTTGACATCAGATGTTTTAACTGTAACAAAAAGAACTATACTGTTGAATGTGAGCTGACTTATGATGATGGCACTGGTAAAACCTTATACTTAAAGCAGCCTAAATTCTTATCACTGAGAAGTTGGGATGCTATGAGAGAGTTTATTTACGATTGGAGTGAGCAAATGCCTAATACACATTTCGACCAGCGTATATCCAACTGTGATACAGAGCGAATAAAGCGTATGCTCGATGCTTTTAATGGCGATGAGAACGCATATTTCATGGTAACAAATGCGCCAAACACCGCAATACAGTTGATTCCAGGTGAAATAGGACTCTGTTCTTTATTGATTGGCGAAAAAGGATATTTTGAAATCCCACGAATATCTTATACAACAAGCAAGGGTTCGGTGGTATTGTTCCCTGATGAGATTATGCCTGCTGATATGGATTTGATTCACTCCATGCTTCAAGATGATTATCATCTTTTATCAGATGGGAGATATATGCCACCAAAAGAAACCGTGCAAGAAATGGCTGATACATTTGGTGCCAGAATAGGACTGCTGAATGGCTGGGAAGAGATATATGATGAATGGCTAAACACTTAACAAATCAAACATGACAAAGAATGACAAAATAGCTTGGCTCCTTCAACACGCTCCCGGCCCATACGCCAGAGCTAAAGCTGAGGCCATGAATGAGCTGGATGACATGACGCCGATATTCTGCTTTTGCGGAGCATTGGCAACTGGCCTCCATACGTCGCGCTGTAAAGAGTTTCAGGAGCGACTGAAAATGAGAATAATTCAGAAACTCAAAGATATGCTACCGCAATGAAACAACTCATCTATACAACCGGTGTCTTCGAGACTGAGCTGAAAGTTTGGCCGCATGGAGAAGATGTTGGAGAGTATCAAGCAAGGCCGTGGATGCGAGTATGCCGCCCGAAATTTGAGGTGCGCAAAACCTCTCGCTGCCTTATGCGATATGAAGCTGAGAAAGACGATGAAAAATATCTCAATAAGCTCCATATTGAAATGAACAGAGCATTAAAGGCTATGGAAAATAAGTTGGGCACCCGCGATGATTACCAGCGAGCTTTTAATGCTTGGGTAGATGCTTGCCGTATCTATGACAAAGCTATAGCAAACCAAGAGTGTGCATGTGAAAACATGTATTACATAGAAACCGCTGACGAAACAAATCGTGGCTGTCAAGCTTTATATCGAATTGACGATGGTATCAGTCAGTGTGACAAGCCTTGTAAAATTGGCGAACCGATTGTGAATAAGATTTGGTAAACCATTGAACCTAATATAATATGCAACATTCAGAATTAAGAAGAGGAAACTATGTTGATACAGGTAAAACTGTAGAGCAAGTCTCTCAAATTAAGCTTCAGACAGAACCAGCTGGGGCATGGCCTATTGTTGGAATTGGTGCGATATTTTATTATCCGCACATGTTAAAAGGCGTAGCTATATCGGTAGCATGGCTTCAAAAACTTGGATTTACCACTGAAGAGGTATGGCCAAGTAAGTTCGGTTCGTATTTCTACCGTGATGATCGCAAGGTTAAAGTGGGAATGAGTCAGCGTTTCGGGATAACCATTTCGCTTAATAATACCCAAGGTGGTGACGAATATATGATAGATTATGTACATGAACTACAAAACATCTATCAAAATTTGACAGGAGAACAAATTTGAACAATATGACAATAAAACAATGCAATCGCAACCCATTCTTTCTGGCAGATTTCGCCTATGATGGTGAGTTCTCTGACGGAGAGAAGTTTTGTCTTCGGATTCCTGAAAGGGATGTGATACCATTCGCTGAAGCTCTACTCAAAGCGTATGCCGATGATATGAATGGCGATGTGATGGTAACGATACCGCATGTCAAATATGAAGATGGTCATCCAGTATTTGTGGAAGGCAAGGTTGAACGAATAAATAAAACGAAATGAAAACAGGAGTAATACTGGCCCGGTTCCAGCCAATACATAATGGACACCTCCAGCTTATTCAAAAGGCTGTAGAAGAGAATGACAAGGTTCTCGTAATCATCGGATCTATTGACAAGCTTAATGCTCGTAACCCGATACCGTGGACCATTCGCAAAGAGATGGTTGAAGAAGCCATCGGTGATACATTCCTTGTACAAGGACACAAGGAATGTATCACAGTAGTGGAGTTGCCGGATTTATCCGATGAATCTGACAACAGCCATGACTGGGGATTCTATCTCTATTCGTACATTGTTTCCCAGACCCATGAGCCGAATTTCACCATCTACTACTCAGACGGCTTCGAGATTATCACGTCATGGTTCCCCGGATTCCTTCTGAGGAACAACGTATCGCTGTCGCTGCTCGCCCGCAACACATGTGAGGATGGAATCTCAGCAACTGAAGTGCGTGAGTTGATTCTCAATGGCCGACTTCCTGAAAATGGTGTTGTGCCGGAGAGCGTTTACAAAAGACGCGAGACCATCAAAGCATTTCTCAACGTATTCAAAAAATGAAAGCAAGAGTGAAATCAACTGGAGAGATAGTCAATATATGTTTCTCTCCTGCTATTTGCATAGAATCCGGACATTCAAGGTCATGGTTTCCACAAGAGTTGGAATATATGAATGATAATGCCAGATACAAAGTCAAGACGTGCAAACAAACTTGTGGCGCTTGTCCAAGTCAATGGGATATTTTCACTGATGATGACAGGTACATTTATGCGAGATACAGATGGGGTTGGCTATCCTTAACTCTGAATTGTGGCGAAAATAATAGCCAAGTCATATTCGCTCAGGCGATTGGCGATGAACTTGATGGCTGTATGGATTTAGGAGAGCTGATCGCCATCACCAGCCCATTGTTAGACTGGTCGGGTGATGTAATCTATAACTAAGAGTCCGGCCATGAGCAAACGAATAACAATCACTGTTGACGATGACATCCCAGATGTCGATGCGTTGGAATGTGTTTTATACGCTGTAAAGCATGGACGCATTTCCAAGGATTCTAAAGGTAACAAATACTATTGCTGGGGTATTCTATTTCCAGATCCCAGTGATAGTTTAGGCCCTGATAAATACGTCTTGTGGACTAATCGAACCAGTAAGGAGCCCAACTCCAGTTTCCGAATCACTCATCCTCCGAAAACCGATGAAAGCCTCTGAATGTAAATGCTGCGTATGTGGTAAACCAGCAGTGGCTTTTTGGCCATTGATTGATCCGGATATTCCTGAACATCCATATTGTCGTAGGTGTCTGGATAAAGCGAAGATTGAAGTGCTGATTAAATCTTTTGCTTTTAGTGAGAAACAGGCGAAAGCTTTTGTAAAAATGAATAACATAATGAACGATAAAAATGAATAAACAACGACGAAAAGACTTGCTTGATGTAGCCGAGTCTCTGCAAGAAGCGCTGGATCGGCTATCAGAAGTTCGAGATGAAGAACAAGAGGCTTTCGACAATATGCCTGAAAGCCTTCAGTACGGCTCTCGTGGAGGCGCTATGCAAGAAGCCATTGATACAATGGATGAATGGGAAAGCGAAATTGATGAAATCAAAAGTAGAATCGAGGAATTTGCAGGCGATTAGCCCAATATATGCTCGTTAAATCCTGAAAATTTCGTATCTTTGCAGCGGCTAACAAGCCAAGACATAGGAAAATAGAAAGGTGCCTCATACCTTGTGAAATCGCCAAAATAATCACGTAAACACGAGGCACGGTGACAGCTCATATAATGTGGGCTGCCTAACCGTGCGTGTTTACAGGTATTTGGCGATACCTACAAGGAAAGCATGGGGAAGGCAGTCCACTTTTCTTGTGTACATCAACCACCTCCGGTCGAGTGCCTACGGAGTAATCGAGAAGATGAATATAGAATCACTTACCGAATCGCAAAGAAGGCAAAGGCTCATATTATTTATTGTGTGCGTCCTTGCTATATTATGTGGATTCGTTTGTTTACAATATACAGCTGCACATTTTATTCAGATTAAGGGCTTTGCTTTAGTAGCTTTTGATATATTTGCCATTATTGCTTTGGTTGCATTTGGTACTATTGGTTGGATCTACACTGCAATGCCTGTACATATCTATAACAAACTGCGAAAAAAGAAACGGGCTGGAGTTAAAGATTGGGTTCTCAATCGGGATAAGGATGTAATGCTACAAGAATCCAAATTAACACGAGGTTATGCTCTTTTAGGTTTGCTTATAGCTTCGTTTTGGGCCGTTGCTTGTATCATAGCGCAAAATGACGTGGGTCTTGCGTTATTCTTTGCCCTTATATCATTGTTATCTGGCACACAATTACAAGGTCGTCTTCCAGCTTACTGCGTGTATGTTGTAAGTTTGCCTATCATCCTTATGTTCTTAGGAAGCTGGTGCCATTTTGATAGCTTGTTACCAGTTGGAATAGGGCTATTCTTCGTCAATATTGTGGCAATTATCATCTATCATATCTTTATAAGCAAGTACCTATGAATATAGATCAAAAGATGTTCCGGATGATGATGCTGGGACAAACCCTCCGTAAAGTATCAATTGAGGGGAATGAAACAACTAATAACGTTTCAGCACTCATATCTCAACGGTTAGCTAATGTTCCTCGTCACGCTAAAAGATATGCAACCAATTTATATTCTGAGGGAGAGGTGCTTTCAGAAATGCCAGAGATAACAATAGTTGCCGGTGGTACTGGAGCTGGCAAATCATTGTTGGTTGAAGCACTGATGTCAAATCTCCAATATAGGAATCACCAATACTATTCATTCCTCGAATATATACGCCCAATAGTCGGTGATAGTGAGAATGGCTTCATACCAAATGAAAATAATTTGATGGTTGAAACTATTCTGACATCTAATGACCAAAGAGATTATATCGTAGATTTGCGCAATGGCGGTTGTAAGATCAGTATGTTTTTTATAGGTACTGATTCTCCATTGGTAAACATCAATCGAATTGCCAAACGAGTTATCTTAAAAGGAAAGGACTGCGAGACAGACAAAATCTTCAGCCGATATTTCAAGTCATTGTCGGGTTGTTTAGCTCTGATGCCGTTTATCCACGATTTGTATATCATAAATAATTCTTCAGACAGTGAACCGCCTCAAATGGTCTATCGCTTTCAAGATGGGGCGTTAGTTGAGGAATTTATGGAAAACGCTCCAACTTGGGCTCGGCTATTTTTAAGTAAAACTTAATAATAGATGAAACAACTCCAAGATAAAGAACTCGAAAAATTATCTACCATCTCCGGAGTACCGGTAGCAGATCTTCAGAATCTACATGCTCTGGGGGTTTTGAATCCCCGAACTGTTATCGCCTGTTTGATTAAATACGACTATAAGCGTATTAGATCTTACAGACGATATTCTGTTCGTCAAATAACCGCAGCCATAATGCAAGAGTATCAAGTTTCTAAAAACACAGTCCAAAATGCCATATATGAAAAAAAGAAAAAAGAGTTTTTCTGTCCTCAATGTGGTCGATTGGTAAAGAAAGCAGAACTCAGGCGTAATGATGGTTTGTGTGATCAATGTACTATCAACTCAATTCAATTATAGCCTATGAGACAAGACATTGTGAACGCCCTGGATTACTTCAGGCGCAAAACATTTGCCACAGCGGTCTTTATTCGTATTCAAGAAGGGTTTGCATACTCAATTGAAGTGGAATCAAAAGTTCGCTACGATTTCATACCCATATTTGAACTGGACGAGTTTATTGAACGGTTAGGGGTATGTCACCAAATCCAAATCATATCTCAGTGTGATAAATGGGGCAATTATGTGTTACCAGATGTCGAATTGCTGGAATTTGAAAAAGAAATTGACTATTAAAATGAAAATTTTTCGCTCTGTTAATTATTGTTTATAGGCATTTTGTAAATGCCTGAATAGATGATATAACCGAGTAAATTCCAAAATTTCGATAGCCTGTAAAACCGCTTAATATCAAATAGTTACGATATAAACAATTACCAAAAATATTTGTTTTGAATAGCTATATTTGGTAATTTTGTAACGTCGGCGAGACAATTCGTCGGCGATTTTTAATATAGTAACCTCTCACAACCACATAGAATGGAAGCCACAACAGAACAAGTGAAGAAGACTTATCCTGAGGGAACGGTCTTCACTATGCTGAAATTTGAGCTGTCTGAGAAGGATCATTCATCCTATATCGGATATGTCTCTCAAAACACTAAAACCGGTAAGGTAAATGGGGTCCGCGTTGATTCTCATTATCCCAAGCGTGTGTGGCGTCCTGAAAAATATTGACGGGTCAGAGGGTTTGAGATTATGAATGAATGTTAAACAGTCCGAAGACTGTGGAGACATGCAGGTATGAGCCTGAGATCCCCGAGGTTGGGGTAAAATCCTCCGGGGCTCGATGCCCCGGGGATTTTTGA